>NZ_JBLNKV010000007.1:0-190737 GCF_048158585.1 Flavobacterium galactosi
CTTAAGGTGGTTATTGCGGCGGGGCTCACCTCTTCCCATCCCGAACAGAGTAGTTAAGCCCGCCTGCGCAGATGGTACTGCAGTTATGTGGGAGAGTATGTCGTCGCCTTTCTTTAAAAACCCTGTTCTAACGAACGGGGTTTTTTATTCATACTTTCATTATAAGGAAAGTATATTGGTACCTTAGCTCAGATGGTAGAGCAATGGACTGAAAATCCATGTGTCCCTGGTTCGATCCCTGGAGGTACCACATAATGCTCGGATGGTGAAATTGGTAGACACGCTGGACTTAAAATCCAGTGAACAGCAATGTTCGTGCGGGTTCAAGTCCCGCTCTGAGTACATGAAACTTCAGTTGGCTAACGCTGGCTGAAGTTTTTTTATTTTTGATTATTATAAGAACTTTCTTTTTATTATAAAAGTTATCTGAATTTAAATTAGAGCATACTTATGGACTTCGTTTAAAGAATCCTTGTCATTATTTGGTAAGGATTTTTTGTATTATAACTCTATAGAGTGATATTTTATGAAAGTATTTATTGAGGATTGATATTTTTATGAAAAATTATGGTTATTCAAAGCATCAGAATTTAGAATTTTATTTTTTAGAAACCTGTTTAATAAGTGTTTAGGCTGCTTGTTGCAAATAATTCTTCGTATAAATATCTGTTAGAAAGATATCTTTTTTGCGTGAGGGATAGCAGTGAAAAGCCCACAGTCGCGTTGAGTCTCAAACTCAATGCGACGAGAACTTGAAACGGATAGCCCGACCTGACCTTTTCGGGAAGGTCACGCCCTGAAACATCTTCAGGATAAACCCCAAATACTATTGATAATGCTCCTTATAATATTTACATATCGAATTAATAGGACATTCTGGGCATTTGGGTGTCGGACGGCAAATTTCTCTCCCCAGGAATGAAATTGCCATTCCAATTTCGCCCCAGATTTCATTTGGGAGTAGTTGCATGAGTTGTTTTTCGGCTTTAATTCCATCTTTGGTTTCGGTAATTATTCCAATTCTGGGTGCAACGCGAATAACATGTAAATCAGCTATAATTCCTTGCGCAGGAATTTTTGCCTCACGCATAATTACATTGGCTGATTTTCGTCCAATGCCTTTTAAGGCAACTAAATCCTCCATGGTGAGCGGAATGTTTTTGTCTTTTTGGATGGTTTGAGCAATTTCCAATAACCATTTGGCTTTATTGCCAAAATTCCTGACACTAGAGATGTAAGGAATTAATGCATCCAGATTTGATACGGCCAAACTTTCCATATTAGGATAAGCTTCAAATAAGGCAGGTGCAATTTTATTGATATGAGCATCAGAGTCTTGAGCTGATAAAACAACCATTACCAATAATTGGTATAAATTATGATGGTCTAACGGATGTTTTTTTCCTTTGTATTTTGTTAGAATTGGTTCTAATTTTTTAGCCCAATCAGTTGAGTTTCCAAATAAGTCCATAGCATTATTTTTTAAAGTCTACTGATAATGAATTTACGCAATACCGTTGTCCTGTTTTTGTAGGTCCGTCATCAAATACGTGTCCGAGGTGGCTGCCACAATTAGCACAAAGAATTTCAGTACGTTTCATACCATGTGTCACATCCGAAATGTATTGTACTTTGCCAAGAATGGATTCGTCAAATGAAGGCCAACCGCAATGCGCATCAAATTTGGAATTGCTTTCAAACAATGCTTCTCCACAGGCTCCACAGCAATATGTTCCTTTTTCGTAATGTAGGTTATATGTTCCTGTGTGTGGGTACTCAGTTCCTTTTTGACGAAGAATTCGATAGCGTTCCACTCCTAATTCTTCTTTCCATTCTTGTTCTGTTTTTTCGATAGGATATTTCATGATTTTTTTTTTTTTTTTTATAACGTAGTAATACAGCTATTTGTTTTGAATGAATTGAACTGTTTTTTCAATTACTTTAGGATTACCAAGAATTTTTCTATGTCCTAATCCATCGGTTAGAAATAATGTTCCATTTTTTAGGTATTTGTGAATGTGTATTCCTGCTGTTACCGGAACTTCGGGATCATTATTGTCATGGATAACTAAAACCGGAATCGTAGTTTCTTTTGCAGCTAAATAAGCGGAAAAACTATTCATATCTTCCTTATATTTCTTTTCGAAATGCAATCGTAAACGAGTACTTATACTGGATTTCAATTTTAATTTTGCTACAAAATCATCCATGATATCTTGTACAACATCACCACTGCCGATAACAACGGCATGATTAACTTTTAATCCTTTTTTTATGGCATTTAAAACTGACATTCCTCCTAATGAATGACCAATTGCAGCTTCGAAAGGACCAAATTGCTTGTCAATCTCTAAAATTGCAGCAATAAAATCAACCATAATAGTATTTTTTCCAGGTGATTTTCCATGTGCGGGTGCATCAAAACTAATTGTGGAAAATCCAGCTTTCAGTAATTCGTCAGCTATTTTAAATAATTGTGTTCCGCGTCCAGACCAACCGTGAACTAATAAAATTTTCTTTTCACTTTTTCCATAATTATATACCATTACCTCTTTATCAAATGCGGGAATGTTGATTAGCTGTTGGATACTATTACGATCCATTTCCAATTCTCTTTTTGGAATTTTATGTTTTATAGGCCTAGTAAACAGTTTAGCAGCAAATAATGTAATTAGTTTTGGCGAAATAAAAGAGATTAATTTACTAGTTAATAAGATAATCTTAGGAATTTTCAAGGATTGTGTATGAATAGAAGTTTTTTTTGTCATTTCAATAAATTTTCATGCTAGTTATTATGTTAATTTTTTTTTACTAAATTTAGAAAACATAAAAGTAGTATTTTTTACAAAGTTTTTATTGGGATTAACATAAAAGACGGAAATAATAAATATTTAGAATTGTTTAAAAAAATACCTGAATAACATTAGAATTAACTGAAAAACAACAAAATTTCATAAATGGAAATATTTCATATCAGTGCAGAGTGTTACCCAGTAGCAAAAGTTGGCGGTTTAGCCGATGTTGTTGGTGCATTACCAAAATATCAAAATAATGCCGGGCATCTTGTAAGAGTTGTAATCCCTTGTTATGATTCAAAGTTCAGAAACGAAAATGAATTTGAATGTGTACATTGGGGTCATGTAAAATTGGGGAGTTTCAATTTTCCTTTTAGCGTTCTTAAAGAAAAAACAGATAAGCTAGGATTTGAATTGTATTTAGTAGAAATAGCAGAATTATTTGACAGAAAAGATGTCTATGGTTATGAAGATGATATTGAACGATTTTTATCATTTCAAATTGCCTCTTTAGATTGGATAATGGGAAGAAATGAAATTCCGGATGTTATCAATTGTCATGATCATCACACTGGTTTGGTTCCTTTTATGATGTTGTATTGTCATAAATATGAAAAACTGCGAAATACACCTTCTATGATTACCATTCATAATGGTTTGTATCAAGGACAGTTTGGATTTGACAAATTGCATTACATACCAGAGTTTGATTTGGCTCATGTGAATGTTTTAGAATGGGATAAATGTATCAATTCACTCGCTGTAGGAATTAAATGTGCTTGGGCGGTGACGACGGTTTCTCCAAATTATTTAAATGAAATAAATTATTCGGCTAATGGATTGGAATCCTTATTTAATTTGGTACGGTATAAATCCCGAGGAATTCTAAACGGAATTGATATAGAAGTCTGGGATCCGGCCAAAGATGCGATGTTGGAGAAAAACTATTCAATTCAAAATTTTGAAAAAGGCAAACAAGAAAATAAAGAGAAATTATGCAAACTCTTTAATTTAGATCCGACAAAACCACTTTTTAGTTTTATTGGAAGATTATTAGAAGAAAAAGGGGGAGATTTATTACCGCATGCCGCAGCACTTGCATTATCTGAAAATTACAACCAGATTAATATTTTAATTCTAGGATCTGGAAATCCAATTATTGAAAATCAACTGAATAGTTTATTGGCGGATTATAAAGGTAATTACAATACTTTTATAGGGTATAATGAAGAATTAGCACATTTAATTTACGCGGGCTCTGATTTTCTATTAATGCCTTCAAGAGTGGAACCATGTGGCTTAAATCAAATGTATTCGTTGCGATATGGAACAATTCCTATTGTGCGACGGACAGGAGGGTTAAAAGATACGGTTGTTGATTTTGGAGATGATGGAAATGGAATTTGTCATGATCAGGCAACAGTGGGGGATGTTTGTTATTCGATTCAAAGAGCAGTCGATTTATATGACGATAAGAAACATTTAAATAAAATCAGAAAAATAGGAATGAGCACGGATCATTCTTGGGAAAGAGTCTGTCAGGAATATATAGAAATGTACAATTTAATAATTAAGAAGAAATGAAAGCTAAAAAGAAAAATGTTATTGCAATTATTTTAGGAGGAGGGCAAGGATCCAGATTATACCCATTGACAGAAACAAGATCTAAACCAGCTGTGCCGATAGGAGGGAAATATAGATTGGTGGATATTCCTATTTCAAATTGTATGAATTCGGATATTTATAGAATGTTTGTTTTGACGCAATTTAACTCGGCTTCTTTAAATGCACACATTAAAAATACGTATAACTTTAGTATTTTTAGTCATGCCTTTGTTGATATTCTCGCTGCAGAACAAACTCCTGATAATCCTACTTGGTTTCAAGGTACTGCAGATGCAGTAAGACAATGTATGCCTCATTTCTTAAACCATGATTTTGATTATGCATTAATACTTTCCGGAGACCAGTTGTATCAAATGGATTTTAATGATATGTTGGAGGAGCATATTAGAAAAGAAGCTGATATTACGATTGCTACCTTACCGGTAAATGCAAAAGATGCTCCTGAATTTGGAATATTAAAAACAAACTCCGAAAGCTGTATTGAATCTTTCATTGAAAAACCTGCAAAAGAATTGTTGCCAGATTGGGAATCGGATGTGAGCGAGCAAATGAAGAGTGAAGGAAAACACTATTTGGCTTCGATGGGAATCTATATATTCAACAAAAAATTGTTGGTAGACATAATGTCCAATAAAGAAACTAAAGATTTTGGTAAAGAAATTATTCCACAAGCGGTAGGTCATAAAAAGATATTAAGTTACCAATATGAAGGGTATTGGACTGACATTGGTAATATAGATTCTTTTTTTGAAGCTAATATTGGATTAACAGAAGACTTGCCTAAATTTAATTTATTTGATAACGATAATAAAATTTACACAAGACCAAGATTATTACCACCATCTAAATTCCAAAAAACAACAGTTGACAAATCCTTAATTTCCGAAGGATGTATATTGAATGCTAAAGAGATAAATCATTCCGTGATTGGTATTAGATCCAGAATAGGTGAGGGAACTATAATCCAAAATTGTTATGTAATGGGTAATGATTTCTATCAGAATATTTGTGATATGAATGAGGATCTCAAAAATAATAAACAATTAATAGGTATTGGAGAAAGATGTTTTATAAACAATGCTCTCGTGGACAAGAACTGCAGAATTGGTAATGATGTTTACATCAATGGAGGCAGTCATTTAGAAGATTTTTCTAATGAATTATATGCTATTAAAGACGGAATTGTTGTTATTAAAAAAGGAGCAGTTATACCGGATAATTATATCATAAAGTAAATTTAAAAACTGTTTTTTCTTAAAATAATATTCTGTTCATTTTATAAAAATAGAATTATACAATTGTTATATGAGTAAAGTTATCTCGCATTCCCTTTTTACAGATTTTGATGTCGATTTATTTAAAGCTGGGAAACATTTCCGACTCTACGAAAAACTAGGCGCACATCTAATAACAGTTGATGGAGTAGAAGGTGTTTATTTTGCCGTTTGGGCTCCTACAGCTCATTCGGTATCTGTTGTTGGTGATTTCAATTTTTGGACACAAGGCGAACATTTGTTGCATGTACGTTGGGATTCATCAGGTATTTGGGAAGGGTTTATTCCAAGTATTAAAAAAGGAGCAACCTATAAATATAAAATAGAATCCAATAACGGAGGAATTGTAACCGAAAAAGCAGATCCTTTTGCTTTTTACTGTGAAAAACCACCACATACTGCCTCAGTAGTTTGGGATTTAGATTATAAATGGAACGATAATAACTGGATGGAAACGCGTCAAAATCATAATGGTTTGGACAAACCCTATTCAGTATATGAAGTACATTTAGGTTCATGGAAGCGTCATGCTGAGGAGAACCGTTTTTTGACGTATCTCGAATTTGCAGAGGATTTAGTAAATTATGTAAAAGAAACAGGCTTTACTCATGTGGAGTTTATGCCTATAATGGAGTATCCTTACGATCCTTCTTGGGGCTACCAATTAGTTGGTTATTTTGCTCCCACTTCTCGTTTTGGAAAACCACAAGATTTTATGGTCTTGGTCGATAAATTGCACGAGGCAGGAATTGGAGTAATTCTGGACTGGGTACCTTCTCATTTTCCAGATGATGCGCATGGTTTAGGTTTTTTTGATGGATCAAACCTTTTTGAACATCCTGACCGTAGAAAAGGGTATCATCCGGATTGGAAAAGTCTGGTTTTTAATTATGGTCGAAATGAAGTTCGTTCCTTCTTGATTAGTAATGCGTTATTCTGGTTACAACATTATCATGCCGATGCCTTGCGTGTTGATGCTGTTGCATCGATGTTATATTTGGATTATTCCAGAAATGATGGAGAATGGGAACCTAATGTTTACGGTGGCAGAGAAAATCTTGATACCATAAGTTTCTTAAAGGAATTTAATGAAGCCGTTTATCTCAATTATGAAGGAGTTCAAACTATTGCCGAGGAAAGTACTTCTTTTCCTATGGTTTCAAGACCAACATCGGTTGGTGGTTTAGGTTTTGGAATGAAATGGATGATGGGATGGATGCATGATACTTTGGAATATTTCCAAAAAGATACTGTGTATAGAAAATACCATCAAAACGATTTGACTTTTTCGATGACCTATACTTTTTCCGAAAATTTTATGCTGCCGCTTTCCCATGACGAGGTAGTTTATGGAAAAAAATCAATTGCAGGAAGAATGCCAGGCGATGAATGGCAGAAATTTGCGAATTTAAGATTGTTATATGGCTATATGTTCATGCATCCCGGAACCAAATTATTGTTCATGGGAAGTGAATTTGGACAAAGTAGTGAATGGAATTTTGAAGGAAGTTTAGATTGGCATTTATTGCAATATCCGTTTCATGAAGGGGTCAAAAAATTGATTACTGATTTGAATAAATTATATAAAACACAACCAGCTTTGCATGAAAAACAATTTAGTCCAGAAGGTTTCGAATGGATTAATTATTCAGATCATCAAAATGCAGTAATGTCTTTCATTCGAAAAGGAAATAACCAAAAAGACGATGTAATTGTAGTTTGCAATTATACCCAAATAGTTCGTCCTAATTATCGCATTGGTTTACCGAGGAAAGGTAAATTAACAGAGATTTTTAATAGTGACGCCGCAAATTATGGAGGAAGTGGTCTTTCTAATCCTAAAAAATTAACAATTGAAGCGATGCCTTATGATGGAAGGGATTATTCTACAGAATTACTTTTGCCTCCTTTAAGTGTAACTGTTTTTAAAATTTCATAAATAAAATTTTTACTTCTAGTATCAAATTGTATTACTAATTAGTTCCATTTAATATGGAAATAATTAGTGGTGTGATTTGGTATTACTATGCCTGAAAAATTATAACGTTTTCGTGAATAAACCCAAGATATGGAGTTGTTTACAAAGTATTTTTGTAAGTTTGAGTTGTAAAGATGTAGCAAAATAAATACCACAGGATATGATTACAAATACAGAATTAGAATATAAAGGGGATTTATATCCCACTAAAATAGTTGCTTTTGAACATGAAGTAGATTCTGTATGTTTTCATACTGATAATAGTGTAATACTGAAAGTAACTGTATTAAGAGATAGTTTAATCCGTTTTAGATTTACTACAAAAGGATATTTTAGTAACGATTTTTCGTATGCTATTGACAAAAGTCATTCTCATGGATATAATTTTCTTGAGGTTTCTGAAGTGGAAGATTATTATCAGATTAAAACCAGTAAAGTACAATGTCGAATTCAAAAAACAGATATGCGATTATCTATTTTTGATTTGGAAGATAATCTAATTTTAGAAGATGAATTGGGTTTTCACTGGGAAGAAAGTTATGAATATGGCGGTAATATCGTAAAAATGAGTAAGTCTTCCAAAGATGGTGAATGCTTTTATGGGCTTGGAGACAAAGCAACTCAATTGAATTTGAAAGGAAAAAGGCTGGAAAATTTTGCAACAGATCAATATGCTTTTCAAAAAGACCAAGAGCCATTATACAAAGTGGTTCCGTTTTACATTGGATTACATAACAAGAAATCGTATGGAATTTTCTTCGACAACACTTTCAGAACTTATTTTGATTTTTGCCACGAAAGAAGAAATGTAGCCAGTTACTGGGCTGAAGGAGGAGAAATGAATTATTATTTCATTTATGGTCCACAAATGCAAGATGTAGTAACCACATTTACTGATTTGACTGGTAAACCGGAATTGCCTCCTCTTTGGGCACTTGGATATCATCAATGTAAATGGAGTTATTATCCAGAAAGTAATTTAAAAGAAGTAGCAGCAAAATTCAGGGAATTAAAAATCCCGTGTGATGCGCTCTATTTGGATATAGATTATATGGAAGGGTTTCGATGTTTCACTTGGAATAAAGAATATTTTCCTGACCCAAAAAGAATGGTAGCAGAATTAGCCGAGGATGGTTTTAAAACCGTTGTAATCATTGATCCGGGAATAAAAATTGACAAAGAATACTCCATATATAAAGAGGCCTTAAAAAATGATTATTTCTGCAAAAGAGCCGACGGTCCTTATATGAAAGGAAAAGTATGGCCTGGAGAATGCAATTTCCCTGATTATACAAATCCCGCAGTGAGAGAATGGTGGGCAGGATTATTCAAAGAATTAATTTCAGAAATAGGTGTAAAAGGAGTGTGGAATGATATGAACGAGCCTGCCGTTATGGAGGTTCCTAATAAAACATTCCCTATGGATGTGCGTCATGATTATGATGGAAATCCATGCAGCCATAGAAAGGCGCACAATATTTACGGTACACAAATGGCAAGAGCAACATATCATGGTGTAAAAAGATTTGCGTACCCCAAAAGACCTTTTGTTATTACAAGATCAGCATATGCAGGAGCACAACGATACACGTCATCTTGGACTGGTGATAATGTTGCCACTTGGGAGCATTTATGGATTGCAAACATTCAAGTGCAACGCATGTCTATTTCAGGAATGGGTTTTACCGGATCAGATATTGGAGGGTTTGCAGAGCAGCCTTCGGGAGAATTGTACGCACGCTGGATTCAATTAGGGGTTTTTCATCCTTTTTGCAGAACCCACTCTTCTGGGGATCACGGCGATCAAGAACCTTGGGCATTTGATGAAGAAGTGATTGATATCACTAGAAAGTTCGTCAGCTTACGCTATCAATTATTGCCTTATTTGTACACCATGTTTTGGCAATATATTGAAGAAGGAATTCCTATGTTGAAGCCATTGGTATATTATGATCAAGATGATATTCAAACACATTATAGAAATGACGAATTTGTTTTTGGAAATCAAATTTTAGTTTGCCCTATTTTAGAACCTAATTCTTTAGGGAGAAGAATGTATATTCCTCGTGGACAATGGTATAATTATTGGACAAATGAAGAAGTTAAAGGAGGAAAAGAAATTTGGGTGGATACTAAATTTGATGAAATTCCACTTTTTGTAAAAGCGGGTGCTGTTATTCCAAAATATCCTATTCAACAGTATGTTGGAGAATTGGAATTTGACGAGTTAACATTAGATATCTATTACAAAAAAGGGAAAGAAAAGTCAGTAGTTTATGAGGATGCTCAAGATGGATATGATTATAAAAAAGGAAGATACAGCTTTCTATCATTTCAAACCATCGGTAAGGAAAAAGAACTCATCATTCAGTTGCATAAAGAAGGAAAATATGACACCAATTATTCAAAGTATAAAATAAATCTAGTTGGATTGCCATTTAAAGTTAAAGAAATTGAAATTGACAATGAGAAAGTTTTATTTGATGAAAAAACTTTTGGAAATGAAGGTTATTTGGTTGTTTATAAAGGTTTTACAGAATTGCATATAATTGGGTAGTAACAAAAAAATTGATACATTTTGATTTAATTATATAAATAAAAAATTCATAAATAGTTGTATTTTTGTATAAAAATAAAACATAAAATCATGAAAAAGAACTTATTACTAGGAATTTTTGCAGTGGGATTACTTTATTCTTGTGCTACAAATCCTCTTACAGGGAAAAAAAGCCTGAATTTTGTTTCAAACAGTGAGTTGTTTCCATCATCTTTTCAACAATATGGAACTTTTTTGAAGGAAAATAAAGTTGTTACAGGAACAGCTGATGCTAGAAGAGTAGAGACAGTTGGTATGCGAATTAAAGCAGCTGCAGAAAAATATTTGACCTACTTAGGACAATCACAATATTTGAATGATTATCGTTGGGAATATAAGTTAATAGAGAACAAAGAAGTTAATGCTTGGTGTATGCCAGGAGGAAAAATCGTTGTTTATTCAGGTATATTACCAATAACTAAAGATGATGCGGGTTTAGCTACCGTAATGGGACATGAAGTTTCTCATGCATTGGCAAATCACGGTGCACAAAGAATGAGCGCTGCTCAATTGCAACAATTGGGAGCTGTAGGAGTTGCAGTTGCGACGGGAAGTCAAAGTGCCGAAAGACAACAAATGTGGCAACAATATTATGGATTAGGTTCTCAAGTAGGAGTAATGCTTCCATTTAGCAGAAGTCATGAAAGTGAAGCCGATAAAATTGGACTTACATTAATGGCAATTGCAGGTTATAATCCAGATGATTCGGTAATGTTTTGGCAAAGAATGGCAGCGCAATCTGCTGGACAAGCACCACCGGAATTTATGAGCACACACCCATCTGATGCTACTAGAATTGCAAATTTAAAAGCATTGATTCCGGAAGCGAAAGCATTAGCTGCTAAAGTTGGAGTTATTTACAGATAAAAATGTATTGTTAATGTATATTCATTTATTTTAACGAAGATTTAAATAGGCTATTCTCCTCTAACGAGAATAGCCTATTTTTTTATTTTAACTGCAATGTTATAGATTTGATTATGAGTTAATGACGATTTGTTAATGTTAAATTATTTACTTTTTTGAATCATCCTAAATAAAAAATAAATAAATTCGCAGCTTAAAATAAAAAACATGGCAGATTTACCGAAAGGGAGTAAAAAATTATTAAACGCTTGGGCTTTTTATGATTGGGCGAATTCAGTTTATCCACTAGTAATTTCTTCAGCTGTTTTCCCTATTTTTTATGAAGCCTTATTCTCAGACAGGAATCATTATATTGATGCTTTTGGCTTTAGTGTTAAAAACTCTGCGTTGATTAGTTTTGTTACTGCATTTGCCTTTTTAGTAGTGGCGCTAATTTCTCCTTTGTTATCAGGAATCTCCGATTATGTAGGTAACAAAAAAGCGTTCATGAAGTTTTTTTGTTATTTAGGAGCTTTATCCTGTGTGGGATTGTATTGGTTTAGTTTAGAAAATATTTATATCAGTTTGCTCTTTTATTTTTTAGGTTTAATAGGATTTTGGGGAAGTTTAGTGTTTTACAATTCTTATTTGCCTGATATTGCTTTTGTTGAACAACAAGATCAAACCAGTGCCAAAGGATATTCTTATGGTTATGCAGGAAGTGTAATTTTACTAATCGTCAATTTAGCGATGATTATGATGCCTGATATTTTTGGAATTAGCGGAACCAAAGGAGAAGCTGCGATGAAAGCCATGCGTTATTCCTTTATAATGGTAGGAATCTGGTGGATTGTCTTTAGTCAATATACATATTATTATTTACCAAAAGGAAGCAGAAATACTGAACGAAAAGTGAGTAAAGCTCTAGTTTTTAATGGATTTAAAGAATTAAAAAAAGTATGGCATTTATTGGAAGAAAATAGTGCTTTAAAAAAATATCTCGTTAGTTTTTTTATTTATAGTATGGCTGTTCAGACCGTTATGCTTATTGCCACTTATTTTGGAGCGCAAGAAATTACTTGGGCATCGAAAAGTGAAAGTACAACAGGTTTAATTATTTGTATTTTATTAATTCAGTTAGTAGCCATTGTTGGTGCGGTTTTAACCTCAAAAGCTTCCCAGAAATTCGGTAATATTCCTACGCTGATAGCAATCAATTGCTTTTGGGTTTTATTATGTGCAGCAGCTTATTTTATAACTTTACCAATACATTTTTATATCATGGCCGGTTTAGTAGGACTTGTAATGGGAGGAATTCAGGCTTTATCACGTTCTACTTATTCTAAATTATTGCCAGAAACAGAAGATACGGCTTCCTTTTTTAGTTTTTTTGATGTTTCAGAAAAAATTGGAATTGTTATCGGAATGTTAGTTTATGGAATTATTGACCAAATTACCGGAAGTCCTCGATTTGCGATAGTTTTCTTAGGTGTTTTTTTTATAATGGGTGTTGTTTTATTGAAAAGAGTTCCTAAAAACAGTGCTCTAGATTAATAAAATGCAAAATACAACTTTCCTTTTTTATTTTTTGACACTTTAAAAAATAGCTATTTTATTAATTATAATTTATTTATTTTTTCTTTATTTGTAAGAAGATGTAATCGATTTTACTTATACTTTGGCATAATGATTGACTATTTTAGTGTTAAGCCAATTAATCCTCTCATATATCGTTTTATTTAAAATTACTACTATGATACTTTATATTTGCTTGACAAATTAAAATTTTTAATGACAAAAAGACTTAAATAATATATGTCAAATCATAAAATACTTACTATTGACAATCTGTCACTTCAAGAATTTGATTCTGAAGCTGATTTAATCCCTTTATTGACTCGCGAAGACGAGGAGGAAATGAATAATGAAGCATTGCCAGATTCTTTGCCTATTTTACCATTGCGTAACATGGTTTTATTTCCAGGAGTTGTTATTCCAATTACTGCCGGTCGTGATAAATCAATTAAATTAATCAATGATGCCAACGCAGTTGGTAAAATTATTGGTGTTGTAGCTCAGAAAAACGAGGAAGACGAGGATCCAACTCCGGAAGACATTCATAATATTGGTACTGTAGCTAGAATTTTAAGGGTTTTAAAAATGCCTGATGGGAATGTTACGGTTATACTTCAAGGGAAAAAAAGATTTGAAATTGATTCTATAGTTGCTGAAAGCCCCTATATAACAGCAAAAGTTAAAGAAGTTTCTGAAAAAAGACCGAAAAAACAGGATACGGAATTTATAGCGATTCTCGATTCTGTCAAGGAATTAGCAATTCAAATTATAAAAGAAAGTCCAAATATTCCTAGTGAAGCTACTTTTGCGATTAAAAATATTGAAAGTCAATCATTTTTGATCAATTTTGTGACTTCTAATATGAATTTAACGGTTAAAGAAAAACAAGACTTATTAGCTATTAACGAGTTAAAAATTAGGGCTTTAGAAACTTTGCGTTATATGAATATTGAGTTGCAAAAATTGGAATTAAAAAATGATATTCAATCCAAAGTTCGTTTCGATTTAGACCAACAACAACGCGAATATTTCCTTCATCAACAAATGAAAACGATCCAAGAAGAATTGGGTGGTGTTTCACAGGAAGAAGAAATGGACGAAATGTTGCAAAAGTCTTTGACCAAGAAATGGGATGAAAAAACTAAAAAACACTTCGAAAAAGAATTGTCAAAAATGCGTCGCATGAATCCTCAAGCGCCAGATTTTGGTATTCAAAGAAATTATTTAGAGTTATTTCTAGAATTGCCTTGGGATGAATATTCTAAAGATGATTTCGATTTAAAGAAAGCACAAAAAATTCTTGATAGAGACCATTTTGGATTAGAAGACGTTAAGAAAAGAATGATAGAACATTTGGCAGTTTTAAAATTGCGAAATGATATGAAGTCTCCAATTATTTGTTTGACAGGACCCCCGGGAGTTGGAAAAACCTCTATTGGTCGATCTATCGCAGAAGCATTAGGAAGAAAATATGTTAGAATTTCTCTTGGTGGGTTGCGTGATGAAGCGGAGATTCGTGGACATAGAAAAACCTACATTGGTGCTATGCCAGGAAGAATCATTCAAAGTTTGAAAAAAGCGGGAACATCAAATCCGGTATTTGTTTTGGATGAAATTGATAAATTATCAAATAGCAATCAAGGAGATCCCTCTTCGGCCTTACTGGAAGTTTTAGATCCGGAACAAAACAATTCTTTTTATGATAATTTCCTGGAAATGGGATATGACTTGTCAAAAGTGATGTTTATCGCTACCTCTAATAACATGGCTGCGATTCAACCTGCGTTGAAAGACAGAATGGAAATTATTAAAATGTCAGGTTATACCATTGAAGAAAAAGTAGAGATTGCACGTCAGCATTTGTTTCCAAGACAATTGAAGGAACATGGTTTAACAACCAAAGATTTAACCATTGGAAAAAAACAATTGGAGAAAATCGTGGAGGGATATACGCGAGAATCCGGAGTTCGTGGTTTAGAGGCAAAAATTGCTCAAGTAATTCGTAATGCAGCCAAATCAGTTGCAATGGAAGAAGCCTACAATAAAAAAGTAACCGATGAAGATATCATAAAAACACTTGGTGTTCCCAGATTAGAAAGAGATAAGTACGAGAACAATGATGTTGCCGGTGTGGTAACTGGTTTGGCTTGGACTTCTGTAGGTGGTGATATTCTTTTCATAGAATCGTTGCTTTCTCCAGGAAAAGGGACCATGACAATTACCGGGAATTTAGGTACGGTAATGAAAGAATCTGCAACAATCGCTTTAGAATATATTAAGGCAAACGCGAAATTTTTAGGATTGGATTCTGAAATACTTTCAAAATATAATATCCATTTGCACGTTCCGGAAGGAGCTACTCCAAAGGATGGTCCTAGTGCCGGAATTGCGATGTTGACTTCTTTAGTTTCGCTTTTTACACAAAAACGAGTTAAGAAAAACTTGGCAATGACTGGAGAAATTACTTTACGTGGAAAAGTTTTACCAGTAGGTGGAATAAAAGAAAAGATATTGGCTGCTAAGAGAGCTAATATCAAAGAAATTATTCTGTGTCACGAAAACAAAAGCGATATTGATGAAATAAAACCAGAATACCTTGAAGGATTGACTTTTCATTATGTTAAAGAAATGAGCGAAGTACTTAAATATGCTTTGACGGATCAAAATGTTAAAAATGCAAAGGATTTAAAATAAAAATTAAGTCTAAATATTAAAAATCCAAATTCTAAAACCTGTTCTGCAGTGCTTGGAATTTGGATTTTTTATTTATAATTACAAGTTTAAAAATTGCAGTTTATTGTATTTATAATTTTATCTTCGCATTTTCGTTTTACCATAGATAAACAGCGATTTAAAGCATGTTAAAAAAACTTTTATTATTCTCTTTGTTTTCAGTTTGCTCTGTGTCTTACAGTCAAATAGGAGGAAAGTACATCTATCAGTTTTTAAACTTAGTTACCTCGCCAAGACAAGCGGCGCTAGGAGGAAAAACAGTTACAATTTATGACGATGATGTGAATCAGGTCAATTTTAATCCGGCAACATTAAATCCTGATATGGATAATCATCTGGCTTTAAATTATGGAAGCTATTTCAAGGAAGTAACTTACGGAACGGCTTCTTATGCTTATACTTATGACCGTCATTTGCAAACTTTTCAGGCTGGTGTCAATTATGTGAATTATGGTAATTTTGATGGTTATGACGAAAATGGTCAGCCTACAGCCTCATTTACAGGAAATGAAATTGCCCTTTCTTTTGGTTATGCGTATAACATTCCTAACACTACGATTCATTTAGGAGCTAATGCAAAATTGATTTCTTCGAATTTAGAAAGTTATAGTTCTTTTGGCGGAGCGATTGACATAGGTGCTCTTTTTATAGATGAAAGAAACGATGTGAATTGGGGATTGGCAATACGAAATATTGGAACTCAAATTACAACCTATAATGGTACAAACGAAAAACTGCCATTAGAGATTATTGCGGGCGTTTCACAAGAATTAGAAAATGTACCCATTCGTTGGCATCTTACATTGGAGAATTTACAGCAATGGAATATTGCTTTTTCTAATCCTGAAAGGGCCGAATCTTCACTGGATGGAAGTGCAACAGACGAAAAAGTATCGGTTATAAATAATGCGTTGCGTCACGTAATTATGGGAGTAGAACTTTTCCCTAAAAAAGCGTTTAATCTTCGCGTAGGATATAATTTTCGAAGAGCAGAAGAATTACGACTTTTGGAACAACGCAATTTTTCAGGAGTGTCTTTAGGGTTTGGATTAAAAATGAATAAATTAAAATTTAATTATTCGTATTCCAAGTATACATTAGCGGGAAATACGAGTTTATTTGGATTGACTATTAACCTACAATAATATTATTTTGAATAAAAAAATTACAATAGCAATAGATGGATTTTCATCCACAGGAAAAAGTACTTTAGCAAAACAATTGGCTAATCACTTGGGATATGCATATGTTGATACTGGAGCCATGTATCGCGCCGTTACCTTTTTTACAATGCAAAACGGATACATAAATGCTGATTCTTTCGATAAAGAAACATTAATTAACAGTTTGCCAAGTATAAAATTACAGTTGAAATTCAATCCTGATTTAGGTTTTGCTGAAATGTATTTGAATGATGTCAATGTTGAAAAGGAAATAAGAACTATTGAAGTTTCTAATTTTGTGAGCAAAGTGGCTGAAATATCCGAAGTGCGAGCTAAATTAGTGGAGCAACAGAAAGAAATGGGGAAGAACAAAGGAATTGTTATGGACGGGAGAGATATTGGGACCGTCGTTTTTCCGGATGCTGAACTTAAAATTTTCATGACCGCCGGTGCAGATACCCGAGCGCAAAGACGTTTTGATGAATTACAGGAAAAAGGAGATTCAGTTGCGTATGAAGAAGTATTAAAAAATGTAGAAGAACGCGATTATATTGACACGCACCGAAAGGATTCGCCTTTAGTGATGGCCGAAGATGCCATTGAAATAGATAATTCGTACCTTACTAGAGAAGAACAATTTAAAGTTGTTTTGGAATTAGTTAAGGAAGTTATTAACCGTTGTAAACTTTTGTAGATCTCTTTTTTAATAGTAGTTTTACGCCTTATTATTTTTTTAAATTAAAAAACAACAATTCATTATATGGGAATTAAAAACAGATTGGTATTAATGAACTTCCTACAATTTTTTATTTGGGGTTCTTGGTTACTTACTATTGGGGCGTATTGGTTTAATAACAAACATTGGTCTGGAACCGAGTTTGGAATCATATTTTCAACAATGGGTATTTCTTCTGTTTTTATGCCGGCTTTAACAGGAATTATTTCAGATCGATTTATTAATGCTGAAAAATTATACGGATTACTTCATTTCTTGGGCGCTGCCGCCTTATTTTACTTGCCCCAAGTAGATAATCCTACTACTTTTTTCTGGGTAATGTTGATCAATATGTTTTTCTATATGCCTACCATTTCCTTATCAATTACTGTAGCTTATAATGCATTAATTGCAAAAGATATGGATGTTGTAAAGGATTATCCGCCTATTAGAATCTGGGGAACGATAGGTTTTATTGCTGCACTTTGGGTGGTAAGTTTAACGCATAATGAGACTTCGGCGAATCAATTTTATATCGCTGGAATTGTTTCGTTTTTATTGGGAATTTATGCATTTACACTTCCAAAATGCCTTCCAATGTGTAAAGGGGAGAAAGGTACTTCATTTACACAAGCTTTAGGATTGAATGCTTTTGAACTATTTAAACAACGAAAATTTGCTGTTTTCTTTATCTTTTCAATGTTGTTGGGAGCCGCTTTGCAATTGACCAATGCGTATGGAGATACTTATATCCATGATTTTGGTAGTATTGATGCTTATAAAAATACAATTGCAGTTAAATACCCTGCGATAATCATGTCGATTTCACAAGTTTCAGAAACACTTTTTATATTGGCTATTCCTTTTTTTCTTAGAAAATTTGGTATTAAATACGTGATGTTGTTTAGTATGCTGGCTTGGGTATTGCGTTTTGGATTATTTGCTTATGGAAACCCAACAGACGGGTTATGGATGATAATCATGTCTTGCATCGTTTACGGAATGGCATTTGACTTTTTTAATATCTCGGGTTCTTTGTTTGTGGAAACACAAACGGATTCAAAAATTAGAGGAAGTGCGCAAGGTATGTTTATGATGATGGTGAATGGTTTTGGAGCCTTGATTGGTAGTTTTGCGAGTGGTTATATTATTCAAAAATATTTTACTATGGCTGATGGAAGTAAAGACTGGTTTCATATCTGGATTACTTTTGCATCGTATGCTTTAGTTCTTGCCATCATTTTTCCTTTTGTTTTTAAAGATAAATTTGGACCTAAAGTTTCAGGAGAAATTAATCATTAAAACACTTTTTCTTATAAATGTAACCTGATAGCCTTAAGAGTTATCGGGTTTTTTATTGCTGAAAAATCACTATAAAGCCTAATTAGTCCCGATGGAGCTGATATCCTCGTAGCATACCGGAGAGATAAAGGCGAGAGCGGGAACTTTGCCTGCAAAAACGCCAATTAATTCGCTGCTGATTCTCAATCGATTATCTTATCTGTAAAATTTTGCAGTTTAAGATAAATGTGTTACTTTTGCAGTCCTTTTGGTGAGTAAGAGTTTCCTTTAGGGTTCAACTAATTATACAAACAACTTCTGTTGTTTTCTAGCACATTAAGAAACTCGAGAGAATGCAGAATACAAATTTTTAATCAGCATGTCTGAACAAGTAAAATCACAAGAAGAGTTTTTAGCAAATTTTAACTGGCACAATTTCGAAGAAGGTATTGATGCAGTTGATGAGAAAAACTTATTAGAATTCGAAGAACTAGTTTCAAAAACATTTATCGCTACGGATCAAGAAGAAGTGGTTGATGGTACAGTTGTTAGAATTACAGATAGAGACGTTATCGTTGATATCAACGCAAAATCGGAAGGTGTTATTTCATTGAACGAATTCCGTTACAACCCAAGCTTAAAAGTAGGTGATACTGTTGAAGTATTAATTGACATCCGTGAGGACAAAACAGGTCAATTAGTGTTATCTCACAGAAAAGCACGTACTATCAAATCATGGGATAGAGTTATTTCGGCTAACGAAACAGGAGAAATCGTTAATGGTTTTGTAAAATGCAGAACTAAAGGTGGTATGATCGTTGACGTTTTCGGAATTGAAGCTTTCTTACCAGGATCTCAAATTGATGTTAAACCAATTAGAGACTACGATGTATATGTAAACAAAATGATGGAATTCAAAGTAGTGAAAATTAACCACGAATTCAAAAATGTTGTTGTTTCTCATAAAGCGCTTATTGAAGCGGATATCGAAATCCAGAAAAAAGAAATCATCGGTCAATTACAAAAAGGACAAGTATTAGAAGGTGTTGTTAAAAACATTACTTCTTATGGTGTCTTTATTGACTTAGGTGGAGTTGATGGATTGATTCACATTACTGACCTTTCTTGGTCAAGAATCAACCACCCATCTGAAGTATTGGAATTAGACCAAAAATTAAATGTTGTAATCCTTGATTTCGATGATGAGAAAACAAGAATTCAATTAGGATTGAAACAATTGAACGCGCACCCTTGGGATGCTCTTGATGCTAAATTAGCAATTGGAGATAAAGTAAAAGGTAAAGTAGTTGTAATCGCTGATTATGGTGCTTTCATCGAAGTTGCTGAAGGTGTTGAAGGTTTGATCCACGTTTCTGAAATGTCTTGGTCTACTCATTTACGTTCTGCTCAAGATTTCGTAAAAGTAGGAGATATTGTTGAAGCTGTTATCTTAACATTAGATAGAGATGACCGTAAAATGTCATTAGGTATCAAACAATTGTCTCAAGATCCTTGGACTGATATCACTTCTAAATACCCAGTAGGTTCTAAACATACAGGTATCGTTAGAAACTTTACAAACTTTGGAATTTTCGTAGAATTAGAAGAAGGAATTGATGGATTAATTTACATCTCTGACTTATCTTGGACTAAGAAAATCAAACACCCATCTGAATTTGTAAACGTTGGTGAAAAATTGGACGTAGTAGTATTAGAATTAGATGTTGATGGACGTAAATTATCTTTAGGTCACAAACAAACTACTGCTAATCCTTGGGATCAATATGAAGATTCTTTCGCAGTTGGAACTATCCACACAGGTGAAATTTCTGAAATCGTTGACAAAGGAGCTACTGTAGAATTCGGAGATGATATCGTTGCTTTCATTCCTACTCGTCACCTTGAAAAAGAAGACGGTAAGAAATTGAAAAAAGGAGAATCAGCTGATTTCAAAGTAATTGAATTCAACAAAGAATTCAAAAGAGTAGTTGCCTCTCACACTGCTATCTTCCGTGAAGAAGAAGAGAAAAATGTGAAAACAGCTACTGAAAATACTTCATCTTCAGCATCTACAAATAATGCTTCGGCAGCAACTTTAGGTGATAATAATGATGTATTAGCAGCATTAAAAGCTAAAATGGAAAAGTCAGAGAAAAAATAATTTCTTGATTTTTTGAATATAGGAAGCCTCACAGTAATGTGGGGCTTTTTTTGTTTAAAACAAAAGGATTTACTTGGGTTTGAGTTTTTTTTTGGAGCACAATTTTTAGTTTTCAATACACAATCCACCCGCTGTAGGCAGTATCTTTTTATTGCGAGGAACGATTTGTACTAAAAATAAAAGTTTAAATACTCGCAAAAAAAAAGGATACTTGCTTCCATCGGTGCTAAGTAGATCTTTTTTAGTACTAATTTGGATTAAAAAAAATTGCATCATAACTAATTGAAAAATAATTAATTATAAAATATTTTCGTTTTTTTAAAACCAAAAGCAATCGTAGTGCGTAAATGCTTTTATATAACTTTAAAAAATAGATTTTATGAAAACTAGAAAATTAGTAGCAATTGCATTATTTACAGTAGTATTCGGAGCAACTTCATTCGCTCAAAAAAGTGTTATGGTTGGTGGCGCAGCAATGTATCCAACTAAAAATATTATTGAAAATGCAGTAAATTCTAAAGATCACACTACACTAGTTGCAGCAGTTAAAGCTGCAGGTTTAGTAGAAACTTTACAAAGTAAAGGTCCATTCACAGTTTTTGCCCCAACAAATGCAGCGTTTGATAAATTACCAACAGGAACAGTAGAAACGCTATTGAAACCTGAAAATTTAAAAATGTTGCAAACAATACTTACCTATCATGTAGTTGCTGGGAAAATGAATGCTTCAGATATAGCAAAAGCTATTAAAATGGGAAAAGGGAAAGCTACTTTAAAAACAGTTAGTGGTGGAACTTTAACCGCTTGGATGCAAGGAAAAGATTTGTATATCACGGATGAGAACATGAACAAAGCTAAAGTAACAATTGCTGATGTGAACCAATCAAACGGTGTGATTCATGTGATTGATACAGTTGTACTTCCAAAAAAATAATTTTTGATTAGAGGTTGTTATTTTGTTAATCGAAAGAGCCCCGCATTTTGTGGGGCTCTTTTGTATAAAAAAGCTAGATTCTAATTTCAGAATCTGGATTTTAAAATTTATAAAACAAAATTTATCTTAAACTAGCGCCAAGCTCCGTTTCAAAATTATTTTGCAATTTACTCATAATTTTATCAATTTGAGCATCGGTTAACGTTTTTGAATTGTCTTGAATGGTAAAGCTTAAGGCATACGATTTTTTGCCTTCAGGAAGATTTTTTCCTTCATAAACATCGAATAAATTAATATCCTTCAATAATGATTTCTCTGTTTGACGTGCAATATTGTAAATACTATCGTAGGTTACATTTTGATCAATTAACAAAGCCAAATCTCTGCGAACTTCCGGGTATTTCGGAATCTCGGTATATTTTATTTTGGTAGAAATTAATTTCAAAATCAAAGCCCAGTTAAAATCCGCAAAAAACACTTCTTGCTTTATTCCAAAATGCTTTAAGATTGATTTTTTTACAACACCTAATTCTACGATTATATCTTGACCAAATCCAATTGTAATTCCTTCAGAAAACACATCGGAAGTTACTGGTAAATTTTGCGTTTTTTGGATGCCTAATCTCGAAAGTATACCATTTATATATCCTTTGAATAAAAAGAAATCGGATGGTTTTTGAGTACTAGTCCAACTTTCTTGGTTTCTATTTCCAGAAAGGAATAAAGTCAAATGTTTGTGTTCTTCATAACCTGAAGGAAAATTATGGTACGATTTTCCAAATTCGAATAATTTTAAATCGGCATTTTTACGATTAATATTATAAGAAATCGCTTCTAGTCCAGAGAACAATAAAGATTGACGCATAGTTGCTAAATCATTGCTCAAAGGATTTAGCATTGTTACATTATGCTCTGGATTTAAAACATCAGAAAGTTCTACATACGATGCCGTAGTCAATGAATTAGCCATCATTTCATTAAATCCTTGAGAATTTAATTGTGTGGCAATCGTATTTTGTATTTTGTAATCTTCGTTTCTTGGAGAATTAGAAACCGTTGCATTTAGTTTTTTCGAAAAATTAATGTTGTTGTATCCATAAACTCTAAGAATTTCTTCTATAACATCAATTTCTCTTTGTACATCAACTCTGTATGCAGGAATTGTTAATCCCAGTCCAGCATCAGAAACGCTGTTTACTTTAATGTCTAATGAAACTAATATTTTCTTAATAGTATCTTTTGGTAAATCCTGACCAATTATTTTGGCTACTTTACTAAAATTTAAAAACACGGTGAAATCTTCAATTTTCTTTGGATATACATTAATTACATCCGAAGTTATTTCTCCACCAGCCACTTCTTGTATCAATAAAGCGGCTCGCTTCAATGCATATTCAGTAATAGTTGGATCGATTCCTCTTTCAAATCTAAAAGAAGCATCGGTATTTAATTGATGTCTTTTGGCTGTTTTACGAATACTTACAGGATTAAAGTAAGCACTTTCTAAGAAAATTGAATTTGTGTTTTCTGAAACTCCCGATTTTTTTCCACCAAAAACTCCTGCAATGCACAATGGTCCTTTTTCATCACAAATCATTAAATCTTCCTCGTGTAACGTTCTTTCAACATCATCAAGAGTTGTGAATTTAGTTCCGGCGGCAAGTGTTTTTACAATTATTTTCCCATTTATTTTTGAAGCATCAAAAGCATGAAGTGGTTGGCCTAATTCATGTAAAACATAATTGGTTACATCGACAATATTGTTTTTTGGATTTATTCCAATTGCTTTCAATCGGTTTTGCAACCAAGCGGGTGACGCTTTTACAGTAATTCCAGAAATAGTAACGCCACAATATCTAGGAGCAAGTTTAGGTTCTTTTACATCAATATCAATCTTTAGTATTCTCTTATCTACTCTAAAATTACTAACTGAAGGTGTAATTAATTCTACATTAATACCACTTTGCAACATTCCCGCTCTCAAATCACGGGCAGTTCCAAGATGGCTCATAGCATCCGCACGATTAGGAGTCAATCCAATTTCGAAAACTTCGTCATTTTCAATTTTAAAAACCGTTGCAGCTGAAGTTCCAGGTAATATAGCATCGTCCAATATCATAATCCCATCATGGCTTTCGCCAAGACCTAATTCGTCTTCAGCGCAAATCATTCCGTGACTTTCCTGACCGCGTATTTTTCCTTTTTTTATCGAAAAAGCAACGCCTTCCTTATCGTACAATGTAGTGCCTATAGTAGCAACTGGAACTTTTTGTCCCGCAGCGACATTACTGGCACCACAAACAATTTGCACAGGAATACCGTTACCTAAATCTACAGTGGTTATTTTTAGTCTATCAGCATCAGGATGGGGAATACAAGTAAGAACATGTCCTACAACTATGCCTTCTAATCCGCCTTTTACCGATTGGTATTTTTCAACAATTTCTACTTCCAAACCTAAATCTGTTAGCAATGCTGCTGTTTCTTCGGATTTCCAGTCTATTTTAATGAATTGTTTTAACCAGTTGTAAGATATTTTCATCTGTCAATTTTAATGCGATTACTTCGTCAGTTCGACCTACGGTCTCGGGTACAAATATAAGGATTGCAGGTTGGAGTAAGAAACAATTTTTTTGGTTTTTTATATCTGATTTGTCACATTTCAGAAGTACTCAGAATAATGATTTAATAATATTAGATGTAAATATGTAAGAATAAAATAATAAAATAACGTTAAAAAAACAGATATGAAAATTTAATGCTACTAGTTGAATGAATTGTGCTATTCTAATGATGAATAGCAGACTATTTTTGATAAAATAAAATATATAACGACATGGATAATATAGTAAAAAGACCTGAATTCAAGGCAACGTACGATAATTATATAGGAGGAAAATTTGTTGCACCAATCGGTGGCCAATATTTTGATGTTGTTTCTCCAATTGATGGAAAAGTATTTACAAGGGCAGCACATTCAACTAAAGTTGATATTGATTTAGCTGTAGATAAAGCACATGAAGCGTTTCAAACATGGGGAAAAACATCCGTTACAGAACGCAGTATATTATTGAATAAAATTGCACAAGTTATTGAAGATAATCTTGAATATATAGCCACCGTTGAAACCATAGATAACGGGAAAGCAATCCGGGAAACTTTGGCTGCAGATATTCCTTTGGCGATAGACCATTTCAGATATTTTGCTGGTGTAATTCGTGCAGAGGAAAGTTCAATTGCTGAACTGGATTCACAAACAGTTTCTATTGCTTTGAGTGAACCTTTGGGTGTAATTGCACAAATTATTCCTTGGAATTTTCCAATTTTAATGGCAGTTTGGAAATTAGCGCCGGCATTGGCCGCAGGGAATACCGTAGTTTTAAAACCAGCGGAAAGCACGCCAATTTCTATTTTAGTTTTAATGGAATTGATAGGCGATATTCTTCCTCCAGGAGTTGTAAATATTGTGAATGGTTTTGGAGCTGAGCTTGGAAGAGCTTTGGTAACTAACAAAAAAGTATCAAAAGCCGCATTTACTGGTTCTACACCTACAGGTCGTTTAGTTATGCAATATGCTACGGAAAATATTATTCCGGTAACATTAGAATTAGGTGGAAAATCCCCAAATATTTTTATGAAATCTGTAGGAGATGCTGATGATGATTTCTTTGATAAAGCGATTGAAGGCGCAGTAATGTTTGCTTTAAATCAAGGAGAAATTTGTACGTGTCCTTCCAGATTATTAGTCCATGAGGATATTTATGAAAAATTTATTGCCCGAGTTATTGAAAGAACAGCAGCTATCAAATTAGGAAATCCATTGGACAGAACCACTATGATGGGGGCACAGACTTCATTAGTTCAAAAAGAGAAAATTCTTAGTTATATAAAATTAGGAAAAGAAGAAGGTGCCGAATTGTTAATTGGTGGTGAAGAGAATCATTTGGAAGGAAATTTAGACGGAGGTTATTATATTAAACCAACTCTTTTCAAAGGGAATAATAAAATGCGTATTTTTCAGGAAGAAATCTTCGGGCCTGTTTTGGCTGTCACCACTTTCAAAACAACAGAAGAAGCGATTGCGATTGCAAATGATTCGATGTATGGTTTAGGGGCTGGAGTTTGGACACGGGATGCACACGAAATTTATCAGGTTCCAAGAGCAATTCAGTCTGGTCGTGTTTGGATTAATCAATACCATTCTTACCCGGCTGGCGCACCTTTTGGAGGTTACAAACAATCAGGAATTGGTCGTGAAAATCATAAAATGATGCTTGGACATTATCGTCAAACAAAAAATATGTTGATTTCTTATGATAAAAAGAAATTAGGTTTCTTTTAATAGAGTGCAGATTATTGGTTAATCGTAAGCCTGACAGATTGTATAATTTGTCAGGTTTTATTTTAAATGAAAAAAGATGAAAAAAAGAATTGACGCTACAGAAAAAGCAATAGAATTAATTAAAATATTGCAGGAAAAACATGGAGATTTGATGTTTTATCAAGCGGGAGGTTGTTGTGAAGGAACCCAGCCACAATGTTTTGAAAAAGGTAGTTTCTACCAAAGAATGGGAGATGTTTGTATCGGAATAATCGAAAATACTGAATTCTGGGTGGATAAGGATTTATTCGAATATTGGAAACATGCTCATTTTACTTTGGATGTAATTGATGCTTTTGGGGTAGGAGGATTTTCTTTGGAAACACCATTAAAAAAAACATTCAAAATTGAATACCGGATTTTTACACCAGAAGAAGAACTATCTCTTGAGTCTTTGAAATATATTGAATAAATCTAGTTTATCACATATAACAATTGATACTGTTTTGGCGTAATTCCTTCGTATTTTTTAAACAAACGAATAAAGTAATTCGAATCTTCAAATCCAGATAAGTAACAAACTTCATTGATTTGTATTGTTGGATTTTTTAGCAATTGTTTGGCACATCTTATTTTCTCGTTTATTACAAATTCTATCGGACTCATACCTAATTCTCTTTTGAAAAGCCTGTAAAAAGAAGTGGTGCTCATACATGCTTTTTCGCTCAAATGTTTCATGCTGATGTTTTCCTTTAAATTTAATCGAATGAATTCTACTACTTGAGTAATAGGATTTTTTGGATCTGTAAACAAACCGTCATCAATTGCTTTTGCAGTTTGTGTTTGAATAATTCGGATTAATAATTCCTGCAAAGTCAAGTCGGCTAAAGCGTCTTTGGTTATCGAAGTGCTCATGCATTCTTTGATCAACTTGTTTATGGTAGTCGCCAGTTCCACATTATTGTAAAAAAAATAATTGTCATAATTCAATTGCCAGAATTGGGAATTGCCTTCTTTTGGATACCGTTCGTTTAAGAAGTGTAAGGTATCGGTAATTTTAGTTTGGTCTATCGCCAAAGCCAAACACTGCGTAGGATTACTTTTTGTAGCCTCAGGAAAATCGATTTTCATTTCCACATTCGAAGGAATAACAACTGTTTCACCTGGCAAATAATCAAAGCTTGGGTCATCAAAAAGATGCATTATTTTTTTGCCTCTTAGCATGCTTGTTACGACCAAATCATTAAACTTCAAAGGAACTAACGCAGAAGATTCATAGGTTTCGAAAAGATTAAGTTCACAATGATTTAATGAGTAAACAGTTCTGTTTTCAACTAATGTTTTTAATGATTTTTCGTTGGATAAGTGCGGGGGATTTATAAAAGCACGATTGTTATTCATAGTTTTAAACTTAAAGAAGGCAAAGTTTAAATTTAATGAAAATAATTAGAACTGTAACACTGTTTAATAAATTTTAAATTAATTCCTCCACATGTTTTTTTATGTTTAGGGCAATTTTATGTGTTGGCAAATCATTTTCATCAGTTCCAAATGGGTCTTCTATTTCCTCGGCAATTAACTCTAAACTGGCCAAAACATAAAAAATAAAAACGACAACCGGCGCCACATAATAACCAAGGCTGAAAGAATAACCAAAGGGTAAAGTCATCACATAAAAAAAGATGAATTTTTTGATAAAAGCACTATATGAATAGGGAATAGGCGTGTTTTTAATTCTTTCGCAAGCACCACAAATTTCAGTAAAGGATAATACTTCGGCATTTAAAATGATCAATTGGTCACCTGTTATTTTTTTTGAAATATATAAATCATTGATTTTTTGAAATAGCATTTTTGCTACCTGATTGGGTTTGTGTTTGTGATGGTCAATTTCTAAATCAACATCATCAAATAATTGCTTACTGGTATCAGCATCATTCAAATGTTTATGTAAAATAGATGCATAACTCGGAATCATTTTTCTAAAATAATTGCGGTCTTTTTCATCCTCCAAGATCACCGATAATTTGATAGCAAAATTCCGGCTGTTGTTGACTAAACTTCCCCACATTTTACGTCCTTCCCACCAACGGTCATAAGCAGTATTGGTTCTGAAAACTAATAATAATGAAATTACAAACCCCAACATCCCGTGCATTATGGTAATATTCTTCACATAGCTATTGTCTGCTAATTGCCAATATTCGACTTCTAAGTACCCAATAATTCCCGAATAAGCGCCAATGGCCATCATTATTGGAAATAAGGTTCTAAAGGTATCTGCTTTATGGAAACGAAAGATAAAAGTAAACCAGTCTTTTGTATTGTATGAAATCATTTTAGGCTAAATTTTTTACAAATTTAAATTAAAAACTGAGATTACCCGCCAATTCTTTTAGTGCAATTTCAGATAATTTAGCTTGAAATTGAGCATTGCTGTAACGCACTTTTGCATTCACATAATTCAATTGTGCGGTTCTGAATTCTAAAGTGGTAATAGTTCCAATTCTAAATTTATCTAATGTAATATTTAAATTCTGCTTAGCAATTGCTTCATTTTTTTCTTCTAAAGCAATCAATTCCAAATTGGTCAAATAGGTTTGATAAGAAATGGATAATTGTGAATGCAAGGCCAAATTTTGCTGCTCGATTGTTATTTTAGAATTCTCAATCTGAATTTTAGCGATTTTCTCGTTTCTGTTTTGTGCAAATCCATCAAATAAATTCAAGGAAGCGCTAAAACCGTAATTCAATCCTTTGGATGCTGATTGTGATACAAATCCAAGACTGGATTGACTTTCAGAAAAATTGTAGCCTGTATTTATTTTTATGTTAGGATAACGCCCTGCTTTTATTTGTTTTAACTGTAATTCAGAAACTCTTTTATTAATGATTTGGGTTTCTAATTGCGGGTTTTGTTTCTCTGCTAAAGCGCTTAATTGCGGAAGCAATAATTCGTTGTCAACTACAATTTTTTCAACCACTTTGAAATCAATATTAGCATCTCTGGCAAGTATTTGATTCAATAGAATTTTAGTATTTACAAACAATTCTTTTTGCCTCAACAGCGTAACTTTATCTGTATTTAAATCCACTTGTGCATTTAAAACTTCCAGTTTTGATGCCTTTCCAATAGTAAATCGGTTTTGTGCTAAAGTCAATCGCTGATTAGAAATAACGATTGTGGAGTCTAAAGCAGCTAATTGCTGTTGTTGTTGTACCAAATCAAAATAAGTTGCATTTACATCACTGATTTTTGTAATTATGGTTAGTTTTAACTGGGCTTCTCCTAATTTTTGTAACTCTTTTAGTTGATCTAGTCTGGCAAACATACGCAGTCCGTCAAAAATTGTCCAATCCAATCCAATCCCATAACTTAAACTGTTGTTTTTAGCATTGTCTAATTCTGTTTCTGTTCCGTCCTGGCGTGTTTGCGAACTGTTTTGAACACTATTGTTGTCCACAATTGTAGCAGTAACTTTAGGCAACATAGTTGCATTTCCTGGACTTACGTTAGTTTTGTCGATTAATAAATTGTTTGACGCAATTTTGATTTCATAATTATTTTCTAATGCAATTTTCACAACATCTTCAACAGTTAAAATTTCTTGAGCATTCATTTTTATGATGCAAAAGAAAAATAAAATCAGGCTTCTAAATGTATTTTTTGAATTCATCATATTACTTACTTTCTTTTTCATATTCTTCAATGTGATCAAATTCGGGATAATGTTTTCGGGCTTTCGACCACATTAAATACATCGCCGGAATAACAAATAAGGTTAAAACCAAAGAGAAAATAGTTCCGCCAACGATTACAACTCCCATCCCGATTCTACTTGTTGAAGCAGCTCCAAGCGACATCG
Source organism: Flavobacterium galactosi (assembly GCF_048158585.1). Taxonomy (NCBI): domain Bacteria; kingdom Pseudomonadati; phylum Bacteroidota; class Flavobacteriia; order Flavobacteriales; family Flavobacteriaceae; genus Flavobacterium; species Flavobacterium galactosi. The sequence goes on from NZ_JBLNKV010000007.1 coordinate 29,865, forward strand.
CAATAGGTAAAGCCCCTAATGAAATGGCTAAACTGGTCATTAAAATGGGACGAAGTCTCGCTTCTGAAGCTTCCAAGATCGCATCAATTTTAGATTTCCCCTGTTCTCGCAGCTGATTCGCAAATTCGACAATCAGAATTCCGTTTTTGGTTACCAAACCAATTAACATTACCGTTCCAATTTGGCTAAAAATATTCCAGGTTTGATCAAATAACCATAAGGAGAATAATGCTCCGGCCACTGCCATTGGCACCGTCAAAATAATAATAAACGGATCAATAAAGCTTTCAAATTGTGCTGCTAAAATTAAAAATATCAATAGCAAAGCCAATCCAAATGCGAAAGTAGTATTCGAGCTACTTTCAACAAAATCTCTGGATTCTCCACCTAAATCGGTGGTAAATGTATCGTCCAGAACTTTAGCTTTTATCTCATTCATCGCATCGATTCCATCGCTGATACTTTTGCCTGGAGCAAGACCAGCAGAAACCGTAGCCGACATGTATCGATTATTATGATACAATTGTGGAGGATTACTTTTCTCTTCAATGGTTACCACATTGTCCATTTGAATTAATTCCCCTTTATTGTTTTTGACATACATGGAGGTTAAATCCAATGGTTTTGAACGGTCTTCTTGATTAAACTGTCCAATTACTTGATATTGCTTTCCATTTCTCATGAAATAACCAAAACGTTGACCACTTAAGGAAAGTTGCAGGGTTTGGGCAATATCAATCACAGATATTCCTAAACTCTCCGCTTTTTCTCTGTCAATGCTGACATTGACTTCTGGTTTATTAAATTTTAAATTTACATCACTTACTGCAAAAGTTGGATTCTTACCCACTTCATCCATAAATACTGGAATTTTTTCTCTTAATTTCTCAAAGTTGGGAGCTTGTATAATGTATTGAATCGGTAGGCCTCCACGTCTGTTTACTGCAATTGTAGGTTGTTCAATTACCGAGGTTTTTGCATCAGGATATTGTTTGGACCATTTAGTCAATTTTTGTGCAATCTCTTTTTGGGAATCTTTTCTTTCGTTTGGTTCTACCAAAGAAACCCGAATAAATCCACTATTCACAGATGAAGATCCAAATCCAGGAGAAGTAATCACTAAACTCACTTTTTTTCCAGGAATGGAATCATCTACTAATTTTGACATTTCCTGCATGAAACGATCGGTATACTCATAAGTAGATCCTTCAGGAGTTGACATTCGCATTACAAATCCACTACGGTCATCATATGGGGCAGTTTCTTTTTGCAAAATATTAAAAAACAAATAAATCAGTCCAAAACAAGCAATCAAAATAGGAAAACTCAACCATTTCCTTTTCATGAAACGCTGTAAAGCACTAGCGTAACTACTGTTTAGTTTTTCAAAATACGGTTCTGTACGAATATAGAATTTTGATTTTTTTTGTTCGCCACCTTTCATCAAATAAGCATTCAACATAGGGGTTAAGGTCAATGATACAAATGCTGAAATTAGTACTGCAGCACCAATAACCACACCGAATTCCCTAAACAACCGCCCAACAAATCCTTCGAGGAAAATTACAGGTAAAAATACAGCGGCTAAGGTTATCGAAATCGAAATTACTGCAAAAAATATTTCATTGGATCCTTTTATTGCTGCTTCAATAGGCGTCATACCTTCTTCTACTTTCTTGAAAATATTTTCGGTCACTACAATTCCATCATCGACCACAAGACCAGTAGCAAGAACAATCGCCAATAAAGTCAATACATTTATCGAAAATCCAAAAAGCCACATAATAAAGAATGTTGCAATCAACGAAACGGGAATATCAATTAAAGGTCTGAAAGCAATAGCCCAATCTCTAAAAAATAAATAGATAATTAAAATTACCAAAATGATAGAAATCCCTAAAGTTTCGGCAACTTCAATCACTGATTTTTTTACAAATATGGTATTGTCGATGGCGATATTTAACTTGATATCTTTAGGCAAGTCTTTTTTTAATTTTTCGAATTCTTTATAAAAAGCGGCTGAAATATCTAAATAATTAGCTCCGGGAAGTGGCACAATAGCCACACCAACTAAAGGCGTGCCTGATTGTGTCATTTGAGTTTCGGTATTTTCAGGACCTAAACTTGCTGTTCCAATATCGCTTAAGCGAATTACTTTTTCACCAACTGAACGTATAATGATGTTGTTGAATTCTTCAGGCTTGGATAGATTTCCAATAGTTTTAACGGTAAGTTCCGTGTTTTTTCCTGTCAGTTTTCCTGAAGGGAGTTCCACATTTTGTTTATTCAACGCATCTCGAACATCTGAAATCGTACAGCCATAAGACGCTAATTTCACAGGGTCAATCCACAAGCGCATCGCATATCGTTTTTGTCCCCAAATTTGAACACCACTTACCCCTGGAATTGTTTCTAATCGTTGGGAAATTACATTTTCGGCATAATCACTAAGTTCCAATGCATTTCGGGTATCACTTTGTACCGTCATCGAAATAATGGCATCTCCATTGGCATCTGCCTTAGAAACAACTGGTGGAGCGTCAATATCTTGTGGTAAGCTTCTCACGGCTTGTGACACTTTATCACGCACATCATTGGCAGCTTCTTCCAGATTTTTATCTAAATTAAATTCGATTGTGATATTACTGCTTCCTTGAGCACTCGAAGACGTAACGTTTCGGATTCCGTCAATAGAGTTAATGGCTTTTTCAAGGGGTTCAGTAATTTGGGATTCAATGATATCTGAATTGGCTCCGGCATAGTTTGTTCGAATCGAAATTTGGGCTGGATCAATCGAAGGAAATTCACGAACTCCCAGAAAACTATATCCAATAAGACCAAATAATACAATTGCTAAATTAATTACAATCGTAAATACGGGCCTTCTTATACTTGTAGTAGATAAACTCATTTTTTGAATTATATATTAGTAATTATGAATTAGGAATTGTTGTTGCTTAATTATGATTTATATTTTAGGCACAATAAATCATAATTTATTAACTCATAACTTAACTTTCACTTTAACAGGAATTTCATCTTTTAATGACATTACAGCACTTGTCAAAACGGTATCTCCAGCTTTCAAGCCTGAAAGAACTAGAATAGAAGCATCGGTTCTTGTTGCGGTTTCTATCATTACTTCTTTAGCTTTTCCATTACTTGAGATGAAAACTTTTTTCCCGTTTTGTACTGGAATAATAGCTTCCGAAGGAATTATAATGGCGTCTTTAATGATATCCAAAGGCAATTCAACATTCGCAAATGTTCCTGGTAATAATTTGCCGTTTCTGTTTTCTGCAATTGCTCGAACTTGTAATGTTCTTGTCGCAACTTCAACTCCTGGCTCGATTGCATAAACTTTAGCAGCATATTTTTCAGTTGAACCTGCAACAGTAAAAGTTAATTGTGTATTTGTTTTTACCTGGGTTGCATATTTTTCAGGAATCGAAAAAGTAATTTTTAGTTTACCAATATTAACCAATTTTGCCACTAGAAGTGTTGGTGTAATATACGTTCCTGGAGAAATGGAACGAAGTCCTATTTTTCCTGAAAATGGTGCTCTAACGGATGTTTTTGATATTTGTGCTTTTATCAGTTGACTTTGAGATTGTGCCGATTTTAAATCTGCTCTGGCAACATCATATTCTTCTTGGCTGATAGCCTCTTTTTGTAATAATAATTTAGCTCTTCTTTCGTTTTCGGATGCTAAACCTTCTTTGGTGGTCATTTGTCTCAATTGCGCTCTCAGTTCAATGTCATTTACTTTAAAAAGCACTTGTCCTTTGCTGACATTACTGCCTTCCTGAAAATAAATACCTTCAACAATACCAGAAACTTCACTTCTGATTTCTACCTGCTCATTCGCTTCGATGGAACCGGAAAGCGACAGGTTATTATCAAAAGTTTCCGGGTGGACAACGATTCCTGTTACATTAATAGGTTTGTCTTTTCCTCCTTTATCATTTCCTCCTTCATTTTCACTTTTGTTTGCATTGATTCGGTAACCGATAAACCCAATAATTCCGATGGTTAATAAGGCGTAAACTAAGTATTTTATTTTCATGGGATAAGAGTAATATTGCGTTAAAGAAAACTATTTAAGATTGATTTAACAAAATTAAGGTTTACTATTGGGAATATTTGTTTTGTTAATTTTTATTTAACGTTTGTACATACAAATATTAATGAAATTTAGAATGACAAAGGGCATAAAATATTTCTTCATTTAGTTCCTATTCGACTCTGAAAAACGGGAATGGTTTAACCAATAATTCTATAAAAGAAATATTTTTTGTAGAATTTACTTCAAAGGGTGGAATTTATAAAGGGATTTAAACAAATACGAAATGTAAAGACATCTAAGTTTTTACGAGCATTATAAGATCCTAGTATTTGTAATTTAAAAACGAATAGACAAAACAAAGTATTGATAAATAGGGGCTTAATTCCCATTTAAAGTAATAAATAAGTGTTGGGATTAGAATGACCATTTTCTTAGATAAACTTACATTTCTTACTCTGTTAAAAAAAATGTTTGTCCTATTTTGATTTAACTAATATAATTCCAAATGTTTTTCTTTTTGGTCATCTCGATAAAAACAGCTCTTAAAGCAGCATGCTCGGGTTTTTGCATTCCTGCATCTTCCTTTAGCAATTTCAATGCATAGTTTCTGGCTAATGCCAAAGTATCCCTGTCTCTAACTAAATCGGCAATTTGAAGGTTGAGCACGCCACTTTGTTGGGTTCCCATTAAATCGCCAGGACCGCGAAGCTTCAAATCTACTTCAGCAATTTCGAAACCATCATTCGTCTGCACCATTGTTTCCATACGGGTTTTACTGTCAGAACTCAATTTATGGCTCATCATCAGAATGCAATAACTTTGTTCCGCACCACGACCCACGCGACCGCGAAGCTGATGCAGTTGCGATAATCCAAACCGTTCCGCACTTTCAATAATCATCACACTTGCATTAGGAACATTTACGCCGACTTCAATTACCGTTGTAGCTACCATAATATTGGTTTTTCCTTCCGAAAAGCGTTTCATTTCAGCATCTTTATCCGCCGGTTTCATTTTTCCGTGCAAGATTGAAATGGAATATTGTGGCAACGGAAAATCTCGGGAAATACTTTCGTAACCGTCCATTAAATCCTTGAAATCCATTTTTTCGGATTCCTGAATCAGTGGATAGACAATATAGATTTGTCGGCCCAAAGCGATTTCGTCCCGCAGGAATTTCCAAACTTTTAATCGGTTGCTGTCAAAACGGTGTACGGTTTGAATCGGTTTTCGTCCTGGAGGCAATTCGTCAATTACTGAAATGTCTAAATCACCATACAAACTCATCGCCAAAGTTCTGGGAATAGGCGTGGCGGTCATCACCAAAACGTGTGGCGGAATCGTATTTTTCTTCCACAATTTAGAGCGTTGTTCTACGCCAAAACGGTGTTGTTCATCAATCACGGCCAAGCCTAAATTCTTGAATTTCACTTTGTCTTCCAGTAAAGCATGCGTTCCGATAAGGATGTGTAACGTGCCGTTTTCCAGTTCTTCATGGATAATTCTGCGTTGCGCTATTTTGGTGGATCCGGTTAGTATTCTAATGTTGATATTTAAAGTTACTGCCAATTCGGATAAACCAATGAAATGCTGATTGGCGAGGATTTCAGTGGGTGCCATCAAGCACGCTTGGAAACCATTATCAAGTGCCAAAAGCATGCTCATAAAAGCGACAATGGTTTTTCCCGAACCTACATCACCTTGCAGTAATCGGTTCATTTGGGCGTTGCTGCCCATATCAGTTCGTATTTCTTTGATTACTCTCTTTTGGGCGTTGGTCAATTGAAAAGGCAAATGATTCTGATAAAAATTATTGAAATATTCGCCTACAGTTGCAAACGGATGCCCTTTTATTTTATGTTTCCGGATGAGATTCTTCGTGATTAATTGTAATTGGATAAAGAATAATTCTTCGAAAATTAATCGGAATTTGGCTTTCGCCAAAACATCAGCGCTTTTTGGAAAATGAATGTTGAATAAAGCTGCTTTTTTAGGAATCAGTTTCAATTCGTTAATCAAATAATCCGGCAAGGTTTCCGTGAACAACGCTTGCGTTTCCAGAAACAATTGTTGCATTAGTTTATTAATCACCCGGTTCGAAATCCCGCGATTCGTTAAGGTTTCTGTCGAAGGATAAACGGGTTGCATTGCCGAACGCAGACTTTGTTCGTGTTCGCTCATCAATTCAATTTCTGGATGTGCCATATTGAACGCATTCCCAAAAGATGCGCATTTCCCAAAAATCACACAGATTTCGTTGAGCTTTAAACTTTCCCGAATCCATTTGTGACCTTGAAACCAAACGAGTTCCATTTGTCCTGTATCATCCACAAAAGTCGCTACCAATCGTTTTTGGTTTCTGCCAAATTCTACGGTTTTGATGTTGATGATTTTACCGATAATCTGAACTTCGGCAACATTATTTTGCAGTTCGTTAATCTTGTAATACCGTGTTCTGTCAATGTATCTGTTTGGAAAAAAATTAACCAAATCCACGTACTTATAAATTCCCAATTCCTTACGCAGCAATTCGCCCCGATTGGGACCAACGCCTTTGAGGTATTCTATGGGAGTAAGTAGGAGGTTTTGCTGCATGCTGCGAAGATAGTTTTTTGTTTGGAAATTTGGAAATAGGAAAAATTGAAATTAGTGTAAGAAAATTGGTATATTTGGAAAATGAATAATAGTATTCATTCGACATGTTTTATATTTAAACATAGCACTTATCCACTAATTATAATTAAATGAAACGATTTTTAATTACACTCTTTTTATGTGGGCTTCTCACAAGCGGATTTTCACAATCTATATCAAAAATGGATAATATTAAAAACCTTCTTGAATTAACAGGCTCGGGAAAATTAGGTGTTCAAGTGGGAGAAAATATGATTATTAGCTTCAAAAAAAGCTATCCTAATGTACCGGTAGAATTTTGGGATAATTTTTTAAAAGAGATGAATTCTGATACTCTAATAAATTTGATTATTCCAATTTATGATAAATATTATACTGAATCGGAAATAAAGCAACTAGCCGAATTTTATCAGTCCTCTTTGGGGAAGAAATTAATATCAATAATGCCTTTAGTACTACAAGAATCAATGCAAGCTGGACAAACCTGGGGAAAAGAGATTGGAGAAAAAGTTTATAATAATCTAAAGGAAAAAGGGTTTGTGGAAAAAGACTAATTACAGCTGTTGAATCCGTATTCAAAGTCTTTGTCACAATTGATTTACCTCAAAAATTAAAATCATAAATCAAATCAAAAGAAAAACTAAAAAATGAATGATTTAGAAGATTTACCTGAAAAAAATAAAATCTTTGAAAGTGATATTTTTATAAAAATATTGACATCTCCAAGAGAAGCTTTCAAGTTTATAAATGATTACAATTACGAAAAACATTTATATATATTATTATTTCTTGCTGGTATGCTTCGATCTTTTGATAGAGCATCAACTAAAAATATGGGAGATAATTATTCCATTTGGGCAATAATCTTAATTAGTATTATTTTTGGAGGCCTATTTGGATGGATTACTTATTATATTTATTCAGCATTGATAAGTTGGTCTGGTAGTTGGTTGAATGGAAAGGGAAATACGGAATCTATATTAAGAATTCTTGCTTATGCTTTGTTTCCTTCTATACTTAGTTTAATTATACTTATTCCTCAAATTGCGATTTATGGCGAAACAATGTTTAAATCGGAAAATGATTTTTATAGCTCAGGATTAGTAGAGAGTGTTATTTATTATGGCTTTTTTATTATCGAACTTATATTAGGGATTTGGTCATTTGTATTATGTGTAATTGGAATATCAGAAGTACAGAAATTATCTATAGGTAAATCTATTTTAAACTTGCTTTTACCTGCAATTTTATTGATTTTTTTCATATTGATTTTAGTTTTACTATTTAAGCTCATAAATTAAAATTCAAAAACTCCCTCCAAACACAATATCTTCGCAAAATAAAAAAGTCTATCATGACGATTTACTTATCAATTAAAAATATAAAATGATACTGGATAAAATTGAAAATTATAAACTTTATTGGAACCTAAGCGAAAGAATCGCTAAAGGATTTGAATTTATTAGAAACACTGATTTAGCTCAAATAGAGTCGGGTAAATATCAAATTGACAATGACGCTGTTTTTGCAATAGTGCAGGAATATGATACAAAGGAAGTAGAAGATTGTAAATTAGAAGGACACATTCAGCATATCGATATCCAATATATTATAAAAGGTGTTGAATTGATGGGAGTTACGACTAAAAAAAATCAAAAAATGATTTTTACTGATGAAGAAAAAGATTATTCATTTTTTGAAGGAGAAACCTCTTTAATTAGAGTAGAAGAAGGAATGTTTACCTTGTTTTTTCCAGATGATCTTCATAGACCTTGTGTAAAAGCGGAACAAATTTCTAAAGTAAAAAAAGTTGTTGTAAAGGTGCGAATTTGATAATACTATCAATTGTGTTCCCCTCCTAAAGATTAAAGAAAAAAACTATAAAATACCTCGTTTGAGTCTTCTTTAGCGAGGTTCTTTTTTTATAAAATTGCCTTTAAAAGAAATTCTAAACAATCAAAATATTTCTTCTACGTTTTCTCATTTCAGAATTTTTATGCAATGATTCCAATCAATTAAATTGTGAATTCCGTTTCAAACGCAATATCTTTGAACACTTAAAAAGTATTAAAAATGACAACTCATCTCGCATTACTTCGTGGTATCAATGTTTCCGGTCACAACATGATAAAAATGGAGGCGCTGAAAACTACTTTGGAAGCTATAGGTTTTCAAAATGTGGTAACCTACATACAATCAGGAAATGTTTTTGTGGATACGGAAGAGGAAAATGCTTCCAAAGTTGGTTTTCAAATCAAGCAGGAAATTTTCAAAGTTTTTGGACATGAGGTGCCTATTGTGGTTATAGGTCCTGCGGATTTAGAAGCCTGTCTCAAGAACAATCCTTTTTTGAAAGAAAAAGATATTGATACTAAGAAGTTATACGTGGCGTTTATTTCTACCGCTTTGCAAAGCAACAGTATAAATGATTTGAAAATTAGTCAGTTTAAACCGGATGAAGCTAGTATTGATGGCAGTAGAATTTTTATTAAATACGCCGTTGGTGCTGGAAAAACACGTTTTGATCAAAAATACATCGAGAAAAAACTGAATGTTACTGCCACAATCCGAAATTGGAATACGGTGACGCAGTTGCTAAAAATGTATGAAGAAAGATAAAAGGACATTAAAAAAGTTAGTTGTAATTGGTACTAATTTGGACTAATTTATTTTAGCATTAAAAAAATAAATAATTATAATTTGACGCAACCTTTTATAATTGGCATCATCTATATTGTAGCTGTAAAAACTGATATATGAAACATTTTACTATTCTTATTGCTTTTCTTTCTGTTTTTAATTCCTGTTCAAAAGATGTTGTAACAACAGATAATACGGGTTATTACGGAAAATGGACTTTGGTTAAAATGTCGGGTTCTATTGCTAATTCAGAAACTACAGGTTCTGCAATGGAATGGCAAGAATTTTATTTGTTCAACTCTAATGGAACATTTACAAAATCCAGAGAAAGAAATATGATTAAAGCAACCATTTCAGGAACATATGCTGCTACAACTGATTCGGACGGAATGTATTTAGAATTGACATATCCCAATGACAGCGAGATTATAGGAAACTGTTATGGAAACCTAAAAGAGGTACTTTATTTTACTGATAAGAACAATTTATCAAGTACTTGGAAAAGCTGTGATGGTCCCGGATTAGAATACAAAAAGTAAATTATAAGTGTATTTTACAACATTTTTCATACCATTTAGTTAGGGTTAATTCTAGAATTATGTGGCACTTCTGAAAAGAGTACTCGAAGTTTTTTAACTTTTATGTGCCCTTTTTCTATGTTTAGACTAAAATTATAAACAATTCTACCCGGAAAAGTTATATATTAAACATGAAATTATTTATATTTACTCCTAATTAACAATATATAAATGTTTTCTGTAGCATTTAAAACCCTAACCTTTAAATAGATGACTTTTAGACTTTCTTTTATCCTCACTGTACTATTTGTTTGTACTTCGATAGCACAAAATGGAACTCCAAACGACTACTTGTCGGCTCAATTTCACAAAGAACGAAGAGAAGCTTTGCGTAAAAAAATGCCAAATAATAGCGTTGCAGTATTTTTTGGAAATCCTGTTCGGAATCGAGCCAATGATGTTGATTATGTGTACCATCAAGATCCTGATTTTTATTACTTAACAGGATACAAAGAACCCAATTGTGTTTTGGTTATTTTTTCGAATAATCAAACGGATAAAGACGGAAAAAACTATAACGAAATTCTTTATGTACAGGAAAAAAATCCAAAAGCGGAGCAGTGGACTGGAATACGCCTGGGAACGGAAGGTGCTAAAAAGGATTTAGGTTTTGAGGTCGCTTTAAATGGAAAAGAGTTTCTAAATTCTGGGATTGATTATATGAGTTTTAACAATGTGCTTTTTAAGGAATTTGAAAATGACACCAGAAATTCAAAACGCGACAAAGCCGATTTGTACAAATTAATTGAAGCTTTTAAAACTCAAATTGGATATGATGTAAAAGCAGAAAAGCAAATAGATTCTAATTTGCAAAATGAAATTAATGCTAAAAAAAGTATTACTACACAAAAAGCAACTACCGATACCAAATCGATTGCAACTTACATGGCGAGTTTGCGGGAGAAAAAATCCAAAGAAGAAATGGTTTTGCTAACTAAAGCCGTTCGAATTTCAGCAATGGGACAACGTGAAATCATGAAAGCGATGCATCCGGGAATGTCTGAAACCGAAATACAAGGTGTCCATGAGTTTGTGTATAAAAAATATGGCAGTGAGTTTGAAGGGTATCCATCAATAGTGGGAGCCGGAAATAATGGTTGTGTATTGCATTATATTGAAAACAGCAAAATGAAGGTGGAAAATGATTTGGTTTTAATGGATTTAGGGGCAGAATATCACGGCTACAGCGCTGATGTAACGCGAACTATTCCTGCAAACGGAAAATTTTCTACTGAGCAAAAGCTAATTTATGATTTAGTCTATGATGCCCAAGAAGCAGGTATTGCTACCGCAAAAACAGGAAATAGCTTTAGTGCTCCGGATGTTGCGGCACGCAAAACAATCAGTGATGGTTTGTTGAAATTAGGAATTACTAAAACGGCAGATGAATCTCGAAAATATTTTCCGCATGGGACTTCGCATCACATTGGGTTAGATGTTCATAATCCAGGTTTGTATAATAATTTTGAGGAAAATATGGTGGTCACAGTCGAACCTGGAATTTATATTCCGAAAGGAAGCGATTGTGATAAAAAATGGTGGGGAATTGCCGTACGAATCGAAGATGATATTTTAATTACAGCTAATGGTCCAGTTAATTTATCTTTAGAAGCACCTAGAAAATCAAATGAAATTGAAGCGCTTATGAAAGAAAAAAGTGTTTTTGATAGTTTTTCTTTACCAAAATTGGATTAAAAATTTTTTAATCATTATCTAATAAAAAACTCCGATGTCTCAAGACTTCGGAGTTTTTTATTGGACTCAAATTATACTTTAAATCGATGCACTTAGTTCCTAAAAAAAATGCCGCGAATTTCACGAATTACCACTAATTAATTTGTGGCTAATATTTGGTCTGCAACCGTGTAGATTTTAAGTCTTCCTCCCAAAACTACGAACTTTTAGTCCATAAGTTTAATTAAAATTACTTAGCTACTAAATCACAATACCAAAACCCGAAATCAAATGCATCGGAAGCACTCGTGTCGCAAGCGGTATTTGAGGAATCTTCCTCTTTTGGTTTTTCGTATTTTCTATAAACAACTTCGCCAATTTCAAAATCTATGGATTCAGAGAATATAGGACCATCAAAAGTAAAGGTGTGAAATTCGCCATTTTCTCCGCAAACATCCACGTTTTCAGGTAAATCGTTGATAAAATCCTGATCGATAACACGACCTACAAAGCTTTTGTCAAGAAACCGTTCGTTTACACAAACGACAATCGTTTTGAAACCCAGACTTATAAATTCTTGAATCAAATCTTGTGTTGGAATTTTCCAAAGCGGGAAAACGCCTTTGAATCCTATTTCGGCTAATTTGTCTTCTCGGTATTTACGTAAATCTTCCAGAAATATATCTCCAAAAATAGAATGCGTAATACCTTGGTCTTTTAGTTTTGTCAATGTTTCCTGCATAACTTTTTCATAGACTTCCATCGTGGGCATTTCTGGAATTTGCATAATTTCAAGCGGTAATCCAATACTTTTTGCTTGCTGTTCCAATAATTCTACTCGAACACCATGCATGGAAATACGTTGGAATTGTTGATTTACGCTGGTAAGTAAACAGCTAATTTCGAATTCTGAATTTTGTAATGTTTTATATAAAGCAAGCGCAGAATCTTTTCCGCTGCTCCAATTAAATAGGGCTTTCTTTTTCAATGGGATTTTCTTGAGGTTTTTCAGGGGGTAAACTTACAAAATTTGTACTATTAGTTTGGTAAACCTTTGTAACTTTGAAAATCTTAGTTTAATCTTTGCAATCAATGAAATACCTTTTCCTCTTACTATCCACAATAACATTCGCCCAACAGACGCAATTTGTTGATTTTAAATCGGTTTTAGGAAAAATTGCTGTTAATCCAATTGAAAAAACAGTTTCTGGAGATGTTGATTATGATTTTGAAGTTTTGATAGCCATTGATACCATTAAAATTGATGCGCAAAGCATGGAATTTTCTAATTTGAAACTGAACGGGAAACCTATCAATTTTAGCAACACACAAAAACAATTGCAAATTATTTTTCCATTTAAAAAAGGAAAAAATAGTCTGACTTTTCATTATTTGGCTAAGCCAAAACAAACCATGTATTTCATAGGATCTGAAACAAATGATAATCAGCAAATTTGGACACAGGGACAAGGGAAATATACCAGTCATTGGTTTCCAAGTTTTGATGATGGGAATGAAAAAGTGGTTTTCAATTTGAATATTGTATATAATAAAGACTATCAAGTACTTTCAAATGGAGTTTTGAAATTTAAGTCGGAACTCAATGGACTTTCGGTTTGGCAATACCAAATGCAAAAACCGATGAGTTCTTATTTACTGATGCTCGCCATCGGGAAATTTGAAAAACAAACTCAGAAATCAAATTCGGGAATTCCTTTAGAAATGTATTATGAACAAAAAGATAAATCTAAATTTGAAGCGACCTATCGGTATTCAAAGCAATTATTTGATTTTTTGGAAAAGGAAATAGGAGTGAAGTATCCTTGGGAAATTTATAAACAAGCTCCCGTTCGTGATTTCTTGTATGCCGGTATGGAAAATACGTCGGCAACTTTATTCTCCACGCGATATGTGGTAGATTCAACTGGTTTTGAAGACCGAAGTTATACGAATGTGAATGCACATGAATTGGCGCACCAATGGTTTGGTAATTTAGTCACTGCCGAAAGTAGTAAGCAGCATTGGCTTCAGGAAGGTTTTGCTACCTACTATGCCTTATTAGCCGAAAAGGAAATTTATGGGGAAGATTATTTTTATTCCAAATTATATGAATCGGCACAACAATTAAAGTTTGCTTCCAGAACCGATACAATTCCAGTTTTGAACGCCAAAGCCAGTTCGTTGACTTTCTATCAAAAAGGCGCTTGGGCATTGCATGTTTTACACGAAGCAATAGGCAAAAAGGCTTTTAAAAAAGCAGTAAAATGTTATTTGAAAAAACATTCGTTTCAAACGGTAAATACACAAGATTTCTTTGCTGAAATTAAAAAATTGTCACATTATGACTTGAATAGTTTTAGTAAAGTATGGCTTGAAATAACTGTTTTTAATACACAACAAGCTAATGCGTTATTAAATAAAAATAAGGCAATTCAAATATTATTTGAAGTAGAAAAATTAAGAAATAAACCGTTATTAGAGAAAGAATATTTTTTTGCTGAAACATTACAATCTGATGTTTATTTTACGGTTAAAGAAGCAATAGTCAATCAATTAAAAGAAGTTAAATTTGAAGGTAAAGTCGCACTTTTAAGCTTGGCTTTGGAAACCAAAAACATACAAGTTCGTCAAGCGGTTGCTGCTACACTAAATGAAATTCCGGAAAATTTTAGAACACAATATGAAACTTTATTAGATGATAAATCCTATCAAACACAAGAAATAGCATTCTATAATTTATGGAATAATTTTCCGGAACAACGCGCTAGATATTTGGATAAATCAAAAGATTGGATTGGTTTTAGTGATTACAATCTGCGTACTTTATGGTTGTCGTTAGCATTGTCAACACCCAATTATTCAATAAATAAAGAACAATTGATAGATGAATTAATTAATTATTCATCGTCTAATTATGAAGCAACCATCTGTCAAGATGCTTTAGAGAAACTGCTTGCTTTTAATATTATCAATGATGAAGTATTGAAAAATTTGGTAAAAGCAACAACACATCATATGTGGCAATTTTCGAAATTTGGAAGAGATAACATTAGAAGATTATTGAAGAATGCGACGATGAGAGCTTCTTTCGAAAGAATTTTACCGAATTTAGATGAAAGCGAACAATTTCAATTAAATCGATTATTGAGAGAATAGCAATTAAACATAGAATTTTGTCTACTATTTTTTAACTTAAATGAACTTATATTCCTTATATGGTTTGTATTTATAACCATATAAGGAATATAAGTTCATTTAAGAAATGGTCTTATTATTGAGTTTTGTTAGAGTAAAACAAATTAATATTCTACCACAATTGCCCCACTTCGTTTTTGATATAAGCTAAAGCCGCATTACTTGGAGATTGTTTTTCCATTAAATCATTTAAAAGTACTTCACGCAATTTATCAGCACTGTCGACACGATCACTCATGTTGGCCTTACGAATCATTTGAATGGTAGTATTTTTAGCTGTCACAATAATGGTCCAACATTCATCAGACATATAAATTTGTTGTGTCAAATTATGTTCAAACTCCTGTTCGATTTGGGCAATTATAAGATTTTCATAATCATTTTTATCTTGTGAAAGAGGAGCAATTCGAATCAATAATTTTGTAGGATTGATGCGTTCCATATACAACGTCATGCGCTCAAAAGCTTGTAAGCGTAAGGGCAAAGCGTTTTTTTGTGCTTCTTTGTTTAATAAATAACGGCGTCTTCCTTCTTCGTTTTTGGTATGAAGATCAAAAAAATAATAGGCCACAACCCCTGTAACAACTGCCGGTAAAGTATAACTTAATAATTCTATGATTGGTATTGATTCCATTTTGCTTTTAAGATTTATAGAAGCAAAAATATACTTTTTTGATTATAAATCAACTTGATTTTATTAGCAATAAATCAATTCGAATAGTATTTTTACCATTTAGACCTGAATATTTAATATCGATTATTAGAATGGAAACTTATGTATTGGTTTTACTTTGTTTAGCCGCTTTTGCTGCAGGATTTATAGATGCGATTGTAGGCGGTGGCGGACTAATACAAACGCCCATGGGTTTGATATTGTTGCCTAATTTGCCAGTTTCAACAGTTATTGGAACCTTAAAAGTTCCTGCTTTTAGCGGTACTTCTTTTGCAGCCTATCAATATCTTAAAAAGGTCGATATGAACTGGAAATTGCTTGGGATCATGATGCTTTTAGCTTTTCCTTCGGCATTTTTAGGCTCTACATTATTGACGTATGTGAGTAATGATTTTATGAAACCATTATTGCTGGTTGTTCTTTCATTTTTAGTCGTTTATACCTACGCAAAGAAGAATTTTGGGCAACATATTGAAAAAACGCATTCGCCCAAAACACAAATTTTAAATGCGATTGCAATCAGTTTTATAGTGGGTTTGTACGATGGATTTATTGGTCCTGGAACGGGTAGTTTTCTGGTTGTGGCATTTATCGCTATCATGGGATTTGATTTTTTGCACGCTTCCGCAAATGCTAAAATGGTGAATCTGTCGACTAACTTTGGTTCCATTTGTTTGTTTATTTTGAAAGGTAAAATTATTTGGGCAATAGCCATACCGATGGCGGCCAGTAATGCTTTTGGCGGATGGATTGGAGCAAAATTAGCCATAAATAAAGGAAATAGGTTCATTCGGATTTTCTTTTTGGTGGTTGTAATCGGTACATTAATTCGATTTGCCTACGATGTGTTTTTCAAATAATAAATACAAGAATGTCATATTAAAATGAATAGCAAAATGAATTCACCAATTGTTATTTTTTGGCACTTAAAACCTCATTCAAAATCGCTATTTTTGCATAATATAATTTAAAAATTTCCATGCATAAATATATCGATCAACTTAACGAAGCGCAACGCGAACCCGTTTTACAAAAAGACGGTCCTATGATAATTATTGCAGGAGCAGGTTCTGGTAAAACGCGGGTGTTGACCATAAGAATTGCTTATTTGATGAATCAGGGAGTAGATGCGTTTAGCATTCTGTCTTTGACTTTTACCAACAAAGCAGCTCGAGAAATGAAAAAACGTATCTCGGATATTGTAGGTGCCGGCGAAGCTAAAAATCTTTGGATGGGAACCTTTCACTCGGTTTTTGCTCGAATTCTTCGTTCAGAAGCGGAACATTTAGGCTATCCTTCGAATTTTACCATATATGATTCTCAAGATTCACTTCGTGCCATTTCTGGAATTATCAAGGAAATGCAATTGGACAGAGATGTATACAAACCAAAACAGGTTTTGAGCAGGATTTCCAATTTCAAAAATAGTTTGATTACCGTTAAAGCCTATTTCAATGATCCTGATTTGCAAGAAGCCGATGCCATGTCTAAAAAACCTCGAATGGGGGAAATTTATCAAAATTATGTAGATCGATGTTTCAAAGCAGGAGCAATGGATTTTGATGATTTGCTATTGAAAACCAATGAGCTGTTGACTCGTTTTCCTGAAGTTTTGGCTAAATATCAAAACCGTTTTCGTTACATTTTGGTTGATGAGTACCAAGATACAAATCACTCTCAATATTTGATTGTTAGAGCATTATCAGATAAATTTCAGAATATCTGCGTGGTAGGTGATGATGCACAAAGTATCTATGCATTTCGTGGGGCAAATATCAATAATATCCTTAATTTCCAGAAAGATTATGAAGGGGTGAAAACCTTTCGATTGGAACAAAATTACCGTTCTACAAAAAATATTGTGGAAGCAGCAAATACCATTATCGATAAAAATAAAGTCAAGCTGGATAAAATAGTTTGGACAGCCAATGATTTTGGTCCAAAAATAAAAGTGCACCGCAGTTTAACAGATAACGAGGAAGGCCGATTTGTAGCTAGTACCATTTGGGAGCAAAAAATGCAAAACCAGTTACCTAATGGAGCTTTTGCCATTTTGTATCGTACCAATGCGCAGTCTCGTGCGATGGAAGATGCGTTGAGAAAAAGAGATATTCCGTATCGAATTTATGGCGGACTTTCCTTTTATCAAAGAAAAGAAGTGAAGGATGTGTTGTGTTATTTGCGATTGGTTATCAATCCAAAAGATGAGGAAGCATTGGTTCGAGTAATCAATTATCCAGCTCGTGGAATTGGAAATACAACTATTGAGAAATTAACCATTGCGGCCAATCATTATAAGCGTTCTATTTTTGAAGTGATGCAAAATATTGAGCGAATTGACTTAAAACTGAATTCGGGAACGAAACAAAAACTACTTGATTTTGTCACTATGATTCAAAGTTTTCAAGCCATAAATGAAAATCAGGATGCCTTTTATCTTGCTGATCATGTTGCTAAAAAAACGGGATTAGTTCAAGAATTAAAGAAAGATGCAACTCCGGAAGGAATGGCTAAAATCCAGAATATTGAGGAATTATTAAACGGTATCAAGGATTTTACAGAAGGGCAAAAAGAAGTTGACGGAGCTCGAGGTGCATTATCTGAGTTTATGGAGGATGTGGCCTTAGCGACGGATTTAGATAAAGATACCAGTGACGAAGATCGTGTAGCATTGATGACCATTCACTTGGCTAAAGGATTAGAATTCCCTCATGTTTTTGTGGTAGGAATGGAAGAGGATTTATTTCCGAGTGCCATGAGTATGAGTACCAGAAGCGAACTGGAAGAAGAACGTCGCTTATTTTATGTAGCTTTAACAAGAGCGGAACATCAAGCCTATTTGACTTACGCACAATCTCGTTACCGTTGGGGAAAATTAACTGATAGCGAACCTTCACGTTTTATTGAAGAAATCGACAGTCAGTATCTAGAATATATGACTCCTCCTGAAAATAATTACCGTTATAAACCAATGATTGACAGTGATATTTTTGGTGATGTGGATAAATCCAAATTGCGTTTGGCAAAACCAATAGGAAGTACACCTCCAAAACAGGTTACCGATAACGAACCTAAACCGGATATAAATATTCGTAAATTGAAGCCAGTTACTAGTAATTCCGTTTCTTCTGGAAGTGCGAATCTATTTGATAATAAACTGGTTGCAGGAAATGTGGTTATGCACGAGCGTTTTGGTAAAGGACAAGTCATCAACTTAGAAGGTGTTGGCGCTGATAAAAAAGCCGAAATCAAGTTTGAAATCGGCGGAATCAAGAAATTATTGTTACGATTTGCAAAATTGGATATTATCGGATAAAAATTTGTTTCAAGTTTAAGGTTTAAAGTTGTCTGTTTAGAAGAACTTTAAACTTTAAACATTTTAACTTTAAACTAAAACTATGGCTCAATTTATAAAAATATACTCAGAGAAACCCAACGAAGCGGCAATTTCCAAAGTAGTTAAGGTTTTAAAAGATGGTGGTTTAGTAATTTATCCAACAGATACCGTTTATGGATTAGGATGTGATATTACGAATACAAAAGCCCTAGAACGTATTGCCAAGATAAAAGGAATTAAATTGGACAAGGCTAATTTTTCATTTGTTTGTCACGATTTGAGTAATTTATCTGATTATGTGAAACAAATTGATACAGCAACTTTTAAACTATTAAAAAGAGCTTTGCCAGGACCTTATACCTTTATTTTACCAGGCAATAATAACTTACCAAAAGAATTCAAAAAGAAAATAACAGTCGGAATTCGGGTTCCTGATAATTCAATTGCACTTGAAATTGTACGTCAATTAGGCAATCCAATTGTTTCTACTTCGATTCATGACGATGATGATGTAATAGAATATACAACTGATCCAGAGCTCATTTTCGAGAAATGGCAAAACCTTGTTGACTTGGTTATCGATGGGGGTTATGGTGACAATATGGGATCTACCATTATTGATTTGTCTGGTGATGAACCTATTGTAGTAAGAGAAGGAAAAGGAAGTTTGGATATTTTGTAAGAATAAGTCTTGCATTGTTTAGGATAATAGAAAATGGTTTGGTTAATTAGCAAATAATTTAACCAAACCATTTTTTTATTTTATGAAAAAAAATATTCTTTTATTATTCTTATTTTCTTCTATTGCTACATTCTCACAAAACACATTAAAAGGAAAAATTTCGGTTAAAGATAATATTCCGTTAGAAGGTGTAAATATTTATTTTGATGGAACTACAATTTCCACGATTTCTGATTCGAATGGAAATTTTACTATTAAGTATGAGCCTAATGCTAATAATATTTTAGTAATTAGCTCGATGGGTTATCAAACCGAATACCTTACAAGTTTGGATGTTGCTAAACCATTAAATGTTACTATGTCGGTTTCGAAAAACGAACTTAAAGAAGTTGTGATCACAACAAATGAATTATTTACCAGAGAGCAGAAATTAAAAATATTTAGAGAATATTTTTTAGGTAAAACAAATAATACAAAATCGACCATTATAAAAAATGAATCGGATCTTCGTTTTAAATATGATAAAGAGAAACTAATTTTTACAGCTTCATCAGATAAACCTTTGACGATTGTAAATGCTTCTTTAGGATATAAAATTGATTTTGAATTAGTAGTTTTTGAAGTTACTTTTAATAAATTAAGCATTAATTCTAATCACGTTATAAAAAACTTTTATGGAGGTGTAAGCAGATTTGAAGATATTGATAATTCAGTCGCTGTTCTGGAAAGAAGAGAAAAAACGTATCAGGGATCTCAAATTCAGTTTTTTAGAAATTTTGCTAAAAAAGATTGGGGGAAAAATAAATTTTTATTGTTTTATGGCGATAACAATATGGATCCGCTTAAATGTTTTAGAATTATTGAAAAAGAAGATTTTGTAAAAGTTGAAATTTTACCACAACCAAAAGGTGAAATTCAAAATGAAAATATTAAAGATATCGTAGCTTCTTACAACATAGCTTTTAATAGAATCGAAGAATCTAAGATTACTTTTCAGACAGATAGTTTTTATATTTATAAGTACGGAAATAATTCTAATATAGAAAGTATATTATTTTCAGGTAAAATTTCGGAAAAGAAAGTAGGTGATATGTTGCCGCTTAATTATGGTATAAAGTAATTTTTTTATTTTATAATGCTATTGCCCAACAAATGATATGGCCTATTTGTAAAAAAGTTAAATCATATAAAACTTAAAAACAAATAACTTTAGATTAGAAATTTAGTTATTTAAAAATACTATTCTTAATTTATATTTAATTGGTTATTAAAAAGGTAGGGATATAAAAAAGCAGGTCAATTGACCTGCTTTTTCTCTGTAATAAAGTATTTAAAACCTTAAATTATTTTTGTTGTTTTTTCATTTCTTTTTCAATCATTTCATAAAACTGATCGATTTTAGGCAATACAACGATACGAGTTCTTCTGTTACGAGCTCTATTTTCAGCTGAATCATTAGCAACTAAAGGAACGTAAGAACTTCTTCCTGCAGCAATTAATTGTTCTGGCTTAACACCTAATTGATTTGTCAATACACGAATGATAGAAGTTGAACGTTTCACACTTAAATCCCAATTGTCAAGTAAAACACCGTTTCCAATATAAGGAACGCTATCAGTATGTCCTTCAACCATACATTCAAAATCTGGCTTGTCATTAACAACCTTAGCAACCTTAGCCAATACTGCTTTTGCTTTGTCAGTTACATCATAACTTCCAGTTTTAAATAATAATTTGTCTGCAATAGAGATAAATACAACTCCTTTTTCAACATTTATTTCAATATCTGGATCAGAAATTCCAACAGCACTTTTTAAACTAGTAACAACAGCAAGTGTAACACTGTCTTTCTTAGTTAATGCATCTTGCATTCTACTGATTTTCAAATCTTTTTCTTTGATAGATTCTAAAGCTTTCTCAATATTTTCAGCCCCTTTAGTGGTCAATACCGTCATATCTTTAGACGTACTGATCAGTGTTTGATTGTGTTCTTTTAAACCGGCTACAGTTGCAGAAAGTCCCGCTTTTTCTTCCAAGCAAGAATTTAATTTTACAGTAGCAGAATTCAATAAATCTTGGGTTTCTTTGTTTCTGGCTTCTAAATCGGCGTATTTCTTTTTAGAAACACAAGAAGTTAAAACAGCTAATACTGATAACGCAATTACTATTTTTCTCATAATTTTTTTTTAAAGATTTGATTTGTAAATTTAGTTTTTAAAAGTTAGAAATTATACATAAATTAATGTTAAAATTATTTAGCAAAAACCTTGCCACTGTTGATGTAATAGGAGTAAACGATACTTTTTGTGTTGTAGTACTTTTCGGTTTGAAATTTGTTTCTTTTTTTTAAATTACTTGAAAATAATTTGTAAAAGGAACCATGTGCCTTTAGTATCGCTAGAAAATGGCTGAATTTGCCTTGTGAAAGAAAATGCAATCCGGCAACTCCGTCCAAAATCATTCTGCAAAACAGAATCCAGTACAATTTATCTTTAGGTAAATTTTTAGTTAACATTAATAAGGAATTTCTAAAATTCAAATATGTTTTCTTTGGATTTCCTTGCTGCAAAGTGGCTCCGCCAACATGATAAACAACCGATTCTGAATTGTATTTTATTTTATATCCTTTATTGGTTGCACGCCAGCACAAATCAATTTCTTCCTGATGGGCAAAAAAATCGGCATCAAAACCTTTTAATTCCTTATAAACCAAGCTTCGTATAAAAAAACAAGCTCCTGAAGCCCAGAATATTTCACAGTTATCATTGTATTGTCCGTAATCTTTTTCTAAAGTATCAAAAATACGTCCACGACAATACGGATAACCATATTGGTCTATAAATCCTCCCGCAGCACCAGCATATTCAAAGTATTCTTTACGCTTAAAATCTAATATTTTAGGCTGGATAATGGCAGTTTCGGCTTCGTTTTCGAAAGTTTTAAGGATAGGCTGTAGCCAATTTTTAGTAACTTCAACGTCGGAATTGACTAAAGCGTAAATTTCTGCATCAATATGTTTCAATGCTTCATTATAACCGTCTGCAAAACCTAAATTACTATCGTTTTTTACAATTTTGACAGAAGGAAAATTAGCCAATACAAATGAAATGGAATCATCTGTTGAAGCATTATCGGCAATATATATAGTAGCTTCAGGTGAATATTGTACTATCGAAGGTAAAAATTGTTCTAATAATTGTACTCCGTTCCAATTGAGTATGACAACAGCTATTTCCATTTAAATTATTTGATTATTGGATTTCATACATTGGTAATTCAGGTAAAAATTGATATTTTTCATTTTCAAAATCCATTTTGCAAAAGTAATGATTCAATCCATTAGTCACCATCAAAAATTGGGCTTGCATCGTCATATTATAACGGGCAATTTGGTCAAAAGTCGCTTGTGCAATTTTTATTTCGGGGGCCTTGCATTCGATTAAAATGAAAATAGAACCATCAGGATTGAAAACAACAACGTCATATCTTTTACGCAAGCCATTGACTTTTAGAATTTTTTCTACATTTATCAATGATTTAGGGTATTTTTTTTCTTCCAATAAAAACTGGATTACATGCTGACGAACCCATTCTTCGGGAGTAAGAATGATAAATTTTTTCCTTATTTCATCAAAAATTGAGACTTTATTTTCGCTATTTTTGAACCGAAAGTTATAAAGTTGAAAATTTAGTTTTTGCATAAAGCAAAAGTATTAAATAAGTTTAAAATTTAAAGTTTAAAGTTTCATTCGAAGCAACAAACTTTAAACTTCAAACTTTAAACAAAAAGAAATGGACGAGGTTGTAAAAATTGTAAATGATATTAAAAGCGGCAACATTAAACCCATCTATTTTTTGATGGGAGAAGAGCCTTATTATATTGATAAATTATCTGATTACATAGAAGAAAAAGTATTAACTGAAGAAGAAAAAGGCTTTAATCAAACCGTTTTATACGGAAGGGATGTTTCAATCGAAGATATTGTTTCAACAGCGAAACGGTATCCAATGATGGCAGAACGCCAAGTTGTGATTGTAAAAGAAGCACAAGATTTGATTCGGACGATTGATAAACTGGAAAGTTATGCTGAAAACCCAATGTCATCAACCGTTTTGGTTTTTTGTTACAAATATAAAACGTTGGATAAACGAAAAAAACTAACAAAACTATTAGCGAAGCATGGTGTCGTTTATGAGAGTAAAAAATTGTATGAAAACCAAGTAGGCGAGTGGATTAAACGCGTTTTGGCTGGGAAAAAATATTCGATTGAACCTAAAGCAAATGCGATGCTAGTGGAGTTTTTAGGGACGGATTTAAGCAAAATAAACAACGAACTGGAAAAATTACAGATAATCCTGCCTGCTGGAAGTACAATAACTCCAAAACATATTGAGGAAAATATAGGTTTCAGTAAAGATTTTAATGTATTTGAATTACGCAAAGCATTAGGAGAGCGCAACCAGTTAAAAGCATATACAATTGCCGAAAATTTTGCCCAAAATCCAAAAGACAATCCCATGGTGGTTACTACGAGTTTGGTTTTTGGTTTTTTTATTCAATTACTGAAATACCATGGGTTAAAAGACAGAAACTCTAAAAATGTTGCTGCGGTATTAGGCGTAAATCCGTTTTTTTTGAAAGAATATGATGTGGCTTTGAAGAATTATCCCATGAAAAAAGTAAGTCAAATTGTAGGGGCTTTAAGAGATATTGATGTAAAAAGTAAAGGTGTTGGTGCTAACGCATTGTCACAATCGGATTTATTAAGAGAAATGCTTTATAAAATATTTAATTAGCGACTAAAATTACCGATATTTGCACTCCGAAACTTCGGCATAAAACATAATTTACCTAAATATGGGAATGAATAAAAATACTATCTTAGGTTGGGCTACTTTAATAATGATTATAATGGGTTTGTTGCTTATAGCATTAGGCGCTTTCAGATATGATGATGTAGCCGGTTGGGGATTTGCAGCCGTAGGCGTTGGTTTTTTGGCTAATGCATGGGTTTTTAGTTCGCTTAAAGGCAGACTTTAATAATTATTTTAAATGTTGAATTTTAAATTTTAAATTAAAAAAAATGGCAGACGATAAAAAAGTGATATTCTCAATGTCAAAATTGAGTAAAACGTATCAAGGAGCAGATAAACCAGTACTTAAAAACATCTATTTGAGTTTCTTTTATGGAGCTAAAATTGGTATTTTGGGTTTAAATGGTTCAGGAAAATCTTCTTTATTAAAAATTATTGCAGGTGTAGATAAAAACTACCAAGGAGATGTAGTTTTTGCGCCAGGCTATACGGTTGGTTATTTAGAACAAGAACCTATTTTAGATGATAGTAAAACGGTTATTGAAATTGTAAGAGAAGGAGTTGCTGAAACAATGGCAGTATTAGACGAATTCAATAAAATCAACGATAGCTTTGGTCTTCCAGAAGTTTACGAAGATGCCGAT
This sequence comes from Flavobacterium galactosi, assembly GCF_048158585.1. Classification (NCBI taxonomy): domain Bacteria; kingdom Pseudomonadati; phylum Bacteroidota; class Flavobacteriia; order Flavobacteriales; family Flavobacteriaceae; genus Flavobacterium; species Flavobacterium galactosi. The sequence goes on from NZ_JBLNKV010000007.1 coordinate 54,803, forward strand.
AAAATGGAAAAATTGATGGATCGTCAAGCGTTATTACAAGATAAAATTGATGCGCTTGGAGCTTGGGAAATCGATACAAAATTAGAAATAGCGATGGATGCGTTACGTACTCCGGATGCTGATACTCCAATTAGAAATCTTTCTGGAGGAGAACGTCGCCGTGTGGCTTTATGTCGTTTGTTGTTGCAACAACCTGACGTTTTGCTTTTGGATGAGCCTACGAATCACTTGGATGCCGAAAGTGTTCTTTGGTTGGAACAACATTTAGCTCAATATGCAGGAACAGTTATCGCTGTAACTCACGATAGATATTTCTTGGATAATGTTGCAGGTTGGATTTTAGAGTTAGATAGAGGAGAAGGAATTCCTTGGAAAGGAAACTACTCTTCTTGGTTAGATCAAAAATCAAGCAGAATGGCGTTAGAAGAAAAAGTAGCTTCTAAACGTAGAAAAAACTTAGAAAGGGAGTTGGACTGGGTTCGTCAAGGAGCCAAAGGCCGTCAAACAAAACAAAAAGCACGTTTACAGAATTACGATAAACTGCTAAATGAAGATCAAAAAGCATTAGATGAAAATCTAGAAATCTATATTCCAAACGGACCTCGTTTAGGAACCAATGTAATTGAAGCGAAAGGTGTTGCAAAAGCCTATGGTGATAAATTATTATATGACAATTTGAATTTTACGCTGCCTCAAGCTGGTATTGTTGGTATTATCGGGCCAAACGGAGCTGGTAAATCAACGATTTTCAGAATGATTATGGGTGAAGAAAAACCTGATGCAGGGGAGTTTGCCATTGGAGAAACAGTGAAAATCGCATATGTCGATCAAGCGCATTCTAATATTAATCCTGATAAATCAATTTGGGAAAATTTTTGTGATGGTCAGGAATTAATTATGATGGGTGGAAGACAGGTGAATTCCAGAGCTTATTTAAGCCGATTTAATTTTGGAGGCAGTGATCAAAACAAAAAAGTATCCACACTTTCAGGAGGAGAACGTAACCGTTTGCATCTTGCTATGACTTTGAAAGAAGAAGGAAACGTTCTTTTATTGGATGAGCCTACGAATGATTTGGACATTAATACGCTTCGTGCATTAGAAGAAGGTTTGGAAAATTTTGCAGGTTGTGCGGTAGTCATTTCTCACGACAGATGGTTCTTGGACAGAATTTGTACACACATTTTAGCTTTTGAAGGAAACTCTGAAGTGTATTATTTTGAAGGAGGTTTCTCTGAATACGAGGAGAATAAGAAGAAACGTTTGGGTGGTGATTTAACACCGAAACGATTGAAATACAGAAAATTAATTAGAAGTTAAACTTCTGTATATAGTTAATATCATCAAGAGGACGTCCGTATAGACATCCTCTTTTTTGTGCTATTCTTTTTTTTTATCAGAATTCATCATAATTAAAACAGCGGCAACTAATCCAATTATTACCAAACCGAATACGACAATCATTATAAATGAACCGTTATCCCAAGAAAAAAGTGATGTGTCTTTCATAAATTCAAATTTTAAGGTTGGTCAAATATAGAATTACTGTTAAAAGTAATGCATGATAATTATCATAATTAATTAATTTTATTCTAAAAACTTAGCTTGAAGTTCTTTTGTAGGAATTATACAGCTTTCCTTTTTTCCATACCATTCATATCGATTTTTAGCAATGTAATCGTAAATATAATTAGTAAAGAAAATAGGAAAAATAGAAAATAAAGTTCCAAAATAATAAATCCCACCTAAATTTTTAGCAATTTCTAATACTGCTTCCGATTTATAATAATAAGCGATTCCGGGCTGGTAGAGAATTATACTATCAATGTTTTTAGCATCAATTCCAATGTGTTTAATGATTTCTTGACCTAAATCAGATTGAAGCGCCACAAACCTAAAAATATCTTTTTTGTCATGTTTAATGATGAATTGTACCGCTGAATTGCAGAGATTACAAACTCCATCAAACAGGATTATTTTTTTATCTTTAGGGAGGTTTAGCATTTTCTTGTTTTGTTTTGCGAAAGTTATTTCGTCATTATATTTTTAGTTTCTTCAAATAAATATTTCCAAGTTGGGTTCGTAGAACGAATTAAAGTGTTTTTTGCTTCTCTTGGACCCGTTTTTATTTGTTTCTCTCTTGTTATTGCATCACCCATCCATTGAAATTCTTATAATATACTAAAACATTCGCATTATAACGAGCAGAAAATGAATTAAGATATCTTTTTCTTTGTGTTCTAGAGTCCTTTGTGGAAGATTTGAAATAACACCTGTATAAGTTCAGTCTGGTATTTATTAGTGATTATATAGATGAATCCAGGTTTCATGTTTTTTATTTGTATTTGTCATTGCGAGGAACAAAACAATCACATTTCGTATATAGTGAACCGCTGTTAGTAGTAGTTTTAGATTCCATTTTTTACTAATCAGACCAAAAGTGTTGAGCTTAATGTAATTAACAATAAAAAAACATATAATCCATAAAAAAGGAATGCAATACTTATTGAAATTAAGCCTATAATTGTAAAAATATAACCCGTAGTACATTATAAATAAGTTGCTAATTATACTGAAAAATAGTATAATGTATTGATTGTTAATTAAATAAATTATCAATTTGCTTTAACAATGGTTCAATATTTCAACAAGTTCGTGTTTGATAGGAACATAAATAATTTGAAATTAATATAATCTAATAACGCACTACGGATAATATAGGATATTTCTATATACAATTTCAACTTTATCTACTTTTTTAAAAAGAATAGATAAAGCTGCTTTTTTTTTGATTACCTTTTTTAGAATTTATACATACCATATTTTTTTTAGGGATTAATCCAATGTCAATGCACCCAGAATTTCTTCGGATAAAAAAGGCCCACCGGGATATGTAGCAGTGTAATCAAGGTTTAACCAAACCTGCCCGCGCTCATCTATGTGATAATGTAGCTGTTTTTCACTACTCTCATTTACAAACAACACATTCTTAATAAGAAAATTAACTTTTTCTAAATCTACTAGAGAACCAATTAATATTTCTGGATAAATGTGACCCTTAGTATGAATTAATCGGGGTGTTCCACCGATAGATTTTATAGTTGCTGCCATTAAAATGGAATGATCATCGCAATCTCCTGAAAAGTATAGCAAGGATTCACTGGCAGTTGCAATATAATCGCCTTCTTTTGGATCGCTCACATAGTTCCATCGGTGATTTATTTCTTTAAATACTGCAAAACATTGAATGATCGTTCTGTAATCCGAATATCCTTTAACGTTTTTAAAATGTTTAGAAGTAGCCATGATTGCAAAATTTCTAATTTTTGGATTTTGGTACTCTATAGCATTGATGATTTTTGATTTATTGGGAAACGGAAGGAGTTTGGCAATAATTATATCTTGTGGATATGGATTGTCAGACATGGAATACATCATTGAATTATAATCTTCAAAAACGCTGTTGAAACCATAATTTCCAATAGTAGAACCATAAATTAAAATTAAAAAATAGAAGATGATACAAAAGAGAATAATCGTTCTTAGAAATCGCAGAATGATTTGAATAACAACAATAATCAATAGAAACAAAACTATTCTGTCGATATTCAGAAACCAATTCGGGTTAATTAAATTTTGATGTACAATTATAAAAACGGGAATAGCAATCAATATGTTCAAAATAAAAATAATAACATCATCCCAGGGTTTTTTGACCTGAAATTTCTGTTTCATACCTTGAAAATTAATTTCTTTTATTTTTATCATAGTAAAAATAAAAACAGCAATCTAGACTGTTTTTACAATATCCTCAAAAGTACCTTTTTTATCGATAATTTTAAGTTGAAATAGTTGATTTTGAACTTTGTTTAACATTTTTTCTGATAATGGTTTTTGCGACCATTGTGTTAACGACAGCCATTCTTTTATATCCTCAATTTTTTGACTGTAATTTGACGCTAAAGTTTTGTCAATATTCGGAATGTCTTTAAATTCTTGAGTAGTTTGATTGATTATGTTTAAAATTTTAGAAATAATATCGGGTTGTTTTTCCAAAATCTCATCACGAACGGCAATTACAAAACAGGGCCAAGGTGTAGGACAATCAGCAACTCTGCGGAAAATTCCTTTGTCGACAAGCGGTTTTGTCATGAAACGTTCCCACATAAAATAATCGGCAGTTCCGTTGGTCAAAGCCTCAACGGCGCCATCAATGGTATTTACAATTTCAAATTGCAGATTATCTGTTTTCCAACCTTGATTATCGGCATTGACATAGGCCATTAATTGCGAACCGGAACCTAATCTGGAAATAGCCACTTTGGTGTTTTCTAAATCAGCCAACGTTTTATAATTGGATTTTGCAGCTACATGAATTCCCCAAATTAACGGACTTTCTACATAAACCTGAACAATTTTACTTGGATTTCCGGCAGTGATATCTTTTACGATCCCTTCGGTTAGGATTACGGCAATATCAGTTTCTCCATCACGAAGCATTTGGCACATTTTGCCAGTTCCTTCAGGGACATCCGTCCATTGTAAATCGATGTTTTCTTTTTCGAAATCTCCGTTTTCGAGGCTTAAATGCCAAGGAAGATTAAAATGTTCTGGAACTCCAGCTATTTTTATTGCTGTCATATTTACGGTCTAAATGTGTGAAAATTATACATTAATATCTTTAAAATTATTCAATCTGGCATACCGAATCATGTTGGTAAACGCTTCCTGATCCAGTTTTGGTATTTCCAGAATGGAGTTCAATAAAGTGGTATCATATTCGTTGGCTGCTGTTGTGAAATAGGGATTTAAATGCTTACCAATGCTTTCATAATACAATTTTTCAATAACGTTTTTGTATTTAAAGTCCAATGAATTTTGGATTAAAGTGAAATTGGTGTAACCCACTTCCTTCATAATTAACTGCAATCCATTTACCATATTAAAACTTTTATTATTTACAATATTAAGCTGTTCAATATCGTCTCTTTCAAATGTATTTACAATTACTTTTGCGACATAATCGACAGGAATAATGTTCAAAACGGTGTCATCATTGACGATAAAACGGACATTTTCTTGTTCGCCTTTTCGCTGGGAAGTAAAGTGAAAAAACTTTGCTAAAAGATAAAAAACCATGTATTTTGGAATGAAATATTGATTTTCGGTTCCTAACATTTTGCCTCCAATCACACTTGGACGCAGAATTTGGAAGGGTAAGCCAATTTTTTTGCATTCTTGGGCAATAAAATTTTCCGAGTGGAATTTGGCATTTTCATACGCATTGCGGTGCTCCGGTTTGAAACTTAAACTGTGAAAATCATTCGCAATTAATCCTTTTCGGATTCCTGATGAAAAAGCGGTCCCTATATAAATGAATTTTTTTATAAAGGGATGGAATTTATTAAAAAGGGATTTTGTGATTTTGGTGTTTTCATCAAAAATCTTTTCGCGCTGTTCTTCATCTGTAGATAAATTTACGTATCCAGCCGAATGAATAAAATAAGCGCCTTCTATTTGGTTCGAAAAAGTATCCTGAATTGAATCCAAATCCGTATCGATGATTTCGATGTATTCATGTAGTTTTTCTATGCCTTTGTCTTTTATAATTTTAGGGGTGTAACTACTGGATAAAAGCTCGTTTATTCGATCTAAAGCGGAATTTTTTCCTTTATTTCTTGCGATAAGAAAAAGTTTTCCGTCAATTTTATTTTTCATGAAAAGTTCCAGAATTTCATACATAATATGAGAACCTAAAACTCCTGTAGCACCTGTAAGTATTATTTTCATTAGTGGTTTTGTTGTAAAAACAAATGTAGTTTTAAAAAAATTAAGGATTAACTTTTTAAAAACTACAAATGATTAAAATTTTCAAAAATTAAAATGGTTATCCTAAAGCAATTTTCTCCAGCGTATAGGCAATCAATTCATCGACCGCTTTATAAGGATCTTCGCTAAAAGTTCCTGAAGCTCGATTGGCAATGATAGCGTTTAATGATAATGCATTATGCCCTAAAAGAGCCGAAAGTCCGTATATAGCGGCAGTTTCCATTTCGAGATTGGTAATTTTATTTCCTTTAAAACTAAAATTATCCATTTTAGCATTCAATGCTTCATCTTGAATATTCAAACGCAACACGCGTCCTTGTGGACCGTAAAAACCTCCGGCTGTAGCTGTTATTCCTTTGTGCATTTTGTCGCTTTCAATCATTTTTTCCAGTGTAGAAGAACATGAAATCACATAGGGTTTTCCTTTTCGTAAATCCCAATTGGTGTGTTTTACAAAAGCATCTTCCATTTCAATATGTGAAACTTCATCAATCAAATAGGAGCGTAGCATGTTATCCAGGCCTAATCCAAATTTAGACAGCACAAAACTATCCACAGGAATATCAGCTTGCAAAGAACCCGAAGTTCCAATACGGATGATGTTCAATGAAGTAAGATTCTCTTTTGGTTGACGGGTTTGTAAATTAATGTTGACCAAAGCATCCAATTCGTTCATGACAATATCAATATTATCTGGGCCAATTCCTGTTGACATCACGGTAATTCGTTTCCCTTTGAAAATCCCGGTTTGGGTTTTGAACTCTCTTTTTTGAGTAGAAAATTCGATGCTATCAAAAAACTGCGTGATTTTTTCGACCCGATTTTGATCCCCTACAAAGATGATATCATGCGCAATGTGTTCTGGTTTTATATTCAAATGATAAACGCTTCCGTCTGGATTTAATATTAATTCTGATGCTTGTATCATTGTTTTTTTGTTTAAGGTTTAATGTTTCAAGTTGCTCAATTGAATACTAATTACTGAACACTGAACACTGAACACTGAACACTTTTCCTAGCCTCCAACACGTTTTACTTTAAAGCCTTTTTCTTTTAAAATAGTCATGATTTTATCCCGATAATCCCCTTGTATAATGATGGAATCATCCTTGAAAGTTCCACCCACACTTAATTTGGTTTTGATTTCTTTGGCCAGAATTTTAAAATCCTCGTCTGTTCCTTCGTAACCTTCAATTATAGTGGTAGCTTTTCCTTTTCGTTTTTCGAATTTGCAAATCATAGGTTCTTTTTGAACGTACAATTCGTGTGCAACTGCTTCAATTGCTTCTTCAGGTGAGGGTTCGTGATCCGGAAAAAGGTTTTTTAATTGGTCTTTTAAGTCCATAATTTTAAAATTTTATTTAAACCATTTTAGAAATTAAGAATACGAGGTTTATGTTCTTAATTTCTAAAGAGTAAAAAACAAAAGACATTAAGCATGCACTCAATGTCTTTTAGTATTTGACGTAAATTTAAGTTTTATTTTTTAATAAGTCCCAAATCTACTAAACGTTCATATAAATAAGCTCCTGCAGTTATATCTTCAAATTTTTTAGGATGTTCCGCATCAATGCAGTTTTCCAAACAATCCAATTTCATATCACTCACCGGATGCATAAAAAACGGAATAGAATAACGTGAAGTTCCCCACAATTCTCTCGGTGGATTTACCACTTGATGAATCGTAGATTTCAGTTTATTGTTAGTGTGACGTGATAACATATCTCCTACATTAATTACTAATTCGTCGGGTTCAGCGATGGCATCAATCCATTCACCATCATGGTTTTGAACTTGCAATCCTTTTCCTTGAGCCCCCATCAATAAGGTAATCAAGTTGATGTCTCCGTGAGCAGCGGCGCGAATGGCATTGGCTGGTTCAGAAGTGATGGGTGGGTAATGAATCGGTCTTAAGATTGAATTTCCGTCTTTGGCATATTGGTCAAAATAAAATTCATCCAAACCAAGGTATAAAGCCAACGCTCTCAGGACATAAACGCCTGTTTTTTCGAGCATTTGGTAGACTTCTTTTCCTACAACATTAAAACGGGGCAACTCTTTTACTTCCACATTTTCAGGGTATTCTGAAGCATATTTTGAATCTTTGGATACATATTGTCCAAAGTGCCAAAACTCTTTTAAATCCCCTTCTTTTCTGCCTTTGGCATGCTCCGTTCCAAAAGAAACATAGCCTCTTTGTCCGCCAATTCCAGGAATTTCATAACTGCGTTTTGTTTCTAATGGCAAAGCGAAAAAATTTCTGATTTCACCATACAATTCATCAACCAACTGGTCGTCTAAAAAATGCCCTTTGAGTGCTACGAAGCCAATATCTTCAAATGCACTTCCGATTTCATTTACAAATTTTTGTTTACGTTTCGGGTCGTCCGAAAGGAAATCACGCAAGTCAACACTAGGAATGTTTTGCATACTTTTAAATATTTTTTTATAACTTACAACGTCTAAAAACCTTGCAGTTACAAATGTAAAGAATAATTTTATATTTGGATTTTAAAATTTAGAAACAAATTAAAAAAATATAACAAAAATACACCAAACTGTTATATTTTTTTATCTTTGAAGCATCCATTAAAAAAGAAAAAATGACCTTTGATAGAAAAAATCTTACTGACGATCAATTATTAGATTTATATAAAAAAATACTGAAGCCAAGGCTTATAGAAGAAAAAATGTTGATTCTGATTCGTCAGGGAAAAGTATCCAAATGGTTTTCAGGAATTGGACAAGAGGCTATTTCTGTAGGAGTTACGGCAGTTTTAGATTCAGACGAGTATATTTTGCCTATGCATCGAAATTTAGGCGTTTTTACGGGAAGAAACATTCCGTTGTACCGACTTTTTTCGCAATGGCAGGGTAAAGCCAATGGTTTTACCAAAGGCCGTGATCGAAGTTTTCACTTTGGAACCCAACAGTACAAGATTATAGGCATGATTTCGCATTTAGGACCACAATTAGGGGTAGCTGATGGAATCGCTTTGGCTAATAAACTCAAGAAAAACGGAAAAATTACCGCAGTTTTTACTGGCGAAGGAGCTACCAGTGAAGGTGATTTTCATGAAGCTTTGAATATCGCTTCCGTTTGGGAATTACCGGTTCTATTTGTGATAGAGAATAACGGTTATGGACTTTCAACACCTACCAATGAACAATACCGTTGCGAAAACCTAGTAGATAAAGGAAAAGGATACGGAATGGAAAGCCATATTGTTGATGGGAACAATATTCTGGAAGTGTTTAATTTGTTATTCGAATTGAAAGCTTCGATGAAAGAAAATCCGCGTCCTGTTTTATTGGAATTCAAAACCTTCAGAATGCGCGGCCATGAAGAGGCGAGTGGCACTAAATACGTTCCGCAAGAGTTAATGGATAGGTGGGCGATTAAAGATCCAGTAGAAAATTACAGGAAATATTTGATAGATAACGGCATTCTTACAGCCGATTTTGATACAGCATTACATACCGAAATCAAGAACGATATTGATGAAAGTCTGGCTGTTGCCAATGCAGAACCTGAGATTGAAGCTTCGTTAAGTGAAGAACTAAATGATGTTTATAAACCATATGTATTTGAACAAGTTAACCCTTTATATGAAAAAGAAAACATTCGCTTTATAGATGCCATTTCCGCCAGTTTGAGACAATCGATGGAACGACACCCGAACTCGGTAATCATGGGTCAGGATATCGCTGAATATGGTGGTGCTTTCAAAATTACCGATGGTTTTGTAGCGCAGTTTGGCAAAGAGCGTGTCATCAATACGCCCATTTGTGAAAGTGCAATAGTTTCGGCAGCAATGGGATTGTCGATTAATGGATACAAAGCGATTGTGGAAATGCAGTTTGCTGATTTTGTTTCAACGGGATTCAATCCCATTGTGAATTTATTGGCCAAATCCCATTACCGCTGGTTAGAAAAAGCCGATGTTGTGGTCCGAATGCCTTGCGGTGGTGGAACACAAGCGGGTCCTTTTCATTCGCAAACCAATGAAGCTTGGTTTACCAAAACGCCGGGTCTAAAAGTGGTTTATCCCGCATTTCCGTATGATGCAAAAGGGCTTTTAAACACTTCGATCAATGATCCAAATCCGGTATTGTTTTTTGAACACAAGCAATTGTACCGAAGTGTTTACCAAGACGTGCCAAAAGAATATTATACCATTCCATTAGGAAAAGCGGCTTTGTTGAAGAAAGGAAATCAGGTTACGATTATTTCGTTTGGTGCAGCAGTGCATTGGGCTTTGGATACTTTAGCTAAAAACCCAGAGATCTCGGCTGATTTGTTGGATTTAAGAACCCTGCAGCCTTTGGATACCGAAGCTATTTTCGCATCGGTAAAGAAAACTGGAAGAGTGATTATTTATCAGGAAGACAGTATGTTTGGTGGAGTTGCCAGTGATATTTCGGCATTGATAATGGAAAATTGTTTCCAATATCTTGATGCGCCTGTAAAACGTGTGGCAAGTCTAGACACGCCGATTCCTTTTACAAAAGCGTTAGAAGATCAATATTTGCCGAAAGGCAGGTTTGAAAATGATTTGAAACAACTTTTGAAATATTAAAAGTGGATTAGGTTATTTTATAGTTTTGATTCTAAAAATAGCCTAATAACCAATAGATAATAATAAATAGTATAATTGTTCCGATACAGCCACCGCCTAATTTTTTGGCGCCGTAACCTGCCAGTAGTGTTTTGAAAAATCCGTTCATAAGTTTGAATTTAAGTGTTTTATAAAATTAAACTTTTATTTTTGAATGGCAAATTTTATTTTAATTCCATGAATATTTTTTTTATCAAAGCGATTTCTTCTTGATACATGGTTTTTTTTCTGGTCGCGAAATAGAGTGTGTTTTTAAGCGGATTATTTCCTTCCCAAATTAGTTTTACGGAACCATTTTCAATTTCTTTTCGGCATAAAAAATCGGGTACAACCGCCAATCTATTACTATCAGAAATGGATATTAAACACGAATTTTAACTTAAAAATTAGTGCTATAGGTATTCTTATTTTTCCCTATGCCTGACTGGAGGCTACAAAATTAAGATCTTAAATAACATCTTATCGATTACTCAATTTCGCTTTTTCCTTAATAATATCACTAATTTTTCGGTTTTCAATTTTGCTTTCCAGCCAGGATATAATATCAAGATAAAGAAAGGCTCTTTTTTCGTAGGTGTTTTTTTCCAATTCGATAAATCGTTCCCTCATTTTTATAAACTCTTTTTTGATATCACCAGGATAAATAGAGTTCAGGTTTTTCATGAATCGCATGATTTCCTTTTGGACTTCATGCAAATCATTCATTTTCAATAAAAACTTATAGGTGTTTTTTAATTGATTTTCCAAGTAATAATCTTTTCCTAATTCATAATGAGCGATAAGGCAAAGAATTCGAGAAAAACACATTAAATCTTCTCTCATAGTTAGATTTTTGTTGTTTATGATTTTCTCTAAATAAAAGATACATTCATTGTATTTTTCATTACCAAAATAAATGGATGCAATTTTATAATAAAACAACATTTCGTGATGCTCATCAAGATGCTCACTATGCAGTTTTAACTTTTCTAAAATTTCAGGAATTAAATACTCACTTTCGGCAAAAGTACCTTCTAAAATATGATAATTTAATTTGTTATTGTACAAATATAAGAATGATAATGAAGCAATATTATCATTCACCGGAAAGCGAGGATCGCTAATAGTTTCTTCTAATAAAACCAAATATTTTTTAAAATTTGACTTGTATTTGAGCATGTATAAAGACTCCAGCAAATAATGGTTTCCTTTGAGGAAAAATACCGGATTTAGATAAATCATATTGGGATTGTCATAAAAAAGATTGACCCATTTATAGGCATATTTATAACTGGCTAAAAAGTCCTGCACTAAAAAGCTATGCCAAAGGTTAGCATTGTAAAACCAGTATTTTTCACGAAATCCAAATTTTTTCTCGTCGAATTTAGAAATGTGCTTGTTGAAATAGTTGTCTATATATTTATATTCCTCGTCACTTTTTACATAACCTGTTTTGAGCATAATACCATACAGCTGCAGGGATAAATTAGATAATTTACTGGAAATGGTATTGCGATAATTTAATTCTTTGGCCTGAATTACCAACTCATCGGCGCGTCCCTGAATACTTCTGGTAATGTATTGTGATTCAATTAATTTTTCAAATTCTACAATCTCATATGCCATGAGTTTTTCGTCATTTTCTAATGCCAGAATCTTTGTTTTGTCTAATATTTTTAAGCTTTGTTTGTATAAACCTTTATTGTACAATATAGCGGCAAAATCAATTTGCTCTCTTAGCTGATACCGAATGTTTTGACTTGGAATATTCAATCGAATACTCACTAAAATTTGCTTGTATAAATAGGACTTTAGGTTGGATAATTGTACTTTTTTGATAATACCACTTTTCAAAATAAGCTTCTCATCGTATGCTTCTGATTTGTCTAAAATGTTGAATAATTCAATGAATTTTGTATTTGAACTTGTCTCGAGTCGGCTCGCAAAAATCTTAAATTGTCTTTTTTCAGACTTTGAAAGGGATTTTATTAATACAAATAAGAAATCTTTTTGATGGTTAGCCATTGTAATATATTGTAACTTAATTAATTGTTAATCAGCCACTTATAAAGTATTAATTCTCTTTATAAGCAGTATATTTCGATAAAATGAGTTTTGTATTAAAGTAATGAAATATAAATTTGTTATCGAGATGTGAAATTACATTAAATAAATGAAAATGAATAGAGAGAAAGTTCAAATTTTTGATACCACTTTACGAGATGGAGAACAGGTCCCAGGATGTAAATTAGATACCAATCAAAAACTCGTTATAGCCAATCGCTTAGACGAAATGGGTGTTGACATTATTGAAGCTGGTTTTCCTGTTTCTAGTCCAGGTGATTTTTTGTCTGTTTCTGAAATTAGTAAGATTGTAAAAAATGCAACTGTTTGTGGTTTGACCAGAGCAGTAAAAAATGATATTGATGTTGCTGCAGCTGCCTTAAAACATGCCAAAAAACCACGTATTCATACTGGAATCGGAACTTCAAATTCACATATAATACATAAATTAAATACTACCAGAGAAGATATTATCGCTAGAGCAAAATTTGCAGTTTCACATGCCAAATCGTATGTTGAAGATGTGGAGTTTTATGCTGAAGATGCCGGTAGAACCGATAATGATTTCTTGGCAAGAGTTTGTGAAGAAGTTATAAAATCAGGTGCTACAGTACTTAATATCCCTGATACAACTGGATATTGCTTACCGGAAGAATATGGTGCAAAAATAAAATACCTAAGAGAAAATGTAAAAGGTATTGAAAATGTTATTCTTTCTTGTCATTGCCATAATGATTTAGGGATGGCAACAGCCAATTCTATTGCAGGTGCGGTAAACGGAGCAAGACAAATAGAATGTACCATAAATGGAATAGGAGAAAGAGCTGGAAACACTGCACTTGAAGAAGTTGTAATGATTTTCAAACAACACCCTTATTTAAATCTATACACTGATATCAATACGAAACAGTTGAACGAAATGAGTCGTTTGGTTTCTGAAAGTATGGGAATGATGGTACAGCCAAATAAAGCGATTGTTGGCGCTAATGCTTTTGCACACAGTTCAGGAATTCATCAGGACGGTGTGATTAAAAACAGAGCAACTTATGAAATCATGGATCCTTTGGATGTAGGTGTCAATGAGTCTTCAATAGTTCTTACTGCCAGAAGTGGTAGAGCAGCATTAGCTTACAGAGCAAAAAAAGTAGGATATGAACTTACTAAAGTACAATTGGATGTAGTTTATATTGAGTTCTTAAAATTTGCCGATATCAAAAAAGAAGTTTTAGATGATGATATTCATCAAATTATTGAAGCTTGTAAAATACAAAGTGATTTAATAAGAAGCTAATAAAAGCACTATTTACATAATAGTATAATTATAAAAAACGAAACCATGAATTTAAAAATAGCAGTATTGCCAGGGGATGGAATAGGGCCAGAGGTGACCTTACAGGCAAAGAAAGCTTTATATGCTATAGGTGTAGTGTATGATCATGAATTTGTTTTTGAAGATGCTTTTATAGGTGCTGTTGCCATAGATAAAACTGGAAACCCTCTCCCGGAACAAACGCTTAATCTTTGTCTTAATACAGATGCAGTTTTGTTTGGAGCCATTGGTGATCCAAAATACGACAACAATCCCAGTGCTAAAGTACGTCCGGAGCAAGGATTATTAAAATTAAGAAAAGAATTGGGTCTTTTTGCAAATATCAGACCTATAAAACCTTATAAATCCTTATTAGATTCTTCTCCTTTAAAGAGACATGTAATCGAAGGAGCGGATTTTACTATTTTCAGAGAACTTACTGGAGGTGTTTATTTTGGGGAGAAAAAATTGAACGATGCGGGCACAATTGCTTCTGATTTTAGCGAATATTCAGAAGAAGAAATCACCCGAATTACTCATTTGGCTTTTAAAGCCGCGCAAAACAGACGCAAAAAAGTGACGATGGTGGATAAAGCTAATGTGCTTGAAACTTCTCGATTGTGGAGAAAAGTCGTCAAAAAAGTTAGCGAAAATTATCCGGATGTACTATTGGATTTTCTCTTTGTTGATAATGCCGCGATGCAAATTATCCTCAATCCAAAACAATTTGATGTCATTTTGACCGAAAATTTATTTGGAGATATATTATCCGATGAAGCTAGTGCCATTACTGGTTCTATTGGATTATTAGCTTCGGCATCATTCGGAAATAAGAATGCGCTTTTTGAACCCATTCACGGTTCTTACCCGGAAGCAAAAGGAAAAAATAGCGCTAATCCAATCGCTTCCATATTATCAGCAGCAATGCTTTTAGAACATTTTGGACTTCATAAAGAAGCTAAAAAAGTATATGAAGCAGTAGAAAAAGCAATTGAATATAATGTGGTGACAACAGATTTGAAAGCAGATTCAAAATTTGGTACAAATGAAGTAGGAGACTTTATTTCGAATGTCATTTTAAGTAAAGACGATTTATATTTTAAAAGTGACAATGTCCAAATAGGACAATCGACTATTGTTTAGCAACAATGATCAAATGCGCATTTTATAATTGAAAAGTGCCTATAATAGTAAGGTTCTATTTTTTTGTTCTATTTGTTTTTCATACTTTTGAAACAAATAAAAAAAATGAAAATCGGAACTATTATTTCTTCAATTATTAATGTCAATGTGGTAATCACATATGCAACAGGAATGGTATAGATATAATTAAAAAAATATTTAAAACCTTCCAATAATTTTGGAAGGTTTTTTTTTGGAATAAATTAAAAAAATAGAGAAACAATCATATAATGGAATTAAACAAATACAGCAAAATAATCACGCAAGATGAAACACAACCAGCTTCTCAAGCCATGTTGTACGGAATTGGATTAACTGAAGAAGATCTTAAAAAAGCGCAGGTAGGAATCGTGAGTATGGGCTACGATGGAAACCCTTGCAATATGCACTTAAACGATTTGGCTAAAGATATTAAGACAAGCGTCTGGGCATCAGATTTAGTTGGTTTGATTTTTAATACTATTGGTGTAAGTGACGGTATTTCAAATGGGAATGACGGAATGCGTTTTTCTTTGGTTTCCCGTGATGTAATTGCAGATTCTATTGAAACTGTTATGGGTGCACAATGGTACGATGGTATGATTGCTGTTCCAGGTTGTGATAAAAATATGCCAGGAGCCTTGATGGCTATGGGTAGAGTAAATCGCCCTTCCATTATGGTATATGGAGGTTCGATTCATCCTGGGAAATGGAAAGGTGAAGATTTGAATATTGTTTCAGCTTTTGAAGCATTAGGAAAAAAATTCAACAATACTATTACACCTGAAGATTTTAAGGGTGTGATACAAAATGCTTGTCCAGGTGCAGGTGCGTGTGGAGGAATGTACACGGCTAATACAATGTCATCAGCGATTGAAGCATTAGGAATGAGTTTACCTTACAGTTCCTCTAATCCTGCTTTGAGTCCAGAAAAGAAAAAAGAATGTGCTGATGCTGGCCGCGCCATCAGAATATTACTAGAAAAAGATATTAAGCCTAGAGATATTATGACTCGTAAAGCATTCGAAAATGCTATTACAATAGTGGCTGTCTTAGGTGGTTCTACTAATGCGGTTATGCACTTAATTGCAATGGCACATTCAGTAGGCGTTGATCTTACATTAAAAGATTTCCAAGACATTAGTGATAAAACACCCTTGCTTGCTGACTTGAAACCAAGTGGGAAATACTTAATGGAAGACTTACATAATGTAGGTGGTGTTCCGGCAGTAATGAAATATTTATTGAAAGAAGGTTTTTTACATGGCGATTGTTTAACGGTAACCGGAAAAACAATTGCTGAGAACTTAGCTTCAGTTGCTGATTTACATGATGGTCAAGAAGTAATTCATGAAATCCAAAAAGCATTAAAAGCTACTGGAAATATTCAAATTCTATACGGAAACTTAGCTTCAGAAGGTTGTGTGGCTAAAATTAGTGGAAAAGAAGGAGAATTTTTTGAAGGTACAGCAGTAGTTTATGAAAATGAAAAAGATGTAATTAAAGGAATACAAGGAGGCGAAGTTAAGCCTGGAAACGTAGTGATCATTCGGTACTGCGGTCCAAAAGGTGGCCCGGGTATGTCTGAAATGTTAAAACCAACATCTGCCATTATGGGAGCTGGGTTAGGAAGTACTGTCGCTTTGATTACTGACGGACGTTTCTCTGGAGGTTCTCACGGTTTTGTGGTAGGACACGTTACTCCAGAGGCCTATGAAGGTGGAGGAATTGCATTGATAGAAAACGGTGATGTTATTACCATTGATGCTGTGAAAAATACTATCAATATGAAAATATCTGACGAAGAATTCGCAAAACGTAAAGCGAACTGGGTTCAACCAGAATCTCCAATTAAACAAGGAGTGTTACTTAAATATATGCGTTCGGTCTCCAGTGCCTCTGAAGGATGTGTAACCGATAAATAATCCCCCTAACTCCCGAAAGGGAAAATAGGGTTGGACTTTTATTTTAAAAGTAAAAAATAGGAATACTATATCAATCTCGGCTTCCTCTCTTATGGAGAAGGTTGTGGGGGAGGAAAAATAATAAACGTACCCATGGGAACAAATAAAATATCAGGCGCAGAAGCCGTTATTAGATGCTTATTAGAAGAAGGAGTAGACTTGGTTTATGGATATCCAGGAGGTGCCATAATGCCTGTTTACGACGAATTATATAAATTCCAAGATCAATTGCAGCACGTGTTAGTACGTCACGAACAAGGCGCAACTCACGCGGCTCAGGGATATGCAAGAGCAACAGGAAAAGTTGGAGTTGCCATAGCGACTTCAGGTCCTGGAGCAACAAATCTTGTAACCGGTATAGCTGATGCGCAAATTGATTCTACTCCAATGGTTTGTATTACAGGCCAAGTAGGGAAACATTTATTAGGTTCAGATGCGTTTCAGGAAACAGATATTATCGGAATTTCGACTCCGGTTACCAAATGGAATTATCAAATTACCGAAGCGCATGAAATACCAGAAATCATTGCTAAAGCCTTTTTTATTGCAAGATCAGGTCGTCCGGGTCCAGTACTGATTGATATTACAAAAAATGCTCAATTTGACGAAATTGAATTTAGTTATAAAAAATGTACCAGCATTAGAAGTTACAATCCAAAACCGACTTTAGATATTGAAAAAGTTAAAGAGGCTGCGGAACTAATCAACAATGCAAAAAAACCATATATCGTTTTTGGTCAGGGAATTATTCTTGGTGAAGCCGAAGAACAATTGAAAGCTTTAGTTGAAAAATCAGGAATTCCTGCTGCTTGGACTATTTTAGGGCTTTCGGCATTGCCAACGGATCACCCGTTGAATGTGGGAATGTTAGGAATGCACGGGAATTATGGTCCTAATTTGTTGACTAATGAATGTGATGTTTTGATTGCCCTTGGAATGCGTTTTGATGATCGTGTTACAGGAAATTTAGCTACTTATGCGAAACAAGCCAAAGTAATCCACTTTGAAATTGATCCTTCGGAAATCGATAAAAATGTAAAAACAACGGTGGCTGTTTTAGCGGATGTCAAAGAATCATTGACCGCTTTACTTCCTTTAATCAAAAGTAATACACATGAATCGTGGCACAATGAGTTCAAGGAAATGTATAAAATTGAACTGGATGCGGTAATCAATGAGGAGCTAAAACCTAAGAAAGAAGGAATTTCAATGGGGGAAACTATTGAAATGATTAACAAACATTCTAAAGGGGATGCGATTATGGTTTCGGATGTGGGACAACACCAAATGTTTGCGTGTCGTTATGCCAAATTCAATTCTACAAAAAGTAATGTTACTTCTGGAGGATTAGGAACTATGGGATTTGCATTACCGGCTGCGATTGGTGCAAAAATGGGAATGCCAGAACGCGAAGTGGTTGCTATTATTGGCGATGGTGGTTTTCAAATGACTATTCAAGAATTAGGAACTATTTTTCAAACTAAAGTTCCTGTGAAAATTGTAGTCTTGAACAACGAATTTTTAGGAATGGTGCGTCAGTGGCAACAATTGTTTTTTGACAAAAGATATGCTTCTACGGAAATGACCAACCCTAACTTTATAGCGATTGCTGAAGGCTATTATATTAAAGCCAAGAAAGTAACCAAAAGAGAAGATTTAGATGCTGCCGTTGCTGAAATGATGGCTTCAAAAGAATCGTATTTCCTTGAAGTTATGGTAGAAAAAGAAAATAACGTATTCCCAATGATTCCAACAGGAGCATCGGTTTCTGATATGCGATTAAGTTAATATTATGGAAAATAAAACATTCACCATTTCTGTTTATTCAGA
This sequence comes from Flavobacterium galactosi, assembly GCF_048158585.1. Lineage (NCBI taxonomy): Bacteria > Pseudomonadati > Bacteroidota > Flavobacteriia > Flavobacteriales > Flavobacteriaceae > Flavobacterium > Flavobacterium galactosi. The sequence continues at coordinate 73,558 of NZ_JBLNKV010000007.1, forward strand.
AAACAACGTTGGCTTATTAAACAGAATATCAGGAATATTCTTGAAACGCCATATCAATATTTTAAGTTTAAATGTATCCGAATCAGAAATTGAAAACGTTTCCAGATTCATTATTGTAGTGGATACAACTGAAAAATGGGTGCAAAATATTGTGGGTCAAATCGAAAAACAAATCGAAGTAATCAAAGCCTTTTATCATGTTGATGAGGAAACTATTTTCTTAGAAAGTGCTTTGTTCAAAATAAATTCGAGTTTGTTATTTGACGAAAGACAAATACAAAATATCATCAAAGAGAGTAACTCAGAAATTGTTACCGTATCAAGAGACTTTTTTGTGATTTCAAAATCAGGGAGACGCTCTGATATTGAAGAACTATATGAAAAATTAAAACCTTTCGGAATCATGCAGTTTGTGCGTTCAGGAAGAATATCGGTTTCCAAAGAGAAAATGGAAATATCAACTTTATTAGAAGAGCTTAAATAGAATTCATTTTGCAGTAACACTTTATAATGTTAGTGCAGCAATCAAAATTTCAATTATTAAATTTTAAAATCATTAAATAAAAAAAGATGGCAAATTATTTCAATTCATTACCACTTAGATTACAATTAGAGCAATTAGGCGTTTGCGAATTCATGGATCAATCAGAATTTGCAAATGGTATAACAGCATTAGCAGGAAAAAAAGTAGTTATCGTAGGTTGTGGAGCTCAAGGTTTAAACCAAGGTTTGAACATGAGAGATTCAGGTCTAGATATTTCTTACGCATTGCGTGCAGAAGCAATTGCACAAAAAAGAGCTTCTTATATGAATGCTGCCGATAATGGTTTCAAAGTGGGAACTTATGAAGAATTAATTCCAACTGCTGATTTGGTTTGTAATCTTACACCAGATAAGCAACATACAGCTGTAGTAACAGCAATCATGCCTTTGATGAAAAACGGTTCAACATTAGCTTATTCTCATGGTTTTAATATCGTAGAAGAAGGAATGCAAATCCGTAAAGATATCACGGTTATTATGTGTGCTCCTAAATGTCCAGGATCTGAGGTTCGCGAAGAATACAAAAGAGGTTTTGGTGTACCAACTTTAATCGCAGTTCACCCTGAAAATGATCCAAACGGAGAAGGTTTTGAACAAGCAAAAGCATATGCAGTTGCTACTGGAGGACATAGAGCAGGAGTTTTGAACTCTTCATTTGTAGCTGAAGTAAAATCGGATTTAATGGGTGAACAAACCATTCTTTGTGGAATGTTACAAACAGGTTCAATTTTATGTTTCGACAAAATGGTTGAAAAAGGAATCGAGCCAGCTTATGCTTCGAAATTAATTCAATACGGTTGGGAAACTGTAACTGAAGCTTTGAAACATGGTGGAATTACAAACATGATGGATCGCCTTTCTAATCCTGCAAAAATCGAAGCTTACGAAATTTCGGAAGAATTGAAAGATATCATGCGTCCATTATTTCAAAAACACCAAGACGATATCATTTCTGGAGAATTTTCAAAAAACATGATGATTGACTGGGCTAATAATGATGTTAATTTATTGTCTTGGAGAGCTGCAACTGCAGAAACTAATTTTGAAAAAACGGCTCCAACAGCAGCTCATATTTCAGAACAAGAATATTTTGACAATGGTGTTTTAATGATTGCCATGGTTAAAGCGGGTGTAGAATTGGCTTTTGAAACAATGACACAATCAGGAATCATTGAAGAATCAGCTTACTATGAATCTTTACATGAATTGCCTTTGATTGCTAATACAGTTGCAAGAAAAAAATTATATGAAATGAACAGAATCATTTCCGATACTGCAGAATACGGGTGTTATTTATTTGACCATGCTTGTAAGCCTTTATTGGTTGATTATATGAAAACTGTAGATACAAACGTAATCGGTAAACCGTTCTCAACTTCTAACGGAGTAGATAATGCAGTTCTTATTGCGGTAAATAAAAGTATTCGTCAACACCCTATTGAAGAAGTAGGAGAGTGGTTGAGAGAATCTATGACGGCTATGAAAAAAATAGGATAATAAAAATTAGGAATTACACACATGAGGGTGTGTTGGGATTTGCATTATATCATTTGAATCCATAATATTTTGAATTAGTAAGCACTTATTAAAAGAAAAAAGAGATATGGATGCATATTACTTTCACTTAACTTCAAACGATTTGAAAGTTAAGTGAAGTAATTCCTTTCTAAAACAGAATTAGATACTTTTTAATGTCTAAATTAAATTTTGAGAGGCTTCATTGATGTTACAATAATGCATTTTTTATTAGTAAAATTATTTGTTGTTAAATTTTGTTGAGATAAAAGGCGGGGTAGAAATTCTATCTCGCTTTTTTTGTTTTAATCCCAATTCTTATAAATAGCAAAAAACGAATAAATTATCATTAAAAAACGTGTTTTTTTGTTTAATATTTAATTTAACATAGGAATTTATAATTTAAATAATTTTAAGAATAGAAAGAGATTTAATACTTTTATAAAAAATTAAAAAACATGAGCTACTATAAAATTGATAATTTAGAACAATATTTTAAACATTATAATAAATCAGTTCGTGAGCCAAGAAAATTTTGGGGTAAAATAGCAGAAGAAAATTTCACTTGGTACCAACAATGGGATAAAGTTGTCGATTTTAATATGGCTGAAGCCGAAATAAAATGGTTTACTGAAGCTAAAGTAAATATGACTAAAAATTGTATTGACAGACATCTTGCCAAAAGAGGGGATAAAACGGCTGTTATTTTTGAACCGAATGATCCAACAGAAACAGCATTACATATAACCTATAATGAATTACACCAACGTGTTTGTAAAATGGCAAATGTGTTGCGGGAGCAAGGTATAAAAAAAGGAGATCGTGTTTGTATTTATTTACCAATGATACCTGAATTGGCTATAACCACTTTGGCTTGCGCCAGAATCGGAGCCATACATTCCGTTATTTTTGCAGGATTTTCATCTTCAGCTGTTGCCACTAGAATAAATGACAGCGATTGTAAAATGGTCATCACCTCAGATGGAGGTTATCGTGGTAACAAAACCATTGATTTAAAAGTAATCATTGATGAAGCGTTGGTAAACTGCCCTGGTGTTTCAAACGTTTTGGTGGTAAAAAGAACGAATACTTCCGTAAATATGAAAGATGGACGTGACCAATGGTTGCAACCTCTTCTAGATGAAGCTTCAGATAATAATGTTGCTGAAATCATGGATGCTGAAGATCCATTGTTTATTCTTTACACTTCCGGTTCAACTGGAAAACCAAAAGGAATGGTGCATACCACGGCAGGATATATGGTTTATACCGCCTATACTTTTAAGAATGTATTCAATTACGAAGAAAATGATATTTTTTGGTGTACCGCTGATATTGGTTGGATAACGGGACATTCCTATACTTTATATGGCCCACTATTAAATGGTGGTACAACCGTTATTTTTGAAGGAGTTCCTTCTTATCCTGATTTTAGTCGTTTTTGGGAAATTATTGAAAAACATAAAGTGACTCAATTTTATACCGCACCAACGGCTATTCGTGCTTTGGCTAAAGAAAGCTTAGAATACGTTCAAAAGTTTCCTTTAAAATCATTAAAAGTAATCGGTTCGGTTGGTGAACCTATCAATGAAGAAGCCTGGCATTGGTACAATGACCATGTTGGAGATAAAAGATGTCCAGTGGTGGATACGTGGTGGCAAACCGAAACCGGAGGTATTATGATTTCGCCAATTGCATTTGTAACTCCTACAAAACCAACTTACGCTACTTTGCCATTACCAGGAATTCAACCGGTATTAATGGACGAAAAACGCAATGAAATTGAAGGCAATCAAGTGGTAGGTAGCTTGTGTATTAAATTCCCATGGCCTGGAATTGCCAGAACCATTTGGGGCAATCATCAACGGTACAAAGATACTTACTTTTCTACCTTTCCAGGTAAATATTTCACTGGTGACGGTGCTTTGCGTGATGAAGTAGGATATTACAGAATTACGGGTCGTGTAGATGATGTGGTTATCGTTTCAGGTCACAATTTGGGATCTGCGCCTATAGAAGATGCCATTAATGAGCATCCGGCAGTTGCTGAATCAGCCATTGTAGGTTTTCCTCATGATATCAAAGGAAATGCCTTATATGGTTTTGTAATTCTAAAAGAAACAGGTGAAACTAGAAATAAAGAAAATCTTATCAAAGAGATTAATCAACACATAACGGATCACATTGGCCCAATTGCTAAACTGGATAAAATTCAATTTGTTTCCGGCTTACCAAAAACTCGCTCCGGGAAAATCATGCGTCGAATTCTACGTAAAATAGCAGAAGGAGATTATTCTAATTTTGGAGATACTACAACATTATTAAATCCTGAAATTATCGAGGAAATAAAAGAAGGGAAATTGTAAATTAACTAAAAGCTGTTTGTAATAAAACAGCTTTTTTTTTGGATTTAATTGTAATATAACGCAGAATATTTCTTTTTAATAAACCCTAATTAATTATGTAAGTTTTACATTAATTATATAACTACATTAATAAACAAATCCATAAATTTACTTTAGTATGAAAAATATGGAAGTCTTAATTATTGGTGGCGGTTTAGCAGGACTAACTGCAGCAATTCATTTATCCAAAATCGGATTCCAAATTACCGTTGTAGAAAAAAATGAATTTCCAAAACACAAAGTTTGTGGGGAATACATTTCTAATGAAGTTTTGCCTTATCTCAATTGGCTGGATTTAAAAATAGCTGATTTATATCCTACAGCTATCACAAAGCTTGAATTTTCAACTGTCAGCGGAAAGAAAATTAAAAGTGTTTTACCGCTTGGAGGTTTTGGAATTAGCCGTTATGCCCTGGATGAATATCTATATAAAAAAGCACTTACAAATGGTTGTAAAATTATTCACGATTTAGTTGAAGGGATAGCTTTTGAGGATGAAATATTTACCGTAACAACTTCAAATAGAACTATTTTAAAATCTAAAATTGTAATTGGAGCTTTTGGAAAACGTTCTAATATTGATCAAAAAATTTCTCGTAATTTCATTCAGAAAAAAAGCTCTTGGTTGGCTGTAAAAGCCCATTATTCAGGAGATTTTCCAAGCAATTTGGTTGCATTGCATAACTTTAAAGGTGGCTATTGTGGTGTTTCAAAAGTAGAAGATGATGTAATTAATATTTGTTATTTAGCAGATTACGAAACCTTTAAGAAGTTTAAAAATATAGCGGATTATCAAAATAATGTTGTTTCTCAAAATCCACATTTAAAAATAATTTTCGAAAAAAGTAACTTACTTTTCGAAAAACCATTGACAATAAGCCAAATTTCTTTCGAAAAAAAACAAGCAGTTGAGAATCATATTTTAATGATTGGAGATACCGCCGGATTAATCCATCCTTTGTGTGGAAATGGCATGGCAATGGCTATTCATAGTGCTAAAATTGTTTCTGAATTAGTGGAGAAATATTATGATAACCAAATAGAATCCCGAAAAGAATTAGAAGAAAAATACATTCAGGAATGGAATTTTAATTTTAGTCAAAGATTAAAAATAGGGCGATTTTTGTCTAACCTTTTGCAAAAGCAAAAACTATCGAGTGTGTTAATGCGTATATTGATTACATTTCCATTTTTATTACCGAAAATTATAAAAAAAACGCATGGAAAACCTATAATTTTAAGCTTTTAGATGTTTATAAACACCAAATACAGAACGGACGAACCTGAAATCATGGACGATTTCGCCCTGGAAGGAGAAATCTTACGGGATGCTTTAGACAAAATTGCTAAAATCAATCAGCTTTTAGGTGGAAACCAGTTAACTTTACGAGGCGTTCAGGATTTGCTTCAGAATATTTCTAAATCAAATGAAATTAGAATTGTGGATGTAGGTTGTGGCAATGGAGATATGTTACGAACATTAGCGGATTTTGGATTAAAAAACAATCTTAAATTTAAATTAATTGGTATAGATGCTAATGATTTCACAATCAACCATGCGCAAAAATTATCTGAAAAGTATTCTAATATAGCGTACCAATGTGAAGATATATTTGATCAAGCTTTTGGAGAATTAAAATACGATATCATTCTGTGTACTTTGACATTACATCATTTTAAAGAGAATGAAATTGTTTATTTATTAAATATATTTAGTGCTAATTCAAAAATTGGAATTGTTATAAATGACTTACAGAGAAGTGCTGTTGCCTATCGCTTATTTCAGGCATTATGTTTTGTTTTTCGATTAAACGATATGTCACGGAAAGATGGATTAATTTCAATTTTAAGGGGTTTTAAAAAAGAAGAACTGATTAATTTCTCCCAAAAATTAAATTTTAGCAACTATAAAATTCATTGGAAATGGGCCTTTCGCTACCAATGGATCATAAAAAAGACAAAGAGATAATAGACATATAGATAAAAGATGCATAAAGTCTAAAAAAAATATGAGTGTAAAAATAAAAGCCGTTACAAAACAATTGCCAAAATATTCCAGAACAACCGAAGAAATCATTCCATTTTTAGATGCTTGGTTAGTCGGACAAGACGAGCGTTTCATTAGAAAAGTTAAGAAAATTTTTGAAGGTGCTGCAGTTGATAAACGGTATTCTATTATGGATCCAATTGAAGTTTTTACTGAAACTTCTTTTGCGGAAAGAAATGATATTTATGTTCGTGAAGTAATTTATTTAGGTGAAAAAGTATTAGAAAAAGCTTTAAAAAAGGCCAATTGGAATCCAGAAGATTTAGATTATATCATTACGGTGAGTTGCACCGGAATTATGATTCCATCATTGGATGCGTATTTGATTAATAAATTAAAACTACGTCAAGATATCGTTCGGCTTCCAGTAACCGAAATGGGCTGTGCCGCTGGGATTTCAGGGATTATTTATGCTAAAAATTTCTTGCAGGCTAATCCGGGGAAACGGGCAGCGGTAATTGCAGTGGAAAGCCCAACGGCTACATTCCAATTGGATGATTTTTCAATGGCTAATATTGTAAGTGCAGCTATTTTTGGTGATGGAGCAGCTTGTGTTTTACTTTCTTCTCATGAGGATGAGGAAGGTCCAGAAATTCTAGCCGAAGAGATGTACCATTTTTATGACAATATTCATATGATGGGTTTTAAACTTACCAATTCGGGTTTACAAATGGTGCTGGATATAGAAGTTCCAGAAACTATTGCATCGCATTTTCCGGATATTATTAATCCTTTTTTGCAGAAGAACAATCAAACAATTGATACAATCGATCATTTAATTTTTCATCCAGGTGGAAAAAAAATTGTTCAAACAGTAGAAACTTTATTTTCTGATTTAGGAAAGAATATAAATGATACCAAAGAAGTATTGCGACTATACGGGAATATGTCTAGTGCGACGGTTTTATATGTTTTAGAACGAATTATGGACAGCAAACCTAGAAAAGGTGAGAAAGGATTAATGCTGAGTTTTGGTCCGGGATTTTCGGCTCAACGGGTTTTGTTACAATTCTAAATAGTTAATCTTGTCAATTTGATTAACTAGAAATAATGAAAAGTAAAATATGACAAAAGAAGAAATCATATCTAAATTACCGTATTCTAAACCTTTTCTGTTTGTTGATGAAATAATCAATGTCAATGAAAATGGAGTGGAGGGTACTTATACATTTGATGAAACTTTAGATTTTTACAAAGGGCATTTTAAAGAACATCCTGTTACTCCCGGAGTAATTTTGACTGAAGTTATGGCACAGATTGGTTTGGTTTGTTTGGGTGTGTTTTTATTAAATAATACATTAAATAAAAACATCTCAATTGCTTTAACATCAACGGAAATAGAATTTTTAAAACCTGTTTTTCCAAATGAAAAAGTGATTGTGATTTCAGAAAAAATATATTTTAGATTTGGGAAATTAAAATGTAAAGTGAAGATGATAAATGAAAGAGAAGAAATGGTTTGTATGGGAACCATTGCAGGAATGATCCTCACCCCAACTCTCTCCAAAGGATAGGGAGCCACAACCGGATTCTAATAATCTATTAAAATTGACCTTAAAAAATTGAATTTATATGAAAAAACGCGTAGTAATTACTGGTCTTGGCGTAGTTGCTCCAAATGGAGTAGGACTTGACGCTTTTACTCACGCCATAAAAAATGGAATTTCAGGAATCAAACATGATCCGGAATTAGAAAGATTACAATTTTCTTGTCATATTGCTGGAAAACCTGAAATTTCGCCTGAATTAGCGTTGCACTATTTTTCGGAATTAGAGTTGAGAAATTTCAATTCCACTGGAATTTTATATGGTGTTATTGCTGGAATTGATGCTTGGAAAGATGCGGGATTGCCTATGGAAGTCAATGAAGAACCAGATTGGGATAGCGGAACTATTTTTGGAACAGGAACATCAGGAATTGATAAATTTCGCGAAAGCATTTATAAAATAGATGATTTTCAGACCCGGAGATTAGGGAGTACAGCTGTGGCACAAACTATGAATAGTGGCGTGAGTGCCTATTTAGGAGGGAAATTAGGGTTAGGAAATCAAGTTACGACAAATTCTTCAGCATGTACTACAGGAACCGAAAGTATATTGATGGCGTATGAACGTATAAAATCAGGCCAAGCAAAACGCATTTTAGCAGGAAGTACCAGTGATTCCGGTCCTTATATTTGGGGTGGTTTTGACGCTATGAAAGTCTGTACGTTTAAGCATAATTTATCACCCGAACAAGGTTCAAGACCAATGAGTTCTACTGCTTCTGGATTTGTTCCAGGAAGTGGAGCAGGGGCATTAGTTTTGGAAGATTTAGAAAGCGCACTGGCCCGGGGGGCTAAAATTTATGCAGAGGTTTTGGGTGGAAATGTAAATTCTGGTGGCCAACGGGGTTTAGGAACGATGACCGCTCCAAATCCGAAAGCTGTTCAAAAATGTATTGAAAATGCTATTGAAAATGCTGGAATTTCTGCCGACGATATTGACGCTATAAACGGTCATTTGACAGCCACATCCAAAGATAGTTTGGAGATTCAGAATTGGAGTGAAGCTTTAGGAAAAAAAGGTAAAGATTTTCCTTATATAAACTCATTAAAATCAACGGTTGGACATTGTTTGTCAGGAGCTGGGAGTATAGAAAGTGTGGCCTCAGTATTGCAATTAAAGGAAGGGTTTGTTTTTCCAAATATTAATTGTGAAGATTTAAACCCTGAAATTACTGCTCTAGTTGATGCGTCAAGAATTCCAGTACAATTGCTTGAAAAAGAGTTAAATATAGTTGCGAAAGCCAGTTTTGGTTTTGGTGATGTGAACGGTTGTGTGATTTTTAAAAGATGGAAATCCCATCCTCAGCCCTTCACCGTGGGAATGGAGTCGAAGCCGAAAACATAAGTGTTATTTGTAAAAAATCTATTTGTAAATTAAGCTAAACAAAAACAAACAACTTCGCTTTTAAGTCTTTACGAGCTAAAAAATAAAAAAACTATGAATAAACAAGAAACAATCGAGCAAATAAAAGCTATTGTAAAGCCTTATATTCAAAACCAAGAAGCATTTGATGCACTTACAGAAGACACTGATTTCATCAATGATTTGAAGATTAATTCTGCAAATCTAGTTGATGTAATTCTTGACATTGAGGAAAAATACAATATAATAATAGATAATGAATCTATGGAACAGATGGTAAATGTAAAAGCAGCTATGCAAATTATTGATGCCAAATTATCCTAAAAAATGATTGAAAGCGACATTAAAATGTAATCTCTTTTGTGCCTTTTGTGTTAAAAATATCTTGTAAATGATTGGAAATGACATTGTAGATTTAGCTTTAGCTAAAAAGGAAAGCGACTGGAAACGGAAAGGTTTTTTAGATAAAATTTTCACTCCAAAAGAGCAGTCGTTGATTAATAATGCTACAAATCCAGAAGTTATGGTTTGGAATTTATGGAGCAGAAAAGAAGCTGCCTATAAAATCTACAACAGAGAAACTCAAATCAGGGCGTTTATTCCACTGCAATTGATTTGCTGTTTCGAAAATGAAACTTTAGGAACGGTTATTTGTAATGAAATTACATATTACACACAAACTATAGTTTCGGAGGAATTTATACACACTATTGCAGTTGTAAAAAAGGAATATTTTAATGAAATAAAGACTTTAAATTCTAAAACTGAAATCATTAAAATAAACGGAATTCCTTTTATAATTGAGGAGCAAACCAAAATTGAAAAACCTGTTTCGATCAGTCACCATGGAAGATTTTGGGAAGGTGTAATGTTGTTTGATTAAATAAATTAAGATTTTATTTTTAAAAGCTTTTTATTGCCAACTCAGAGAATAAATCACCTTATCCCCAGTCTAGATTTTAATTTCAAAAATAACAAAGCGGTTTTATAAGCATCCTCAGCAGAAGAATTCCGGTCACTTTTAGGAATATTATATGCAGTGCAAAGTTCATCTAGAGAAAATTGTTTGTCATTAATATCATTCAGTTTGCGATGCATAACATCAACGTCCAAAGCTTCATTTTTTAATCGGCCGCAGTCCAATCTTTCTAGGGCTGCATTAATCATTTCTACATCAAAATCAATATGATGTCCTACTAAAACGGCATTCCCAATATATTCTATTAAAGTTTGTATCGCTTCAGCTTCCCCAAGTTTTTTCATTTTGCTTTCGACTATAAACTCATTTGAAAGACCGTTATCATGTAAAAATTTATATTGCAATAAAACGGTTTCAAAACTGTCACCAATAAGTATACTATTATCAACTACAGCAAAAGAACCAATTGATAAAATAACATCTTTTACAGGATTTAAGCCTGAAGTTTCTGTCGATAAAACCACAAATCGAGTTGATTTTTTATCAAATTTAGCCAAATAGATTTTCCAAAATTCAGGGTATTCTTTATTTAAATTTTTCAGCCAGTCCAACATAGTTATGAAAATTGAGTGAGTTGAAATTTACTTTTAATTAATTCTTCCAGTTCTCTCATTGGAGCGAAAGCATTTTTCAGTTTTTCCTTATCAATTTTTGATAATTCATGCAAATTTATAAATTGTCCTGAATCATCATTTTTTAAACCTTCTAATGTTCTAAATTTTGATAGTGTCAAAAAGGCATCGGCACAATTAAGATAAATCTCGGAATGTTTGGAATCTATAATTGCTAACTGCTTGAATCGTTGATACGTATTATTAATTCCTCTCAAATCATAATGTAATGTAAATAAACGAGCGCCATCGATCAACGGCATTAAAGCGCGCGTTTTTAAATCAAATTTATCTTTATTTGGACCTTCTTCTTCAACATTGAATTTTTTGAAAAAACTTAACGGAGCGTTTTTCCTTAACGCATCATTTCCCAGAAAATCAAAGAACAGCGTATTGTTTTTTGCGTTTTTTGATACTATATTTCCTATAGCATCTTCAATTTTTTGTTCTCCAAAAGTGATTTCATAATCAAAGAAAATACTACTTAAATCATTACTGTTTTCACCGGGAGTATTCATCCAACTGTCATATTGTTTTGTCCAGTCAGTCAAGGATTTACACCATAACATATTACTTCCCATATGACCATTTGGACAGTATTCATATCCGATTTTTTCAAGTGTGCCGGTGGTTCTTTTTGCTAGTTTAAGGAAGTAGTCTTTCACGTCACGGTATTTATCTGCAGAGACATCTTCAAAAATTAAAATACTGTCTTGATCCGTTAATAATAATTGCTCTTTTCTTCCTTGACTACCAATACTCAACCAAGCAAAACGTGCAGGAGGGGAGCCCAAATCTAAAATTGATAGTTCTACGGAACGCTTAATGATGGCCAAATTGATTTCACTTGCAATATTGAAAACATGAGAAAGCGGTATATTTTTAGAAAGGGAAGTCTGAATCAGATCCGTCAAACGTTCCCGTATTTGTTTTAGTTCTTTTGGATTTTGAGAACGTTTTATTTCTTTAATCAAAACTCCAGGATTACTGGCTTGAGCTACCACTAAATCATGTTCAGAAATAATTCCTTTTAAAGCAGATTTATCAGTTCCATCTTGCGTTACACATAAATGAGTTACGTTATGTTTCAACATAAGTAATTGAGCTTCTGCTAGGGAAACATTCTCTACAACTGTAATGACCGGCGATGACATTATTTTATCTACGGATATTGTGATAGGAAATCGTCCCGTGGCAATTTTTGAACGCATATCTGTATCTGTAATTATTCCTAAAGGAATATTATTATCACATATGACAATATTGTTTTTTAAGGATTCAGTCATCAATTGTGCAACATCTTGCACAATAGCCGTAACTGTTGTTTTTAATGGAGAAATGTTATAGGATAAGGATTGAAAATATTGCATTTCCGATTGCTGATCAGAATAGAAGACATTGTCAGAAATAAGTTTTCCTATTAAATTTTCTTTATCTTTTGGATTGCGCGTATTTACAGCAAAACTTTCTAATAAAAAGTTTAAAACTTCAGAATTATTGGCGACAAAAGGACGAAAAGTAGCTATGGGAATGGCATAAACAATACTTTCTTCTCTGGCTTTAGCCGTCATCATATAATTGTTTTTGGCAAAAAATGGACGCAAACCAAAGATATCACCTGTATTACATTTATTCAATAGGGTTTCTTCAGCATCTGCTATGACAGATAGATTAATAACTCCTGATGCCACAACATAAAAACTATCATGTAAAACATCATTTACTTGAAATAATATTTTATGTTTTTCTAAATTTACAACGCGAATGTTTGTAGCTATTTCAGATAGTTCTTCAAACGTCAAGTGATTAAATGGTGGGTATTCCTTTAAAAAATCAGCAATGTGCTCAGCAATTGTATTCATAGTTAGGCAAATAAATAAAGTATTGTCTGTAAAAATAGCAAATTAAATAATTACAAGACTGTCAATTTTATAGTAAAACAAATAATTTATAAAATCCTTATTTTTTTCTTAAAATTAGTAAGAATTTATAATAAATTAAATAAAGTTATTTTAAGTTTGTAATCATAACTAAAATATTTTAAATCATGAGATTACTTAAAAAAATACCTTTTTTTGCCTTTGCATTATTATTTATTAATTTTTTAAATGCTCAAGAGAAAGCTAGCCCGGCAGCAGTTGCAATTGGGAAAATTAATGGCGCTACAATTAGTATTAATTATAGTAGCCCTTCAGTTAAAGGAAGACAAATTTGGGGTGCGTTAGTTCCGTTTAATGAAGTTTGGCGTGCTGGCGCAAATGAAGCAACCACTTTTGAAACAGACAAAGATCTTACTATTGAAGGATTTAAATTACCTGCAGGAAAATATTCTTTTTTTGTTATGCCTAAAGAAAAAGAATGTGTCATCATTTTTAATAAAGAAGCTAAACAATGGGGAGCTTATAAATATAAAGATAAAGAAGATCAGTTAAGAGTTACAGTAAAACAGCAAATTGCTAATTCCACCGCTGAAAAATTAGTTTACACAATAAATAAAGACAATATTCTTTTAAGCTGGGGAAATTGGAATATTCCGATTTCTGTAAAATAACATAGTGGTAGCTTATTTTTTTATAAAGCATTATCAAGAATATTGGTAATGCTTTTTTTATTGGTTTTAAAAGTATAGGAGTAGAATTTAAAAGGAAGCATTTGGAGAATTATAGAATCCAGGTGAATGTTCGAAAATTCTATTTTACATAATATAAATTATAGTTCAAATAGTGACATTGTAAATATTGTAAATAAGGTCATTTATTGTATATTCAAAAAAGAAACGAACAATATCATTATCATTAACTGTTCGTTTCTTTTTCGTTCTTTTTAAAATCAAAAAGTCTAATCAAGTTAAACTGCCGCATCCACAATATCAATGACTTCTTTGATTTTACTTTTTGACAATTTATAAGTACTATAACCATAATACGTTACAACTGATAGACAAATTAAAGGCAATATAAAGGAGAAATTTACTTCAGGAATATACCCGAATAATTTAATGTCAGAAAATCCTGAACCTCCTAAGTCCAAAATACTCCCTTGTATAACAGGCATCAATGCGCCACCAACAATAGCCATAACTAAACCAGCAGACCCAATTTTTGCTTCGTCTCCCATGTCTTTTAGTGCTATGCCATAAATAGTTGGAAACATAATAGACATAAAAATAGAAATACATACTAAAGAAATTAATCCAGCCATGCCTTGTAATAAAATTGCCCCAGCTGCACAAATTACTCCTCCAATACCAAATACCATTAATATTTTTGACGGATTTACGGTTTTCATCAAACCGGTTCCAATCCATCTGCCTAATAAAAATAAAATCATGGCAGTTATGTTGTAATATGTGGCAGTCAATTCTAATCCAAATGTTTTATTGATGTTATCTACGTATTGAAAAATAAAAGTCCAACACATAATTTGTGCCCCAACATAAAAAGCCTGCGCTATAACACCATGTTTATAATTTTTATTGGCAAATAACTTTTTGAATGATTCAGATATAGACATTTTATCTTCGTGTGCTGTTTTAGGCATTTTTGTTAAAATAATAATGATTAAAATTATTAAGACAAAAATTCCTAATCCAATGTACGGAATACTAATAATACTCAAATCATTTTCTCTAATACTGGCTAACTCATTTGAAGTTAAAGCTTTGTAAGCTTCTGGGGTATAATCATCTGATTTTATTTCTTTAATTACTAAAAATTGAGCCATGACCAATCCGGTTATTGCTCCAATAGGATTAAATGCTTGCGCTAAATTTAAACGTTGCGTTGCTGTTTCTTTATTGCCCAGAAATAAAATCAAAGGATTTGAAGTGGTTTCAAGGAAGGCTAAACCACATGTAATTACCCATAATGAAATAAGAAAGAACGTATAATTTTGATAATGTGCTGCCGGATAAAATAAAAAAGCACCTGTCGCATATAATAGCAGTCCTAATATTATTCCAGATTTATAGCTGTATTTTCTAATGAATAATGCAGCCGGTAATGCCATAAAGAAATATCCAAAATAAAACGCAAATTGTACTAATGATGCTTGTGTGTTTGAAAGTTCTGGCATGACTTTTTTGAAAGTGGAAACCATCGGGGTTGTTAAATCATTAGCAATTCCCCAAAGGGCAAATAATATGGTTATTATTATAAATTGAAAAACAAATTCTTTACTGACTACAGGGATTTTTTTGAATTGATTCATTGTTTGGTTTGTTTAATTTGTTAATTAATAATATCAAATGGTTCTTTGGTTTTACAGTCTGTATGTTCAAAACCACATAAAAAATCATCTATTTCCGATTGAAAAATTACTGGGTTTGCTCCTTCGTTTTGAGCAACAATAGCGCCAACGGCACTAGCAAAATTAATAGCGTATTGAGGATCTTCCCCATTGAGTAACATAATGATTAATGAAGCTAAAAAAGAATCTCCGGAACCCACAGTATCAACCACATTTACTTTGAATCCACAATTATGGTAAAATGTATCATTGCAATACAACACCGCTCCATGAGATCCTAAAGTAACGCAAACCGTATCGGTATTGGTTTCCTTGGCAATGAATTTAATATTTTGCTCTAATGACTTTTTATTTGAATTTAAATCCTCGCAAATTTCATTTAACTCATCATCATTAAACTTAATAAAATCAGCCACATGCAATAAATCCAAAACATTTTTCTTAGTATAATGTGGTACTCTTAAATTCACGTCAAATATTTTATATTTTGCAACAGCTAAAAGTTGTTCCAATGTATTTCTGGAAACTGAATCTCTACAAGATAAACTTCCGTAGACAAAAAAGTCTGCTGCTTCAACTATTGAAATATTCTCGTTTGAAGTTTCTATTTTATCCCATGCTGAAGGATAATTAATATCATAGGAAGCATTTCCTTTTTCATTCAAAATAACATTGACTAAACCTGTTGGATAAGTATCCTTTACTTGAATAGCGTCGGTGTTAATGCCGGAAAGACTTAAATAATCTATTAATTCTTTCCCATTGACATCGTTCCCTACTCCACTGATAACGGAAACCTCCCCTCCTAGCGAATTTAGTCTTGAAGCTACATTTAGTGGTGCTCCTCCAATTTTTTTGTGCTCCAGAAATACATCAAAAAGGATTTCTCCAAAACAAACACCGTTTAATTTCTTTTTCATTTTTTCATTTTTATGTAAAACAATATATTTAGGTAATTAATTTTTATTAGGATTTAATAATTATTGGTACCATTTATTGACCATTTCCCTCATAAACAAAAGACTTCCTTTTGCAAGATCTTCCGAGTTGTATTTTGAAGGTCTCCACAAGGAAGTTGGTCCAACTAATGCTGTAATTTGTGAAGAAAAATTCTCCAGAACCAGCGGACCTTGGTAGTTAATTGCCGCCAAAGCTTTGAAAAAATCATCCCAATGAACGTTGCCTTCGCCAGTCATGCCACGATCGCTCTCCGTTATATGTATGTGTTTCAACCTGTTTTCCGCACGAATAATTGGATCGTAGAAATTTCTTTCTTCAATATTCATGTGAAAAGTATCCAGATGCAATCCAATATTATTTGTACCAATAGCTTCAATCATATCCAAAACTTCATCTGCAGCTGTAAATACATAACTTTCGTACCGATTAATTGGCTCGGGAGCAATCGTTATGTTGTGCTTGTTCGCATAATCTGCGACTTCAGTAAATACTTGTCGAATGATTATTTTTTCTTCTTTTGTACAAGGATTTCCTGTAAATGTTCCAATGGCAGAATGTAATACACCTCCTAAAAAATCACCTTCCATGTCAGCCACTTTATCAAGTGCTGATTTAATAAGGGTTATTGCTTGCTCAGGATATAAAGGAATGTGACAATTTGTTGGTAAATTTAACGTGCAACGACCTAAAACACCTTTATTATCAAGTAATTTTTTTGTTGTTTTAGCATCGAAATCTAATGAAGCCGGTAAGATAATTTCAAGCATATCAAAACCATATTCAGCAGTCTTTTGTATAGCAAAACGACCTCCTTCGGCACTCCATCCTGGAATAAATGATAAAATTGTTGTTCCAAAAATTGGCATATTTATATAATTTAAAATTTATTTCTATTTTCAGATTCCTATTTTTAAAATAACCACCATTCTGTTTTTACTCCAATATAAGAACCCCAACTTTTTTGGTTCACTTGCAAATACGGGGAATAATTATGATCGCGAGCGTAATCGTTGTAGTGAGCCAGCGTGTAAACAAGGCGGATGTGAGGACGACTCCAAGGATCTTTTTTACCTAATGGCACCACTGTGGGAGCAAAAGAAAATTTCCACATATTGGCTTCTGGATTATCTCCGTCTTTTCGAACTGCATAATGTACTTCTTCAATTAAGTGCAGCCACTTCGTTACATAATAGAAACTTCTAAAACCTACTACAAAATCTGTTTTTTGATTGTAAAATTGATTTCCGTTGAAGTATTCATCCGTATTCGTACTGGCAGAGCCCCCTTTACTTTTTGTAAAAACACCATATCCATTGATACTGAATTTTTGCGAAAGGTTTAGCAGAAAATGTTCCACCATTGTAAAGGAATATGCATTGCTATATTTTCCTTCTGAATCTGGTGCTCCATAAGTTGCCCAAGTAAAAGTATTTCCGTTATCACCTCCATTTGCAATTCCGGAACCATAACGCACCGAAAATTGATTAAACGAGCCGGGTAAAACTGTTTTTAGCGGATTATTGTATTTAATACCAGCTACCCAGCCGTTATCGGATGGATAATTCTTAGAAACATTTTTTGAGTTAGCAACAACATAATGAAATTCACCTAAAAGTTTAATTACATTATCGTTTTTCAAATGAATACTGTGTTCTCCAATCCAAACCATACGTTGGCGAATGGCAGGATTTGTTGCGCCGGCAACCGTAACTTGATAATTATAAGGGTAAACGCCGGTTGAATCAGATGAAGCTGGCATCAACAGGGTTAGTTCGGTGTTTTTATGGCTTACGCCAAATCCTTGTGCGGAATGATCATCAAAATAAAAATAATCACTGATGTGAATGTCATCATAACGACGAAAACGAGATCCGACCCAAGCCGACCATTTGCTTCCCATAATATTTCTAGCTTCGATATAAGCCTCGGGAAGGATAAAAGTCAAACCATTATTAGAACGAGTACTCACATTTCCCACAAATTGTCCATTAGCGGAATACATTCCCAATCGCATTTGGAAAGTCACGTTAGTACTGTCTTTTCCAATAATCTTTGGAGTGAAGTGTATGGCTGGCAATATATCGATATAGTCAACCTGTTCCATACGTCCTCCTAATGAACCTTGACCGGAAAGATTCAACGGTTTCCACATATTCCCTTCGCCATTTGGAGAAAGTCCAACTCCGATGCGACCCGTTGTTCCCAATGAAAAATTTGAATTAGTTATAACAACTTGTGAATAAGTATGTATTGATGTTATTGAAAAAAAAAGTATGAAAAGTGTTTTTTGCATTAGGCGTATAGTAAAATAATTAAGGAAAAAAAGATTTATTAAGTGTTTTAAAAAGTTGACTAAACGTATAGTAGATTTATTAAATAGTTTCTTTTTTTAGTGCTTCTGAAATATTTGATACTCTTGTTAATTTTGTTCCATAAAATTTAGTTTTCAATTTACATTATTGATTTTTAATATTAAGCGTCATTTTGAATATTATTTTTCAAATGTATTATATTTTTTTAATTTACAATAAAAAAAATCAAATAAATATTTATTTATAGCATTTTTACGTCTAATTATATGATTTTTTAATAAATAACAATTAATTTATTGCAAATAATATATATCGTAATAATGACGTTTATTATTGAAATTGAAGTGTATAGTACTAAATATATTATTACAAATAAATCATTAGTTTTGCAGTATTAAAAGGCTGTGCAAAACAGTACAATCTTTTCAAAAAACTAATTATATTCTTTGTTATCTTATGATGCCTCAAATAATTCCAAATATATCCGTAGACTGCGTCGTTTTTGGGTTTGACGCCAATACAAAATCACTAAACGTATTATTGATAAAACGTTATTTAGAATCTAAAGAAAATCACGAACCACTGGTTAACGATTATGTTTTAACGGGATATCATACGTTCGAAAATGAAACAATAGATGATACGGCTACCAGAGTCTTGAAGGAATTGACAGGACTTGATAATGTATATAAAAAGCAATTTAAAGTTTTTGGAGATCCGAATCGTTTGATGAATGAAAAAGATGTTATTTGGGCCAAAAATGAAAATTTTAATAAACGGACGATAACTATTGCCTATTATTTTTTAGTAAAAACACAGGAGGTCACTTTAGAAAATAAGCAACATAAACCGCAATGGTTTCCTGTAAATGATTTACCGGAATTAGGATTTGACCACAGGGATATTATCAATGACGCATATGCTGATTTAAAGGAAAAAGCATTGTATAAACCTATCATTTTTGAACTTTTACCCGATAAATTCACCTTCAATGAATTACAGGATACTTACGAATCTATATTAGGAAATGGAATCGATAATCGTAATTTAAGGAGGAAATTGCTAACAAAGAAATATATTATTGAGCTGGATGAAAAACAAGTGGGAGTTTCAAAAAGACCTTCTCAACTTTTCATGTTTAGTAAAGATGTTTATCAAAAAATATATAAAGAAACCTACTTGATTACTATTTAGATTGCTGTTTTTAATAAATGATGGATTGGTTTCAAAATGTAATATTACTTAAGAAAGTGGTTCGATTGGCATCTTAAATATTTACCTTTGCAAAAAATTTAAAAAAGCAATTTGATGTCCGATAAATCAATCCCAAAAACAAAATATATAAAATTAATTCTAATTTTAGGTTCGTTAACAGCGCTCGGTCCATTTTCAATTGATATGTATTTGCCTGGTTTTGCTGGAATTGCAAAAGACTTGAACACTTCGGTCGCCAATGTTTCAATGACTTTATCCAGTTATTTCATTGGGATTTCAGCGGGACAATTACTTTATGGGCCATTATTAGACCGTTTTGGTCGAAAAAAACCTTTATTTATAGGATTGTTAGTTTACATTTTAGCCTCATTAGGATGTGTTTTTGTTACTGATATTGATACTTTCATTGGGTTGCGTTTTATTCAGGCTATCGGCAGTTGTGCTGCAACTGTAGCTTCGGTTTCTATGGTTCGGGATTTATTTCCTGTCAAAGATATTCCTAAAGTATTCTCATTATTGATGTTGGTTGTTGGGCTTTCGCCAATGTTAGCACCTACAATTGGAGGTTACATCACAGCCGATTATGGTTGGCATACTGTTTTTTTTATATTAATGTGCATGGGGATTTTGATTCTTTTGGCCGCTCAAATGGGCTTACCAAATACGTTTAAACCAGACACTTCAATTTCATTAAAACCTAAACCTATAATTACAAATTTTATTAGTATTGTAAAGGAACCTCAGTTTTATACCTATGCGTTTACAGGAGCTATCGCTTTCTCAGGGTTGTTTACTTATGTTGCTGCTTCTCCTATTTTATTCATGGATATTTTCAAAGTGGATGCTAAAACCTACGGATGGATATTTGCTTTTATGTCGCTAAGTTTTATAGGCGCCAGTCAGCTTAATTCATTATTATTAAGAAAATTTACCAGTGAGAAAATGATTTATGGTGCATTGATTACGCAATCCATTATTAGTATTTTATTCCTTATTTTGGCAATGAATAATCTTTTGGGATTATACGAAACTATTGCGATGCTATTCTTATTCTTAGGTTGTTTAGGGATATCAAATCCCAATACTGCGGGACTTACTCTTGCTCCTTTCTCAAGAAATGCGGGAAGTGCTTCGGCTTTAATGGGTGCTATTCAGTTAGGATTAGGAGCTTTGGCGTCTTTTGCAGTGGGTGTTTTTGTAAAAGACTCTATGTTACCTATGGTGGTGATTATGACCGTTACCACAATTTTGGCATTAATCATTTTGATTTTTGGAAAACGAACCATAAAAAAAACTATTGCAACTTCTCATGATGAGGGAATTGCAATAGTTCATTAATTATAGGTTTAATTTATTCTTGTTTTTCTGATTTTGCTTTTTTATCAGGTCTGATAATCATACGTAAAGATTGATCTTTTGCAAAATAAGCAATCATCCAATTGAAGAATGTTTTTATCCTGTTGCGATACGTTATCAATGAAATAAGGTGAATGAATAGCCATATTACCCAGGCAAAGAATCCTTTGAAATGCATTTTGGGTTTAGGTAAATCAACTACAGCCTTATTTTTCCCAATGATAGCCATTGATCCTTTATCGTTATACTTAAAGGGTTTTAATGCCTTACTCTGGTTCATTAACTTAAAGTTATTTGCCAAATTTATTCCTTGTTGAATAGCAACTTGTGCTACTTGCGGATGTCCATTAGGAAAATCTGCATCTGTAAGTTGAAGACAAGTATCTCCTATAGCAAAGATATTTTCGGTACCATTAACTTTATTAAAAGCATCGGTGGCCATTCTTTTTCCGCGACCATAACTTTCTGCAGGAATTCCTTCGAAAATTTTTGCTGAAACTCCAGCAGCCCAAATTAAATTTTTGGTTTGAATCGTTTCTCCATTTCCAAAATATACCGTATCATCTATATAATCCACCACTGTAGTATTTAATTTTACTACAACGCCTAATTTTGTTAATGCCTCCAGTGTATCTTCCTGTGAAGCTTTACTCATTGGAGATAATACGGCATTGGCTCCGTCAACAAGATAGATATTACTTGCTGTAGTGCTTAATTCAGGATATTCTTTTAGCAAAATATTTTTACGCATCTCAGCAAACATTCCCGAAACTTCAACTCCTGTTGGACCACCACCGGCCACTACAATGGTTAATAATTTCCTTCTTTCGCGAATGTCTTTGCAAATGGCTGCTTTTTCTAAATTCTTCAACAATGTATTGCGCATCACAATGGCATCATTCAGCGTTTTCATTGGAATGGCATTTTTCTTTACATTTTCCATCCCAAAATAGCTAGTTTCAGCACCTGTAGCAAAAACCAAGTAATCGTATTTTAATTCTCCATTGTTGAGAATAATTTTATTTTCTGAAGGGTTTACTTTTAATAAGTTTCCCATTCGAAACTGTAGATTTTTTTTCCCGGAAAAAAATTTTCGGAAAGGGTAACTGATACTGGAAGGCTCTAAAAAAGCGGTAGCAACCTGATATATAAGTGGTGGGAAGAAATTATAATTGTTTTTGTCAACGAGCGTTACATTAATTCCTTTTTCGTTTACTAATTCTTTAGCAAGATTTAATCCGGCAAATCCTCCTCCGATAATAACAATTTCCATATAATAATTTTGATATAGTTTTATAAAAAATAATTGTTACAAAATTACATAAATTATAGAGGAGACTCGAATTATTAGTACTAAAAAAGGGTTAAAAAAACAGCTATTTCTCGAGTGTTTTCTGGGTTTTTCTATTTTATCCTCAACGAAAACGATAGCGTTGAAAAAGCTGATAGTGTCTATTTTGTTTTTGTTAAACAGAAGTACCCTTTTTTGTTTTAAATATAAAATTTTCAAAACAGAATTTTTACAAAAAAAACCATTACATTACTTTTTAAAGTAATGTAATGGTTTTGTAAATTGTAATAGAAAAGAATTTTTTACTTCTTTTTAAGCTTTTTAACGGGCTTTTCTAAAGGTTCATTTTTGTTTTGCAACAAATAATTAGCCAATAACTTCTCAATTAATTCATCTTTAGTCAAATGATGAAAAACTGTTTTTATTTTGGTCTTAAGTTCTGCATCAACATCATGGTTGGGCTTGGTTTTAAAGATTTGTTTTGCCCACAATAATGTGTTGTTTTCTTCGATACTGGCAACCGTTGGTTTTTTGAACTGGGTAAATTTAATTCCTAATTCTTTTTCGAAATCAGCAATTTCTGCCACTTCTTCCGGTTGTAAAACCGTTAGAGAAAGTCCCTTTGCTCCTGCTCTTGCAGTTCTTCCGCTACGGTGAACGTAAGCTTCATAAACATCAGGCAAATGATAATTAACAACATAAGAAATTTCCTTAACGTCAATTCCTCTTGCAGCTAAATCTGTAGCTACTAATATATTGATATGTCCTTCACGGAATTGCTCCATGATTCTGTCTCGAATTCCTTGTGATAAGCTACCATGTAATGCTCCTGATGAAAACCGGTTGATGGCTAGGTTTTTAGCTAATTTATTGACAGCGGCTTTCGTTTTACAAAAAATAATTCCGCGTTCGCCCTCTTTAGTATTTAAGAAATGCATCAAAACATCGAGTTTTTCAATTGGATCAACTACAATATATTCGTGGTCAATGCCTTGATTCCCTACTGTTTCCATATTAGCACTAACTTGAACTACGTTTTTGTTTAAGTAGTTTTGAATCAGTTGTTTTATGGTTCCTGGCATGGTTGCCGAGAATAAAAAAGTATTGTGATTTTTAGGTAATTCGGTGATGATCTCGTCTAAGCCGTCTTTCAATATGGTAACCATTTCATCTGCTTCATCGAGCACGAGGAATCTGGTTTCTTTTAAGTTTATTGCTTTACGCTGAATCAAATCTATTAAACGTCCCGGTGTTGCCACAACAATATGCGTAGGCAATGAAAGTCGTTCTATTTGTGGTTTGATTGGAATTCCTCCGCAGGTTGCTGCAATAGAAACTTCGGGTAGGAATTTAGCAAAAGATTCTAAATTCTTAAAGATTTGTTGTCCCAATTCTCTTGTTGGTACAAGAATTACCGCTTGTATGACAGATAAATTGGTATCTATTAATTGTAAAATAGGTAATCCAAATGCCGCTGTTTTTCCAGTACCCGTTTTGGCAAGTCCAACCAGATCTGTTGTATTTGATAAAAGCAACGGAATTGTTTTTTGTTGAATTTCTGTTGGTACAGTAAATTTCAATTCATTTATTGCTTTTAATATGGGTGCTGAAATTCCTAAATCAGAGAATTGCTTTGGCATTTTTTTGGATTTTATAATTTTATAAAAAAGTTATTTTGTAAACGGTAATTTTTAGCCCCGATAGCAGTGAAAATCCTTTTATTTTTTCTTTAAAAATAAAAGATTGTAACGAATAGCGGGATTAGCTCCTTGAAAAGAAATATTAATCTTCATCAGGTTCGTTCATGATTTTCTCACGATATTTTTTTCCCGTTAACAAAATTAATTTTAATTTGTAATCGTCAACAAGCCATTCGCGGTAATTTTTACTGCACTGACTCAAACATTTAGAATACCGTTTGATGCGACAATCGATATCATCATCTAACAGTTTTCCCAATGCTTTAGCTTCTTGTAAAGTCTCCGAATTATCAACGCACATGGCAGCATGCTGGTCCAATGATTTTTCAAGTACTTCTTTAGAGCGTAAATTTTGTTTAATGATGAGTTTATGTTCTTCATCGACATCAAAAGTTACTACTTCTGTTTTGCTGAATTTTGCGCGTACATCAGGTGGCATATTGTATTTGAAATACAACTCAATTTCCGTATCATCACGTAAATTTTCCAAATAAAACTCTGGGGATTTAAAGATGTGTTGCCAGTTTACCGGCTCACTCCATAGTCCAAATCGTGCTGCATTATTTCCTAAATCGATAACGTTAAAAGTATCTTTATTAGGCAGTTTTCTAGAACCACGACCAATCATTTGATAATATAATGTCAATGATTTTGTCGCTCTATTTAAAATTATAGTTTCTACAGTAGGCTCATCAAAACCTGTGGTAAGAATTCCAACGGATGTTAAAATAGCATCTGGTGTATGCTTAAACCAATGTAAAATATCTTTTCTTTCCTCGTTATTACTGGTATTGTCCAAGTGACGAATCGCATAACCGGCTTCTCTAAAAGTTTCATATACATACAAAGAGGTATTGATACCATTATTGAAAATCAAGGTTTTCTTGCCCAGAGATTTCTCTGTATAAGCATGCAGTAATTTTTCCTGCATCGCCATATTCGTGTATAAATCATCCGATGATTTAACGGTGTAATCACCATTGATACCTACTTTTAATGAAGTTAGACCTACATCATAACTATAAGTAATTGCTTTGGCCAAAAAGCCATTTGCAATCAAAGAACTAATGGTATCTCCTACGATTAATTCATCGTAGCTTTCATGCATTGGTAATTTAATATTCGAACTTAAAGGCGTTGCGGTAACTCCTAATATAAAGGCATTTTTGAATGAGCTTAATAATTTTCTGAACGAATTGTAATGCGCCTCATCGATGATTACCAATCCTACATTATCTAAATGTAATTTTTCGTCATTAATTCGGTTTTTCAACGTTTCTACCATGGCAACAAAACAGGAATAATCGTTTTGATCCGGAAGTTCTTTTACTTTACTATTGATGATTTTGTTTTTAACGTCAAAACCCTTCAACATTTTTGAAGTTTGCTTACACAACTCAATTCGGTGTGTTAATACAACTACTTTTTTATCGTGTTGTGATAAATAACGACGTACGATTTCTGAAAAAACTACTGTTTTCCCACCACCAGTAGGCAATTGGTATAACAAATGATGTTGTGGAGGAGCATTATCGATACGTTCAAATATGGCGTCAATGTCGCCTTTTTGATACGCATATAGTTCTTTTTTGTCTTCTATTTCTATTTCTAAAGTGTTTTGCGACATTGCTTATTGTTGGATTTTTGCAAAAATACGCCTAAAAAACAGTTTAATTGTCAATTTTTAATTAAAAAAAAACGATTGATTAAATAAAATTGAATTATACAGCAAACTTAATATTCAAATCGCTCTATAATTGCATTGAATTCGGGTTCATTGTACCATTTTTGTGTTATGGTTTCGTTATGAATAGCTAAAATCCTTGTTTTAAAATCATTTAGGATTCCATTTGCTATCAAAAAGACAATGGCTTGTTCAAAAGAATTAAACATACTTTTGAAAAATAAGTCTTGTTTTATTATATGCTCGGAGGAGAATTTTTGTGCAATTTCAATATTATAAAGCATTACATCAGCAATTATAAATGGATCTACTCCCAAGAGCGTGAAATGCTTGATGTATTTTTGGGCAACAGAACGTCTCATTTTTGGTTTGCTCCGTCTTCCCGCCTTTTTCAAAGGATAATATTCATTTGAAATTTTGAGTTTACATTCCTGCAAAAGTGTTTCTTCCTTTGGATTGAAAACAAAATTATAATAGACTTTTACCGGACTAAATTTCTCGTACAATTCGATAATCTGTCCTTCGAGTTGTTCTTTATTAAGTTCAGCTAAGTATTTTTTTAAATCGCGTTTGCTCATTATCAAAGTTTAAGAATACAAAAGTAAATTACTTTAGTAATGAATACATCCAAAATCAATGATAATACTTAATTTTGCCATAAATAAAGTATTAAGAACGGTTCTTTGGTTCTTTATTTTTTACTTTTATACCTCAAATTTAATTTTTATGCTTAGATTTTTTAAGATTGTTGCCATTCTCGAAGGAGTTTCCTATTTAGTTTTATTTTCAAATATGCTTATTGTAAAACCTACAAATTTAGTGCTATACAAAACACTTTTATTTCCAATAGGAATGGCTCACGGAGTGTTGTTCATTACCTATGTTATATTGGCAGTACTATTGAAATTTAAAGAAAATTGGGACTTTAAAAAATTTGGGATTATCGGTCTTGCATCAATAATTCCTTTTGGGACTTTTTACATGGAAAAGAAATACTTGAAAAATGTATAAATTCATAGAAAAAATATTCACTTTTCTATATCCTATATTAAGGAAAATAGGATTTGGGAGTAGTTTTTCAAGCTACCTAAGTTTGATTGTAAATATTGCATTATTATGTGCAATAGCTTACGGTATATACATACTTTTCAGGCTTATTTTAGTTACCTTAATGATTGTTGTTGCCAAGAAAACAAAAACTAAGTTTGATGATTTGTTGGTAACCAATAAAACAGCAAAATACATCGCCCATTTAATCCCGCTATTATTTATTTACAAATCAGTTCCTATAATTTTAGATCGTTTTGAATACTGGGAAGGTGTTTTTGGTAAATTGGTAGGAATCTATATTGTAATGCTAGTACTGTGGATCATACGAACTATTTTCAATGCATTAAGAGATTATTTAAAGTTAAAACCAAGGTATAGCGATAAACCTATCGATAGTTTTATTCAGGTTATTATGATTGTGCTTTGGATGGTTGGAATCACAGTTATAATTTCGAAGCTATTCGATATCGATCAAAAAGAATTGTTGACCATTTTAGGAGCAGTTTCAGCTATCATTATTTTGATTTTCAGAGATACAATTTTAGGATTTGTTTCGAGTGTCCAAGTATCTATAAATGATATGGTTCGAATAGGCGATTGGATTACAATGGATAAATTTGGAGCAGATGGAGATGTTATTGAAATTAATCTAGCTACTGTAAAAGTTCGAAATTTCGATAATACCACTACCACTATTCCTACATATAGTTTGAGTTCTGATTCTTTTCAAAACTGGCGCGGCATGCTTAATTCTGATGGGCGACGCATAAAAAGACACATTCTTATTAAAACAGGCAGTATTCGATTTTTGGAAGAAGCCGAATTAAACGAATTAAAAAAAATCCAACTGATTTCAGATTATATAGATACTAGAAAATTAGAAATTGATACTTTTAATTCGAATAATAAAATCGATAAATCATTGGCAATCAATGGTCGTAATTTGACTAATTTAGGCCTGTTTAGAAAATATATTACCCAATATCTTCATCATTATCCGGGATTGAATAAAGATATGTTAATGCTTTGTCGGCAATTGCAATCTACTTCTCATGGTGTTCCTCTTGAAGTTTATGCTTTTTCGCATGACAAACGATTTGAAAATTATGAATACATCATGTCCGACATATTTGATCATATTATTGCTTCCGTAAAATATTTCGATTTAGAGATTTTTGAAGGAGTTAGCGAAAATGTAACTGATTAAAAATAAGGGGATTTAAATGCATTCTACATTAAAATGAGCGGAGAAAAAGATTTAGATAAGTTGCTTAAAACAATGAAACCAGAACATATTTCAGGAGAATATGTTTTTTGTTTGGTTCATGATTTGGCAAATCTAAATCTTAACGATATCATTATGACATTCAAAGAGCAGAAAGGTACCACAATAGTAATCAAGAAGGAATTTGCCGATAATCTAAAATTAGAATATTCTTTTATTGCTTCTTGGATTACTCTAACGGTTCATTCTTCTCTGGAAGCTGTGGGATTGACCGCAGCTTTTTCTAATGCTCTTTCGCAGGAAGGAATAAGTTGTAATGTGGTAGCCGCTTTTTATCACGACCATATTTTTGTAGATAAAAAAGACACCGATAAAGCAATGGAAATCCTTAATCGATTTTCAAAGTAAAAGAGAAATTATCAATTCTAATTATAAACGATCCTTTACAAATTCAATTTCTGTTTTTCCGTGTGCTTTTGGTTTTCCATCAGCGTCCAAACTTACCATTGTAGTATGGTCAATTGTGATAATTGTTTCTCTTGTCATCATGTTTCTGGCCTCACATTTTAACGTAAGCGAAGAATTTCCAAATTTGACAACATCAATACCAATTTCTATAATATCGCCTTGTTTTGCTGAACTTCTAAAGTTGATTTCAGACATATGTTTAGTTACAATTCTTGTGTTCTCTAATTGGATGATGGTGTACAAAGCTAATTCTTCATCAATCCAAGCTAATAATTTACCTCCAAATAAGGTTCCGTTTGGGTTTAAATCTTCTGGTTTTACCCATTTTCTAGTGTGAAATCTCATAATTTTTCTTTATATCTGCAAAAATAAACTTTTCTTATGGCTATTTTCTTTATTTTTAAAGAAAAAACCATGAACGAACGCGATACTTTTTTAAAAGAATTCCGAGGACAAACAATAGGATCCGTAACTACTCAATCTTCAACAGAGGAATCATTTCAAAATGAAGTGCTTAGGCCAATTTTGAAATTGCAAAACGATTTATTCATAGCTTCATTCATTAATTATGTAGTAAAAAACAAAGCTGATTTTTATGGTTACACTACCGAAAAAAAATTATCGGTTATAGAAAATGCTATTCAAAAAGACATCAAGTTTAGAAATGCTTTAAAAGGAATGATAATCGCATTATTTACAGCCGATGAATATGCAGATTATATAAAAAATTCCTCCAATATCAATAAAAGGATGATGAGTATGCTTATCGAACGATTAAAAAGCCAAGTCCAATTATTTGAAATCAATCAAGATATGTAATCTGATTTATTTATTGTAGTTCATTCGAAAGCATTAATTATAAATCGCGATATGTTAAATTGACTGAATTTGTTGTCTATAATTTAAAAAACAGACGCTTATTGATGTAAATATTACAATTTAATTATGATTTAATAATCGCAATGTTTTTTATAATAAATATTAGTTAAGTAAAATTATTTATGCTATCCGCTCAGATTTTTTCATTATAATTGTTAAAAATAAAGTTATGAAGGAAGAATATTTCAAATGGCATTCAACCAATCTGGGTAGAGATATTGAAATGCTGGTTTTTGGACATGCAGGATACCCTGTTATTTTATTTCCTACTTCTATGGGCAGTTTCCATGAAAATAAAGACATGGGGTTGATTGATTCTGCAAAATGGTATATTGAACAAGGTTTAATCCAAATATTTTGTCCAGACAGTATCGATAAAGACAGTTTTTACAATAAACAAATTCATCCTGTACATCGCATAGAAAATCATGTTAGATATGACAAAATGATTTGTCATGAAATCGTTGAAAAAGTGAAAAACAATACTTCTTCCGGTAAAGTTGTTGTAGCGGGTTGTAGTTTTGGCGGGTATCATGCCGCTAATTTTGCTTTTCGACATCCAGGTTACGTAAGTCATATGTTTTCCATGAGTGGTGCTTTTAATATTAAGAGTTTTTTGGATGGTTTTCATAATGATGATGTGTTTTACAACAGTCCCGAGGATTATTTATACGGACTCGATGATCATGAATTGTGGAATATGGATGTTGTTCTTGGAACTTCAAATTGGGATATTTGTTTTGATGCGAATTTAAAATTGAGCAAAGTTTTAAGTGAAAGAAACATGCATCACTGGCTGGATATTCGTCAGGAGCGAAAACACGATTGGCCAGTTTGGCAAGAAATGTTTCCGCATTATTTATCAAGAATTAAATTTTTCTAAAATTATAAACGTATCAAGATGAAAAAAATAGGAATTTTATTTGGAATGGAAGACACCTTTCCGCAAGCATTTATAGATCGTGTAAACTCAAAAAATGAAAAAGGAATCATTGCCGAAGCAGTTGCTATTGAAAAAGTAGTTCAAAACCAAGATGGAGAATATGCTGTAATTATTGACCGAATTTCACAAGATGTTCCTTTTTATCGCGCTTATTTGAAAAATGCTGCCTTAACAGGAACTAACGTTATTAACAATCCTTTTTGGTGGAGCGCTGACGATAAGTTTTTCAATAACGCTCTAGCTGATACTCTTGGAGTTCCGCTTCCTAATACGGTTATACTTCCTTCTGCGGAACATCCTACAGATACCACCGGAAAATCATTCCGAAACCTAAAATACCCAATGGATTGGGAAGGAATTTTTGATTATATTGGATTCCCAGCCTATATGAAACCGTATGCCGGTGGCGGTTGGAAAAACGTATATCGATTGGAAAACAAAGAAGAGTTTTGGGAGAAACATCAGGAAACGGGGCAATTAGTGATGATGTTACAAGAAGAAATTGTTTTTACGGAATATTTCAGAGTGTATTGTTTGGGCTGCAAAGCGGTTCGAATTATGCAATACGAACCAAGAAATCCACATCATTTGCGTTATGTGATTGATGGGCCACCGGTTGATAAAAAATTATTAGCAACTGTAAAAGACTACACTTTACGCCTTTGCAAAGGTTTAGGCTATGATTTCAACACGGTTGAGTTTGCTGTTCGTGATGGGATTCCTTATGCGATTGATTTTGGGAATCCTGCGCCTGATGCTGAATTGACTTCAGTGGGTGCCGAAAATTTTGAATGGGTGGTTGAAGAAGCTGCAAAAATGGCTATCGCTGCCGCAAAAAAACAAAAGCCAGGGAAGATCAATCTGACTTGGGGAACTTTTATTAAAGACGCCGTAGCTGTAAAATAAAAATTATAGATAAACGGAATTTCCTAGCCCCGATTGTAGAGAAAATCCTTTCTATTCCTGATTTTTTTCAGGAATAGAAAGATTGAAACGAAAAGCGGGAAATAGCTCCTAAAAAAAAAATAATGAAAAAATTACCCGTTTTTACACTTGGTGTAGAAGAAGAATATCAAATTATAGATCCGGTAACAAGGGATTTGCGTTCCCATTTGTCTAAAATTGTGGATGGCGCGAAAATAATTTTGAATGAACAGGTAAAGGCTGAAATGCACCAATCGGTTGTGGAAGTAGGTACTAATATTTGTAATAGCGTCACTGATGCCAAAAACGAAATTAGATTTTTACGTTCTAAAATTGTTGAGTTAGCCGATAAACAAGATTTGATTGTGGGTGGTGCCGGGACGCATCCTTTTTCGAAATGGCAAGACCAGCCGATCACCGATGATCCTCGTTATCATGATATTGTAAATGAATTGCAAGATGCGGCACGTTCCAATTTAATTTTTGGGATGCATTGTCATGTAGGTATTGAAAACCGGGAAATTGGCTTGCAATTGATGAATCAGGCGACTTATTTCTTGCC
Source organism: Flavobacterium galactosi (assembly GCF_048158585.1). NCBI lineage: Bacteria > Pseudomonadati > Bacteroidota > Flavobacteriia > Flavobacteriales > Flavobacteriaceae > Flavobacterium > Flavobacterium galactosi. The sequence continues at coordinate 105,385 of NZ_JBLNKV010000007.1, forward strand.
TCATATTTTTGCGCTTTCTACGAATTCCCCTTTTTGGGAAGGACGACAAACGGGTTATAAATCCTTTAGAACAAAAGTTTTTGATAAATTTCCAAGAACTGGATTGCCCGAATATTTTGATTCGGTAGGATCGTATGAGAATTATTTAGAGACATTGGTAAAGACCAATTGTATTGATAATCCAAAGAAAATTTGGTGGGATTTACGTTTACACCCGTTTTACAATACGATTGAATTTAGGATTTGTGACATGTGTTTAACCGTTGATGAGACGATTTGTATTGTTGCAATTATTCAGGCAATTGTAGCTAAACTCTACAAATTAAACATGAATAATACTAGTTTCAATATTTATCGATTGGCATTGATTAAAGAAAATAAATTCCGTGCTGCCCGCTATGGAATTGATAATAATATGATTGATTTTGGATTGCAAAAAGAAGTGGAAACCAAGATGCTTATTCTGGAATTGCTTGATTTCATTGATGATGTAGTGGATGAATTAGGAAGTCGTGAGGATATTAATTACGTGCATGAAATTTTGAAAAACGGAACTGGAGCAGATAAACAATTAGTTATTTTTGAAGAGACGGGAGACCTTTGTAGAGTGGTTGATTTTATAACTGGTGAATTTACCAAGGGATTGTAAAATATAAATTACCTTTGTGCATTGTTTTTTAAAAATTGTGTATGCCTAATAAGATTATAAAAATAGCCCTTTTAGATATGTACAACGGTGAACCTAACCAAGGAATGCGTTGTATTATTGATGTAGTGAATCGGTTTAGTCCGGTTATGAGTTTCGAAATATTTGATGTTCGGGTAAAATGTGAATTGCCTGATATTAATAAGTTTGACATTTATATTTCAACTGGAGGTCCTGGCAATCCATTAATTGGAGATGGAAACTGGGATGTGAAATATTATGAATTTATTGATTCATTGAACAAGTGGAATAATGAAAATGCAATCAAAAAACATGTGCTTTTTATTTGTCATTCTTTTCAAATGGCATGTTTGCATTTTGGATTAGCTACAGTGACTAAAAGAAACGATACTTCTTTTGGTGTTATGACTATTCATAAAACGAAAGAAGGACTTGTTGATCCTCTTTTCGAAGGATTAGCGGATCCGTTCTATGCAATTGATTCCAGAGACTATCAGGTTGTGCAACCTAAGCTAAGTATTTTTGCAAAAAAAGGGGCTAAAATTATTTCTTTAGAGAAAATTAGGGACCATGTACAATATGAACGTGCAATTATGGCAGTTCGTTTTACAGACTATTTTGTAGGTACTCAATTTCACCCAGAAGCGGATCCTATTAGTTTTGTCTCACATTTGAGAAATAAAGAAGCGAAAGAGAAAATCAGAGCTATGAAAGGGAAAAGAAAGTTTAGAAATATGCTCGAAGATTTATTGGATGATGATAAAATATACAGAACTAATGAAACTTTGATTCCAAATTTCCTTCGAATAGCTATTAATGACTTGATGAAAACAAAAAAAATGCTTTCTAATTAATACAATCCATTCCAAATGATTTCAAAATATCGGGAGTTATTTAATGCTCAATTTACAGAAAAAAAATATCAAGAGCTTAAAGATGATATTGCTTCCGATTTTAATTATATGCCTACTTTCCGATTAGGTGAAACGCCTTTTTTTATTTCAAATGAACTAAAATCACAATTAATAGAAGGTAGCAATGAAGTTATAGCTTTAATTCAGGAAAAATCGTTTAAATCGCTTACAGATAAATCATTAGAACTTAATCATAAAGTTCCAAATGAAGATGAGCATACTACTTTTTTAGCAATTGATTTTGGAATTTGCGAAGAAGACGGAGTGATTATACCTAAACTGATTGAAGTGCAAGGATTCCCTTCTTTGTATAATTATCAAATTAATTTATATGAAAAATTTAAGAATCAGTATCCTTTTCTTAGCGAATTAACTCCTTTTATTAATAACATTGAGCCTCAAGAATATCTGGATATTCTTGAAGAAGCGATTTGCAATAATCATCCCAAAGAAAATGTTATCCTTCTTGAAATAGAACCGGAAAAACAAAATACCAAAATTGATTTTTATTATTGTCGCAGAGATATTGGCATCCCAATAATTTGTGTCACTGAACTTATTAAAAAAGGAAAACAACTATTCTACAAAAACGAAAAAGGCGCCGAAATTCTTGTAAAACGAATTTATAATAGGGTTATTTTTGATGAATTAGATTTACGTACCGATTTGAAATTAAATTTTCATTTTTCTGATGAGCTTGATGTAGAATGGGCAGGCCATCCCAATTGGTTTTTTCGAATCAGTAAATTTATTTTACCTTTCCTCAAAGGGAAATGTTTTATAGAAACTACTTTATTAAGTGAGCTTAAAGAAATTCCTAAGGATTTAGAGAATTATGTTTTAAAACCTTTATTTTCTTTTTCAGGAACGGGGGTTGTTTTTCATGTAAAAAAAGAAGACATTGAAGCTGTAGCTGAAAAAGAACTTTATATTCTTCAAAAAAAGGTAAACTACCTTCCTATTGTTCAATCACCTGACGGAAAAGTAAAAGCTGAAGTGCGTATGCTTTGTGTTTGGAAAAAAGAGGACGCCGCTCCTACGCTACTTTGTAACTTAGTCCGACTGAGTCGCGGTGAAATGATCGGCGTAAAATTCAATAAAGATAAGGATTGGGTCGGTGGTACGCTGGGATTATTTGAAAGATAAATCAGTTTTAATTTGATCGAATTTCAGGACTTTACGTTTATTTGTTTTAAAATAAATTCATTTTTTTAGTTTCATATCTTAATACTGAAGCATCTTTTTTTTGTAATAAATCACTTTTATATTATTTCTACTATTTAAATACTTTTTTCGATTCGTTTTTTTAAGGTAAATGTCATTTTAACGCATTGACATTGGTTTTAGTTAAAAATTAATTCATTTTTGTAGTATAAAGAATGTTAAATTATATTGTAAATGGCTTTTTAAATAATTTTTACTTTGTGTGCTATTTTTAAAAACTAATATTTTTCGAGTTTTAATTGCTTAGAGTTACACTTTAATGAATTTTTTAAAGTGATTCCCTTAATAATTTACAAATTATTGAATTCTATCAATAATTTAACATTAAAAAAATGAATCTATCTTATTTTTATTTATTATTGTATTGTTATAATAAATGCATAATATTCAATAATCATTAATACTTTTAATAATTTAGTAAATGGATAGACGTAGAGCAATCAAAAACTTGGCGTTGGTGCTGGGAGGTGTAATCTCAGCCACAACAGTTGGAATTTTAATTAAAGATATTGTAATTCCTGACAACGAAAATAGTAATGTATCGTTTTCTGCTACAGACGAAGAACTTTTAGCCGAATTTGCTGATATTATTATTCCAACTACAAAAGCTGCACCTGGAGCTAAAGCTGCTGGTTTAGGAGCTTTTATTCCTATGATGATTAAAGAGTGTTACCCTGCAGATTTACAACAAACGTTCTTTACCGGAATGAAAGAGATGGAAGAGAAATGTCAAAAAGAATATAATAAAAATTTCATTGCATTGTCCCCTGAAGAACGTGTTAAAATAATGGAACAATTAAGAACCGAATCGCTTGTAGATATTAAAAAACCTTCCTTTTTTATTCTTGCCAGAGACTTAACAATTCTAGGATACTTTTCATCGGAAATTGGTTGTACACAAGCACGTGAATATATTGCAGTTCCTGGTCGTTATGACGGAAATGCGGATTACAAGCCCGGACAAAAAGCTTGGGCTACTTAGAAATTAATTGCCGATAGAAATCCTTTATAATAAATTATTTAGGATTTTAGCACATTAATTTTTTCGAAATATTATCTTCAAATTAACCAAATAGAACTCCCCTAGAATGAATATAAATTCAAATTTAAAAGAAGAAAATACTTATGACGCGATTGTTATAGGTTCAGGAATAAGTGGTGGTTGGGCTGCAAAAGAACTAACTGAAAAAGGATTAAGAGTATTGATGTTGGAACGTGGAATGAACATCGAACATATAAAAGATTACGATTCGGCCATGAAAAATCCATGGGAATTTAAGCATGCCGGAAAAATGACCGAAGAGCAAAAAAGAACACATCCAGTTCAAACAAGAGATTATCCTTATAATGAAGCTACAGAAAAATGGTGGGTAAATGATTTAGAATGCCCTTATACCGAAGACAAACGTTTTGACTGGTACAGAGGTTTTCATGTTGGTGGAAAATCCTTAATGTGGGGACGTCAGAGTTACCGTTTAAGTGATCATAACTTTGAAGATAATGCTAAAGATGGTCATGGTAATGACTGGCCTATTCGTTATAAAGATATATCCCCTTGGTACGATTATGCAGAAAAATTTGCAGGAATAAGTGGTCAAGCAGAAAATTGGCCTCTTTTACCTGACGGTATATTTTTACCACCAATGGATTTGAATTGTGTGGAGAAGTCCGTTAAGGAAAGAATGGAAAAGCATTATAAAGGAACCCGTATTCTTACCATTGGACGTACAGCAAATTTGACGGTTCCTCATAATGGTCGTGGTAGTTGTCAATATAGAAATTTATGCAGTCGTGGTTGTCCTTTTGGAGCTTATTTCAGTACACAATCAGCTACTCTTCCTGCCGCTATGGCAACTAAACGATTAACGGTAAGACCCTACTCTATCGTAAATCATATCATTTATGATAAAGATACCAAGAAAGCAAAAGGGGTTATGGTGATTGATGCAGAAACAAATGAAACTATGGAGTTTTATGCTAAAATTGTTTTTGTAAATGGTTCAACTTTAGGTTCAACATTTATTTTATTAAATTCAACTTCAGAAGCACATCCGGAAGGATTGGGTAATGCCAGTGGTCAATTAGGACATAACTTGATGGATCATCATTTCCGTTGTGGTGCTTCAGGAAAAGCAGAAGGCTTTGAAGATAAATATACTTATGGGCGAAGAGCGAATGGTATATATGTTCCAAGATATCAAAATATAGGCAATGATAAAAGAGATTATTTAAGAGGTTTTGGTTATCAAGGTGGTGCCAGTAGAGATCCTTGGCATGAAGAAGTTGCAGAATTAGCTTTTGGTGGAGATTTTAAAGATAAAATGAGTCTACCGGCTGATACATGGAATATGGGATTAGGTGGTTTTGGCGAAATGTTACCTTACTATGAAAATAAGGTTTATATCAACCATGATAAAAAAGACAAATGGGGCCAATCGGTATTAGCCATTGATTGCGAATACAAAGAAAATGAGAAAAAAATGCGTATTGACATGATGAATGATGCTGCAGAAATGCTTGAAGCATCAGGAATTAAAAATGTAGAAACGTATGATAATGAATGTTATCCTGGAATGGCCATTCACGAAATGGGAACTGCCAGAATGGGTAATGACCCTAAAACTTCCGTTTTAAACAAATGGAATCAAATGCACGAAGTAAATAATGTATTTGTAACAGATGGTTCTTGTATGCCATCAATTGCTTGCCAAAATCCATCATTGACCTTTATGGCATTAACGGCTAGAGCTTGTGATTATGCAGTAAAAGAATTAAATAAAGGGAATATTTAGTATACAAAAGATGAATAGAAAATTAAAAATGGGTATGGTCGGTGGTGGCCAAGATGCATTTATAGGTGCCATTCACCGCTTAGCTGCCAATATGGATGGTCTTATAGAATTAAGTTGTGGTGCATTAAGTATAAAACCAGAAACAGCAATAGCATCTGGAAAAGCCTTATTTCTTCCAGAATCAAGAACATACCTAACTTATGAAGAAATGTTTAAAGCAGAAAAGGCATTACCGATTAACGAACGAATGGATTTTGTGACTATTGTTACTCCCAATTTCGCTCATTTTGCACCTGCTATGATGGCTTTAGATTATGGTTTTAATGTAGTAATCGAAAAACCAATCACTTTTTCATTAGAAGAAGCCAAACTTTTAGAACAAAAAATAAAAGAAACAGGATTAATCCTTTGTTTGACACATACCTATTCTGGTTACCCAATGGTGAAACAGGCGAAAGCCATGGTCAGAGAAGGAAAACTTGGAAAGATTAGAAAAGTTTGGGTAGAATACCCTCAAGGATGGTTGAGTAAATTATCCGAAAGAGAAGGAAATGCACAAGCTGCTTGGAGAACTGACCCCACAAAGGCAGGGAAAAGTTCTGTAATGGGAGACATTGGTACTCATGCAGCTCATTTAGCAGAATATATTACCGGATCTAAGATTACAGATGTCTGTGCTGAATTAAATACATTAGTTGAAGGACGTGTAATGGATGATGACGGAGCCGTAATGTTAAAATTTGATAATGGTGCTAAAGGAGTTTTAATGGCGTCCCAAGTTGCTGCTGGGGAAGAAAATGCTTTAAGAATCAGAGTTTATGGTGAAAAAGGCGGAATCGAATGGTTGCAACATGATCCCAATACTTTAATTGTAAGATGGTTAGATGAACCCGCACAAATTTTAAGAGCAGGGTCTAATTATGCACATTTATCCTCATTTGCTACTCATAATTGCCGTACTCCAGGAGGACATCCGGAAGGCTATTTAGAAGCTTTTGCTAATATCTACCGCAATTTTGCATTAACAATTGGTTGCAAACTAGACGGCAATGAGCCCACTCCTGAAATGTTAGATTTCCCTTCTGTTGAAGATGGATTAAGAGGTATGGCGTTTATTGATACCGTAGTAGTTTCAGCACATTCAGATAAAAAATGGACTCCTTACGTTTTGTAGGAAGAGGGTATTCATAAAAAATTTAAAATAAATAAATGACTACAATACAAGGTCCTGCAGTATTTTTAGCTCAGTTTATTGGTGATGAAGCTCCTTTTAATTCCTTAGATGGAATTTGTAAATGGGCAGCCGATTTAGGTTTTAAAGGTATTCAAATGCCAACATTAGATACTAGATTCATCGATTTGCAAAAAGCAGCTGAAAGCAAAACCTATGCGGATGAATTAAAAGGTACCATTGCAACATACGGATTAGAAATCACTGAATTATCAACACATTTACAAGGTCAATTAGTAGCAGTTCATCCTGCTTATGATGATTTTTTTGACGCTTTTGCGCCAAAAAATGTGCATGGAAATTCAAAAGCAAGACAAGAATGGGCTGTTCAGCAGTTAAAATATGCTGCAAAAGCATCTCATAATTTAGGTTTAAATGCGCACGCCACTTTCAGCGGTTCATTACTTTGGCAGTATTTTCATCCATGGCCACAACGTCCACCAGGTCTAGTGGAAGATGGTTTTGCTGAATTAGCAAAACGCTGGTTGCCTATCTTAAATGAATTTGATCAAAACGGTGTTGATCTTTGCTATGAAATTCATCCCGGAGAAGATTTATTTGACGGGGAAACCTATGAAATGTTCTTAAAAGCTGTAAATAATCACTCCAGAGCATGTATTTTATATGATCCATCCCATTTTGTTTTACAACAATTAGATTACATTCAATATATCGATTTTTATCACGAACGAATAAAAGCATTTCATGTTAAGGATGCTGAATTTAACCCAACAGGAAAACAAGGCACTTTTGGAGGCTACCAAAGTTGGGCAAATCGTGCAGGACGCTATCGTTCCCCTGGAGATGGACAAATTGATTTTAAAACTATTTTCAGCAAATTAGCGCAATACGATTATAAAGGTTGGGCAGTTATGGAATGGGAATGCTGTATTAAAAATCAAGAAGATGGTGCTCGTGAAGGTGCTGAATTTATAAAAAAGCATATTATAAAAGTAACTGATAAAGCTTTTGATGATTTTGCTGCGGTAGAAACGAACAAATCATTTAATATGAAAAATTTAGGATTATAAAACAATCAAGGATTAATTCAACTTAAATAGTAGTAAAATCTAAAACACCAATAGCAAATTTCTATATTTCATAATAAACAATAAGTATCTTATAATGAGTATAAAAAAAGAAGACGATAAAGAAAATAAAATCATAACGAATCGTCGTGATTTTATAAAAACAAGTGCTTTAGCTGCTGCTGCATTTATGATTGTTCCAAGACATGTTTTGGGACGCGGTTTTGTAGCTCCAAGTGATCGTTTATTAATTGCCAGTATTGGTGTTGGCGGTAAGGGACAGTCTGATATTGCTATGTTTGATAAAAGTGGAAAAGCGAACATTGCTTTTCTTTGTGATGTAGATTATAGAAGAGCCTCTAAAAGTGTAAATGCATTTCCTAAAGCCAAATATTACAAAGATTGGCGAGAAATGTTTGACAAAGAACATAAAAATTTTGATGCTGTTTCAGTAGCAACACCAGACCATAATCATGCAATACAAACCCTCGCTGCTATGCAATTAGGCAAGCATGTTTATGTTCAAAAACCATTAACGCATGATATTTACGAAGCTCGTATTTTAACTCAAGCTGCAAAAAAATACAAAGTAGTAACCCAAATGGGGAATCAAGGTGCTTCTAACGATGGAACCAGAATAATGAAAGAATGGTATGATGCCGATTTAATTGGAGATGTTCATACTGTTTATGCTTGGACTGATCGCCCAGTTTGGCCTCAGGGTATCCCCTGGCCTACTACAAAAGCAGAAATCCCAAAAGAATTAGATTGGGATTTATGGTTAGGAACGGCTCCTCAAAAAGATTATGTAGATAAATTAGTTCCTTTTAACTGGAGAGGATGGTGGGATTATGGAACAGGTGCTTTAGGAGATATGGGTTGTCATCTTATTGAAGCTCCTTTTAGTGTATTAAACTTAAAATATGCTAAAGATGTGCAATGTAGCGTTGGATCCGTATATGTTGATGAATTTAAAAGAGGTTATTTTCCACAAAGTTGTCCCCCTTCAAGCCATGTAACTTTAACTTTTCCTAAAACTAATAAAACGAATGGCGATGTATCCTTACATTGGATGGATGGAGGAATTCAACCTGAAAGACCTTTAGAATTAGAACCAAACGAAATTTTTGGAGACGGAGGAAATGGAACGTTATTTGTTGGTACAAAAGGTAAAATGATGTGTGACACATATGGAATGAATCCTCGTTTGCTTCCTTTGACAAAAAATCAAAATATAAATGTTGCCCAAAAATATGCCAGAGTGCATGACGGAGCAAATGGACATTATAAACAATGGGTTGAAGCTGCTATTGCCGGTCATGGCAAACAAGAATTAAGTTCTCCTTTTGAAATTGCAGGTCCTTTGACCGAGGCTTTGTTAATGGCAAATTTGGCCATCAGAGGATATGATATTCAAAGAGAAACTCTTGGAAAAATTAAATATCCAGGTCGATCAGTAAAATTACTTTGGGATAATAATGCTATGAAAATTACAAATTTTGATGATGTTAATCAATTTGTAAAACGTGAATACCGTCAGGGATGGAATAATTTAACTTTATAAAAGTACTTAAAGAAAGCATCATGATAAAAAAAATCCTAAGCTTATTAACATTAATAGTTATGATACAAATAGCAAATGCCCAAAATGAGTTTAAACCACTTTTTGATGGTAAAACTACAAAAGGCTGGCATACTTATGGAAAAACTACTGTTGGCACAGCTTGGAAAATTGATGGAGGCATATTGCATTTGGATCCAACAGCAAAAGATAAAGATCAAGGCGGTGACATTGTAACAGATAAAGAATACGCTAATTTTCATTTAAAGTTGGATTGGAAAGTAGCTTCAAAATCTAACAGTGGAATCATTTTTTACATTAATGAGAATCCTAAAAAATACAAAAACACTTATGAAACTGGTTTGGAAATGCAAGTTTTGGATAATGACGGACATCCTGACGGGAAAATAACAAAACACAGAGCTGGAAATTTATATGATTTGATAAAAAGTGATGTGGAGCCCGTAAAAGCTGTAGGTGAATGGAATACTGCTGAAATAATCAGTAATAAAGGAGTATTGACTTTTATTTTAAACGGAATAATCGTTGTAAAAACTAACCTATGGGATGAAAATTGGAAAACACTTGTTGCAGGAAGTAAATTCAAAGCCTGGAAAGATTTCGGAACATTTAAAAAAGGAAAAATAGCTTTACAGGATCATGGTGATGCTGTTTGGTACAGAAATATTGTAATTAAAGAATTGTAATTCGGTAATTACTATTAAAAATAAAAACTATTAAATAATTTATATTAACTAACCTAAAACCAATGAATACCAAAATCCGAATTAAATTATCTATAATGATGTTCCTAGAATTTTTTATCTGGGGATCATGGTTTGTAACATTAGGAACTTTTCTTTCAAGTAATTTACATGCTTCAGGTTCAGAAACAGCAGCCGTTTTTTCAACCCAATCTTGGGGTGCCATCATAGCACCTTTTATTATTGGTTTGATTGCAGACCGCTATTTCAATGCCGAGAAAATTTTAGGTATTCTTCATATAATTGGAGCATTTTTGATGTATCAAATGTACGTTTCAGATGACATAACTTTTTTCTATTCTTATGTTTTAGGATATATGATTTTATATATGCCTACATTGGCACTTGTAAATTCAGTTTCTTTTAATCAAATGAATGATCCCGAAAAAGAATTTGCAAATATTAGAGTTTGGGGAACAATCGGTTGGATTTTAGCAGGATTATCGATAAGCTTCTTATTTCATTGGGATTCTGCAGAAGGTGTTACGCAGGGATTGCTTAAAAATACGTTTCTTTTGGCAGGAATCGCTGCTTTTATTTTAGGAATATTTAGTTTTTCATTACCTAAAACACCACCTAAAGTTGCTGCAACCGAAAAAATTAAAATTGGTGACATTATCGGTCTTGATGCTTTAAAACTTTTAAAAGATAAAAATTTCGCTGTCTTTTTTATCTCATCAATTCTAATTTGTATTCCACTAGCTTTTTATTATCAAAATGCACACCCATTTTTAACAGAAGCAGGAGTTGAAAATCCAACAGGAAAAATGGCTATTGGCCAAATATCAGAAGCATTATTCTTATTATTAATTCCGGTATTTTTCACTCGTTTTGGTTTTAAGAAAACTATTTTGGTTGGTATGTTAGCTTGGGCAATTCGTTATGTCTTGTTTGCTTATGGTAATGGAAGTGAATTGAGCTTTATGCTTATTATAGGTATTGCTTTACACGGTATTTGCTATGATTTCTTTTTTGTATCGGGTCAAATATACACTAACTCAAAAGCGGGTGAAAAATATAAAAGTGCTGCTCAAGGCTTGATAACATTAGCTACTTATGGTATAGGAATGTTAGTAGGTTTTGGTGTTGCGGGTTGGATAACTGATAATTACAAAACGTTGGATGGTTCTATAGATTGGAAAATGGTTTGGATTATTCCAGCAGGAATTGCTCTTGCAGTATTTTTACTTTTTGCTCTTTTATTTAATGATAAAACTAAAACAGAAAAGGAAATTCCTGCAGTATAAAAAACAAAAATATGAGTACAAATTTAAATAGAAGATCGGCTATAAAAGGAATTCTCGCTGGAACAGCAGCGTTGAGTATTCCTTCCGGATTTTCTGCTTTGGCTATGCCAAAAAACGAAACAGAAACACAATCAGGTATGTTAAAAGGAAGGATAAATCACTCTGTGGCTCGATGGTGTTTTAAAGATTTTGACTTAGAAACACTTTGTATCGAAGCAAAAAAAATCGGAATCACAGGAATAGATTTAGTTGGTCCTAAAGAATGGCCAACATTGAAGAAATATGATCTTGTTTCAACCATGTGTAATGGAGCCGAGATTAATTTGGTTGATGGTTTCAACGATATTAAATTCCATGAAACGCTAATAAAGAATTATACCGAAATGATTCCGCTAGTGGCAAAAGCAGGATATAAAAATCTTATTTGCTTTAGTGGAAACAAAAGAGACAAGACAGATGAAGAAGGTTGGAATAATTGCGTAATTGGTCTGCAAAAATTAATTCCATTGGCTGAAAAGCATAATGTAACTCTGGTAATGGAGCTTTTAAACAGTAAAATTAATCATAAAGATTATCAATGTGATAAAACATCTTGGGGAGTAGAATTAGCAAAGCGTTTAAAATCTGAAAATTTCAAGCTCCTTTATGATATTTATCACATGCAAATCGATGAAGGTGATGTAATTAGGACTATACAAGAAAACCATCAGTATATTACACATTTTCATACTGGCGGTGTTCCTGGACGAAATGAAATTGACGAAACACAAGAACTAAATTATATTGCAATAATGAAAGCTATTGCAGAAACTGGTTTTAAAGGATTTGTGGGGCAAGAATTTATACCCAAAAATCCAGATAAAATTGGTTCTTTGAAAAAAGCTATCACTATTTGTGATATTTAACTAATAAAAAAATTAAGTCATGATAAAAAGAAGAGATTTTATAATAAATAGTGGTTTGGCATTAGGAGCATTAGCAATAGCGCCTTCATTTGCTTTTGGAACTATGAAAAAAAATGTGGGTTTGCAGCTTTACTCTTTAAGAGAAGAATTTCCTAAAGATGTAAAAGGCACTTTGGAGAAAGTAGCTAAAGCAGGTTTTAGTGAAGTTGAAACCTTTGGTTTTTCCGCAGAAAAAGGATATTTTGGAACATCTGTAAAAGATTTTCATAAGATTTTATGCGATAACGGTTTAAAAGCACCAAGTGGCCATTATGATTTCAGTAAATACATAAAAGATGATTCAGCTGATTTTCTAAAAGCTTCCATTGAAGCGGCTAATATACTTGATAGCGAATATGTAGTAGTACCTTGGCTGTCTCCAGATTTACGTGGAAATGGAGGTGATGACTATAAAAAACTAGCACATAAAGTAAATAAAGCTGCTGAACTTTGTAAAGCTTCTGGTTTAAAATTAGCCTACCACAATCATGATTTTGAATTTACTAAATTTGGATCAACAACTGGTTATGAAATTTTATTGAATGAAACGGATAAAAAATTAGTAGATTTTGAATTGGATTTATACTGGGTGGTTCGTTCTGGAAATGATCCATTAAAATTATTCAAAGAAAATCCTGGACGTTTTAAAATGTGGCATGTAAAAGACATGGACAAAGCGAAACCAGAATGGAATACTGAAATAGGAAAAGGTGCAATTGATTTTAAATCCATTTTTGCACAAGCAAAACTTTCAGGAATGAAACATTTCTTTGTAGAACATGAAACAAATTATTATCCAAATCCTATGGAATCCGTAAAAGCAAGTTGTGCTTATGTTAAGGAGAATTTACTCTAAAAACTAACATTTAAACGGACTTCATTACAAACGAAAAGGAAGTTTTCCAATAGTTCATTAAAGCTGAAAAATTTATGGTCTATTTGAAAATTTCCTTTTTATTTTACGAATTGGTAAAGTATCTGCAATATGAGTTTAAAATCTATTTTGAAGAAATAAAAAAGTTGTACCTCTATTTTTATTAGATAATACAACTCTTCTCTATATGTTACTCCGTTATATTAAACCCTGCCACGTAAAAATTTTTGTCAATTTCTAGTTTTGGATTTTCAGTTTTAGCTGGAATTCCCTTCCATTCCGTTTCTGGTTTCAGTAATTCTTCTTTTCTATTCAAAGTTACTTTTACTGGCATATTGAAATTTGGAACACAATTTGTCCAACGATACCCAAAGTGATTGTCTTTGAAAAAATATTCTAATGTTGGGATTCTAATGTCTCTCAAATATTGGTTGAAGAATGGATTTAACTCTATTCCAACTTGTTGACTTAAGTAATCTTCGATTTGTTTTGTGGTAACCGTTTGATGGTAAAAAGTATTATTTAATCCTCTTAGAATAGTTCTCCATTTGGTATCATCATTTACAATTTGGCGCAAAGTGTGTAGCATATTTGCTCCTTTGTAATACATGTCATTTGAACCTTCATTGTTTACATCATAGTTACCAATAATTGGTTTATCATTTGCAATATTTTTTCTAATTCCTCTTACGTAAGTATATCCCGCTTCCTTGCCATAATAATATTCCAGAAAAAGACTTTCAGAATAATCCGTAAAACTTTCATGTATCCACATGTCAGCAACATCTTTATAAGTGATGTTATTGGCAAACCATTCATGACCTGATTCATGAATAATGATGTAATCAAACTTTAAACCCCAACCCGTTCCGCTCAAATCTCTTCCTAAATATCCATTTTTGAAACCATTGCCATACGTTACACTACTTTGATGTTCCATTCCTAAATAAGGAGCTTCTACCAGTTTATAACTATCTTCATAAAATGGATAAGGTCCAAACCAATGCTCGAAAGCTTTCAACATTCGAGGCACATCTTGAAATTGCTTTTTCGCTTTGGTGAGATTGTCTCTCAATACATAATAAGTACAATCTAAATATCCTTTTTCCCCTTTGTATTTTTCTGAAAAAGTGACATAATCACCTATATTGATATTTACGCCATAATTATTGATGGGATTTGACACAAACCAATTGAATGTTCTCGTTCCATCATTCATTTCTTTTACACTTTGTAAACGACCATTGGAAACATCCATTAAACCTTTTGGAACATTTACGCTGATTAGCATGCTTTCTACTTCATCATACATATGGTCTTTGTTCGGCCACCAAACACTAGCACCTAAGCCTTGACAAGAAGAAGCAATAAAAGGCTTCCCGTTGTTGTCTTTTTTCCAAGTTATCCCACCATCCCAAGGTGGATTTATGGCAACTTTAGGTTTTCCACCATAAAACAGAGTAAGTTCTTTTGTTGAACCAATTTTTTGAGGAGCTATCAACTCAATAAAAAAAGCATTTCCTTCTCTTTTGTATTTTAAAGCTACGCCATCTTGAATGACTTTGTAAATCATCATTGGATTTTGCAAATCAATTTGCATGGTATTGTATTCTTTTAATACTAAATATTTTAGGGAATTAGAACCTGTAATGGTGCTGTCACTGTGATTTACTTTAATATCCAAGTGATAATATTTTACATCCCACCAAGCTCTTTCTTTAGTAATACTTCCTCGTAATGAATCTTGTCTGGTGAAAACTTGTTCTTTATGTCCAAGAAGCCCTTGTGCATTTGCACTATTAAAAATAAGAAATGAAAAACAAATGAGACTTAAATATCTTTTCATGAATTTAAAATAAATATAAATTGTTTTTACAAATGAATGAATTAATGTAATTTTGAAACCGAATTTTGTTCCACTATAGCTGTAAAATCAGTAGCTAAGCGATTTCCATAATCTTCTAATAGTTCTAAAACCCTTTCTTGTTTATCTGATTTTACAATAAGTCCCGCATGATATTCCAACGGAACTCTGAAGCAAACTTCAGGATCAGAAAACGATGATAAATCCGGATGCTGGAATTTAGACAAAGTCAAAACAATTCCGGCATATCCTTTTTTTACTTTTGGTAAAGTGTTTTTACTTTCTTTTACCAAAGCATCTTCAATTGCTGCCCACTCCTTCCATAAGTTAATGTTGGAGGCTTCGGCAACCATTTCTGCCAGATGTGCACCTCCTACTCGAGATGACGTTTCCAGAAAATAGATTTTCCCATCTTCCTTACATTTTATAAATTCAGTATGAGCAGCACCATGTTTCAATCCGAAGCCTTTCAATACTTGTTCATTTATTTTTTTGATGGCTTTATCATCATCAGAATCATAAGGAATATTGGCAGAACGAAAAACACCGCCACCTTGTGAAATTTCCATTGGTGTAGCCAAATATTTTGAAGTCAAACTAAAGATTACTTTACTATCCGAAATTAAACTGTCACAATGATACACATCTCCAGGTTTGAATTGTTCCAATAAATATTTGAATCTATTATTCCCCATTTCATTAATATGAATCCATAAACTCTCCTTGTCATATACTTTTATAATCCCGGCTGCAGAAGCTTCCGAACGAGGTTTCAAAACCCATGGAGCGGGAATCGTATCAGCAAAAGTATTGATGTCATGATCATTAAATAAGGAACAAAAAGCAGGAATTGAAATACCGCAACTCTTCGCTCTCATGCGCATGGCAAGTTTATCTCTAAAATAGCGACCTGTAGTTTGTCCCATTCCGTCAATACGAAGATTTTCCCTGAGATAAGTTGCTTTTTCTACATCATAATCATCCAAAGCCACAATGGCATCAATTTTTGTAGACTTCATGAAATTTCCAACACCTAATAATAAATGCTCTAAATTCCAATCGACATCTTGACCTTCCATATAAAAAATCTCATCAATATATTGATGTGGCCATGGTTTGTCTCTCAGTTTTTCACTCGTCACTAAATAGACTTTGTTGCCTAACTTTTTTAAATTAATTAAAAAATCAGCACCCTTAAAATAATTTGAAATACAAAGGAAGGTTTTAGAGTTTTCCATACGTTATAAATTTTCTATGAATTTAGTTAATAAATGAACTCCATATGCTGTAGCATGTTTACTTTTAGCAAATTCATCATCGCCAAATGCTACGCCTGCAACGTCAAGATGTGCCCAAGCTTTGTGCTCTTGGGTAAAATATTCTAAAAATTTAGCTGCGCTTATTGCTCCGGCAACTGGTTTTCCACTATAATTCTTGACATCGGCAATATCGCTTTCAATGTCAGACTTATAAACATCCCAAAGTGGTAAAGGCCACAAACGCTCTCCAATTGCATCTCCGTTTTCTTGCAATTTCTTTGATATTTCCTCATTATTGGTAAACAAAGCACCACATTCATAACCAAAAGTACCAACGCTACTTCCTGTAAGGGTTGCAATATCAACAATATATTCCGGGTTGAAATTTTTAATTAAATACGATAATCCATCGGCTAAAACGAGTCGGCCTTCAGCATCAGTATCAATTATTTCTATTGAATGTCCACTGTAACTGTGAATTACATCACTAGGTAAAAAGGATTTGCTGTCAACCGAGTTTTCGGCACAAGGAACAATAGCGGTAACTTTCACCGGCAATTGTAAATCGGCTATAAGTTGCATCGCTCCTAATACTGCACCACCGCCAGCCATATCGCATTTCATGTGGACCATTCCTGCCGTTTTTATATTTAATCCACCCGTATCAAAAGTTATTCCTTTTCCCACCAATCCAACATGTTTTATGTGCTCCACTTTATCTTTAGGAGTGTAATTCATAATGATAAATTGTGGTTCATTATCACTTCCTTTTCCTACCGCCAAAAATGCGCCAAGACCTGCAATTTTTGAAGCTTCATAACCTAGAATTTCTACATCAAATCCATATTTTTCGCCAGTCTCTTTAGCCCAATTCGACAAGTATTTTGGATTAATTGTATTCGGTGGCAAATCGACCAAATTATAGGTTGCCAGTTGTGCTTTGGCAATTTTAATTCCTTTTTTGGCAGTTACCAAATAATCCTTTTCAGAAACCAAATTCAATGTAAATTCAGGATCTAAAAAAGGATGTTCCTTTTTATCTGATTTAAAATGACCTAAATTATAAGTACCTAAAAGCAAACCAGAAATCATAGCTTCCACCTGATCCTGAGTAATTTGTTCCGGTATAACTAAAGCTATATTTGAACTAAAATTATCTTTTTGTTTTGATGAAATACGACGGAAAATAGTTTTTAATGATTTATAGTCAATCTCTTTTCCTAAACCAATAAAAACATACGCATTGTTATCCTTTTCAGCTAAATAATGGGTGTCTTTTTTGCCAAAAAAAACTTTAGAAGTAATTTCTAATCCATTAAACGCGATAGGAACAATACTTTTTGAGTACGTTTCAAAAGCCGGAATTAAAATTGTTCCTGAAAAATTATCTAAGTTTACTACTGTATTTGTTTTCATTTGTTCTTTTAATTTTTTTGCTTATTGATTGAAACGTTATAAATGCATTACGCTTTATTTATTTTAGACGCAATAAATCGCGTCTCTACGTTTATTTTGTATTAAAAAATAACCATTCTATTGCTTTAGGAAATTCATCGCTCCAATAGGTTTCACTATGTTTCCCTTGTCTGTTAATGCTTAAATTAATCTTTGATTTGTCTTTTACAAATTCGCTTGAAATCAAATCTTCCTGAAACTTTTTTACATGCTCAATCATTGTTGTACTTTCATCTCCACCAGCATACAAATAGATTTTTGTATCGGCTGAATTGGCTTTTTTAGAATTGATTTTTAATTCTGGAACTACCCACAGTGATGGCGAGAATATCATTAATTTTCCATAAACTTCGGGGTTTCGCAATCCACTAAAAACACTAATTAATCCCCCCATAGAACTTCCTCCTATTCCAGTAAATTCCCGTTCTTTTTTAGTTCGAAAATTACTGTCTACGTATGGTTTTAGAGTATCTGTTACAAATCGAATGTATTTTTTGCCTTGTCCTTTCCCTAATACTGTTTTGCCAACATTGTATTCCTTTATTCGATCTTCTTCGGCATGTTCTATAGCAATAATTATAATTTTTCCAATTTTATATTCTGACATAACTGCCAGTTTTTTATCAATTTCCCAATTGCCAAATTCAGCTGCTTCATTGAATAAATTTTGGGCATCCTGCAAATACATAACCGGATAACTTTCACTTGAATTGTCATAATCATGAGGCAACAAGGCCCAAATCTTTCTAGTTTTATTGAGTTGTGGAATTATAAATTCATCTGAAATCAACTGAACTTGCGGTAAAAAAGATTGCTTAAACGGCAACCAGTTTTTTCTCCATCGCGCTACATGTTCTTTTTGAATGCCCGTATGATTGTGTGTTGAACGGTTTTCGGTACGATTTCCACGGATGTCAATTTCTACTTCACTCCAATCTCCTTTCGTAAATTTATACAAAAGCTCTGCAGGATAATCAAAATCATGTGGAAATTTATAATGATGCAAACCAATACCGATTTTCTCCATTATGAATTCTTTGTCCTGAGTACGCCATTGATTAAAATTCCCTGAAATATATACGGGTCTCACATCATCTTCGTCAGTTGTAAGGATTATATGTAGTCCAGTATTTAGTATTGAATTATTTAATTCGTAGGTAAATTTGGTATTATTTGAATTCATCACTTGCATTGTACTACTTGTATTTTAAAAATAAATAGTAAATATAGTGGATTGCGATTTGAAATAAAAGAAAAAAGAAAACCCAATAGCAAATGATTTCCTATTGGGTTTTTATTAGTGAAAATTATTTGATGAATTTTACTTTTGGCGACTTTTTAAAACTTCCACAACATCATTTAGCTTAAATCCTTTGGCTTGCAACAATATAAGGTAATGGAAAAGCAAATCAGCACTTTCACTCAAAAACAAATCATCATTGTCATCTTTGGCTTCAATAACTACTTCAATCGCTTCCTCACCTACTTTCTGTGCAATTTTATTCATCCCTAAATTAAATAAGGAAGCCACATAACTTTTTTCTGAATCCGCATTTTCTCGTCGAAGTTGGATTGTATCTTCTAAATTCGAAATAAAACCATAATCTGCTTTGTTTTCGTCAGCCCAACACGTATCTGTACCTTTATGGCACGTTGGTCCTTCTGGTTTTACCTGAATCAATAAAGTATCATTATCACAGTCGTTTTTGATGTTAATCAGATTCAGAAAATTGCCACTTTCCTCACCTTTTGTCCAAAGTCTTTGTTTCGTACGACTATAAAAAGTTACTTTTTTAGTGTCAACCGTTTTTTGATATGCTTCGGCATTCATGAAACCCAACATCAAAACCGTTTTGGTTTCGCTATCTTGAATTATGGCAGGAATTAATCCGTCTGTGTTTTTTGAGAAATCTATATTCATTTGTAATTTAGGATTTTCGATTTAGGATTGTTATATCCTAACTTCGATATTGTTGTTTTTAAGTTCTTTTTTTAATGTTTTGATTTCAATTTCTTTAAAATGAAATACACTTGCCGCTAATGCTGCGTCAGCTTTTCCTTCCAGAAAAGTATCTACAAAATGTTGTATGTTTCCTGCACCTCCAGAAGCAATAATCGGAATATTAACTAAGCCTGAAAGTGTAGCCAAAGCTTCATTAGCAAATCCGTTTTTAGTTCCGTCATTATCCATTGATGTGAATAAGATTTCACCTGCTCCTCTTTGCTCCACTTCTTTGGCCCAATCAAATAAATTTAATTCTGTAGGCACTTTTCCGCCTACTAAATGAACAATCCATTGCCCATCAATTTGTTTGGCATCAATCGCAACAACGACACATTGACTTCCAAATTTTTGTGCCAAATCATTAATTAACTGCGGATTTTTCACCGCCGATGAATTAATAGAAACCTTATCCGCTCCGTTTTGCAACAATACTTCAACATCACTAACTGATGAAATTCCACCGCCAACGGTAAACGGAATATTGATAGTTGAAGCTACTTTACGAACCAAATCAACTAAGGTTTTTCTTCTTTCTTCCGTTGCCGAAATATCCAAAAAAACCAATTCATCTGCACCTTCATCCGAATATGTTTTCGCTAATTCTACCGGATCTCCTGCATCACGTAAATCCACAAAATTAACACCTTTTACGGTTCTTCCGTTTTTTATATCGAGACAGGGAATAATTCTTTTTGTTAACATTTTTCTAATATATAATTTTCCAATTGTTTCAATGAAATTCTTCCTTCATAAATTGCTTTTCCTATTATAGTACCTTCACAACCTAATTCGGCTAGTCTTGGCAACTCATCAAAAGTAGAAATTCCTCCTGAAGCTATTAATTTTATGCCATTGGCTTCCGCCAAAATTTTAGCGTATAAATCAAAAGAGGGTCCTTCAAGCATACCGTCTTTGGCAATATCAGTACAAATTACATGCTGAATTCCTTTCCTTTTATACTCTTGGATGAATGGAATCAAATCTTCATTTGAATCTTCTAACCAACCTGAAACTGCTACTTTTTCATTGTTAGCATCTGCTCCCAAAATGATTTTATCAGAACCATACTCAGCAATCCATTTTTCGAATAGTTCTCTGTTTTTCACGGCAATACTTCCGCCGGTAATTTGATTCGCACCACTTT
The DNA here is from genome assembly GCF_048158585.1 of Flavobacterium galactosi. Taxonomy (NCBI): domain Bacteria; kingdom Pseudomonadati; phylum Bacteroidota; class Flavobacteriia; order Flavobacteriales; family Flavobacteriaceae; genus Flavobacterium; species Flavobacterium galactosi. The sequence goes on from NZ_JBLNKV010000007.1 coordinate 126,358, forward strand.
CAAAAGCAATTTTTAAATCGGAATCCGATTTTAATCCGCCGCCAAAATCAATTTTCAATTTGGTTTGTGTAGCTATTTGTTCCAGTATTTTATAATTAACAATTTGGCTTGACTTTGCACCGTCCAAATCAACCAAATGCAAGTATTCAATTCCGTGTGCTTCAAATGATTTGGCCACTTCAAGCGGATTTTCATTGTATATAATTTTAGTATTGTAATCGCCTTTTGACAAGCGAACACATTTTCCTTCTATGATATCTATTGCAGGTATTATTCTCATTGGATTTTAGATTGAAGATTAACGATTTTTGATTAACGATTTTTGATTTCAGATTTGTCATTGCGAGGAACGAAGCAATCTCACTTACTATTCTCATTGTTATTGCTATTGAATTTTGCCATTGTCATTAAAATTTATAACTTCAAGAAATTAGCTAAAATTTGTTCTCCAATATCACCACTTTTTTCTGGGTGAAATTGTGTTCCGTAGAAATTATCTTTCTGTAAAGCTGAGGCGTATTCTTCTTCATAGTCTGTTGTTGCAATGGCTTCGGGACAATTTGGCACATAAAAACTATGTACCAAATACATGTATTCGTTTTCATCAATACCACTAAACAAAGGTGATTTTAGATTATAAATTTGGTTCCAGCCCATTTGTGGTACTTTCACTTTTGGTGTGAACTTAATCACATCAACATCAAAAATCCCCAAACCTTTTGTATTTCCTTCTTCCGATTTGTTGCACATCAATTGCATGCCCAGACATATTCCCAAAACAGGTTGTTTTAAGGTTGGAATCAAAGTTTCCAAACCACTTTCTAAAAGCATTTTCATTGCTGAACTTGCTTCTCCAACACCTGGAAAAATAACTTTATCAGCTGCTTTAATTTCGTCTGGATTATTACTCAAAACTGCTTTGAATCCCAATCTTTCGATGGCAAACATAATGCTTTGAATGTTTCCTGCGCCGTAATTTATGATTACTATTTTCATTCTTTTTAACCATTAATAAATTAAGTTTCATTAAGGATTTAGCACTTAATAATTCATAATTTATAATTCATAATTTTTTAGAGCATTCCCTTTGTTGATGGTAAAATCATCTTCTCCGTGTCACGTTTTACCGCTACTTTTATTGCTTTTGCAAAAGCTTTAAAAATGGCTTCAATCTTGTGATGTTCGTTAGTTCCTTCCGCCTTGATGTTGATGTTGGCTTTAGCACCATCTGAGAATGATTTGAAGAAATGATAGAACATCTCCGTTGGCATTTTTCCTACCATCTCCCGTTTGAATTCGGTTTCCCAAATCAGCCAATTTCGACCTCCAAAATCGATAGCCACTTGTGCTAAACAGTCGTCCATTGGCAAACAAAAACCGTAGCGTTCGATACCTAATTTATTTCCTAATGCTTTTGCAAAAACTTCACCCAAAGCAATCGCTGTATCTTCAATCGTGTGATGTTCGTCAACTTCCAAATCACCTTTTACAAGAACTTCCAAGTCCATTTGTCCGTGACGTGCGATTTGGTCCAGCATGTGGTCAAAAAAAGCAATTCCTGTTTCGATTTTGCTTTTTCCGGTTCCGTCAAGGTTCAACTTGATATAAATATCCGTTTCGTTTGTTTTTCTCTCAATCGAAGCAGAACGTTCCTCTAATTTCAAAAACTCATAAATTACTTTCCAATCTGTAGTTTGTAAAGCAATAACGGAGTCGAGCTCTTCTCTTTTTGAAGCAATTTCGTCGCCTCCTAAAGCTTCGTCTGTATTGATAAAAATAGCTTTTGAACCCAAATTTTTTGCCAATTCAACATCAGTTATTCTGTCTCCTATTACGAATGAATTTGCTAAATCATACTCGGGATTATCAATATATTTTGTCAATAAACCTGTTGCAGGTTTGCGTGTCGGTGCATTTTCGTGCGGAAATGTTTTGTCAATTAATACTTCTTTGAAAACAACTCCTTCATTTTCAAATGCTTTCATAATTAAATTATGAACGGGCCAAAAGTTGATTTCAGGATGAGAATCAGTTCCCAAACCATCTTGATTCGTAACCATTACTAGTTCAAAATCTAGTTCCAAGGCGATTTTTCCAAGGAATTGAAACGCTTTAGGATAAAATTCTAATTTTTCGAAACTGTCTAATTGGTAATTATTTGGTTCTAAAACCATTGTTCCATCACGATCTATAAAAAGTATTTTTTTCATTATATAATTATTTAAACTAAGCGCTTAGGCTTTGTAATGCTGCTATTAATTTTTTATTCTCTATTTCGGTTCCAATGGTTAAACGCAAACAATTGTTGCATAACGGTTGGGTTGTTCTGTTTCTAATGACGATTCCTTTTGCAATCAATTCATCATATCTTTTATTGGCATCATCCACTTTTATCAAAATAAAATTGGCCTCAGTTGGATAGATTTTTTTAGCAAAATTTACATTAAGTAATACTTTAAGTAAATCTTCTCTTTGCGCTATTATAGATTCAATTTCAAATTTTATTTTTTCTGAATTATCTAATCTGTCCAAAGCTCTTTTTTGAGTCAATTCATTTACATTATACGGCGGTTTTATTTTATTCAAAACCGAAATTACCTCCGCAGATGCATAACAAATACCCAATCTAATTCCTGCCAAACCATACGCTTTTGATAGTGTTTGAGTAATGGCCAAATTTGGATATTCATCTAATTCATTGATCCAGCTTTCTTTTTTTGAAAAGTCAATATACGCTTCATCAATCACAACCAAACCATTGAAGTTTTTCAATAAATAAGCTACGCTTTCATCCGAAAATGAATTCCCGGTTGGATTATTCGGCGAACACAAAAAGATGATTTTAGTGTTTTCATTAACAGCTTCCATGATTTTCTCAATTTGCGGTTGAAAATCGGAAGAAAGCAATACTTCCTTATTTTCTACTGCATTGATATTGGCCAAAACACCATACATTCCGTAGGTTGGCGGTAAAGTGATTACGTTATCTGTTTTTGGTTCACAAAAAGCTCTGAATAATAAATCCAACACTTCATCACTTCCGTTACCCAATAAAATTTGATTCGTTTTGACATTTTTTTGTTTTGCCAAAATTCCTTTTACACTCATTTGTTGAGGATCCGGATACCGATTTACACCATTTTCAAACGGATTTTCATTGGCATCCAAAAAAATCATATCTGCGGTATCAAAATCCTCAAATTCATCGCGTGCCGAAGAATATGGTTTTAATTGCTTTACGTTTTCTCTGACTAAATTATTTATATTAAAATTATTTCTCATTTTCAATCGCTTTTAATCGTAATGTAACTGCATTTTTGTGTGCTTGCAAACCTTCCGCTTCTGCCATGATTTCGATAGCTTTACCGATGTTTTGTATTCCTTTTTTAGTTATTTTTTGAAAAGTCATTGCTTTAGTAAAACTATCCAGATTTACACCGCTATAATTTTTTGCATAACCGTTGGTTGGCAAGGTATGATTGGTTCCTGATGCATAATCACCGGCACTTTCAGGGGTATAATTTCCTATAAAAATGGAACCGGCATTATGAACACCGTTACTGTAAAAATCATCAAATTCAGAACAAATGATAAAATGTTCTGGGCCATATTCATTGATTAATTCAAGAGCAATGGTATCATTTTCCACAAAAATCAATTTAGAATTAGCAATGGCTTTTTCAGCAATATTTTTTCTTGGAAGTAAATCCATTTGAATTTGGATTTCTGTTTCTACAGCATCAATTAATTTTTTTGATGTTGAAACCAAAATAACTTGGCTATCCGCTCCGTGTTCTGCTTGTGATAATAAATCAGATGCTACAAAAGCTGGAACAGCGGTATCATCAGCCACAATCAACAATTCGGATGGGCCGGCAGGCATATCGATTGCCACGCCAAATTGCGTTGCCAATTGTTTAGCAACAGTTACAAATTGATTTCCGGGTCCAAATATTTTATACACTTTAGGAATCGTTTCCGTTCCAAAAGTCATTGCTGCAATAGCTTGAATTCCTCCTACTTTCAAAATTTTAGTTACGCCACATAAATTTGCAGCATATAAAATAGCTGGATTTATATTTCCGCTTTTATCGGGAGGAGAACACAAAACAATTTCGTTACAGCCTGCAATTTTTGCAGGCACAGCAAGCATTAACACTGTCGAAAATAATGGAGCTGTTCCACCGGGAATGTACAAACCAATTTTTTGGATTGGTCTTTTTTCCTGCCAACAATTTACTCCTTCAATAGTTTCTACTACTACTCTATTTGTTTTTTGAGCAGAATGGAATTTTTTTATATTTGTCTTTGCCAGTTGAATAGCCTCTTTTAATTCGGAAGAAATGGATGCAATAGCCATTTCAATTTCAGCTTTAGAAACCTCTAACTTTTCGATTGATGCACCGTCAAAAAGCGACGTGTATTTTGCAACAGCAAGATCACCTTTCTTTTGTACTTCCTTGAAAATTTCTTTTACTGTTGCTTCAATATCATCAACAGTTTTAGTAGGTCTCTCTAAAATAGAAGACCAAGTTTCTGGTTTTGGATTGTATATTTTATTCATTGTGTTGTTTTTAACCGCAAAGTTCACAAAGGTTTCGCAAAGTTCGCAAGGAATTCTTAAATAGAATACGTTATAATTTAAAACTTTTAAAGCACCATTTTCTCAATTGGACAAACTAAAATTCCTTCGGCTCCAGCATCTTTTAATTGATCAATAACATCCCAAAAACGATCTTCTTCAATAACAGTGTGTACACTGGACCAACCTTCTTGTGCAAGAGGCATTACAGTTGGACTTTTCAATACAGGTAAAATTTGATTGATAAGCTCGATTTTATCATTTGGTACATTCATCAAAATATATTTTGATTTACGTGCTCTTAAAACGGATTGGATTCTGAATTGTAATTTGTCTAAAATAGCTTTATTTTCAATTGTTATTTTTGGAGAAACAGCCAAAACTGCTTCACTTTTAAAAATAACTTCTACTTCTTTCAAATTATTTTTAAACAAAGTACTTCCGCTAGAAACAATATCTACTATAGCATCGGCAAGACCAATATTTGGAGCAATTTCCACCGAACCTGAAATTTGGTGTAAATCAACAGTTACATTTTTAGAATTAAAAAAATCTAAAACAGTATTTGGATATGAAGTGGCAATTCGCAATCCATCCAAATCTTTTACCGAATTGTATTCGAAATTTTTAGGCACCGCTACAGAAACTTTACACTTAGAAAAACCTAATTTTTCCGCAACTTCAATATTTTTTCCTTTTTCAACCAAAAGATTATCGCCAACAATCGCAGCATCCACGACTCCATCAATTAAGTATTGAGGAATATCGGAGTTTCTTAAATACAACACTTCTAACGGGAAATTGGAAGCTGATGCTTTAAGTTGGTCATTTCCATTGTTTATAGAAATTCCACAATCTTTTAGAATTTGAATACTGTCTTCGTTTAAACGTCCTGATTTTTGAATTGCAATTTTTAGTGTACTCATTTTTTGTTTAGTTTTTGTTTTTGTTTAGAATATTATGATTGAGTACAAATTTCAGGCAATAAAAAACCCGCTTGATGTACTCAAACGGGTTTTTAGATTATGATGATTTACACACATAACATTAACACATCGCCTGAGAGCAATAATGAAAATGATGGTGATGTAATTTATTTGTTAACATGTTTTATGTAATTGTATTTATCTTAAATTCTTTTGCAAATATAAGAGATAAATGATTTACAATCCAATTTTTAATTTAACTTAAAGATATCTTATTGTTAAATTAATACTATCTATCATATTCCTTTGGCTCCGATGTTTTTAAATCTGGAACTTGTTTTTCTGAATCAATACTATTCTTAACAGCTGAATCGATGCTTTCTTCTCTAATTTCAGTGTGTCGAATTTCACCTCCTGAAGTTCCAACTAAAGTTGTTAAATAGACACTCACAATTGCCACAATAACAGCTGCAAACGAAATAAATATAGCCTTTGAATGATTTTTTATATTTAAAATTAAACCTAAAATTGAAATCGCTCCAAGCAAATACAATACAATTGCTAACTTTTCTGCTATTTCTTCATGCTCATGAATTATTCTTTTCCCAATATTAGGCATATCTTCAACCATTTCCTCTGCTCCTTCACCAGTAGCCATACTTGCAAGTGCAAAAAGTGCAGCAACAATAAATAAAGCATAAGCGGTATTTATTACCGAATTGTTCTTTAAAATTATTCCGGCTATTAAAACTCCTAATCCCAAAATTGTTCCAATAATTGGAAAATGGTTGACTACCATGTGTAAATGCGCATCATTCATATTTTTTTTATTTATAGTTTAATATTGCAAAGCTAAATTATTTGACTAATTATTTTTATCCTGCTAATGAAATGTCTCTGTTTACAACTGATATTTTAGATTGTTAAGTCTATTTTTCGTGTTTACTTTGTATATAAATTCTATTTATCAGTATTTTTGTACACTATTCATTTCACTAATTTAAAGATTTTAATTTTAAAAATTATTCCGTTCAGATTATAAATCTAACATTTTATTCCTCTAAATTTTTCATTTTCATCAAAAGAGAATAAGAACCTTTTATAACAATATTTACGTCTTTTAAATTTTCATTGGAAACAATTTCTACATATCCATTTTCTGATATTCCAGTTGTGATTTCTTTCATTTCAAATTGCTTGTCTCCTTTGGATATAAAAATATAATCCTTGTTTTCATAATTCACAATAGCCTCTGACGGCAAAACATTGGATTGCTGACTTTTTAATTTTATTTCGGCATTCATGTACATTCCCGGTAATAGTGTTTTATCGTAGTTAGCAAAATGGCAATGCATTTCTGTACTTCGGTCTTCAGAAAAATCTTTTCCTATTAAAATAATTTCGCAGGAATATTTTTTTTCTGGATTAGTGTTATTATACGCTATAACTGACTGGCCAATTGCCATTTTGTTAATGTCTTTTTCGAATACGGTTAGTGCCAAATGAATATCCGAAGGATTTACAATCTCGAATAAAATATCGCTTGGATTTACATATTTTCCAGTATTTACATTGACTTTAGATACATAACCGCTTATTGGCGAATAAATATTGATGTTTTTTGAAATGGATTTTACAGACACATTATTTGGATTTATTCCTGCGAATTTTAATTTTTCTCCATACGATTGTACCATAACAGATAGGGAGTTGTATTCAGCCTGTGCTTGTTGATATACTTTGTCGCTACTCGCTTTACTTCTGTTGAGTTCTTTTTGTCTCTCGAATTCGGCTTTGGCGTACCCTATTTTTGCTTTCGCCAAAAGGTAATCTTCTTGTAATTGAATATACTGTTGGTCTTCAACAACGCACAAAACTTGTCCTTTAGTAACATACATACCTTCCAAAAGTTTGGTATGTTTTAAATATCCACCCATTGGCACACTTATGGACACTAAATTTTGAGGTGGCACATCTATTTTTCCATTTAATTTTAATAGTGATGAAATCTCCTTTTGCTCGATTTTCCCTGTTTCAATACCTGCATTTTTCATTTGTGCATCGGTAAGTGTTGTTGTGTTTTCAATAGCTGGAGTAGCTTCGGGATCAATTTCTGCATTTTTATTACCACACGAGTATAGAAAAAATAACCCTATTAAAGTAATGACTGTATTTTTCATTTATTTTGATATTAAATTTCCTAATTTAAGAATTGTTTCATTGAATTTTCTAACTGTTTCAATGTAGTTACTTTGAATTTCTGTATTTTGATTTATCAACATTACCCACTCTAGATAATTGATGTCACCATTAATAAATTTATCATTAGCGGCTTTATTTACCAAATCCACATTTTTCAAGGCCTGATTTTCGTAATAAGCAATAGTTTCTTGGTTTTTTTTTGATTCTTGAATTAATTCCTTGTACTGACTTTGCAATTTTAATTTTTCATTAGTCAAATTATTTTCTGCAATTTGACTGTTGATTTCTAATGCCTTTTGTCTGTTTTTTATGTTTGAATTAAAAAGTGGCAGCGCCACTCCAAATTGTCCGTAAACACCATTATAGCCGTCTTGAAACGCAGTATTTGTTTTGAATGTCTGCCAATAAACACCACATATTAATTCGGGTAATTTTTTAGATTTTTCAAGTGAAATTTCTGCTTTATTACTATTTACTTCTTGCTCAAATAATTTTATACTGGGTTGATTAGCAATTAGATTTTCATCTAACGTTTCATTAAAATCCAATTTGTATTTATCTGAAACTGGGGTAAAGACTTTACCTGTATTAAGGACATACTTGAATTGCAATTGTGTCATTTTATAATCACTTTGTAATTCCAGAAGCTGAATTTTTATTTGTCCTGATTGATTTTCGGCAGTTGCTTTTTCTAATATATTGCTTTCACCTTTGTCAAATCGAAGGGTTGATTTTCTTAAAAATTCGGAATAGATACTATCACTTTTCAGCAACAATTTTTCCTTTTCTTTTAGATAAATCATTTCGTAAAACACTTTTGTCACTTCTCTGGTTAGTTCCTTTCTTTGTAAAGCTTCGTTCCATTCGCCAGTTTTAGATTCTTCAATTAACCGTTGTCTCTGTCTTTTGTAAACCGTTGGAAATTTAATAGTTTGTGAAATACCTATTTTTATATCATTTGCATTACTGTTAAACTGACCGTATTCACCAATAATTCCCGTGTTGGAAATATCGTAGCCCGTCTTTGTCATCTTTTGTAAATATTCAGAATTCAGTTTTCCGTTTTTTATTTTTTTATTATTTTGCAATGCGGTTTCAATGGCTTTCTCAATTGAAATTTTTTCTTGTGCATTTGTATTTTGAAAAGAAAAAAATAGTCCCAATACAATTATTGTTGTAACTGATTTTATTATTTTTGGTTTTAATTTAATTCCTTTTTCGAACAAAATGTATAAAATTGGTAAAACAAATAAGGTCAACAAAGTGGCAATCAATAGCCCTCCAATTACAACTGTTGCCAATGGTTTTTGTACTTCGGCACCTGAACCATTGCTTAATGCCATGGGTAAAAATCCTAATGATGCAACAAATGCAGTCATTAAAACAGGACGTAAACGTATTTTAGTTCCTTGCAAAACAATCACTTTAAAATCAGTTTCACCTGATTTCCGAATACTGTTAAATTCAGCAATTAACACCAAGCCATTTAGAACTGCTACACCAAATAAGGCTATAAAACCAACTCCGGCACTGATGCTAAAAGGCATTCCCCGCAACGCTAAAAAGAAAATACCTCCGATTGCAGAAAGTGGAATAGCGGAATAAATCAATAGTCCTTGTTTCAAGGAATTGAATGCAAAATAGAGCAAAATAAATATTAATAATAATGAAACTGGAACAGCAATAATTAAACGGTTTTTGGCTTCATTTAAGTTTTTAAAAGCACCGCCATAAGTCGAATAGTAACCCGCAGGAAATGTTATTTTGGTTTCGACTTTACCTTGTAATTCTTTTACAATACTTTGTACATCGCGGCCTCGAACATTAAAGCCAATAACAATTCTACGTTTGGCATCTTCTCTTTGTATTTGATTTGGCCCTTCGGTTATTTCAACTTTTGCCAATTGTGATAACGGAATTTGCAAACCATTTGGTGTTGGAATTAATAAATTTTGAACATCTGCCAAATCCTGACGTTTTTCGCCTTCCAGACGAACTACTAAATCAAATCTTTTTTCGCCTTCGTAAACGACTCCTGTGCTTTGTCCTGCAAATGCTGTATTTACTATTCGATTAATATCTTCAATGTTCAATCCATATTGCGCTATAGCTGCCCGATTGTAGTCAATTACTATTTGAGGCATTCCAGTAACAGTTTCTATATAAAGATCAGAAGTGCCTTCTACTGTATTCACAATTTTCCCCAGTTTATTAGCATACAAAGCTAATGTGTCTAAATTTTCTCCAAATATTTTACAAACTACATCTTGTCTTGCGCCAGTCATCAATTCATTAAAACGCATTTGCACCGGATATTGAAAACCGTATGAAACACCAGGGACAGCTTCTAATTCTTTTGCCATTTTTTCTGATAATTCGTCAAAAGTTTTGGCAGAAGTCCATTCGCTTTTGTCCTTTAAAATAATCATCATATCGCTGGCATCAATTGGCATTGGATCGGTTGGTACTTCACTGCTTCCAGTTTTACCTACAATTTTCTCCACTTCGGGGAATTTTTCTATTAGTATTTTTGCACCCTGCGAAATGGCTGTCATCGAAGTTTGTAGATTACTTCCCGGCAAAACCCTTGTTTCTACAGCGAAATCACCTTCTTCTAATGAGGGCATAAATTCGCCACCCATAAACGAAAGTGTAATCAGCGCCAAAACAAATAATCCCAAAGTTGTAGCAATAATTGTTCGAGGAATTCCTAATGCTTTATTTAAAAGTGGTTGATATAAATTTTCTAATTTTTCCATCATTCTATCTGAGTAAGTTTTTTTGTGGGATATGTTTTTATTCAAAAACAAAGCAGTCATCATAGGAACATAAGTCAGCGACAATATAAAAGCGCCAAATAGTGCAAATGCTATCGTTTGTGCCATAGGCAAAAACATTTTTCCTTCAATACCTCGCAAAGTAAAAATTGGAATGTATACTATCAAAATAATCAGTTCCCCAAAAACGGATACATTACGCATTTTTACAGACGTATTCAATACGGTGTTATCCATTTCTTGCTGTGAGATTTGAGAAGTTTTCCTGCTGTGTAAACTAAACAAACAGGCTTCTACAATAATAACGGCTCCATCTACAATCAATCCAAAATCCAATGCTCCTAAACTCATTAAATTACCGCTCACACCAAATATATTCATCAGTATCACAGCGATTAACATTGCCATTGGTATAACCGATGCTACGATTAAACCTGCTCTTACATTTCCTAAAAAGAAAATAAGTACAAAAAGAACTATTAACGCCCCTTCCAATAAGTTTTTTTCTACTGTTGAGATGGAATTATTTACCATTTTTGTTCGGTCTAAAAACGGTTCTACAATAACGCCTTCGGGCAACGTTTTTTGTATTTGCTCAATACGTTTTTTAATTTTTTTGATTACGACGTTACTGTTTGCTCCTTTTAACATCATCACCACTGCACCTGAGACTTCACCAGTTTGTGCTCCTTTTTTATTAAAAGTCATTGCTCCGTAACGGATAGCATTCCCAATTCGAACATCAGCTACATCACGGATAAATAAGGGACTGCCGTTACTGGTATTTTTAATAGAAATCTCTTTTATATTTTCGATTGTATTAATCAATCCTTCACTTCGGATGTATAAAACTTTTGGACCTTTTTCGATATAAGCACCACCTGTGTTTTGATTGTTTTTTTCTAAAGCAGTAAAAACATCAGCAATCGTAATATTATACGATTGTAGTTTATTGGGGTCAATGGCAATTTCAAATTGTTTTAATTTTCCACCGAAACTACTCACTTCTGCAACACCTTCAACGCTTAATAATTGACGGCGAACAATCCAATCCTGAATGGTTCTCAGCTCGGTTATATCGTATTTTTTTTCATAACCAGGTTTCGCCCGAACAGTATATTGGTAAATTTCGCCCAGTCCAGTGGTTACTGGCGCAAGAAATGGATTACCGATTCCTTTTGGAATTTGGTCTTTGACAGCACTAAGCCTTTCTGCTACTTGTTGTCTTGCCCAATAAACATCTGTTGCATCATCAAAAACAATCGTTACCACAGATAAACCGAAACGAGAAAAACTACGAATTTCTTTCAGCCCAGGAATATTACTGTTGGTTTGTTCTATTGGAAATGTAATTAGTCGTTCAATATCAGTTGCCCCTAATGATGGTGCTGATGTGATTATTTGAACTTGATTATCCGTAATATCAGGAACTGCATCGATAGGTAATTTGGTGAATTGATAACTTCCATATCCTATAAGCGCAACAATAAAAAGACCAACGATGAGCTTATTTTTGATTGAAAACTCAATTATTTTATTCAACATAATTTATAATTATTAATTATTTTTCTAAGAATATGCTGCAATACAAATAGTCATCAATGTATATAAGTGATGAATTGTAAAAAAGCGCTAAAAATAATCAACAATGTTTTGGAGGTCTCCAAATAGATAGTAGAACTCTTGAAGAAAAATAATTTTGTAAAAAAGCTATTTTTTGTGGTTCTTTAAAATAATAGTTAGGAATAAATTTGAATAATTTTATTTCTAAGTTTATTGCTAAATTTTGATGAAGCGAAAAGTCCGAATGATTATGGAAAGGTAAATCTCCATGTTCATCATGATTCTCATTATGATGGTTATTTAAATAATGATCCGCTAAAAAATGGATTAGATTAACGTCTGTATGATTATGACTGTGCTTAATAAAATGTGAAACCAAGATTGGTAATCGTAAACTATCCTCAACAACAAAAGGAATCGTTAGTTGCAGGCAAATAATTAAAGCTAATATATTTTTTAAAAATTTCACGAAACAAATATAAGTGTTTTTAGATTTTATTTTAAATGATATACTTAAGAATTGATGCATTAGGTTCCTTGTTTTAAAGAAAATTAAATAACCTGGTGACTTTTGTAAAATATTAAATTCATAACTTTATGATCGTGTAGAACAATTAAATAAAGTATAAATGTAAAACATAAATTTAAGGATTTACTTAAGAATTACTTAAGGTCTGTTTCAAATAAACTTAATACCACTCGTGTTCCTATGTTTTCTTCACTGATAATTGTAATATCAATATTAAGCAACGAACAGAGTCTTTTTACAATAGACAAACCCAATCCGGTTCCTTTTATTTCAGGGTGCGCATTCGATTGTGAACGATAAAATTGATTGAAAATATTCTCTAAGTCCTCTTTTGGGATTCCAATTCCTGTATCAATGATGTGACATTCAATTTTAGAGTTTATACTTTTTATATTGACAGTTAAATTCCCATTTTGATTTGAATATTTCAACGCATTAGAAATCAAATTATTGACAATGATTAAAAATAGATAACTATCTGTTTCTATGTAGTAATCTCCAGAAAATTTTGTAGTGATATTAATGTTTTTAGACTGTATCGCAGTAGAGTTTCTGGCAATAGTATCTAAAAATATAGCGTTCAAATAGACTTTTTCTATTTTTAAACTTTGTTTTTGATTTTCAAATCGGGCCAATAAAAGCAACTGATCGACCAAATGATTCAACCGATTGACTTCTGTAACACAAAAATTAATTTTTTCTTCATATTCAGCAGGATTTCGAGGTTTTCGAATCAAAACTTCCAATGTTCCTTTGATAACCGTTAAAGGCGTTCTTAATTCATGCGATGCATCCGAAGTAAATTGTTTTTCTCTTTCGATAGCGGTTTCAATTCGGTCTAATAAATTATTTATGGTTTGAGACAAAATATACAATTCGTCACGGTTTTGTGGTAATGGAATCCTAGATATAAGATTATCTTTAGTAATAATATTAGAAGTGGTGATTATAGAACTAATTGGTTTTATGCTCCTTCCGGCAATAAATCGTGCAATAAAGAAAAGTACTATCAGAATTAAAGGATAAACAATAAGCAACACCTCAAATAAATTATTAAGCACCATTGTAGCATCCTCTAAGGACATTGCAATTATGATATACCCAATAATTTTTGTTTTTTGATAAATAGGAACCTGAATTTGTCGAATAGAGTTATCGGCTAATTTTGTATCAAAGAACTTGTTCTCCCCTTTTTTTTCATTAAAGAGGAGAGAAGATTTTTTGAGATTAGGCGATTTTTCAATCACATTTCTATTTTGATCCACAAACTGAATAAATACAGGATTTACATCCAGCGTATTGTGTTCCCGTTCTTTCCATTCCTCTTTATGAATCAAATGAAAACTATTGCCTACAATTTCAATTTCGGATAGATGTTTCTCAACTTCACTGGTAATATCATTATTCACATGGCTGTAAACACTGAATTTAATAATAGAATAGATGATAAAGAAAACTACAAAAATCAATAAAGCTGTAGTCACTATATAATGGGAGGCAATTCTATTTTTAAAGGAAAGTTGTTGCATTTTTATTTAGTCATTAGCAATGTAACCTACACCGCGAACTGTTTTTATATAGTCTTGTTCAATTTTTAAATTTAATTTTTTACGAATCGCATTCATAAAAACATCAATCACACCTGTATCATATTCAAAATGAATGTCCCAAACATCCTCGATAATTTGGGTTCTGTTGCATACTTTGCCTTTATTTTTAACCAAATACGTCAATAAATCAAATTCACGTTGAGTCAAATTTACTTCAGTATCACTTACGAAAACACTATGCTTGGCAATGTCAATTTCTATAGTTCCAAGTTTTAGAATTTGATTTTCATTTTGGTTTCTAAAATGAATTTTGATGCGTTCCAGTAATTCATCAAAACTAAATGGTTTTTTGATATAATCATTGGCACCCGCTTTTAAACCTTCAATTGTTTCTTGCACCGTATCTTTGGCCGTCAAAAATAAGATTGGTGTATGACTATTTTTCAACCGAATGGATTTACAAAGTTCCAGTCCTGTTATTTTTGGCAACATCCAATCTAATAAAATCAGATCGAAATTGTTCTTTTGAGTTAGTTCAAATCCTTTTAAACCATCCGAAGCACTTGTGATTGTATAGCCTTCTTCTTCTAATCCTTGCTGAAGAAATTGAACAATACCAGCTTCATCTTCCACGATTAATATGTGCATGATTGTATAAATTTAGGCTTTTACTGCATTACAAATTTAAAGGCAATTGTACCAATATTAGCATTTAGATTGTCACTTCTTTCATAATGATTGAATCTAAAATCAATATTTTTCAAACCAAATTTCCAAATTTTTGCACCTGTAAAAATATCGGTATAATTGATTCCAAAACCATATTGATTCGCATCAAATGTAGCCAAATCAGCATCAGAGGTATAATATCTTTCTGTTGAAAAATGGGTTTCATAAGGGGCATAATATTTTGAAGCCGTTTGGGTGTAATAACGATACATTGGAAAAACGGTAAACCTATCAGATAATTTTATTGGAAGTTCAATCATTGCGGTATGCGATTGAATATCCCAATTATCGGAATAAAAACGATAATACGTTCGCAATATAAATCGCTCATTTATATAATAATTCAAACGCGCTCCAACAGGAATTTTAAATCGGGAATCCGGTAGTCTTTCGATATCATCAGCCAGTTTATAAACTCCGGTATTAGTAGAACTTTCGTAAGTATTAATGTATTGTGCTTGACCGATATAATAATTAGCTTTATCCGAAAAATAAATTCGGTGATACGGTGAAGACAATAATCCTTGTTGCTGTAAAATATCGAAGAAGATTGAAAATTGTATTTTTTTGGTTAAAACCTGAGAGAAACCAACAGAAGCCGAATAAGAGTTTCTATTTACGACACTTACCGTTTGAAATGCTGAAGGCAAATAATTTGTTGTGGCTTGCCCATTTTGATCCAAAACCGATACGCCATTAAAATAGCCTTGATTTAAAAAATTAGCCCCATATTTTGAATATTCGTGAAGCTCTGTTGGATAAATTGGTCTCCATTGATCAAGATACACATTTGCTTTCAAACTTAATTCGGTGTTTTTTTCATTAAAAAGAGTCGCAATTCCTCCTCCAAAACCAACCGAAGTATAGTCATACTCATTTGAAAAAGAAAGATCAGTATTCCAAATAAAATTTCTGGAATCGCTGCTATGGCTGTAATTAGCAACAATTGAAGCTAATTGATCACTTTTGGAAGCTCCTGATGAAGCTTGCCAAGCAGTTCCACTAGGTCCATTCCCATTAGGACTGCCTGAACTGGAAGCTCCAGTTGAATTAAACGGGTTGATATTGCTTGATGATGCTGATGAATAGGCTGATATTCCCAAATCAATGGTTAAAACATCATCATCATTTAAAGGCATTGCTACAACGATATTTGAAGCCAAATCTGTTAATTTTTCAGAGCCTATACCTCCTGAAACAGCTGATTTTGAACCGTCCTGATTGTAATAACTGGCTAAAAAATCGACCTCAGTACTTTCTAATACTCGTTTTTTAAATGCTGGCGCAGTTGTTTTGTCTTGTGAAAAGGCAATGCTGCTGATTAATACTAAAAGAAATAAAAATTTTATTTTCATTGTATAGAAATTACTATTTACTATCTAAATTGTTGTTTTGTAAATTAGTTGCAACCACAACCACCACCTGATTTACCACCATTGGCTCCAGCAGCTGCTTCACGATATACTTGAAAAGAAGTTTCATATCGCTCTGCTGTTCTTGCGGTTAGTTTCATGTCAGGATCATTTATTTTTTCTTTTTCGTATTCTTTTACTGAACTACACGATTGTAAAATCAGCATTACAAAAAACAAAACCGTTATAGTCTTTATCATTTTGAATGTCTTTTATTAATTATATTTTTTTATATCAATTCCTTTTGACGAATGGATTTTACCTTTATCATCAACAATAATACATTCAATCCCTTTGAGTTGATTGACTAAATCCAGCCCTACTTCTACCCCGAGAACAAAAATCCCCGTAGCCAAAGCATCAGCTACTTCCGTTTGCTTTGCAAAAACAGATACACTCACCACGCCAATTGCTGGATAACCCGTTCTGGGATCTATAATATGAGAGTAGCGAATTCCATTAAAAATAACATACTTTTCATAACTTCCGGAAGTTTCTACAGCACTGTCTTCTAATGGAAATGTGGCAAAAATTTTATTTTTATTCAAAGGATTTACAATTCCCACATTCCAAGGTTTCCCATCGGGTTGTTTTCCCCAAGCATTAATATCTCCGGAAACATTTACAATTCCTGAACTACATCCTTTTGAAACCAATAAATCTTTCACTTTATCAGCAATATAGCCTTGACCAATTCCGCCCAAACCTAATTTCATTCCTTCTAATTTCAGGAAAATGGTTTGTTCTTTCTTGTTTATAATAATATTACTGTATCCAATTTTTACAACTGATTTTTTTATGGCTTCCTCTGTTGGCATCACTTTCATAGAACCGTCAAATTTCCATATTTTGTCCATGGAAGCATACGAAATATCAAATGCACCATCGGTAATTTGGGAAATTTTAATTGCTCTTTCGACCAATTCCAAAACTTCAGTATTCACTTTTACAGGTTTAATTCCTGCATTACGGTTGATTTCTGAAATTTGTGTAGTAGGAATCCAATCTGAAATTAAATTCTCAATACGTTTTACTTCGGCTACAGCCAAATCTATATATTCATTGGATTTTATAGTGTCTTTTGCAACAGCTGTAATCTCAAACGGACTTCCTAACATGGACAACTTTCTCTTATGGGCAATTTGACCAACGGAAATGAAGGTTGTCAATAATAAAAATAGTAAAATTATGCTCTTCATCATTTTTCAAATGAATGGATTAGTTTGATATAATCAGCTGGAGAAAGGTTTTTGAAACCTGTAATTCCTAATACATTTCCAGCTTTATCCAAAAGTAACACTAATGGAAAATTTCCTGATTTATTGTATTTTTCTGCTAATTTTTTATTGATCTCCATCAACTCTGGTGCGAGTTGATTTGCCTTTTTCTTTGGAAAATCAGCTTTATAAATAACCCAATTTTGGTCGGCTTCCTTTTTAAATTCTCCTGATTTCCAAATGATATTTTCTAATTTAATGCATGGAGCGCACCAATCTGATCCTGAAAATACAAGAAGGATGTTTTTATCTTCTGAAAGTGACTGCGCTTTTGCTTCTTGAAAATTGGATTTCCAGTTTTGAGAATATCCTAACGTTCCTATAAAAAGAAACAAGAACATAACCTGTTTTTTCATCTTTTAAATCTGTTTTTAATACTGTAAAAGTATTTATTTCTAGTGAAGTGTAGTTTTCTGATAGTGAAAATTAAGACAGAATTAATTTAACGACTTTTACAGATATACATGATTGTTTATTTATTGGACTAGACAATAACGGTCAAAGTTGTTCCAGATAATGTAGTCTGATATTGTTTTAAATTGGATGGTGCAGGTCCCGAAATTACGGTACCAGTACTTGTAAACTGAGAATTATGCCTTGGACAAACAAATACATTCCCAGAGTTATCATAACCAAGCGTTACACCTTCGTGAGTACAAGAAGACGAAACAGCCAAAAAAGTTCCCGTAGTGGTCCGCGCAATGATAATTCCTTTCATAACTATAAAACCTCCATTTGTTGCCAAAGGTCCTGTGCTGGTATCAACTGTAAAATTACTTGAGGCGGTTGGTGTTGGTGTTGATGAACCAGAACCACCAGTATTAGAATCGTCTGAGCTACAACTCGTAGCTAAACCGGCTATACAAGCAGGCAATAAAACTGTTGCCGCTCCAAATCCTACTCTCGCAAAAAATTCTTTTCTAGTCATGATTATTTTATTTTAGGTTGGTTAATATAACTATATACGCAAAAATAATAGTTATAGTTTTTTTTAGAATTAATAAACAGAACTTGTATGAAGACGCAAAATATTTTCATGACTGTTTTAAAATTTCAACAGTATTTATTAAAATTAATTAAATGTCCTTAATCTAAGATTCTGTTTTCCAATATTAAGCAATTCTTAAAAAATAGCGTTAAAATTATATATACTTTTGTAAATAAAAATTATACTATGAATTTTTCAAAAAAGTTCTCTCCATTTTACAATCTTATGCTTTTTTATATTATTGTAAGTATCGTTTTAAGAATAGTACTGCTATTTCATCCCATTACCCAAAGCTCATTTGGTTTCCTAGAGGTTGTTAAAATATTTGGTTTTGGATTAATCTCTGATTTTTTCATTTTTGTATTAATAAGCGGTTTTTTATGGCTGTATCTAATTTTTATATCCAATTCAAAATACTTGAAACCCTATGGTTATCTCTTTTTCGGGCTATTAGTTGCCTTATTGTTGTATGTTTCATTTGGCAATACAATTCTTAACGAATATGGTGGTGCGCTACCTGCAATTGGAATCGCTTTTATGGCTATAAAAACTATTTTGTTTGGGTTATTGCTTTTTCTTCCAAAATACCGAAACCAAATTAGATTCTGGTTGTTCTCATTTGTCATTTTCTTGTATGTTGTTTTGATTTTGCAAAATGGAATTAGTGAATACTTTTTTTGGAATGAATTTGGTGTAAAATACAACTTCATAGCCGTTAATTATTTGGTTTACACCAATGAAGTAATAGGTAATATCATACAATCGTATCCTGTAATTCCAATATTTACCGCATTATTTGTTGTTGCAGGCTTAATAACATATTTGATCGTAAGACGTTCAAAAACGTACATCGAAAGTATTCCAAATTTTGTACAAAAAATACAGTTATCCGGAATTTATCTTACTTTGTTTGGACTCTCTTTATTAACGATACCCTATTTATCTGCTCAGGAAAACTCACCAAATATTTTTGCAAATGAATTAGAGGCAAATGGAATTTATAAGTTCTTTTTAGCCTTTAAAAATAGTGAATTAGACTATTTCAAATTCTACAAAACACTTGCCGAAAAAGAAGCGTATGCATTATTACGAGAACAAATTCCAGGAATTTCAGGAGAAACTTCTTTACGAAAAATTCAAAGCGATGCAACTGAAAACCATAAGAATGTAGTGTTAATAACTATCGAAAGTTACAGTGCCGATTTTATGAAATTGTACGGCAACGAACAAAATCTAACTCCTTTCTTGGATAGTTTAGCTACAAAAAGTTTGTTGTTTACGAATCTTTACGCTGTTGGGAATAGAACTGTTCGTGGTCTTGAAGCTGTTACTTTGTGTTTCCCTCCCACTGCCGGCGAAAGTGTGGTAAAAAGAGAAGATAATAAAAATAAATTTTCAACTGGAAATGTCTTCAAACAAAAAGGGTATACTGTGAAATACCTTTATGGAGGTGATGCTTTCTTTGATAATATGGAAGATTTTTTCACTGGAAACGGTTATGGTATTGTAGATAAAAAAACATTTACTCCTGAAGAAATTACTTTTGCGAATGTATGGGGCGTTTGTGACGAGGATATGTACAAGAAAGCAATCAAGGTAATGAATGGGGAAGCAAAAGAAAACAAACCCTTTTTTAACCATATTATGACTGTTAGCAATCACAGACCATTCACCTATCCTAATAATAAAATTGATATCCCAGGAGATGCTAAATCACGTGAAGGTGGCGTTAAATATACTGATTTTGCCATGAAGAAATTCTTCGAAATGGCAAGTAAACAACCTTGGTTTGCCAATACTGTTTTTGTGATTATTGCGGATCATTGTGCTTCCAGTGCAGGAAAAACAGAGCTTCCTGTTGATAAATATAGAATTCCGGCAATGATTTACAGTCCGGGTTATATTCAGCCAAAGCATTACACGAATTTGATGTCTCAGATTGATATTATACCTACGTTATTTGGATTGTTGAATTTCAATTATCAAAGTAAATTCTATGGTGAGGACGTTTTAAAATCTGACTATAAACCGAGAGCTTTAATTGCAACATATCAGGATTTAGGGTTGATAAAAGATAATATTTTAACTATTATTTCACCCAAACAGCAAGTGAAGCAATTTCAATTGACATTAAAAAAAGATCAAAAAACAGCACCTGATTTCCAAATCTATTACGACCAAAATCCGCTGATAAAAGAAAGAACTGATTTAGTAAACCAAACTATTTCCTATTACCAAACTGCTTCAGATATGTTGAAGAAAAAGAAATATCAGAAAATTAATTAGCATAAAAAAACGGGTGAGATTGCTATCTCACCCGTTTTTTTATTTTAGATTTAAAAATTATTCTTTATCGTTTACTAAACCAAAAAGGAATCCTTTTTTAAATAATTTGGAATCTTGTTTTAACCCTTTTTTATTGCGTTTGGTAAGCGCCTCTGAATCTAAAGTACTTAAATCGGGTTTCCCTGCATTTACCCAAGCGGTATACCAAAAACTAGCTGTAGCTGTAATTGCTTTTTTCATTTGATTTTCAACCATACCATTCAACTCTTGGTGAAATTTAGTAGCATAATCATCCGAATATAAAACGCCATTGTATTTGTTTTTTACAATGTTTCCAGCCTCATCTACGACATACATTTTATTTTCTGGCGTTGCTGTTCTTAATTTTTTATCAGCCTCCAATAATGGCGCTACTAAGCTATGGGTATCAAAAATAATATCCCAAGCTGCTTGGTCCACATTTTCAATATATTTTCCTTCATCAGCATTTAGTTTATAGTTCTTAACAAACAATTCAGGCAAACGGCTTTCCCATAAAGAATGAATTCCTTTTTGATTGGTATTTTGACCATCATGATTGTCTGAAGTGTGTAAAGGCATGTGTGCATCTCCTATGTAATGCCCAAGTTCTCCAGCAATAAATAGAATTTCGTTTTTTCTTTTCTCTTTGAAAGCTTTAGTTAATTTGCCCATCATTTCTTGAATGTACCAAGGCAATGTCCCATTTTTTGACAAGAATTTCTCATCGTATTTTTTCTTTGCAGCTTCCATAGTTCTAGGTAAACTGTCAATGCTTCCGAAATTCTCCATATCAAAATAATGACGTGGTCCTTCAGCCTTGTCATTCAAAATAGATTTTCTCAAATCCGGAACTGTGGATTCCTGAGTGATGAAATCGATATGATTGTAGAAAAAAGTTTGTAATGGTTTTGGAAGTGCCATTACCGCGGCTCTATTGATTCGTTCATGGCCAACAACACCCCATGATAACAACAAAAAAGCAATTCCAATTGTAGATAGCCCAATAAGTATAGGTCTAATTTTAAAATTTTTCATTATATTTATTTATTAGAACTGCAAATGTATTTTTTTTAAATATAATTCAATGAAATCTGGTTTAAGATTATGTTAATTTAAAGAAATTAATTAAAAATGTTTCGTCACAAAGGAAAAAACAGGACTTTTATTCACAATTTACGTTTAGCAACCTTACTATCATTCGTGGCTGGCATCGTTAATATAACAGGTGTTTTGGCCGTAAAAACATTGACAACTAATATCACAGGACATTTTGCCTATTTTGCTGAGGAATTGATGCTTAACAATTATTCCGCAGCAATAACATTTTTTATTTTTACCCTATTTTTCTTGATTGGAGCTTTTACTTCTAACTTTTTATCGGAATTAGTCTCAAGGAAATATCCTGATTTGTCTCATGTTGTGCCAATTTCTTTGGAGATTTTAGTTTTAACTGGTGTTGCCCTTTTTGGAGTTCCCTCTGATATTTCTATTTTCGAAGGTAAAATAATTGCTTTTTTTATGCTTTTTGCCATGGGAATTCAAAATTCCCTGGTTACAAAAATTTCACAAGCTACAGTCCGAACAACCCATTTAACAGGGCTTTTTACCGATTTAGGAATCGAATTGTCTCAATTATTTTTTTATAAAAAAGAAGATGAAGTAACAAAATTGAAAACGAGCATTTATTTGCGTTTTTCAATCATTTCCTTCTTTTTTATTGGTTGTGTTTCCGGTGGATTTATCTATCAAAAAATGGAATTAAAGACACTTTTAATCGCTTCCTTTTTTCTGTTTATTGCACTTTTTTATGATTATTTGAGACTCACTTTTTTTGCTATCAAGAGAAAGAAATTTAATCATTAACATTGTTTTAAAATTCGTCTCTAATTAAAATACATAATGGTTAACAGTGTTCCAATTGCTATAAATATCCAAAGCAAAAGGCCCTGAAACAACGGTTTTACTCCAACTGATTTCAAAACATTACTATTCAATCCTGCTCCAATTAAAAATAAGGTTAGCGTGAGTCCAATTTTGGCAATTGAAACCAAATATGGGGCAACTATAGCTGTTTGTGAAACATAGGTGTTCATTGCCATTGCTATAATAAATAATCCAATAAAATAGGGTATTTTGATGCTACTGGATTTATTTTTAAAAATTACAGCGGTAAGTAAAACTACTGGAATGATCCATAAGGCTCGGGCTAATTTTACAGTTGTAGCTATTTGCAATGCTTCAAGTCCAAATTTACTGGCTGCACCAACTACAGAACTTGTGTCATGAATAGCAATGGCGCACCATAATCCAAACTCTTTTTGTGATAAATCCAACCAGTGTCCTACAGCCGGGAATAAAAATAAAGCAACCGAATTCAAGATAAATATCACTCCTAAAGCAATGGAAGTTTGCTTTTCATCTGATTTAATTACTGGAGCAATCGCAGCAATCGCACTTCCGCCACAAATTGCGGTTCCACATGAAATCAAATGAGCCGTTTCCTTTTCAATTTTTAGCCATTTCCCTAGAAATTTTCCTAAAATTAAAGTACAAAAAATGGATGCGATAGTAAATAAAAAACCTTCCTTACCTGCCGATAAAGCACTGTTCACATTCATTCCAAAACCTAAACCTACCACAGAAACCTGCAATAGAATATTCGTTGCTTTATGGTTAAGATGTAAAAAAGGATGACCGGAAAGATTCGCTACAATCAGTCCTAGCAATAAAGCAATTGGTGGCGAAACAACAGAGGTCATGCAAAGCAATAGCAGTGCAACAAAAATGATTTGTTGTTGCACTGCACTTATTTTAAAAAATAATGGCACTTGTTTTAGAATTGCTTTTTGATTTAGTTCCATTGTAAAGTAATTGAATTATTACTATACAAAGGTGGATAGATTAATTTGCATTAGCCAATCGCAAAAAACAATCTGCTATAACTTTAAATTATAATGACTCGATATATTTTTTATAAACAATTCTGATAATGCATCAACCTTTCCTTGCAAAGTAATGATATAAAAAAAGCGTTCAATCACAAAATTATCAATATCCAGAATAACCAATTCGTTATTTTTAAGCTCTTTTTTTATAGCATGAATGGAAATAAAAGCAACACAATCAGAATTCATTAAATAGGATTTTATACTTTCCGGGCTGCCCAGCTGCATCTCAATTTTTAATTGCGAAAGATTGATTCCAAAAGGTCTTAAGGCGTGTTCAATAACTTCAAGTGTTCCAGAACCTTGCTCCCGAGTTACAAAGTGAAGGTCTTTCAAATCCTCTAGCGTAACTTGTTCTTTGTTTCTCAAAGGATTACTATTGTTGCAAACCAGCACTAATTCATCTTTTAAAAACTCCGTGTATTTAATAGACTGATTTTTAGATTGCCCTTCTACAATTCCTATTTCAATCTCTTTGTTCAGTAATGCTTTTTCAATTTGTTCCGTATTTCCGTTTAGTAGATTTACTTTAATATCTTCCAATTTTTGATGAAAACGTGCCAAAAGAGGCGGTATAATATATTGAGAAATTGTTGTGCTGGCCCCTAATCGAAGTAATCCTTTTTGTTGATTGATGAGTGCGCTCATGTCAAAATCAATTTCTCGGTAGACTTCAAATATATTTTTAGTGTGTTTAAGCAATACTTCCCCGGCATTGGTAAGGGCAATTTTTGAACCATTTCTTTCGAAAAGTTTGATTTTATATTGTTCTTCCAACTCTTGAATATGCTTAGAAATGGCAGGTTGCGAAATGAATAATTCCGTTGCGGCTTTAGTAAAACTCAATCTGTTGGCAACAGTAAAAAACACTTTTAATCTAAAATCCATGATTTATATTTTATTAAACCGCATTTAAATTTACAGCAATCCGTTATATTTTCTAACAAACCATTCCGTTGAAAGAAAAATGGAAATTAAAACGAGTAACCAAACCCAATCAATCAACAGTGTTTTGGTCATCGTATTTTTTTCAACGGCTTTGTATTCTTCATTATCCAAAAGTGATTTTATTAAGACCTCAATTTGATCCGGGAAATAAGCTTTGCCTTGGGTTTGCAAGGCTAATTGGGTCAGTTTCTCTACGTCTGGATTAACGAATTGTTTCTCGATATCAAAATCAAGTATTTCAAAATGATTGGAATAGGTAGTTTTAGTATTCAATTCTTTTATCGAAAAATTATAATTTCCTGCCTCAAGTCCGTCAAGATTGACTTTGTAGGAATTATTGCTTTTTAATAAATCGTAATTTTTTGTTTGCTTGTTTTTAGTATTAGTCAGGGCAATTGTCAAACGCGCATTTTCATCAAACTCATAGTTTTTATTGAAATATTGTGCAGAAATTTCAATTGCTTCTCCTGAATTATAGAAATTTTCATGTTCAACCACCAATGATTTTTTTGAATTATTGGAAGCCAAAAACTGGATAATCTTATCTATAAATATATCAAACTTCTCAAAAGACTGGTTGTCGATATGACTTTGCAAACGCCATTTCCAACTATTCTCCCCTAGAAGGTAAGCTGTTCTTTTGCCTTGATTTTCAGTAAAAGCCAATAAAGGTGCATGGGCATCCATGTTTCTAATTTTAGAAGAAAGCAATACCGAAACGTTTGCCTTTGGAGTTATATTTCCAAAAGGATTTTGCAAAGGAGGGAAATTTTCGAACCCTATATTATCAATTGAAAAAAGATTAAATTGAGAATTAAATCCCGCCAAATAATCTTCTTTTTGACCACTCATTTTGAAAGACAAATTATCCTCTTGTTGATTCAAAAAATTGAAATCTGTATTGTTTCCGGTAATAATGAATGTATTAATCCCAATCAATTTAGCAGCATCAAGAACCGATTTAAATTCAACTGTAGGTTGATATAAAATTAAAATACTGTAATCTTGTAATGATTTGATATCATTTGGTTTAATTAAAGTTACTTTACGTTGTGCATTAGTTTCAATGGCGCGTTTTAAAGCACCAATATCCGGATGATTTATAGTCGAAACGATATCAATATTCGTTTTTTGATCAATTACTTCTACGGCAAAATTCTTAGTGTTATTATAGGTGTTTTTTTCTTTTTCTCTAGATGAAATCGTAGCTTTAAAAACTTGCAACCCTACTTTATTAGCCGGTAAAAGCACATTGACAAGAGCCGTTTTTTTCGATGGTGAAAATGAAATGGATTGTTTACTAAAAACTGAATTTCCTTGTGAAATAATAAAATCAGCAGCTACACTTCTGGTTCCTGAATAGTGCAAAAAAGCTTCTACGGGAAATTTATTTTTGTAAAATGCATATTTATTGACATTCAGTTGATCAATTTTAAAATCTAAAAAAGTGGTTGTATCGCCTACAATTAATGGAAATACTTTGTTAGTTGCATCAAAACCATAAACATAATCGTTACCCGAAGTTTGATTTCCGTCCGTTATAATTACGGTTGGAAAAATTACATTTTTATTAATGCTTTTCAGATTTTGGGCTACGGCATCCAGATTGGTTTGTGTTCCCTTAAAATCAAATTTTTCCGATTGTTGAAATTCCACGTCAAATTGATACGATTGTATGTCAAATTTCTCTTGCAATGCTGAATTCGAAATCAATTTTTGATACAATTCCGCTGTTTTTTTATTCCCATTCAAAAATGAAATAGAACTGGAATTATCCACAACAATAGGCAAAGGAGTTTTTACCGTTTCCAGTGTGTTTTTAGTTAGTATTGGATTAATTAACAGCAATAATAGTCCGAAAACGGACATAAAACGTAAAAAAGCCAATAACAAATAGGTTTTCGATTTGTTTTTGGCTTTATATAAATATTGATAAAATGACAGACAACCGGCTACTACTAAAGAAAATATTATTGATAAAATGGTAGTTGTTGTCATTCTTTTTTATTTTAAATGATGAATTTTAAATTTTAAATTCATCATTTATAATTTATAATTATTTTAGGTAAGCATTCCACCACAAACATTCATAACTTGTCCGGTTACATAAGCGCTCATATCTGAAGCAAAGAAAAGACACGCATTAGCAACATCTTCAGTAGTTCCACCACGTTTCAACGGAATTCCGTCTCTCCATCCTTTAACAACATCTTCGTTTAATTTGGCAGTCATTTCAGTTTCTATAAATCCTGGGGCAATTACATTGCAACGAATATTACGAGAACCTAATTCCAAAGCTACTGATTTTGAAAAACCAATAACTCCTGCTTTAGAAGCCGCATAATTGGTTTGACCCGCATTTCCCTTCACTCCTACTACAGAACTCATATTGATTATTGATCCTGAACGTTGTTTTAAGAACGTTCTTTGAATCGCTTTGGTCATGTTAAAAACCGATTTCAAATTCACATCAATTACTTGATCGAAATCTCCTTCAGACATACGCATCAAAAGATTGTCTTTAGTAATTCCGGCGTTGTTTATTAGAATATCAACGGTTCCAAATTCAGCTAAAACCGCATCTACAAATGTTTGAGCTTCATTAAAATCGGCAGCATTTGATTGATATCCTTTAGCTTTAATACCAAGCGCATTTAATTCCTTTTCAAGAGCCAAAGCTGATTCTACTGATGAGCTATAAGTAAATGCAACATTTGCACCGTGTTTTGCAAAAACTTCTGCAATTCCTTTTCCAATCCCACGGCTTGCACCTGTAATTATGGCAACTTTTCCTTCTAGTAATTTCATGTTCAAAAATTAGTTTATTTTTTATTTGTAGCTATTCCTGCTATCCGTTTTAATCTTTTATGTTTTAAAGAAAAACATAAAAGGATTTCTCCCGAAACCTCGGGACTATCAGGGCTATTTTACACCCGTCAAATATAGCAATAATTGTGGTTTGAAAAAAAATACTCTTTCAATTAAACCTTTTATATAATATATAATCTTAAAAGGAGTTTATACATTTTAACATGACTAAAGCTTCATTTTTTTTATAAAGCATTTAAAACTAGAAACTAAATAATTCCATTTATTATATTTAAACATATATATATCACATGAAAAACTTTTATTTATTCTTCTCGTTCGGAGTGATTTTAATTATCTCATCCTGCAGCAATAATAAGGATGATTCCAGTGAATATATCGCTACTGATACTTATCCAAATGTGACGGCTAATTTTGCCGGTAAAATAGATTTAAATAACCCCAGTAATTACGCTAATCAAACGATTCCAGTTTATATTACCAAGGACAATACTAATACAAATTCAATAACTGACAAAGGAGCAACGCTGGGAAGAGTACTCTTTTACGACAAAAATCTATCTTCAAATAATACTATTTCCTGTTCATCCTGTCATATTCAAGCTAATGCTTTTGGAGATATTGCTGTTGCCAGTGACGGAATAAACGGAACATCTACGAGGCATTCCATGCGATTGGTAAATTCAAGATTTTCAAACGAAAGTAAATTATTTTGGGATGAAAGAGTCGCAAGTTTAGAATTGCAAACTACGCAACCTATTCAAAATCATATCGAAATGGGATTTAGTGGGTCTAACGGTGATGGTTCTATTTCAGTATTAATCGCAAAATTACAAAATATCAGTTATTAAAAAGAATTATTTAAATATGTTTACGGTTCAGAAAACATCACCGAAAACAAAATACAATTAGCATTAGCGCAATTCGTACGAAGCATTCAATCATTTGATTCTAAATATGATGCTGGAAGAGTTTTAGCGGTAAATGAAAACCAAAATTTCTCCAATTTTACTGCACAAGAAAATCAAGGTAAAAATTTATTCTTGACGCCTCCCATTTTTGACGCTACAGGCAACAGAAATGCTGGAGGCGTTGGATGTGCAGCTTGTCATGCGGCACCTGAATTTGACATTGACCCGCTCACAGGAAACAACGGGATAATAAAAGTTTTAAACGGAACTGGAATAGATATTACAAATACGAGGGCTCCATCGCTTAGAGATTTAGTAAAACTTAATGGAGAGCCGAATGGACCTATGATGCATAATGGAAATCTTATTACATTACAAAACGTAATTGGTCATTACGGCAATATCAATCTTGCACTTGGAAATACCAATCTGGATCCAAGATTAAGACCTAATGGTTTTGGACAACAATTAAACCTTAGTGCAGCTGAAGTAAATGCTTTGATAGCTTTCTTAAAAACCTTATCAGGAACAAATATTTATATTGATTCAAAATGGTCTAGTCCTTTTAAATAAAAAAAGCTCCACAAATTGCGGAGCTTTTATATATTTAAATAAAATACACTAAAAAGCAACATTCCATTTTGGCAATCTTCCATTTTCGTCAAGGAAATTTTGTAAAACTTGTCCTTCTACGAATGTTGGTATTGCTTTAGACTTATCGTTGAATGTTTCATACCATACCACTTCTAGCGTACTGATCTCTTCGATTTTCATTTGTGCTGGCCAAGAATATTTTCTTCCTGTTTTTGCAAATTGGTGTCCTTCTACAATTTTATCCTTTAAGCCACCATTTTTAATTTTCAAAGTTCCATTATTCTGAACAGTTCCAGTAGAACCCACCATAATTAACTCTTTCTCATCCCCTACTGAATACACTAAAAATACTCCAGATCCTTCTGAAGCATTACATACTTCTTCTAAACTATCGTCTGTAGTGAATGAAAATTGATTGCTAACTTTGAATTTTTTTAACTCTTTGTACATATTATTTTATTTTTATTTGAATTGGCTTTTGCAAAAAAATACCCCACAAAATCGTGAGGTCCATTAGAAACCATTCGTTTATGATTGTTCTTATTAGGATTAAATCTGAAAAAACAGATTAATTTAATAAAGTGCAAAGGTATTTCTTTAATTCAATTTATAATAAAAAAGCCCCACAAATTGTGAGGCTTTTAAAATATTTAATTCTGGGTTAAATTAACCTAAAACTTCTTTTACTTTTTTACCAATTTCAGCTGGAGAATCCACAACATGTATGCCACATTCTCTCATAATTTGTTTTTTAGCTTCAGCAGTATCATCAGATCCACCAACAATAGCACCTGCATGTCCCATTGTACGTCCAGCCGGAGCGGTAACTCCTGCAATGAATCCTACAACCGGCTTACGGTTACCATCGGCTTTAATCCAATGCGCAGCGTCAGCTTCTAATTGCCCACCAATTTCACCTATCATTACGATACATTCTGTTTCTGGGTCGTTCATTAATAATTCTACTGCTTCTTTTGTAGTAGTTCCAATGATTGGATCTCCACCAATACCAATTGCAGTAGTGATTCCTAATCCTTGTTTCACCACTTGGTCAGCAGCTTCGTAAGTTAAAGTTCCTGATTTAGAAACAATTCCAACAGTACCTTTTTTAAATACAAAACCTGGCATAATTCCAACTTTTGCTTCGCCTGGAGTAATTATTCCTGGGCAGTTAGGGCCTATTAATCTTGCATTTCTTTCTTTAACATAACTATTTGCTTTAATCATATCAGCAACAGGAATTCCTTCAGTAATTGCAATAATTACTTTTATTCCTGCATCTGCAGCTTCCATAATTGCATCTGCAGCAAAAGCCGGTGGAACAAAAATGATAGTAGTATCAGCTCCCGCTTGTTCTACAGCATCTTTTACAGTATTAAAAACAGGTCTGTCTAAGTGAGTTGTCCCACCTTTTCCTGGAGTTACACCACCAACAACGTTAGTACCGTACTCAATCATTTGAGAAGCATGGAAAGTTCCTTCGCTTCCTGTAAATCCTTGAACAATTATTTTGGAATCTTTATTAACTAAAACACTCATGATATATATTTTATGTAGTTTTTAAAATTGTGATGCAAAAGTAAGGTTTTGTAAATTATTTTGAAGCTTTTTTTGTCAAAATGTATTATGATAATTGACTCATTTGGTATCCTCTGAACAATTTATTGTCTTTTATTTGCCAAATTGTTATAAAATGGGCTAATAACATTTCTTCTCTTGGGTTTTCAATTGTTTTTACAAAATGAGAATAACGAACCGAAATTAAATCTTTTTCTGCAATAATATGGCTTATTCTAACTTTAGAGCGAACATACGCTTTACTTAAATCATTTGCTAAATGGAGTAAAGATTCATAATTCAATTGAATAAATCCTTTGCTGCTATTCCATTCAACAATTACGTCTGGATGCAAAAAATCTTTCATGACTTCGCTATCAATTAGAGCATCAGATTTATAAAATTTCTGAACGATTTCTTTAGCAGACATATTATTTTAGTTTATTTAAAATTTCTGGTATTTTTTTGATATTAGCCAGTTGTTTCAATTTTTCTCTTGATTCTTCAATTGGCGTACCAAAGTAAGATTTACCACCTTCTACTGATTTTGTAACTCCTGTTTGACCAAGAATAACTGCCTTCGCTCCTATCGTAATTCCGCTAGTGGTTCCTACTTGTCCCCAAATAGTAACTTCATCTTCAATTATTACGCAACCTGCTATTCCGGTTTGTGAAGCAATCAAACATTTTTTTCCAATCACAGTGTCATGACCAACATGTACCTGATTGTCAATTTTTGTGCCTTCGCCAATAGTAGTATCGCCTGTAACTCCTTTGTCAATAGTACAAAGTGCCCCTATCCCAACATTGTCGTGAATTACTACTCTCCCTCCAGAAAGTAATTGGTCATAGCCTTCAGGGCGCTTTTTATAATAAAAAGCATCAGCACCAAGAATAGTTCCAGCGTGGATGATTACGTTATCACCAATTACGGTATAATCATAAATCGATACATTAGAATGGATTAAACAATTTTTCCCAATAACAACATGATTTCCAATAAAAGTATTCGGCTGTATTACAGTATTTTCTCCTATCGAAGCTGAAGTAGCTATTGAAACGTTAGAAAATTGAAAAGGCTTGAAATAATTCGTCAATTTGTTAAAATCTCTAAAGGGATCATCAGAAATCAACAATGCTTTTCCATCAGGACATGCTACACTTTTATTTATTAAAACTATAGTTGCCGCTGAGTTTAGCGCTTTGTCATAATACTTTGGATGATCCACAAAAACAATATCTCCGGATTCAACAACATGAATTTCATTCATTCCAGTTACTGGAAAATTTTTATCACCAACATATTCACAGTTGATGATATTTGCAATTTCTTCTAAAGAGTAAACTTTTTGGAATTTCATAAATTTTGTGTTCGGTAATCAATATTCGGTATTCAGCTTGATTGCAAACTGAATACTGAACTGTAATTTACTCTTTTACGCGTTCCATGTAAGAACCGGATGTAGTGTCAATTTTAATTTTGTCTCCTTCATTGATAAACAAAGGAACATTTACAGTTGCACCTGTTTCAACAGTTGCTGATTTTGTAGCATTTGTAGCAGTATTTCCTTTAATTCCCGGTTCAGCATAAGTTACTTCAAGCACTACTGAAGCTGGCATATCAACTGAAAGAGGTAAATCAGTCTCTGTATTAATACTTACCATTACATTTTCTCCTTCTTTCAATAAATCCGGTGAATCTAAAATGTTTTTATTTAAAGTAATTTGTTCGAAGGTTTCTGTATTCATAAAATGAAAATCATCACCTTCTGGATATAAATATTGAAATTTATGGTTTTCTACTCTAACTTCTTCAATTTTGTGTCCTGCAGAAAAAGTATTATCCAATACTTTTCCATTCGTTAAACTTCTTAGTTTTGTTCGAACAAAAGCAGGCCCTTTTCCTGGTTTTACGTGAAGAAATTCTATGATTTTGTAAATATCATTATTGTATTTAATACACAATCCGTTTTTAATGTCTGATGTAGATGCCATTTTTATGTTTATTTTGTTGATTTGTTTATTTGTTTAATCGTTTGAGCAAATAAACGATTAAGCGACTTATTCTTAATAGTTTCCTGAATATCCTTTCATTATTCCTCTTGACGAATTTCTGATAAAATCAATAATTTCATCTCTTTCCGTTGTTGCTTCCATCTCCGCTTCGATAATATCTAATGCCTGAGAGGTATTATAATTTTTCTGATACAGAATTCTATAGATATCTTGGATTTCTCTGATCTTTTCAGTTGTAAAACCACGTCTTCTCAACCCAACAGAATTAATTCCAACATAAGATAAAGGTTCTTTAGCCGCTTTTGTATACGGAGGAACATCTTTTCTTACCAAAGAACCACCAGATATCATTGCATGATCTCCTATGCTAATAAATTGATGGATTGCTGCCAAACCGCCTATAACTGCATAGTTACCTACAGTAACATGACCGGCCAAAGCGACCCCGTTTACTATAATGGCATTATCCCCGATGTGACAATCATGGGCAATATGTGCGGTTGCCATAACTAGACAATTATTACCTAAAGTAGTTTGTCCAGATGCGATTGTGCCTCTATTAATGGTTACACATTCTCTAATTGTACAATTATCGCCAATTATCGCCAAAGAATCTTCTCCGCCAAATTTCAAATCTTGTGGAACCGCTGAGATTACAGCACCAGGAAATATATTACAATTTTTTCCAATTCTTGCGCCTTCCATAATGGTAACATTTGAACCTATCCAAGTTCCATCTCCAATAATAACATTATTGTGAATGGTGGTGAAAGGCTCTATAACAACATTTTTGGCTATTTTAGCGCCCGGATGAACATAGGCTAGTGGTTGATTCATCTACTTTTTTTATTTTTTATATTAATTAGAACAAAAAACTGTAAACTCATTATTTTTCAAATTAATGATACAGTTTTAAATCTAAATTTATTGTTTTTTCGCAATTTGAGCCATTAACTCCGCTTCTGCAACCAGTTTCCCATTTGCATAAGCATTCGCTTGCATATGACAAATTCCTCTTCTGATAGGCGTTATTAAATCACATTTGAAAATCAAAGTATCACCTGGCAGTACTTTATGTTTGAATTTAACCTTATCAATTTTCATAAAGAAAGTCAAATAATTTTCAGGATCAGGAACCGTACTTAATACTAAAATCCCTCCTGTTTGTGCCATTGCCTCTACAATTAAAACCCCTGGCATAACTGGAGCTTCCGGGAAATGCCCAACAAAGAAATTTTCATTCATTGTAATATTTTTCATACCCACAACATGACTTTCAGACATTTCGATAATTCTGTCAATCAATAAAAATGGAGGTCTATGAGGAAGAACAGCCATAATTTTATGAATGTCCATTAAAGGCTCTTGATTTAAATCATAAACTGGAACATAATTTCTTTGTTCTATTTTTATAATTTTCGCCATTTTTTTTGCAAATTGGGTATTTACAAAATGTCCTGGCTTATTGGCAATTACTTTACCTTGTATTCTTGTTCCAATCAAAGCTAAATCACCCACTACATCCAGTAGTTTATGTCTTGCCGCTTCATTTGGATAATGCAAAGTAAGGTTATCTAAAATACCGTTTGGTTTAACTGTTAACTCCTCTTTTCCAAAAGCAACTTTTAAATTCTCCATGGTAGCTGCCGATATTTCTTTATCAACATATACAATGGCATTATTCAAATCGCCTCCTTTTATTAAGCCGTTTTCTAAGAGAGATTCTAATTCATGTAAAAAGCTGAATGTTCTGGATTCAGATATTTCAGTTTTAAATTCTGAAATATTTTTCATGTTAGCATTTTGGGTTCCTAAAATTTTAGTTCCAAAATCAACCATTGCAGTAACTGAATAATGATCACTTGGCATCACTAAAATTTCACTACCTGTTGCTTCATCAGTAAAAGAAATAACTTCTTTTACCACATAAACATTTCTTTTAGCATTTTGCTCTTCGATTCCCGCTTTTTCAAGGGCTTCAACAAAATATTTTGACGAACCATCCATTATAGGAAGCTCTGAAGCATTTAGTTCAATGATGACATTATCTAAATCACAACCAATTAATGCTGCTAAAACATGTTCTGGTGTTTGAATTTTCACACCTAGTTTTTCTAAATTGGTTCCTCTTTGTGTGTTTACAACATAATTTGCATCAGCTTCAATGACAGGTTGTCCTTCCAGATCTACTCTAACAAAAGTAAAACCATTATTTACTGGAGCAGGTTTAAAAGTCATTTTAACTTCTTTTCCTGTATGTAATCCAACTCCAGTTAATGAGATTTCTGTTTTGATGGTCTGCTGTTTAACCATTTTTTCCATTTTTTTGGTTTAATATTTGTTTTTTTAATTCCTCTATTTCTGCAACAATTTTAGGTAGATTCCTGAAATGAACGTACGATTTACTAAAATCATTGTATCCAAATGCGGGGCTTCCTTGTAGAATCTCATTATCTTTTATATTTCTTCCTACACCAGATTGAGCCTGAATCCGGACATTATTACCAATGGTCAAATGTCCCGAGATTCCTACCTGCCCACCAATCATGCCATTCTTGCCAATTTTTGTAGAACCTGCAACACCCGTTTGAGCAGCAATTACAGTATTCTCACCAATTTCGACATTGTGGGCAATCTGAATTTGATTGTCAAGCTTCACTCCCTTTCTTATAATTGTAGAACCCATTGTAGCCCTGTCAATTGTAGTGCAGGACCCTATATCAACATTATCTTCAATAATTACATTCCCTATTTGTGGAATTTTAGTATACGTTCCGTCAGGATTTGGAGCAAAACCAAAACCATCAGCACCTATTATTGCTCCGGAATGTATCGTGCAATTATTCCCGATAATAGTCTCCGAATAAATTTTTGCACCAGCAAATAATATCACATTGTCACCCATTACTACATTATCTCCAATGAAACAATTAGGATATATTTTTACATTTTCACCCAAAACTACATGCTGTCCCACGTAACTAAAACTTCCAAGATATAAATCATCTCCGTATTTTACGCTTTGCGAAAGGAAAGAAGGTTGCTCAATCCCACTTTTATTTAACTTTACCTGATTGTAATATTCTAGTAATTTAGAAAATGCGGCATAGGCATCTTGCACCTTTATCAGTGTTGTGGCTAGTGGTGATTCCGGAACAAAAGTATCATTAACAATTGTTACCGAGGCCTTTGTGGAATAAATGTAATTAAGATATTTAGGATTTGATAAAAAAGTAAGTGATCCTTCAGCTCCCTCTTCTATTTTTGATAATCTAGAAACTTCTGCCATAGGATTTCCCACAACTTCTCCTTCTAAAATCCCTGCTATTTGTTCTGCTGTAAATTTCATTGCGACAAAAATATAAAAAAATAGATTTTAAATGTTCATTTTATGCAAGTTGTTTTGGGAAACATATATAATACTTGGTAACCAGTTTAGATAACGATTTTAAATTCAGCTGATCCGAAGATTCAATAACGTCCTCAATTGTTCTGTCTTTTTTCAAAATCCGTATTGGTTCGGCTTCTTTGCTATATGCTTGGTTTTTTATTTTACCTTTAAAAATAAAATAATTGGTATCCAATAATGAAATATTATTCTCCTCAGCAAAGCGCTCTTTCAACGGTTGCAATTCTTCAATACCCGCTTTTTCACTGGTTAGTTTTATTTTTAATAAGTCTCGGTTAACAATCATTTTGCTCAATGAAGATAAGATGAAATCGTCCTGTTTTTGCCAAGATTTTAAAGCACTGATGATATCAAAATCATCCAATTGAGAAAATAAATCTAAATTTTCAGTATCAAAAGTGTCCAAGGTAACTCTATTTTGCATAAAAAACAGCAACGGCTCGCTACAAGGCAATTGAATTCCTTTTAATGTTAATTCTTTAGCGCGTTTTAAGACTTTCGTCAAAATCAACTCGGCTACTAAACTCGTTTTGTGTAAATAAGCCTGCCAATACATTAAGCGTCTTGACATCAGAAACTTTTCTACAGAATAAATTCCTTTTTCTTCAATAACTAAGAAGTCGTCCACCACATTCATCATTTGAATCAGGCGTTCTGAATTTACATTTCCTTCTGCCACACCCGAGTAAAAACTGTCTCGTTTCAAATAATCCATTCGATCCATATCCAATTGACTCGAAATCAATTGCAACATGAACTTTCGATCATAATCACCTTTAAAAATTTGAATTGCTAAACTCAACTGACCGTCGAATTCCACATTCAATTGGTTCATAAACAACAAGGAAATTTCTTCATGGTGTACATCTTCAACAATGCTTTTTTCCATCGCGTGCGAAAACGGTCCGTGTCCAATATCATGTAATAAAATAGCAATGTATAGCGCATTTTCTTCTTCAGGAGATATCGAAACTCCTTTGAAACGCAATACGTCAACCGCTTTTTGCATCAGATGCATGCAACCTAAAGCATGGTGAAAACGAGTGTGATTTGCTCCCGGATAAACCAGATACGACAAACCCATTTGGGAAATACGGCGCAAGCGTTGAAAATAGGGATGCTGAACTAAATCGTAAATTAAGGCGTTGGGGATGGTAATAAACCCATAAATGGGATCATTAAATATTTTTAGCTTATTGATTTGAA
Source organism: Flavobacterium galactosi (assembly GCF_048158585.1). Lineage (NCBI taxonomy): Bacteria > Pseudomonadati > Bacteroidota > Flavobacteriia > Flavobacteriales > Flavobacteriaceae > Flavobacterium > Flavobacterium galactosi. The sequence continues at coordinate 163,615 of NZ_JBLNKV010000007.1, forward strand.
TCACTATAACTTTATTTTTGGTCAACAAATATAAGGAAATTAGACTTTAAAATGGGAAACGTCTCTTATCGTGATTTTGAATTCAATAAAATAGAGGATTCGATTCGTACAAACACTAAAAAAGGAGAGTTTTAGCTCTCCTTTTAATTTTTTATAGTTTTCTAATCCAGATATTTCTGAATTGAGTTTTGCAGCCATGTTCTTGCAATGCAATCACATCATCACCATGTGGCGAAGGATAATTATGTAATCCAATATAAAGTGTCAACCCACTAATAATAGCATTATTTTGAACCAAAACTCCATTGTGTAATACCGTGATTCTTGCCTGAGCATCTATCCTTCCATCAGCTTTGAAACGCGGAGCAGTATAAACAATATCATACGTATTCCACTCTAAAGGTGCCTTCATGGCATTGACTAAAGGCGGTACATCTTTATAAATACTTCCGGCTTGACCGTTACTATAAGTCCTATTATTATAGGAATCCAATACTTGAAGTTCGTATCTGTTTTGTAAAAATATACCACTGTTTCCTCTCCATTGTCCTCCATCAACCACTGCATCGGGTGCGCTCCATTCGACATGCAATTGACAATCTCCAAATTGCATTTTTGTTTGAATCGCTCCAGAACCATCTACCACTTCCATATATTCCTTATCCACTATTTTCCATGGAGCTGGCTTTGTAACATCTTTTTGACTAACCCATTGATCTAAGTTTTTACCGTCAAATAAAACAATCGCATCCGAAGGTGCATCTCCTAGCTTTTTAGCAGGAGTAATTACTTTTACTTGCGGTTCCCATATTTCAGTCATTTCGGGTTTCATCGCCATTGGTGATACAGCTGGTGGCGTGTTCACATAATCATGTTGAGCCATAGCAAGAGTCACTGAAAACAAGGTAATACTCAAAAAATAGTTTCTAATTTTTTTCGATTTCATAAATAATTTGGTTTGATTTGATAAAAGTATAAATTTAGAATAAAATCGTTTTGTTTTACATTTAGGAACAAAAAAATGTTTTTAGCTATAGTTTATTATTCTGTACGTAAATCATTCCATTTCCGCCAAATTGAAGTTATTCAGTCAGTCGATAAAATTGCGTATCCATAATTATCTGACCAGCCTGATTTTAATGGTAATAATTTTCGGGTATGGGCTTCTCGTATCATTCCTGTTTTTTCCAAAACGTTTATGGAACCTATATTCCCAACAGCACAACCTGCTTCGATTCGATGAAGGTTAAGTGCATCAAATCCAAAATGCAGTAGCTGTTTCAAGGATTCCGTTGCGTAGCCTTTATTCCAATAATTTTTATGAAATTTAAACCAAACTTCGGCATTTTTATATTTTAACTTTCCCAAATTGATTCCAATTAATCCTATAATTTGGTTTCCAGTGTTTAATTCCACCGCAAAAGTAAAATGGGTAATAAGCGCTCTATTGTTTTCAAAAATCCATTTTTCTAAAAGCACTTTAGTTTCATCAATATGTTGTGGAATTCCTAACGTATTGAATTCATCTATTTCTTCCATACAATGCAATTCATGAATATAATCTAAATCTGATACTGTAATTGGTCTTAAATTTAATCGTTCTGTTTTCAGAATTATAGTATTCATTTTTTATATTTTAATAATTACGAAAGAATGCAATCAGTACTCCTCCTCTTCATCTAGTTCTGATTCCTTTCTAATTGTAGTATCCGTATTAAAAAATTTAGTCACTTCTTTTTTATCCTTTTGATTCTTTTTAATCAAGTATAGAATTAAAGCAATGGCGCCAACCAAAATTACAGCTATAATAACCCAATTTATTTCCATTGTTTTTGTTTTTAGTAAAATTACAGAATATAATTAAATTTTGGAATATTGTAAAAAATTAAAGAAGAAACAGTCCTACTTATCGTTCCTTCGAAATAACCAAGGAATTGTTATTAGCAATAGCTATGCTTCATTATTTAATATGATTTTAAACTTTTCAATTTGTCTTCTATGGCGTAAAACATGTACGATTGCATGTTCCATTAATTGTTCAATGTCATAAAGTTGTTCCCAAGATGTAATTATTTTTTTAGTATTATCGGATTCTTCCAAATCATTATCGCTTATATTGATGAATGTGTTAAACGTAAATTCAAGTAGCTTATCAAGATCTTTTATATATTGAATTATTGATGTACGTATAATTTTTTCAGGTCGTTCACTACATATGTCTCTTGAATTTTGAATATAAATGCAATACGAGTAACCGGAACTTATAACATGTGTAAGTATGGTTTGAATTGATTTGCAGTCCCAATTCGGAGTTTCTTTATCTATTACAAATACTAAGTTCTTTTCTGAGATATTTAGAATTATATCCTGTAATTCATTAATTGCTTTTTTGTATTCGGCAAGTAAAGTATGAACGGCATTTTGGTTTATTTTTTTATCCATTTGTAATATCATTATACGTTTAACAATTCTAACGTTTTAGTCCGTTATTTCCAATAAACTCAAATTCCGTTTCCTTGGAAAGCTGAAAATTGTCTCAGCACAATTATTGCAAACAAAACCAATTGCCAATTTTTTCTCTTTCCAGCATAAAAAAACTAACTTTTGGTGTCGAAAATAGTATTATGTAGATAAAAATTATCAAATACAGAATTATCTTCTTATTCTCAAATTTGATATAATCACTTTCAATATTTTATCTTTATAAGTCATAATTTTATTTAGCTGATTATGATACCTTTTTTTTTTAAAAGTACTGCTCTTTTCACCGTTTTTCAGGCAACTTGATTCGATAAACTATAGCATTTATATTTTAACGAATTTATAAAAAAGCAATCATAATACTCCAATACTTTTTTATTTTCTGAAAATTTTTATTATCTCAATTGTAATTGTAAATCCAATCGTTCTAGCAACTGCGTGAGGGATGGAAGTGACATCGTTTCCTTTTTTCTTTAAAAAGGAAAGATATAACGCAAAGTCCAACCCGGACGGAGTTTACGGAGGATGGGTCACGCCTGCAAACAATTTCAATGCGAAAAATTCTTATCTTTATATAGGAATAGAAAGAGCAATTGCCCGAAAAATTATCATAATATTAGCAACTAACCGTTGCAAAAAACAGTAAATTGGCACTTTCAATTACTACTATTGAACACTTGTTAATACGACTTATGGATAAAATAAAAATACTTTGGGTAGATGATGAAATCGACCTTTTAAAGCCCCACATATTATTTCTGGAAAAGAAAAATTACGAAGTTACTACTTGTAATAACGGTCGTGATGCGGTTGATATTTTTGAGGAAAACAATTTTGATATTGTTTTTCTGGATGAAAATATGCCCGGAATGAGCGGCTTGGAAACGCTGTCGGAGATGAAAGAGAAAAAATCTTCGGTTCCCATGATTATGATTACCAAAAGTGAGGAAGAATACATCATGGAGGAAGCGATTGGCTCTAAAATTGCTGATTATTTAATCAAACCCGTAAATCCAAACCAGATTTTGTTGAGTTTGAAGAAAAATCTGGATCATTCCCGATTGATATCGCAAAAAACTACGTTGGATTATCAGAAAGAATTCCGAAAAATTTCGATGGAAATGGCAATGGTGAATTCTTATGAAGACTGGATTGAATTGTACAAAAAATTGATTTTTTGGGAACTGGAATTGGAGAATATCAACGATCAAGGTATGGTTGAAATTCTTGAATCACAAAAAGCAGAAGCCAATTCGCAATTTGGAAAATTTATTGAACGTAATTATGAAGATTGGTTTGCACCAAAAGCGGATAAGCCAGTGCAATCCCACACTTTATTTAAAGAATTAGTGGTTCCTGAAATTGTAAAAAAAGACAAACCTATTTTGTTTGTGGTGATTGATAACTTACGTTACGATCAATGGAAAGTCTTTGAGAGTGTGGTAAGCAATTATTATAAACTGGAAAAAGAAGTTCCGTATTACGCCATTTTGCCAACGGCCACACAATATGCGAGAAATGCTATTTTCTCAGGTTTGACGCCGCTTGAAATGGAAAAACAGTTTCCGCAATATTGGAAAAATGATCCGGAAGAAGGCGGGAAAAACTTGTACGAAGCGGAATTTTTGTCGGCACAGTTGAAACGTTTGGGATTGCATATTAAGGAGGATTATTTTAAAATCACGAATCTTGCCGGAGGTAAAAAACTCGTTGAAGGATTTAAATCGTTGAAAAATAACGATTTGGTTACCGTGGTTTACAATTTTGTAGACATGCTTTCGCACGCTAAAACCGAAATGGACGTGGTAAAAGAACTTGCTTCCGACGATAAAGCATATCGCTCTCTGACGTTGAGTTGGTTTAAAAATTCTCCATTATTGGAAATTATTCAACAGGCACAGAAAATGGGTTTCAAGTTGATTTTGACTACGGATCACGGAACTATAAACGTGAAAAATCCATCGAAAGTGGTGGGTGATAAAAATACCAGTTTGAATTTGCGTTACAAAACAGGACGCAGTTTGACCTACGAACACAAAGATGTTTATGCAGTGAAGGAACCAAAAAATATTGGTTTACCAACGATAAATATGAGTAGTTCTTATATTTTTGCAAAAAATGATTTGTTTTTGGCCTATGTCAATAATTACAATCATTATGTAAGTTATTATAAAAACACATACCAACACGGTGGAATTTCATTGGAAGAAATGATTATTCCGTTTTTAGTTTTTAATCCGAAATAAGAATTTTTCAGTCACAGTTTTCAGTTTTTGGCACAACCTTAAACTTTAAGCATTAAACAAATTTATTTAGAATGAATGTTATTTTTTCTTTAGACCAACTCGAGGAAGTTGCACAAAAAATCATAGCCGAAAACCCAAAAAAAGTGATTCTTTTTCATGGAGAAATGGGCGTTGGCAAAACCACATTAATAAAAAAATTGTGTAAAACTCTTGGAGTTGTAGGCGCTACAAGCAGTCCAACTTTTTCTTTAGTTAATGAATACCAAACTACTAACAATCAAATCGTTTATCATTTTGATTTTTATAGATTGAATCATGAAGTTGAAGCGTTGGACATGGGCGTTGATGATTACTTGTATTCCAGTAATTGGTGTTTTATAGAATGGGCGGAAAAGATTCCGAATTTAATTCCTGAAGTCCATTCTGTCATTACGATTGAACTACTTCCGGATGGAAAACGTTCCCTAGAATTAAAATAAAAACAATTACGTATGAGTTTAGAAAATACAGTTGAAATTATTCCTTTTACCACAGCTTTAACGGAGCCGATAAAAACCTTGAATATAGAATGGCTAAAGAAATATTTCAAGGTGGAACCCAAAGATGAGATCGTATTATCGAATCCCCAAGGCGAAATCATCGACAAAGGCGGAATGATTTTTTATGCAAAATACAAAGGCAAAATCATTGGCACGGTTTCCTTAATAAAAATCGATGAAACCACATTTGAATTGAGTAAAATGGCCGTTACAGATGGGGTTCAAGGATTGGGAATAGGAAAAAAACTAATGGTTCATTGTATGGATATCGCTGAAAAGGAAGGCATTAAAAAACTTATTTTATATTCGAACAGAAAATTACTGCCAGCAATACATTTGTATGAAAAATTTGGTTTTGCTGAAATATCTTTAGAAGACGGCGTTTACGAAAGAGCCGATATAAAAATGGAAAGAATCATCCCCTAATTTTAAATTCACTCTTCTTATTTTGCTTTCCCTTAACTAATTGCCTTTTTCTAAAACTTTTTCCGTAAATTGTACCCTAAATTTTACAGCACTAATGCCAATAACGATAACACCATTTACTAAACAGCAGTTATTACCTCAAGAAGAAAAACTTGAGATACGAAGACGGAAATGCGAACTTTTTATTGGAATTCCAAAAGAAACCAGTTATCAAGAACGCCGTATTTGTCTGACTCCTGATGCTGTAAATACATTGACCTATCATGGCCATAGGGTAATGATTGAAGCTGGTGCAGGTGAAAGTTCCAGTTATGCAGACAAAGAATATTTTGAAGCGGGAGCCGAAATTACTAATGACACCAAAAAGGTATTTAGTTGTCCCATGATACTGAAAGTCGAGCCCGCTACCCTAGCCGAAATTGAAATGATGAATCGGGAAACAATTCTGATATCAGCAATTCAATTAAAAACCAGAAAAAAGGCCTATTTTGAAGCTTTGACCAAAAAGAAAATCACAGCACTTGCTTTTGAATACATAAAAGATGAGGACGGCACATATCCGGCAGTTAAATCATTGAGTGAAATTGCAGGAACTGCCTCGATTTTAATTGCAGCCGAATTAATGATTACCAATGAATTTGGAAAAGGATTATTATTCGGAAATATTACTGGCGTTCCTCCTACTGAAGTTGTAATTTTAGGTGCAGGAACAGTTGCTGAATTTGCAGCTAAAACCGCTATTGGTTTGGGGGCTAATGTAAAAGTATTTGATAATTCCATTACAAAATTACGCCGACTGCAAAATAATCTGAATCAACGTATTTTTACTTCTACCATTCAGCCTAAATCTTTACTGAAAGCACTAAGACGCTGTGATGTAGCTATTGGCGCCATGAGAGGCATGGAACGTTGCCCGGTTGTAGTTACGGAAACGATGGTCGAATATATGAAAAAGGGAGCCGTTATCGTCGATGTTAGCATTGATACCGGAGGCTGTTTTGAGACTTCGGAAGTCACTTCACATGAAAAGCCAACATTTATCAAGAATAATGTTTTACACTATTGTGTACCCAATATCCCTTCCCGTTATTCAAAAACAGCTTCCTTATCCATTAGTAATATCATCACGCCTTATTTGTTGCATATTGCTGAAGATGGCGGAATTGAAAGCGCTTTACGATGCAATAAAGGATTGAAAAATGGAGTTTATCTCTATCATGGAATCCTTACCAATAAAGCTATTGGCGATTGGTTTGATTTACCTATTAACGACATCAATTTAATTGTTTTTTAAGCAAACTTTCTTTTACCTTTGCCAAAAATTTAAAACATGAAATTCGTACATCGGTTTGCTTATTATCTTATTGGTTTAATATTAGGTTTGTTTTTTGTAGCCGCAATTTTTAGTGGAAAAGATACCCGTTGCAATTATTTTCCAAATGCAAGAGTATTAAATGATTTAAGAAATAAACCTTTTGATTATTCTGAAAAAGCGTCCCAAATATTAGCCGAAAAATGGATTGATACTATTGACATCAAAAACACATTGCAATACGGCGATGTTGATTTTGATAAAAGCAATACCGAATTTCGTAAAGAAAAAGTATATGTGATTGAAGGCAAAACCCTGAAAGGCCAAGAAATTATCCTAAAAATAAAAAACGAAGAAGGTAAAGCTACTTTGGAAGAAATAATTAAGAAATAGACCCATTAATTATTTGTTTTTTAGGACTTAATTATACAAATAACAGTATTTCAATTTGGGCGTGACCCTACAGATTGCTTCGTCGTTCCTCCTCGCAACTTCGGGTCGTGCTGTACGTTCCCGCTTTTTATTGAGAGTCTAAAAAACCTCTCAATAAAAGAGCTCCACTACCATCACTCACGCGGAGCAACGGAAATCGAGTATTTATATTTTAAAAAAGTACAATTAATCTACTGAAATCCAGTTAATTATTTCTATTCCATTACGTTTTAAGTATTCATTTGTTTTACTGAAATGTTTGTTTCCAAACCACTTTCCCTGATTGGCACTCATAGGCGATGGATGTCCGGATTCTAAAACCAAATGTTTGTTCCGGTCAATTTTGAGTCCTTTTTTATGGGCAAAATTTCCCCAAAGCAAAAACACTACATGCTCTTTTTCTTTCGAAATTTTTTGGATTATAGCATCAGTAAAAACGTTCCATTTCAAATGTTTATGGCTGTTTGCAATGTCTTCTCTCACAGTCAGCGAAGCATTCAAGAGTAAAACTCCCTGTTTTGCCCAAGATTCCAGATTCCCGGAAGTGGGCATAAAAATAGTTCCCAAATCATCACTCATTTCGCGGAAAATATTGCGCAAAGAAGGCGGAATTCTAACCCCGTCATTTACGGAGAAACACAACCCATTAGCTTCCCCCTTTCCATGATACGGATCCTGACCAATAATAACCACCTTTACTTCTTTGAAACTGCAATAGTTGAAAGCAGCAAATATCAATTCATTTGGGGGATAACAAGTATGATTTTTACATTCTTCGGCAACGGCTTCCATTAAATCCTGAAAATAAGGTTTTTGGATTTCGTCTGATAAAATGGATTGCCATTCCGGATTGAGATTGATTTGCATGTGAATTATTTTGCTGTAAAGTTCGCAAAGTTTTTCGCAAAGTCTGCTAAAAAATTAATGCATTTCACTTTGAATCTTTGTAACTTTGAAACTTTACAACTTAGCTTATATAATGATATCCATCACCGAAAAAACATTACAAGATTTACAATTCCCAACCGTTCTCGATACTATTGCGACGATTTGTAATACTGATATTGGAAAACAAAAAGCATTAGAAATCACTCCTTTCAGGGATAAGGAAACCTTGATGCAAGCATTAATGCAAACATCGGAATATGTTTCCTCTTTCCAGAATAACAATGCCATTCCCAATCATGGTTTTGATGCCATAACACACGAAATTAAATTCTTGGCTATTGAAGACAGTTTTCTTGAAGTGGGCAGTTTTAGAAAAATTGCCACCATTTCATCAACTGCGAATTTCTTATTGAATTTCCTGAAAAAATTCGAAGATTATTACCCCAACTTATATGCTAGGGCTTCACAGGTTGAATTTACCAAAGATATCATCACGATGGTCGACGAAGTAGTTGACAAATATGGCGAAATAAAAGACAATGCCTCACCTGATTTATTGGATATTCGTCGGAATATGAATGTAGTCCGTGGCAAAGTCAATCAAAGTTTTGGAACCGCATTAACGCAATACAATGCTTTAGGTTATTTAGATGACATTAAAGAAAGTTTCGTCCAAAACAGACGTGTATTAGCCGTTCTTGCCATGTATCGTCGTAAAGTAAAAGGCTCAATTCTGGGCAGTTCCAAAACTGGAAGCATTGCATATATCGAACCAGAAGCGACACTCCGATATTCTCGTGAACTAAGCAATTTAGAATATGAGGAAAAAGAAGAAATCACCCGAATTTTAAAGCAATTATCGAATAAAATTCGTCCTTTTTTACCGTTGTTAATACAATATCAGGATTTCTTGAGTGATGTTGATGTGATTGCCGCCAAAGCAAAATATGCCAATAAAATCAATGGAATTTTACCAACAATTACAGACGATCGCCGACTCTATTTTAGAGATGCCTTCCATCCTATTTTATATTTGAATAACAAACAGAAAAATGAAATTACACATCCGCAGACCATTGAATTAAATCAGGAAAGTAGAATCATTGTTATTTCAGGTCCTAATGCCGGAGGGAAAACCATATCGTTAAAAACGGTTGGATTACTCCAATTGATGCTACAATCCGGAATGTTGATTCCGGTACACGAGCGGAGTGAAACATTTTTATTTGATCGCATTTTAACAGACATTGGAGATAATCAATCCATTGAAAATCATCTAAGTACCTACAGTTACCGATTAAAAAACATGAACTACTTCTTGAAGAAGTGCAATAAGAAAACCATGTTCCTTATCGATGAATTTGGTACTGGTTCTGATCCTGAATTAGGAGGCGCATTAGCCGAAATTTTCTTAGAAGAGTTTTATCATCGGGAAGCCTTCGGGATTATTACAACGCATTATTCGAATTTAAAAATTCTCGCTAATGAATTACCGTTTGCGACAAATGCCAACATGCTTTTTGACGAAAAAACATTAGAACCTTTGTACAAATTGGTTTTAGGACAAGCAGGAAGTTCTTTTACATTTGAAGTCGCTTTAAAAAACGGAATTCCATTTAGTTTAATAAATCGGGCGAAAAAGAAGATTGAAGTGGGAAAAGTGCGTTTTGATAAAACCATTGCTACACTTCAGAAAGAACGGTCTAAGATGGAAAAAACTTCGCAAACGCTGAAAGAAGAAGAAACGAAAGCGCGTGAAGAAGGCAAGAAAATGGAAACTATCAATGTAAAAATAAAACAAAAGCTGGAGAGCTATCAGGAATTGTATGACAGCAATCAGAAAACGATTTACATTGGTCAAAAAATTGAAGATATAGCCGAAAAATATTTTAATAATAAAAACAAAAAAGACCTGATTGGGGAGTTTTTGAAAATTATTGAAATTGAAAACTCCAAACGTAAAAAAGCCACACCTAAAGAGGCCAAAGCTATTATCGAAAAGAAAAAAGAAGTTATAGAAGAAATCACTGTTCATGTAGAAGAAATTCGTCAGGAAAAGAAAGAAAAGAAACTAAAACCTGTAGTTGTAAAACCAAAAGCCATTCTTAAAGTAGGTGATCGTGTCCGAATGCTCGACGGAAAATCAGTGGGAAGTATTGATAAAATTGAGAAGAACAAAGCAGTAGTGAATTACGGCGTGTTTACTTCGAAAGTAAGTTTAGAGGAATTGGAATTCGTAGAAGCGGGTAAGAAGTAAGCAATATGTCATAGAGAAACGAAGCAATCACACTAATAAGGACACAAGTTGAGCAACTAAATGTAATTGCTTGTTCCTCGCAATGACAAACACAAATAAAAACTATGAAACCTACGATCAAAAAAAGTTCTGAAATTTCAGGACTTTTTGTTATTTAAAAATACAACAAACAATTTATCGTTTCGCCGTTAAAGTTGACCCAACAGAAGCAATTACTACACAAACCACAGCCATAATTTCATAGAAACTTAGATTTTCCTGCAAAAAAATAAACGCACAAATAGAAGCTGCAGCAGGTTCTAAGCTCATTAAAATACTAAAAGTTCTAGGAGGAAGCTGACCTAAAGCTTTCATCTCGAGCGTAAACGGAATAGCACTTGATAAAAGAGCCAAAGCGATTCCTAAGCCCAAAAGCTTTGGAGTAAGATTTGCCAATCCGTTTTCGTAAAAACCAAAAGGCAGAATTAAAATAGCAGCAAATAACATTCCTGTGGCAACAGCCTGACCACCGTTCATGATTTTAGAAACTTTTCCTCCTAAAACAATATAAGCTGCCCAAAGTGCACCCGCTAAAAGAGCAAATATTACGCCTAAAGAATCTACTCGATCATTCGTCCAGGGAGCGATCAAAACGATTCCTGCAGCCGCAAGTAAAACCCAGCAATAATCAATTAAACGTCTTGAACCAATTATAGCTACTGATAAAGGCCCCATGAATTCTAAAGTAACAGCCAATCCAATTGGAATTCGTTCTATAGCGAGATAAAAAATTAAATTCATAGCGCCCAAAGACAAACCATAGGGAATAACTATTTTCCATTGTTTAGGTGTAATTTCTTTTAGATTTGGTCTATAAACTAATAGTAAAATTAAAGCCGAAATACCAATTCGGATCGATGCTGTTCCTGCGGCTCCAATTGTAGGAAATAGACTTTTGGCAATAGCTGCGCCAGATTGCACACTAATAATAGCTAAAAGTACTGCGGGAATGGGAGGTATATTAAATTCTTTATTTTTCATGGGAATTAGTGGAATGAGAAAGATAGAAATGTATTTTGAAACAAACATTTCTTATTTCTTCAGAAGAAGTGTTGTTGAAATTGCTTTCAATATTTATTTAAAAAAAAGATAAAAAAAATGCAGTATTTTAAAATTACCCCAAAGCACGAGTCGTTATAAAATAGCGATAACCAATAATAGCCATTTTCCATTTTTTTGCTTTCGAAATATCTAAGCCTTGTTTTGTAAAACTTGGCAAAATAATTTTATTTATTTGGGCTAAAATTTTATGCATTGAAGGTTTGTTTTTTTTCAAAGATATAAAAAAGACTTTGCGGTTTGGCAAAGTTTTTTGAGGTATTCATTTAAGATTTTTCAGTCAACATTTATCAATTTTTACAGCATTTCTTTTACATTGCTATTCTCTGGCATCAGTTCTAAAGACTTTTTATAATTTTGCCTGGAAATTTCTAACTGATTATCATTAAAATAGCCTTCGGCCAGACTATCAAAAACGTTTCCAGATTTTGGATTTTCTTTCGCATTTAATTCAAAAACTTTTATGCCATCATTTAACCTATCGCAATTCATTAAAGTATATCCTAAATTTAATTTTACTTCAAAATTCTAATCAGGATGTTGTTACTTTATGCGTAAATAATTTTGCTCTGATTTCACAAAATATTTTTTCAAAAAAATAGTTATTATTTTTCCACTTTCTAACATAAAAGGATCTTTTAAACTTTCGTCGACAACCCGCTCTCTAAAGAGTTTCTTATAAAAAGCTGCACAAATATCTCTAAACTTACGCAACTCTTTTATGTTATTGTAAACCTTAAATCTGATGAAAGTCTACCGACTTTTTACGAATTGTTCTAAAATCATTTTATTTGAAAGATAAAAAAAATGATTTACATAGGTTGAGCTTCTTGCGGAGCTTCCTCTTTCCTCGGAAAACAAGATTGAGGATGAACTTTTTTGTATAATTTTTGTTGTGGTTCTTTTTTGAGGATTGTAAAAAACGAGAATTAATTTTATTCCATAAAAAAAAGCCTCAGATTTCTCTAAAGCTTTTTTTTGGTCCTTATGAACCATTTTTTGCAGGATTTGAAGAGAATTTCAATAAAATAGCTCTGAGAAATCCTTTCTATTTCAATTTGAAAAAAGTAGTTTTGTGCTACTAATCTTTTGTTTTAAAGTTACGTAACTGACACAAGCGGCAAAACGCTGAAAAATATTAATTTCACACGTTAAATTACATAGAAGTATTGAAAGTCATAATTACTACTTTGCTATTAGGCACAGCATTAATTGTGTATAATAGTTTTTTCTTATAAAATAAGAATCGAGATCAAGTTAAATAAAAAGGAAGTGGAAAATGAAGAAGTAAGCTGGACTATTTGTCAGGAATGTCAGGGACGTGGCAAAAAAAGTAGAGGACTCAGCAATAAAGTGAAACTCCGCTACCAGATGGCATTAGATCAATTTGAAAAGACAAAAGACAAAAGGACGCCTCCAATTCGTCCTAAGGGTCACCTACACTCCTGTTTGAACTGTTGTGGATCCGGGTTGATGCCTTCTGCCTGTCCTCCTGTAGCGGATAAAGAAAACTACCCGCACGTTGCTATTATTGGTGGCGGTATAGGAGGTGTGGCTCTAGCTGTGGCTTGTTTGCACCGCGGAATCCCTTTTACCCTTTATGAGCGCGATAGCAATTTTGATGCTCGATCTCAGGGCTACGGACTTACTCTGCAACAAGCTAGTAAAGCGATCGAGGCATTGGGTATTTTTTCGTTAGAAGTAGGGGTGATTTCAACAAGACATGTGGTTCATACTACAGAAGGAAAAGTGATCGGTGAATGGGGGATCAGAAAGTGGATGCAGTCAGATCCAAAAACGTATTCGAAACGTACAAATGTGCATATTGCACGGCAATCTTTGCGATTAGCCCTACTTAAGCAGCTCGGCGGACATGACGCTGTACAATGGGGACACCAGTTAGTAGATTTTGCAGCATGCGTGGGTGAAGGTGTTAATCTGACTTTTGAAGTGGACGGGAAGATAAAAAGCACCAAGGCAGATCTTGTGGTTGGAGCTGATGGCATTCGTAGTTCGGTGCGGAGGTTAGTGATTGGTGCCGATATTACCCCTTTACGTTACCTGGGTTGTATTGTAATATTGGGTATTTGTCCTTTGAGTGCTCTCGAAGGTCTTGCTAATTCTTTACTGGACTCGGCCACTGTATTTCAAACCGCTAATGGTAATGAACGAATCTACATGATGCCTTATACATCAGACTCGGTGATGTGGCAACTTAGCTTCCCTATGCCAGAAAAAGACGCCAAGGCGTTAAGTGCCAAAGGACCTCAGGCACTCAAGGAAGAAGCCTGTCGTAGAAGTCAGTGGCATGACCCTATTCCTCAGATTTTAGCGGCAACTTTGGAAGCTCAAATTTCTGGTTATCCCGTTTATGACCGAGAATTGCTCAGTTCAGAATTACTAGCGAAAGCAGGAAAAGCAACTCTGATTGGAGATGCGGCTCACCCAATGAGTCCATTCAAAGGACAAGGGGCAAATCAAGCACTGCTGGATGCGCTCAAGCTGGCTCGCAGAATTTTAAAAGAATGCCGACCTTTATCTGAATGGAGAAAAAACGGAATAAGGGAAAGTGTATTAACTGAATTTGAAGCAGAAATGTTAGAACGCTCTGCTACTAAAGTGAAAGATTCAGCCGAAGCTGCACAGTTCCTACATTCCGAAATTGTGCTTCATGAGGGTGATGAGCCGAGAGGACGGTGTTTAAAGAAAAAAGACGCATAAACAAGGCGCTTAAACATAATTTAAATAGTTGGTTACGTTTATTGCCTGAACAATTTTAATATTGAAAAAGTAGAATACAATAAAGCGTATACCAAAAACTTGTATAAAGCATAGCTAATAAAGGCTTACAAAGAGGATTTCGCTTATATAGTTAGACCGTCAAATTTTTAAATTTGGCTTTTAAATAGAAAAGATAAAAGCAACAGATAAAAAAAACAGAAAATTCTCTGCTCCCGTTTCCCCAATCTCGTCTAGCGTCTGATCGTTGGATGCAATACTGAAACTCGGAGGGTGAAATAATATCCCATTATAGAAATACTTTAAGTTGTTAGAACCAATAATCCCCGCAAATTAATAAGGTTGATAAATATTAAAATATTTTTCAACTAAGTTTCAAACCAAAAAAAACTCCAAAATCAAATGACTTTGGAGGTTTGTGATTTTGTGGGCGATGAGGGGTCGGAACTTTTACCGCTTAACCCGCACTAATACCGTTTTTTTATTTTTAGAAATTAACTGTGCCACGAATGTGCCACAATTATCAATCTCTTTCCAATATCTTAAAAAAAGTTCCTGCACGAAACTTATTGAGTTTTAAAGAACGTTATAATCCTTATGATTGAGAGCAAATTTACTGTTTATTTCTGGAATTCTCTCCTTGGAATGGAAAGATTATTAAAATTTTGTTCCGTACCGTTTACTGCCAACAGAAAACGAACAACGTCCTTACAATCTGTAAGGACGTTGTTTACCAGTGGCTCTGCCCGAATAAATGGCTGTCAGCAGTTCTTGAGTAACTCGAGCATCCTACTAAGTTCTATATCCATTCTGGAAAAGGCGAACCATTTTTTACCTAAATCCTTTAAGGATGCACCAATATGGTATAATTCAGTCTGATCAATCAATAGGAAACGATCATGAGCATCGGTCATTTTTATAATGGTAACGGGTGGATATTGGCTGTTGTATTTTTGAATATCGAGCTTTAATTGGTTACTGATGTTTTTGGTGTAAATTGTTACAGAAACATTGTCTTTACGTTTTCCTAGCAGCGTAAGTACAGTATCATCTACATAATTATCAATTAGGATAATAGATTTTTGAGCTTTGCGTATAATATCGGATGCAAAAGCATAGGCATCAAATACCTGCCCATTATAGAAAATCCCTTTATCACTATATAGTTTTTCGCTTTCTAACGCTTTGAAAATTTCTTCAAATCTCCCATCAGCTTCTATCTGTTTGAGTTCTATTTTATCCAAACGCGAGAACAGGGCTGTATTACTGATTAATATCTTTCGCATTTCGACAAAGGCATTCATGATCTCAATACTTATTTTTATTGCAACATTACTACGTAAAACGGCGGATAGCATAGCGACTCCTTGTTCGGTAAATACATACGGTAGATAACGTCTTCCTCCATGTCCTGAACTTGAGGTCACAATTTGTGACCTCAAGCTTATGTGGTCAAATTCCTCTTGCGTAAGCTGAAAACAGAAGTTTTCAGGAAAACGATCAGTGTTTCGTTTAATTGCCTGGTTGAACACCTTGGTTTCTACCTGATAAATATTGGCTAGGTCGTTATCCAACATAACCTGCTTGTTGCGGATTGTATAAATAAGAGGTTCAATTTTTTGCTGAGACAGCATGGCGTTATTGTTCATTATTTCTCTTTTTTGTTTTTTCAAATTCAAAGGAAGTCTCCGCTCTTTCATTCATAACGATATAGGCATCGAATTTTTTTCCCGATTTGCTTTTCATTCCTTTAATAAGGGAGGTTTTTCCGTTTCTGATTAGATGCTCCAAATCCGATACATTCAATTGCACACTGCATATATTTCTGAACTGAATCCAATTGCAAAGGGCATCAGGACACTTGACAATGTTATCCCTGATTAATAGATGCTGCTTTTTACATTTCGGACAAACAAGGTCAGGGATTTTTTCGGATACGATGGATGAGACTAATAATTCCTGTGTTATTGAAGTTGCATAGTCTTCCATTTCTTTTTGGAATGTCATGGCATCTGCTTCGTTATTCTCAATTTTATGCAAAGCCAGTTCCCATTCTGCGGTCATAGCCGCATCAGCAATTTTCTTGTCTTTGACCAGTTCATATACCTGCATCCCTTTTTCCGTAGGGATGAGGGATTTTTTATCCCTTCTTATATAATCTCTCTTAAAAAGCGTTTCAATAATTGCTGCCCGTGTTGCTGGAGTCCCTATTCCTATATTCTGTAGAGCTTTTCGCTCTTCTTCGTTTTCAATTTCTCTTCCAACATTTTCCATGGCAGACAATAATCCGGCTTCGGTATATAAAACAGGAGCTTTGGTTTTCTTTTCCAGTACGACAACATTTTTGATTTTCAATTCATCATTATTTTGAAGCTCCGACAAATCCTGCATCATATCCTCATTGTCATCTGAAAAATTACCCCTAATGGCTCTCCATCCTGGCTCAATCACTTTCCAGCCTTTCATTGTAAAATCATGATGCAGTACTTGTAAAATAACATTAGTTATTTCTTTTGAGCAGGCTTGCGAAACCGTTTCCAACAAACGCAAAGCAATCATCTCATAAATAGTATTTTCTTTAGCGGATAATGCTGAGGGAATCTTATCAGTAATTAACAATCCATGATGGTCCGTTACTTTAAGATCATTGACTATACGATTATTTAATCTTCCCCATTTCACCTTGGAAACGACATCTTTGAAAGAGCTATGATGTTCCAATGCTTTTAAAAGATTGGGAATTTCCTGCCAGAGATCTTCAGAAATATATTTGCTGCCTGTCCTGGGATAGGTTATGAACTTTTTCTCATAAAGGTTTTGGGCAATGGAAAGGGTTTCCTCTGCGGAAAAATTTAATTTTATATTGGCCTCCTTTTGTAAGCCAGTCAGATCAAATAGTAAGGGAGGTTGCTCCGTAACCGTTTTGCTCTCTATGGAAGTAACGGCAGCAATTCCACTGCGCTGGATGGATTTTAGGGTATCTTCTGCTAGTTTCTTATCGTCCCATTTGTTCTTGGAAAGACTTTTAAAATTGCTATATCCTTTTTGATGATCCAATTGCACTTGCCAATAGGTCTGAATGGAAAAGTTTTTGTTCTCCTGATATCTCCTGCATATTAACGCTAGTGTGGGTGTCTGTACTCTTCCCAAAGAATATACGCCATTTCCTGCGGCAATGCTCAAAGCCTGTGACGCATTAATGCCTACTAGCCAATCCGCCCTGCTTCTGCCTTGAGCTGCGTTGTATAGTCCGTCGAATTCCGCTCCTGGCTTAAGATTATCAAACCCTTCCCGGATTGCCTTTTCCGTTAATGAACTAATCCATAACCGTTGAAATGGCTTTTGGCAGTTCAGGAATTCATAGATGTAGCGGAAGATTAATTCCCCTTCACGCCCTGCATCCGTAGCTACAATAATACTATCACAGCGGTTTGTGACCTGTTTAATGATTTTTACTTGCTTTAAAGCCCCTATATCGGCCAAATAAATCTTGCCCTTCTTAATTTTTCGGACTGTCAATAAAAATGGATTAGGCAATATAGGCAGGGAGTCTTTATGAAATCCGGAAATTCCATAATCTTCCGGCATGCCTAAACCTACCAAATGTCCGAAAGCCCAAGTAACACAATATCCATTCCCTATGATATAACCCTCTTTTTTTTCAGTGGCTCCCAACAGGCTGGCTATTTCCCTTGCTACACTCGGTTTTTCTGCAATAACTACTTTCATAACACATTACATTTTACGTCCTTTGGACTTTGCAGTTGCTTCGGGTGCTTCGGGTGCTTCCTGTTGCTCCTGCTGTTTTTTGTTATCGGGATTTGTTTGCCCTGATAGTAAAGGCTCTTTGATGTTCTTGGTCGCTTCATTGGTTTTGCCTTCCGAATTGACCGCAGTTTGTATTTTATGGGCTTCAGTAGGTTTCACCTGTTCTTTGATCTTATTTGGATTTTGGAAAGAGAAGTCTGTTTTATTGGTTTCCTTGTTGAAAGTGATGTAACCATTATATTCCTTGCCTTTCTTATCCACTAATCCGCTAACATAAACAGTCTGCCCGTCTTTGAACTTTTGATATTGCTCATTATCCAACTCTTTATCTCTAAAGGTTTTCGGAGCTTCCTGCGATTGGGTTTGCTGACTGCCTTGAGTCTGTTTATTGGTGTTACTCCTGTCAAACAAGAACTCTACAAAACGTTTGTCGGCATTGAATTGTACGGTTGCATCAAACGCAGTTCCTTTCTTAGAAATCATCCCTTCAATATAAAGTGGTTTGCCTTCCAGCAAGGTTTGTTTTTGCTCTTCGTTCAGTTTCACCCCTTTGATTTCATCCGGTATGTTTATTTTATCGGTACGAAGGGCTACCAATTCATTTGTCAGCCTATCCACACTGATGATTGAAGGAATCTGTTCTCCTGTTTTAAGATTGGTAAGATTCACAGCACGTCCCATATTACCCGTTTTAAGGAGATTGTCTTTGTCTTCCTTGCTGAATTCGTGTCCGAAAAAAGGAAAATTCAATTGTGGTTCTTTTCGAATGCCATGAATTGCCATAACCACTTTCCCGTCTTCAGAGGATTGAAGTGATAAACGGGCATCCATGCGAGTAATAGCTGTCCCTAAATTAAGGCTGATGGGAACCAGTTCATTAGTTTTATAGCCTTTAAGTAAAGGTTCAAGCAGATTCATCTTTTCGAGTTTCTCTTTACTCAGTCCCAAATTGTTCATTGTTTCCCAATCAATCTGTTCTGGTTTAAAACGATATTCGTTTGCTTCCGGAGTTGTTTGTGTTGTTTCCATATTTTTTTGATTTTCTTGGTTATGTGCTACTGGTTCCTTGACTTCAAGTTTTGTTAGGAACGCTTCACCTTCTTTCGTTGGTGTGTCTACATTCTTCTGTATTTCCTTAGCCGTATCAATTGCTTCGGAGGCCGGGACTTTAAAGAACGAGAAATGGGTTGGATTCTTTAACTGGCTGAAAAAGTTGGCAAAGAAGTTTGAAAAAACATCGCCATGTTTGTCCACACGCATAAATTGATTTTGATTTTTTTTGTCAGCTGGAACCGTTTTTAACTTTCCGTCTTTATCAACTCCTTTTACAGCCACAATCTTCATTTTTTCCTTGTCCAATACTAACAGGATATCTGTTAGTTGTTCCTCGATGGGCTTTTCCATTTTTTTCTGTTCATTCATAATCTTACTTTTAAGTTTTGTTAAAGTATGGTCGAAAGTAAATCAAGGTCAAGCATATATACCTTTAAGTCCCTGTCTGGCTTTATTTGGCAGGGATTGTCTCGATTTATTTTCTAACAGGAGCCGAAAAACTTTCTCTGATAAACTGGTGTACGTCCGATAGCTTGTAATACAGCTTGCCACTGATCGTATAATAAGGGAGCTTGCCAGAAGAACGATAACGCTGCAAAGAGCGGGCACTTACCTTTAGCATCATAAAAAGATCCTGATTGTCTAATAATTCCTCCCCGTCAATAGAGTTCTTCTGTTTTTGAACATTCTCCAGACGTTCACCAAGTATATCGAAACGATCCATGATGCGTTCCATCCATGCTATAAATTCCATTCTATCGATATTCATATAGATGTGTTTTAATCATTTATGCAAAGTTGGAAAGCATTTGTAATATATTCTGCCAAGCTTAGCCAATTGAAAATGATGTTTTTGAAACTTCCCAAAAAACATATAGTTGATTGTTTTTCAGATGATCCCGTTTTCTGTGGCAAGAAAAATTTTATTGCGGAGGGAGTTTTACCAATGGGTAGATATGGGCAGCTATAATAAAAAAGCAGTGTTTTAAAACACTGCTTTTAACTGAGGCGAATCATGTCACTTATTATAAATCTTTATCCATATATTGCTCCAATGAAGATTTGAGCTGATCTAAGAATAAAGTTCGATTGTTGGTCCTTTCTTTCATACGATGGAAAGCATGGTGTATATCACCTAGTTGGGTGCGGAATAAGATTTGGAAAACTAAACTGATTTTACGGATTCCGACCTTACCATTAGAAATTGCTCCGGATGCGTAAAGGGCATAAATCAATTCTATCAGTGCATTTTTGGATTCTGTCCAGAAAACATCTTTGGTGGATTCAGCATTCTGTAAAGCCATGCCCGGCTTGTCTACGGGATTTATTTTGATAATCAAATAATTATAAAGCAGTTCATCCGCTATAATGCGGGAAACTTTGTAATCATAATAAGTAGAGAATTGGGTGTCAACTTCAAAGATAAAACTGTTAAGACCAGTATTAAGATTTATCTTCCCCAATTTAAAAAAATCGTGGTCCCTGTCAGTTCGCCCAGAACGATAATACCGGTAAAAATCGGAATTGCAAATATGTTCCTTATATTCCTGCTTTAGCTGCTGTAATTCACTGGAAAAATATTTATAATACATTTTTCCCGTACTCACTGGACAAGAGGTCTCTATTCTGTACATCTTGTTGTAATAGATTAACTTACCCAGTATTTGCGGTTTTATGATTCTGAAGAATTCAATTTCTTCATTTTCATCTGTAAAATGATGCTCCAAAACATGGTTTTTCATACCTGATAATAAATCCTGAAGGAATTTAGTCATACGATAGGATTCGTCTATTACATGCACAGATTCCAAGCTGATTTCCTGTTCTTTTTTCAGGATACTGTAGAGGGCATCTTTGTAAGTGGACTGCATCATACTGGCAATATTAAAGTGAATAAGTAATCAATTTATGTTCCATCTTTTAAGTATGTTTTGAATCTTCAATTAACTGACCATTCATCATTCAAACTTTAGCTTCAAACGGTATTCAGATGGGGACATGGGAGTATATTTCTAAAAAAACTAAAAAAAAAATCAATTTCTTCCGAAATGGCATTGAAATCTTCTTTATCCACTATCTCTTTTAAGTCTGTTAATGTTTTATGGCACAGCGTTATTCTGCTACCTGCCTTATTGTGTGTTGTTTTATTTGCGTCTAGAATTTCATTACAAACAGCATTAAATGATTCAACCGTTTTTAAATATTTTTTTAAATATTAGCTGTAATATGCTTTTATTTTGTAATTGATTTGTAATCGTTCTGCAAAGTATTCATAAGTTCCATTGCGTAATTGTCCCTTGTTTGAATGTATGCAACTTTTGAAACTATTTTGGCTCCTAATTTTCTTTTTTCAAAAGAAGCTGACACGCCAAAGTCTATTTTTTGAAACTGTAATACATTGGCTCTTTTGATGGTTTGAAACAACAATTGTCTGTAAAGTTGGTACTCTTTCGCCCATTTATATTCCATACCGATTAATTCAGGAACATAGGTATGATTGTTGTTTTTGTAGCAAAACATTACTCCTACAAATTGATTTTCTGTTTCTGTTTTCAGTGTTAAAACGATAAACTCCCAATTTGGGCTTTCATTCATATTCTCGAAAACCTCTTGAGTGTACCTGAATGTGTTGATGGCGTAATTATTGTCCTTTACATTGTTGTAGAGTTGGTAAGCCCTAGCCATTTCCGATTTGCTTAATCTGCCTTTTATTGCAACATCATAACATTTTTCATAAGGTTCTATCTCTTTATTGAAATGTTTCCGTGATCGGGGCGATAACCCATCTGCAAATTCTTCATTAGTATTCCATAGTTGGTTTTGCACCACACAGGATTCTGGCATGTCTATTTTGAAATAACCTTGATCCAGTATCGCTTTATTGTACTTATTACCTACTTCAAAATCCCTTAACACCAACATATCAGCATTTAAGGCATTGTATTTTTCTTCTATACTGTCCAATAAAAGTTTTACTGCTTTCTCAGCTAAAGGATGTTCTTGATTGATGAAACAGTGTTTACCTTCTGTAAATAAAGAGCCCATGCTCAATACTTTTGAGGTAAGATATAAAGGATTTGTTTTTCTTATTTTCTCCAAATGGATGGATACAGATTCAGTTGCCAGCATATCGTCTTTCCAAAGGCCATAAGTAAAAAAGGCCATTAGTACTATGTTGCCTTTGTTATCTTTAATGCTGTAACAGTAAAAATCCCATTGATTAGTTGGGTCTGGATGCCGGCTGAATGTTTTTTCTAAATAAACCATTCCATCCCAATCGAAAACATTTTGTTTTCCCATGTATTGGTTCCATTCTGATTTTTCGATATCCTGAATGGTATTTTTTTCTTCGATAAAAAGTTTTAATTCTTTTGATTCCGAACTCTTTTCTGTTTTTCTACTGTCTATTCCAAAAGCCTGTCTGATTTTATTTTCGCTGTTATTGGTTTCTTCCAAAGCTTTAGGAAAATGATATTCCATTGCTTCGGCCAAGGCCATAATGTCTTGTTGTTGATTGTGACTGGATAGCGTAATTCTAATCCCTGTATTTTTGATAGGCACAGCAGGATAAATTCCCAAATTCAGGAAAAAACCTTCCTTGAACAAACGTTGCACAAAGTTATATGCCATTATGGGTGTACCCATCCCCAAAAAGAAAACTGGTGAATCATTTTTTGAAATTATGGGAAGATTTCCCTCTGACAACAATTGGTTAAAATAGCCGATTTTATCGGCTAAGTCTTTTTGTCTCAATTCTATTTCAGGAGATAAATGGATGTCTGCTGAAGCAATTGCAGCCGCCACAGATGCGGGTTCTAATTGAGCAGAAAAAGTCAGAGGTCCTCCAAAGTTTTTAATTTTGTCTCTCAGTTTTTGATTCTTGCAAAATACCGTTGCACCACTGGCCCCAAAGGTTTTGCTTAGAGTGCTCACCACAATACAATTTTCAGGTAATTCTTTAATAGCATCAAAAACAAAACCAGTTCCGTTTTTACCTTTCCAACTCATGCCGTGAACATCGTCAAAATAGAGATTAAGACGAGGGTATTTTTGAGTTAAAGCCAATAATTCCGGAATGGGTGCATAATCACCAAACATGGAATATACACCATCTGCCATATACCAAATTTTGTTACATCTGCTGGTTAGCTTTTTTATTTTATCCTCTAGCATTTCCAAGTTGCAATGCCTAATCATTTCTACCGGAATTCCTCGTAACTTTAAGAGTTGACAGGCATTTTGGACACTCCAATGTACCTGATGATCCATGATTATAGCATCTTCATCTCTGATTAATGTTGGAATAACCGCTAAATGTCCTAATGTACTGTTCTTGGTTATAATTGGTGGTATGCCATACATTAATTCTATTTTTTGCTCTAGTTCATTATAAAGCGGATGTGAAATATAAGATTTTGAGAGTGGGAATTGTGTGCCATAATTTTGTATGGCTGCTATTGCGGCGTCTTTCAACCGAATGTCTTGTTCGAGTCCCAGATAACCTGTTGTGCCGAAATGAAACATTTCTTTTCCCTTGATTTGGATTGTCCTGCCTGTTAAAACTTTGTCTTCTGCATATAAGTGCAAAACGCCTTCTTTTTTAGCTCCAGATAAAACCTCATCTACTGTATCAATGAAGTTGTTGTGTTTGATTTTTGCCATTGGTTAGTTCTTTTTAGGTATTATTAAAAAATAGATTTCTAAAAGTCACTATAAAAAATGAAAGTTATTTCATCTAATACTTCAATACTCCCAATATGACAAGTCAAAGTCCCGAATTGACAACTAAAACACCAAATTGCAACAAATAATCCCAAATTGACAACAGTAGAATCACAAATGTTTCTAAATTTGTTAATTCACAATACTTAAAATCCATAAAACATGATTGCAGCCCATGATTTTTATGAAAATAAACATGCCCGTTTTTGGATAACCGATGGCATTCTCTTTTTTGAATATAAACCCAGTACCATTATTGATTTTAAGGTTGCCCAGCGTGTTGTAACCGATAGAATTCATTTTCAAAACGAAAGGCTTTATCCTGTTTTGTGTGATATTCGAGGTGTCATCGCCACTGAAAAATCAGGGAGAGATTATTTGGCACAATCTGGGTCTATATTGACACAAGCCGTTGGTCTTATTGTGCACGAGAAAGTATTGTTGACAATTAGTACTTTTTATTTACAGATTAGCAGGCCCTCTGTACCTACTCAAATTTTCACTGAAGAAGATGACGCTTTGGTTTATCTGAAAGGATTTATTTAGGATTTAGTTTATAGAGAGAAGAATTAAGAGTTGAATCTTATGAAAAAAGCACATAACGAAGAACGTATTGTTACAATACATCAAATGTTATTTGAGATGGCACGTGGGAATTTTAATAGTCACATTCCCTTAAGTTCCAATGATGACGAATTGGAAACGCTAGTTGTTTTAATTAATATGGTTGCGGAAGAAATGAAAGAGTCGATTTTTCGTGTCGGCTACGTTAATCCCCATAGGACACATCAGTTTATAGCCCAAACCACATTTATTTTGGATGTTTCTTTTTTAATCAAAAGTTTTACTCCTGAGGCTACTTACTTTTTAGGTTATTCAGAGTCTGAGTTAATTGATCTACCTTTGACGGGCATTATTACTACGGCATCTTTGGAACAACTTCAAGACATACTCAATGCAAGTGTTTCATTGCCTACAACTATTACATTAGATTTCACACCTAAAGAACAATTGCCTGTTTCTGTTTCTTGTAGTATTGGAAAGTTAATTAATCGTTCGGAAATTATATTAAATCTTGTGACACCTGCTCGTCAAGATTTTTACAATCGTTTGGTATGTGTAAATGAAAACGAGAAACATAATAAAACCCGAAAAGCAGATGCACTTTTGATTCAGAAACTTTATGACTATATATTAGCGAATCTTGGAGAACCACTTCCATCATTAAAAATGCTTTCATGTGAATTTGGCACCAATAGTCATAAATTAAAAGACGGTTTTCGTCAATTTTTTAAGACCAGTATTTACCAGTTTTATAATGATGAGCGTTTGAAAAGAGCTTATTTTATGGTTGAACACACTACGTTGCCTTTGAAAAATATATCGGTGATGAATGGTTTTAACAATTATTCCAATTTTTCAAAATCCTTTAAAAAGCGATTTGGTTTTTCACCATACGAAATGAAGCGAAATGAAACCAGTTTTACTTCTCTATCGGAAGGTTAAATTTTAGTTTTTCAAACTTTCTCCGTTTTGGTCAAGTTTTACTCCCAATAAGACAAGAGTTATTGTTTTGAAATTCAGAATTTTGCTTTGTGGAACTTAAATCTATGAAGCTATGAGATTGAATACCCAAATACAAAACCTGTTTTTAGAGTTTATTTGTTTTCTCTATATTTTGCTTTTTGTTTATGCAGCAGTGAGTAAATTGTTGGATTTTGAGAATTTTCAAGTACAGCTGGGACAATCACCTTTGCTGAGTGCTTTTGCAGGATATATTGCATGGATCGTTCCAGCCATTGAACTGCTTATTTCGATTTTTATTGTCATTCCTCGTTTTCGGATTGTAGCTCTATATGCGGCTTTCAGTCTCATGGTACTGTTTACTGCCTATATCTTTATTGTTCTCAATTACAGTTCATTTGTTCCTTGTTCCTGTGGAGGAATTCTTGAAAAGCTAGGATGGACGGAACATTTGGTGTTCAACATTTTCTTTATTGCAATAGCTGTTATAGCCCTTTTTATTTCACCAGGTTACAACACGGTGGAACGAAAATCTAGAAGATACTTTATTTCTACAACACTTTTGATACTTAGCATTATTTGTGTCGGATTTATGACCCTGCTTTTCATCACTTCAGAAGATATTGTTCACCATCGTAATAATTTTGTCAGACGATTTCCTCCCCTTTCTGTTAGAAAAGCATATCAAGCAGACCTTAAGTACAATTCTTATTATTTTGCAGGTGAAGGCGACGGAAAAATATATCTAGGCAACAGTACAGCACCTGCACAGGTAGTGGCAATAGATACTGCACTGCAAAGCAAAAAGACACATCACATATTTATTGATGATAACAAAATAAAATTCAACGCAGTTCAAGTCAGAGTTTTTCCTCCAAATTTTTATGTTCTTGATGGGACTGTACCATGCATTTTCAAAGGTAAAATAGTCGATTGGAAAGCAACATTACAAATGTATGGGACAACCCATTTTTCTATTGCTGAATTGGTAGATTCGAATGTAGTTGCATTCAGGAAGATTAGTAATCAGAATGGTGAAAATATTCTTGGTACAATTAGTTTTGATGGAAAAACCGTTGTGAAATATCATTCAGAGTTACTACAGAAACAAATCGATGGCGTATTCGATACTGATGGTACAATGCAGTACAGCAGAGAACTGAAAAAATTTGTATATCTGTATTATTACAGAAATCAATTTATTGTCACAGACAATCGATTAAACCTGTTCTATCGGGGAAACACTATAGACACAACATCAAAAGCCAGACTTAAAATTGCATGGGTTAAAAAGCGGAAAGAGAAAAAATTCTCTGTTCCTCCTTTTACCGTTAACCGAACTAGTAGTGTTCATAACAATTTGCTATTTGTGAATTCCGATTTACCCGGTCGTTATGAGTCTTTAGAAATGTGGAAACAGGCAAGTATTATTGATGTGCAAATTCCAGTGATATTGACCACCTGATTCCAATTTAAAGTGACCACCTGATTCCAATTCAAAATGACCACCTAATTCCGGAGCAAAATGACCACCTAATTCCGGAGCAAAATGACCACCTCCATTTTTTATTAAAAACTACTCTTTTTCATCTGTTAATTAGTATTCAAATATAATTAAAATATTACCCTTTATTTATC
>NZ_JBLNKV010000008.1:0-165261 GCF_048158585.1 Flavobacterium galactosi
ATATATTTAGGTAGTGACTACTGCATATATATGAAAGCTACAGTACTATATATAGGATAACAAATGAATACCAATGAATGAGATTTATCCTTTGTCGAAATGACAAAGTCGATAAAAACGATGGCCCGCGTTAGGAATAGCAGCGGAAAGCCCAAAAGAAAGTGCAGTAAAATGCAACTTGATCAAGACTTGTAATCATAGCACAGAACTTTATGAAAAAAAGAGACAGCTACCCCCCTCTTTTAGGATTGATCCCCATTCTTTTTAGCAAAACTAAAACGGATCAATCCCAAAACACATTTATGATTGATTTCACTTCTAATCTAAAAAGAAAAAATTATTAGTATTCTATGATTAAAATCACCGTAATATAAGATTAAACTGAATCCCTATCAATAAAATTAAATGGATTTTTTACTTTACCTATTTCTTTATTTAAAATCATCCTTGCTGCTGTTTCCCCCATCATTTTAAAATCTGTTGAAATCACCGTTATTCCTAACAATTCTTTTAAAGGAGTATCATTATAAGAAATAACGCCAATGTCTTTCCCCAATTGAAATTCATAATCTCTAATTTGTTTTATTAAACTAACGAGGTCAGATTCTTCAATTGTTATAAACAAATCTCCTTTTATCAAAAGCATATCGTCGCATATCTCATCCAGGATTTCAAAACCGATATTATATTCGATACAAAATTTCTTAAACCCATCTAAAATCCCCCTAGGATATGGATAAACAGCCTTCTCAGGATAAATCAATATTAATTTATCATACTTAGCTATTTTTAACAGCCCTTCTTTTAAAGCATTATAAATATCATTTTCAAAATCTTGGTAAATCTCAACGATTCCATCTGCTAATAAAGGATTTTTTTCATCTAAAATAATAAGCTTTTCCTGTGGTATTTCTTTTATAATTTTGAAGGCTTTATCAGTAAGACTTACATGCTTTAAATCTTTTGTTTTAAAATGTGGCATGATAACATACTTGTCATATACAAACTTATTTTTATCTAATAAATTTAAAAATAAGGTTTCGTCAAAATGATATACTTGAAGATCTACATGTGAATTCCCACCTATATTGTCAATAAAAGAATTAAAAACGCTCATCTTATAAGAACTTAATTTATTAATCAGAAACAAAATATTTATTTTAGAGATTAATTTTGTTCTGGTAACATAATAGCCTTTACCCATGATTGGAGAAATTACATTTCTCTCTTTTAAAATATTATAGGCTTTCTCTACAGTATCCCTAGATAGATTAAATCCCTCGCTAAGCATATTAATTGATGGAATCTTTTGATCCATTGAAAGTCTTCCAATGGACACATTATAAATAACAGAATCTACTATTTGCTTGTATTTAGGCATCCTAGAAGTTTCATCAATTTGAATATATTTAAATGTTTCCATTAGAATAGTTTTTTAGGTTAAAAAAAGCAAAAAATCAATAACTGGATATTTGTAGAAAATGGTTGTTTATTGAGTAACCGTTTAGTGTTTTATTAAATTACTGGCAGCCGTTGGAACAGTCGCTTTTTGACCTATTATAACATCATTCATTGTTACATTTTCGGAGTTCAGGATTGTCAGTCCGTTTTTTGCCGATTTAATTTCGATAGTATTCAAATATACGTTTCGCACTTTCTTTTGCGGATAGCCCTGAATAATAATCGCCGTTTCTCTTGCTTTTGTACAGCTGATATTGGACAAGAAAATATCGGATACATCCGATGGAAAACCACCACTGCCCTCGCCCATATAATTTGCCGTGATGTAAATACAATCTTCAACCTCATCCAATTGGATGTTTCTGGCATAAATATTTTTAATAAATCCGCCTCGATCCGCATTCGTTTTTAAATAGATTCCTCTTTTTAAAAACCCACTTGTCTTACAGTTATCAATAAAAACATTTTTGACACCAGCCGACATTTCACTGCCAATAACAACTCCGTGTAATCCTTTGAAATTACAATTGCGAATCACGATATTTTCACTTGGGGTTGCACTGTTGGCTCTGCCTTCATCATCTCTACCCGCTTTTATTGCAATATTATCATCCGCATTATCAAAATCAATATTCTCAATTAAAACATCTTTGGCATATTCTGGATCTATTCCGTCATTGTTGGCATTAAATGCTTTGTATTTTAGACCTCTGACGGTAATACTTTCTGATTTTAATAAATGAAGACACCAGAATGGCGAATCTTCAATTTTTACATTTTCGACTAAAATATTTTTGCAATTAAAAAACTGAATCAATTGTGGTCTTAGAAAATGTCCGGGACCAAATTTCCTATCCTTCACTGGCATATTGCTATGATTCATTTCTCGGCTTAGTTTTTTATCCTCTCCTTCTTTTGATTTGTAACTATTCCAAACTTTGCTTCCTTCTCCATCAATAGTTCCTTCTCCGGTTATAGCGATATTAGTGCAACCATAAGCATAAATAAGCGGGCTGTAATTATAAATCATAGTTCCTTCCCAACTTGTCAGCACCATTGGCAAATAATGTTTAGGATTCTCACTAAAGCGAATTTTGGCCCCTTTTTCAATTAATAGCTTTACATTACTTACAAAGTGAATAGGGCCATTTAGCGTGTAAACCCCTTTAGAAACAATGATTGTACCGCCATTATTTTTTTTACAAAGTGCCATGGCTTTATCAAATGCGGGTTTGGCATCACTAATGGAATCTCCTTTTGCCCCTAGTCGTGTTACTTCAATTTTAAACGAAGGAATTTGAGGCAATTGAATCCGTTTGACAATAGAATCAACTGTGCCAGATGGAAAATTAGTATTTTGAGCCAAACAATTTAAAGAGAGCAGTAAGAAAATAAGAAGTTTACATTTCATAATTTTTTAAGTTTTAATGTTGATAGAGCAAAAACTTTGTTTGAGGATTTATTTTGATTTCAAAATACTTTTCTGATATTTTGTCAGAGAAGTCCAATCCTTAAATATTTTTTCAATTGTATAGTCTGATTGAAATTGTTCTGCTGTCAATACGTGTGACCAAGATACTCGGGATTGTAAATCAGCTCCCACACCTTTGCATTGATATTCTGCATAAAATGTTGTTGTCTCAGCTTCTGGTCTGCCCCAATTATGCCAGCCTGCAGATTTAATGTGATTGCCCATTTTACATTTAATGAAAACCGTTCGGGCATAATTTTCCCATGGTCTTCCTAAATAAAAAGAGTGGTTTGATGCATTGCTTGTTAATTTACAATTCAGAAACACAAAACCATACGAATTAGCTTTAGGGGTATTCGCCGCCGTAATATAAGACCCTCCGGCTTTTGCAAAAATTTCACATTTATCAAATACAGCTGTTGCCGCTCCAAAAATGAAATCTGTGGTTCCTTCTATATAGCAATTTTTATAATACTGCCTACTTCTGTTGCCATGAGAATAAAGCGTATCTTGAAATCCAAGGAATTTACAGTTATTAAAAACCACTTTATCGCCGTCAATTCTGACGGCAACGGCCTGGCCTACCGGACCGGAAGAATTTTCAAATGTGATATTTTCAGCTTTAAAATTATCTCCATTAACAGCAAAACTATAAGACCCTGAAGTTCCAATATTTTGTCCCTTTTCATTTTTTTTAGAAGCATAATCATCATACGTAAGAATCGTTTTATTTTTATTCTCCCCTATTAAAGTGATATTTATTTTATTTTGTGGCAGGGTTAATTTTTCTTTATAAACCCCATTTTTAATAAAAATTACGATCTCTTTCTCTTGTAGAAAAGGCACCGAATTTATGGCGTCTTGAACCGTTACAAAATCTCCGCTTCCTTTAGCATCTACAATTATATCATATAATTTAGTAGCTTCATTTTCAGTTTTGCTAAAATTCCCGGCAGAACAGTTAAAAAAAAACAGCGAAATAATACCGATATATGCGTTTATCATTTTCATTTTTTAAGGGTATCTTTTTGAATATTATCTATTTTTTAATTGCATTTTTTAGTGTTGCTACTAAAGGGCTTTCTAATAATCTAATTTGATTCACAACTAATTTTGCAACTTCAGTGGCACCTTTCACACAAAGATGGGTATTGTCTTCTTTCCCTTCCGGATAATAAGGGATTTCGCCCGCTTTATAATGCAAATGCAATTTTTTTGATTTTTCAGGTCCGTAAGCCATTTCCAATAATTCCGTATAATATTCTAAATCAATAAATGGCACCTTGTATTCCTGGGCGACTAAACGAGTTTCTAAAGGATATTCGCCATGCGTTGCGATCAAGACTCCATTTTCATTAAAATTTCTTCTCACTATCGAAGAGAATAATATGGGAATAGCTCCTTTTTCCCTGCTTTCATTTACAAAACGGATTAAGTTATGTCGATAACTTGTATGTGGATTGGTATACCGCGTTGAATCCGCAAATTTCTCATCATTATGCCCAAATTGAATAAAAACATAATCGCCTGGTTTCAATGCTTTATAAACGGAATCCCAACGTTTCTCATTAATAAAACTACGACTGCTTCTGCCATTTACCGCTCTGTTATCTACCTTTATATTATCATTGAAAAAAGAAGATAACATTTGTCCCCAACCGCGTTCCGGATTTACTTCCGGCTTCTTTTTAGTAGCCATTGTAGAATCACCTATGCCATAAATAGTTGTTTTTTGAGCCAAACAGTTTAGTGAAATTAGCAGCAATATAATGATTCGGTATTTCATGGTTTTGTTTTTAACGTTGATTTAAAAAACAACTTTGTTTGAGAATTTATTTTGATTTCAAAGACCATTCTTTTATTTTGTTGGAAAAATCCAATCCCATAATATTTTGGGTGGTGTATTTCTCGGCTTCTGTCTTTTTTAATTGATGCGACCATGAAACTCTTTTCTCAGGATGACTTCCTTCTCCCGTGCAATTATATTCAGCATAAAAAGAAGTTTTTGCTGCTTCAGGCTTGGACCAATCATTCCACCCCTCAGGCTTTATGTGTTTTCCCATTTCGCAATTAATAAAAACCGTTTTTGCATAAATGCGCCATGGCCTGCCTAGATACACTTCGGCTGCCTTTTCATCGGCGGTTAGTTTACAATTTTTAAATACAAAACCATATTGAACTCCTTCAGCAGTAGATGCTGCCGTTATATACGAATCTTTTAAACTATGAAGGGTGCAGTTTTCAAATAATAGGGTGGCTTGACCAAAGATAAAATCGACAGTTCCCTCAATATAACAATCCTTTAAATACTGTTTATTATTACTACCGGTGGCATACAAAGTATCCTGATTGCCCAGAATAGTGCAATTCCAAATCAAAACACTATTGGCATTTAGTGCCAAAGCCACAGCTTGCCCTACTTGTCCTGATGAATTTTTTATGGTTAAATTTTGAGCTATAAAATCGGCCCCTTCCACTAAGACCGTGTAGGTATAAAAAGTACTATTTCTCCCTAAATTTATCTTGCCAAAATAATCACCATTTGTAATAATAGTTTTCTCTTTACTTTCTCCAATTAATGAAATATTGGGGTTCCATTCGTGAATTTTCACTTTCTCGTTATAGATTCCATTTTTCACTGTAATGGTAACGCGTTGATAAGGAAAGGCGGGTGAATTATTTATCGCTTCTTGAATACTTGTATAATCGCCGCTCCCGTCTTGAGCAACGGTAATGTTAAAGGCGTCTTTTGGAACTTTATTTTGTTTTATCGCTGGCTTTGCATCGTTAATCAAATATTTTTCTTTCCACTTTTCATATTTTGACAAAACCTCTTTTGGCTCATTTGTGTACCAAGAATATCCATTTCTGCGTTCCGCTCCAATCTCAGCTAAAGACACTTTTTTGACACCATCCCGATCACAGAAAAAGGGAGTATTGCTATCCAGTTCCATAAAACGAGCCCATATATCCGGAGCATTCGCATCTGAAATCATTTTCTTGTCGGTTATTTTCCCTTTTTCATCGTAAAAACGATCTTCCCGTAGTCCTTTTATTTTTGCTTTATCAAACCATGCTGCTGCAAAATGTACGGCATTTATTATTTCCTTTGACGGATTTTCAATTGACATTAACAGCAATACTATTTGTGCTGATTCTTTTCCGCTTAAAGAAGGCAATTCATACGCACGCGCTTTTGCCGGAGCTAAGGTGAATTCATCGTGTTGCGCACACCAGCCTGTTAAAACCCCAT
Organism: Flavobacterium galactosi; assembly: GCF_048158585.1. NCBI lineage: Bacteria > Pseudomonadati > Bacteroidota > Flavobacteriia > Flavobacteriales > Flavobacteriaceae > Flavobacterium > Flavobacterium galactosi. The sequence goes on from NZ_JBLNKV010000008.1 coordinate 6,186, forward strand.
TCTGTTTGTATTGTGTTTTTACAATACAAACAATCCCTTTATCAAATGCTTTTTGGGCTCTTTTAACGGTTTCTTCAGATGGCTTTATCGAAAAATAATCTGTTTTATCAACAATTTCTTTTAATACATTCAGGATATTCACCATCGAGTCATCATTATACGTAATGTGCGTATAATATCCTTTTTTTAACGGGTAAAACTGAGGCCATCCCCCATTTTCATATTGTGCTTCTAATAAATAATCAAGTCCTGAAAGGAAAGCCTTTTTATATCTTTCATCTGGCACTTGTCTATAGATTTTAGATAAAAACAACATTTCTTGTGTTGTTGCTTTATTGTCGGTTGTTATTTCCTTTGTGTCGGGTTTAAGGGCAATTAATTTTTGCTTTTCTACCTCGCTTAAATGAATTTGCATCTTAATGTTTTTGGGCCAACCTCCAATATTGCGTTGGTACAACAATACATTTTCGGCTACATCTTTTGCATTTTGGGTTGCAAACCAAGTATTATCAGGATTGTTAATTACACTACTCCATTTTATATTAAATAGTTGTTGTGAATGAGTATTTGCAATTACTATAAGTGTAAAAACAAACGTTTTGATAATTTTTAACTTTCCCATAATATAGTTTTTACTTTGTTATTCTGAACCAATCAATACGAACACTTCCTGCGTCATTTATAATTCCGTTTCGAAGTGCTAAAAAACCTAATTTTGCACCAATCCATTTGCCTTCTTTTGCAATAAAATCTGTTCCTATGGCTGTGTATTTTTCACCATCTTCACTATAAAAGAAATTGCAAATACCACCCGCTTTTACTTTTACTTGCAGATAAAACAGATTGTTTTTTAATTTAATAGCTTCACTTTCCGTCTCTACTCCTTTTTTATCGGCATTTTTACAGATTACTTGTGATATAGAGAGTTGTCCTGCTGATTGTTTTACTTTCAAATAACTGTAGTCAAGTCCCATGATCAACAAACCAGTTTGCTCTCCATCAAAACGGGCATTGAAAGTCATTTTGGTCGTAGCTGTAAATTCTTCGGCAGGAAATTTTTGCAATAATAAATTCCCTACATCAAACAAATTTGTAGCTTCTTTTGGCATTGGACGACAAAACATGGTATAATACCCCATTTCTGAAGGAAGTCCCCAATACACCTGTTGATTCGCATGCCACTGCCATTGCAAACCTAACTTAGAAGTATTAAACTCATCTGAATCATTTGGAGTTAAAATAGGATACGTTTTTCCAACATTGGGTTTTTTATGGATTAACACCGGCTCACCAGTACCATCCCCATCTTTGTCAACACCTATTACTGGCCAATTATTTACCCATTTCATAGGTTGCAAATGGACAATTCTTCCGTAAGCACCCTTGTCTTGAAAATGAAAAAACCAATCTTCGCCAGTTTGAGTTTGTACCCAAGCTCCCTGATGTGGCCCATTAATATTTGTTTTTCCTTGGTCCATCACTTTTCTCTTTTCGTAGGGTCCCCAAATATTTTTCGATCTCAATACCGTTTGCCATCCGGTAGGTACACCTCCTGCAGGGGCAAAAACATAATAATAACCATTATGTTTGTATAGTTTTGGCCCTTCAATTGTTGATTCTCCATCATGTCCGTCGATAATTATAACATCATCATCATTTGCAACAGTTCCTTCCTCATTTAAAGTGCAAATTGCCAAAAGGCTTTTAATTCCTGCTCGGCTTCCTGCAAAAGCAAAAGCAAGATATACTTTACCATCATCATCCCATAAAGGTGTAGGATCAATCAAACCCTTGCCTTCTTTTACCAAAATTGGTTTAGACCAAACACCTTTCGGATCTTTTGTCTTGATCATGTAAATTCCATAATCAGGATCTGGATAATAAATATATAATTCCCCATTATGGTATCTTATACAGGGTGCCCATACCCCATTCCCATGCTGTGGTTTGTCAAAGACATCAAAAGGAGGTTGTTTTGGAAGTGCATAATTGACCAATTCCCAATTTACCATGTCTTTAGAATGTAGAATAGGCAAGCCAGGAACACAATTGAAAGAAGAGGATGTCATGTAATAATCAGCTCCAACCCTAACAACATCCGGATCAGAATAATCAGCATGCAAAATTGGATTTTTATAGGTTCCATCTCCATTATCAGCTACCCATACTAATGAATTACTGTTAATTATTTTTGCTTGTCCAAAAATCAGTTGATTAGGAATAAACAGTAAAACACAAGTAATAATCAGTATCAATCTCATAGGTAAAAAATTAGGATTAACTGTTCCATTGTTTTAAAATGAAACAGTTTTAGTATACTTTAGACTTAATTGGGTATGTCTATTTTTATTTATTCAACTCTAATGCGGCTAATATAAATGGTCCTGTAGCTTTAGGATCATTATCCTTTTTTCTCTCATTTATATAATATTCATACGATCCGTCTCGGTACGGACTTCCGCCAAGACCTGCAACTGCACAGGCTTGTGTTATAGTAATTTCTCCATTGGAATCCACTTTTATCAATTGTCTGGTCAAACCATCAAAAGCTTTAGTGGCAACTGTTTTAAATTTTTTTGGCAAATATCCTTTGTTTACACCTTTTGCCAAAGCATAAGCAAACATGGAAGTTCCTGATGATTCCAAATAATTTCCTGCTTTGTCTCCCTTATCAGTCACTTGATACCACAAACCTGATTTATCTTGGAATTTTACTAAAGCATTCGCAACATTATTCAAATACCCAACCAATTCTTTTTGTTTTGGATGATTCTTTGGGAAGTAATCCAAAGCATCTACTAAAGCCATTGCGTACCACCCGATTGATCTAGACCAAAAATTAGGTGAATTTCCTGTTTCTTTATTTGCCCATGGCATTTGCTTACTCTCGTCCCAAGCATGGTACAACAATCCTGTTTTTCTATCAGTGGCATGCAATTGTATTAATTCAAATTGTTTTGCAATGTCATCTAATTTTGCTCCTTTTTCAAAAGTAGTAGTATATTCTGCATAGAATGGTTCACCCATATACAACCCATCTAACCACATTTGATTTGGATATATTTTTTTATGCCAAAATCCACCACTGGCAGTTCTAGGTTGCTCTGCAAGTTGCTTTCTTAAAGTCTGCATTGCAATTAAGTAGCGGTTGTCTTTAGTGGTAGCGTACAAATTAAATAATAATCGTCCAGCAACAATCATATCAATATTGTAAGCTTCCATTTTATAGGTATTAATGGTTCCATCTTTATCAACTAAGACATCGACGTAGCTTTTGATATAATCGTAATATTTACTATTACCCTTTTCTTTATACAGTTGTTCAAATGAGGTGAGCACTAAACCATGCACATAATCCCAATGCGGTGCTTTAGCATCATCGATCATGTAAGACTCCTTATGGCGTTTCATAATAGTAAGAGCCATACGCTCAGACCATTTTAAATTAGCTGAAATAAGCAGTTCTTTCTTAGTATCAACTGATTTTGTATCCGTTTGCGAAATGGTTTTACAACTTACAAATAACAATGTAAGAATTATGCTCAACGTTGTAAAACAATTAGTTTTAAGACTATTTTTCATTTAAAATATGTTTTATTATTAGTATTATTTTTCAAAAATGACTTTTATTTATCTAGTTCAATTGCAGCTAAAAGAAAAGAACCTAAACCATGAGAATTGTCCACTTTGATCTTCTCGCTGATATAATACTCATAAGAACCATCCCTGTAAGGATTTCCTCCAAGTCCTGCACTTGCACAAACTTGAGTAATATGTATTTCCCCATCAGCATCAACTTTTATCAGTTTTTTTGTTAAACCGTTAAACGCTTTATTGGCTACGCCTTTAAATTTTGAAGATAAATACCCTTTGTTTACCCCTTTTGCAAAAGCGTAAGTAAGCATAGACGAACCTGACGCTTCTAAATAATTTCCTTTTTTAGTTGCCAAATTTGGAACCTGATACCACAATCCTGACTTATCCTGAAACTTGCTTGCCGCTACTGCAAATTCATTTAAGTACCTTACTAATTCTTTATGTTTTGGATGCTCTTTTGGGAAATAATCCAACACATCAACTAATGCCATTGCATACCAGCCAAGCGCTCTTAACCAAATATGAGGTGCCGTTCCTGTTTCCTTATTTGCCCAAGCCATTTGCTTACTTTCATCCCAAGCATGAAAAAATAAGCCTGTTTTTTTATCAAATGCATGGTCGTGTAGCAATTCAAACTGATGCGCAACATCATTCAATTTCTCCCCTTTTTCAAACGCAACAGTATATCTTGCATAAAATGGTTCCCCCATATACAAGCCATCTAACCACATTTGGTTTGGGTAGATTTTTTTATGCCAAAAACCACCGGATTGAGTTCTAGGATGACCGTCAAATTGTCTTCTCAGTGTTTTTAATGCTGTTAAATACTTCTGATTTTGTGTTTTATCATACAGATTAAAAAGTATTTTCCCTGCATTAATAAAATCAATATTATGATCTTGGGGATTAAAATCTTGAAAAGAGCCGTTACTGTCAATCAATTCATCCGCATACCCTTTTATATAATCGAAATACTTTGGATTTTTGGTTTTAGTGTATAATTTTTCATAACCCGTCAAAATCATGCCAATTTTATAATCCCATTTTGGCTTTTCATGATTATCTATCTGCCATGCTTTAGGATGGCGTTTCATTATTGACAATGCCATTCGCTCTGACCATTTTAGTGTAACCGGAATAGCCATTTCTTTTTTTGGCGCAAGAATTTTCACTTGCTCTTGTGCACTAGCTTTACAACTCACAAAGACCAATCCTACCAGTAAGATACACGATAAAAATCTGCTTCTAAAAAACAATGACGAATCATCCCGAAACTCGAGGAAAGTTTCAGGTCTCAGTTTGCTGTTTCCAATTAAAATTGGTTGCTGTAAACTAGGATAATTAATTAAAAACAGATTTTTATTGGATATCCAATTTAGCAATTGTCTCACATAAAAACCTATTTTATTAGTGTCGCTTTCCATTAGAATTATATTTTACTTTTATCATTCAATACTGCCAGTTTTTGATCTAAATAAGATAAAAAGGCTTCTTTGGTTTTAATTCCATTTGGCTCTTGTTCCCAAGCGCCTAAGAAATAAAACGAAGTCGGTTTTGTCATAGGTTTAAAAACTAAAAGATAATCAAATTCCGCATCAACTAAATTTTCAATTGTATTGGTTTGATAAAAAATAGCCATTCCTAAATTATCAGGCACCAACGATTGGGTGCCATAAGTAGCCAAGTAAGCCCATTTTTTATTTTTACTTGTTTTTTTAAGTAATTCGGTATTTTTTTGTTTTACGATTCCCGTACAAATTCCAGCTATTTCTTTTGATGAATGAATGGTATGTTTCGTATAACGCTGGTCAGGATTAATGGTTAATACAGATGTGAAATCAATTTTATCCGAAGCTGTTTTCCAACCATAATACTGAACCTTTACAATGGAACTATTTGGTTTATTTTCTACTTTTGCAATTGTGGAATCTACTGCATAAAAGTGTAATCTCTCTTTGTTAAGATACCTATCGATAGAACCTACTCCAATTCCTTTTCCTGCTTTTAGAATATCAGCACCCCAATCGCTCATTTCATGATAGGAATCAAAATTATCCTGTCCCACTTTTGGTAAAACAATTGCTTCGGTTTTTTTTCCAAAAATATCAATTGCATTTCTCCAATCGAGATACAAACGATATCCTATTTTATTACTTTCCCAGCCAGCACCTTCATATCGAATATCGAAAGAATGATCTGTGTGTTCCGGAGCAACCTTTAACCTTTGAACATTTTTAAAAGTACCCCCAATGTATTTACGCCCTTCCCATTTGCCTCCCTCTTTCACAGAGATTTCGGCATAGGTCTTGGATGTTGTTGCTGTTTTTTTCTCTTGTGCTTTACAAGAAAACAGAGATACCAATAATGATGCGGCAACGCTTTTTATTATTTTCATTTTTATGTTGTATTAGAATTATTCGAATTTTGTAATAAAAAATTAAATTTCCTCATTATTAAAAAAAGGAGCTTGACAAACCAATCAAGCCCCTAATAAAAAACAAAAAAATTAAACCAAACTCATTTATTATGTTAGTTGCGGATCTATTTTATTTTGGGCTCACTACAAGCGTCCCATTAACATAAGTATCGATTAATTGGAGCCCTTCTACATTTTCAATAGAATAAGCCTTACCAACCTTCTCAATCTTTACGTTTTTAAATACCACATTTTTAATAGGAGCTTCTTTATAGCCTTTGGCCAAAATACCATACTTCCCACCGTCTTTTACCTTTATGTTTTCAAGAAACACATTTTGTACTCGAGGAATAAAATTCCCCGACTGACTTCCATATACATTATAAAACATATCTATTATCAACACAGACTCTTTCACTTGGCCAATGTCTAAATTTCTCACGTACACGTTTTCAATCAAACCCCCTCTTTTAGAATTTGATTTTAGTCTAATAGCTCTATCTAAATTAGGGCTATCCATAACACAATTTTCTACAAAGACATTTTTTACACCCGCAGAAATTTCACTACCCATTACAACGCCACCATGACCATCGATCATTTTGCAATTTTGAACAATTATATTTTCACTTGGTATGGCCACTCGCCTTCCATCAGCATCTCTTCCAGACTTAATAGCGATGCAATCATCCCCCGTATTGAACGTACAATTTTTTATAATGACGTTTTTTGAATATTCCGGATCACATCCATCATTATTAGGTCCATGACTTTGAACCGTAACCCCATCCACTGTAACGTTTGTAGACTTCATAGGATGTATTACCCAAAATGGCGCGTTAATAATTTTCACCTCTTTTAAAAGCATATTGGTACATTCAAAAAACTCAATGAAATTTGGTCTTAAATAATGTCCTTCTCCAAAAACCCGCTCCGAAACAGGAACTCCTTCTTCAGCCATAGCAACCAATCTCACTCTATTGGCAGGATCGCCTTGACTTGGCATCCCTTCTTTCCAACCATATCTTTTACTTCCGCACCACCACAACCATTTTTCATTGTTTGCTTGACCATTCAGTATTCCTTTGCCAGTTACGGCCACATTATTTTTCTTGTAGGCATATATCAAAGGCGAATAATTCATCAATTCTGTTCCTTCCCATGAAGTATGAACAATCGGATAATCAGCGGTATTAGTACTAAATAAAATCTCAGCACCTTCTTCTAAATGAAGATTTACATTATTTTCTAAATGTATAGGACCAGTTAAATATTTCCCAGACGGAACCAAAACTTTCCCTCCCCCATTTTCAGTACAAATTTGAATTGCTTTTTTAAATGCTTGCGTATTATCAAAAACACCGCCTGCTTGCGCTCCAAAATCAGTGATTACATATGTTTTGTTACGAAAAGAAGGCACCTTTACACTATCAATTATGTGCTGCATGGTTTTCCATGGATTATCACCTACAATGGATTGTTGCTGCTTTACTCCACAGGAAAGAAAAAACATTGAAAACAAAACAAGAAAGAAGTTGTTTCTTGTAAAAAAAAGATTTCTTACCATTTGATTTTATTAAATTTTTTAAATTAATCTTATTCTTTTATTGAAAAAAATCATGTCGTGCAATCGATTACACAAACGTAAATATTAATTTCCAATTAACCAAAATAAAATCGATTAAAATATTATTCTTATAAAAAAAAACACTTATTAATACACTTATTATAAAATTACTGCTTTAAAACCACATTATTGCTATTAGTTCTTTATTAAAACAGCTACAAATACGAGTAATTGTTAAAACTTTATGCAATCGATAACATTAAACAAAAACAGACATAAAAAAACATTAATTTTGCTAATCTTAACAAACATTAATTCATTGTGAATAAAAAAACAACAATTTACGACATTGCGAAAAAACTTGATACAACTGCCGCTACGGTATCGCGGGCTTTAAATAATAATCCTAAAATAAGTGCCAGCACTCGTAAACTAGTTTTAGAAACAGCGGCTCAAATGAATTATAAACAAAACAAGCTGGCCTTAGCCCTACAAAGTGGCAAAAGTGGTAATATCGGTGTCATTGTACCACGTATCGACAGTAATTTTTTTGCTTCTGTTATTAGAGGAATTGAAGATGAATTACAACCTGAAGGGTATCATGTTATTATATGTCAAACACATGAAAATGAGAAAAGGGAAATCGAAAATATAAACACACTATTAAATGCACAAGTGGATGGTATTTTAATGTCTGCTTCCAATGTTTCTAAAGAGAACAATTCCATTATCAAAAGAGTTATTGAAAAAAATGTACCATTGATCTTTTTTGACAGAAAGAAAAATATCGATGGTGTTAGTTCTGTTACAATAAACGATTTTGAAGGAGCCTATTTGGCCACTAAACACCTTATCGGAGAAGGATGTACTAAAATTGCTCATTTAACAGGTGACCAATCTTTAGAAATTTATGAAAATCGAAATAACGGATACAAACAAGCCTTACTTGATAGTGGTTTCGAATACAATGAGGATTATATAATTCAAACAAAAAGTAGTGTTGAAGCAGGAAGACAGGCTGTAGAAAAATTATTAAAGTTAAAAAATCCGCCAAATGCCATATTCTCTTCGAGTGATTTTGCAGCTTTGGGAGCCATCCAGGAACTAAAAGAACAAGGGATAAGAATCCCAGAGGACTTTTGTGTGTTTGGTTTCGGTAACGAACCTTTTACAAAATTCATGGAACTTTCTATATCCTCAGTCGATCAATCTCCTATGGAAATGGGTAAAATGGCGGCAAAAGTATTCTTGGAACAAATAAACAGTACCGAAAAGTTTAAAATAGAGAAAAAGGTAGTGCTAAACCCCGAATTACATATTAGAAAATCATCCTTGAGACACGCTCTTTAATGACATAAAAAAAGTGTGAAGCTAAAAACTTCACACTTTTTTTATATTAAAAAATTAATTCCTCTTTTACAAAGAAACCCCTCTTTTCCAAGGAATAAAATCATTCTGATTTAAAATAGCTGCTTTGGTTTTAATAGTACCACTTGCTACATTTATAATAAATTCCAGCATTTCATCTGCCATTTCATTAATTGATTTTTCACCTGTGATAATTCCACCAGTGTCAATATCGATAATATCAGACATTTTTTGTGCTAATTGAGTGTTAGAAGATATTTTTACAACTGGCGCAATTGGATTTCCTGTCGGAGTTCCTAAACCTGTTGTAAACAATACCATATTCGCTCCGGAACCTACCATTGCCGTTGTACATTCTACGTCATTTCCAGGGGTACATAACAATGTAAAACCTGGTTCATTGATATATTCTCCATAATCGTAAACACCTACAATAGGGGAAGTTCCTCCTTTTTTAGCAGCACCCGCCGATTTCATGGCATCAGTAATCAAACCGTCTTTAATGTTACCTGGTGATGGATTCATATCAAATCCAGAACCGGCATCAACTACGGTTTTTTCATACCATTGCATTAATTCCAAGAAACGTTTTCCGTCTTTGTCATCCACACAACGGTTTACCAATTCTTGTTCTACACCACATAATTCCGGAAATTCAGAAAGAATTGTTGTTCCTCCTAAAGCAACCAAGTTATCCGATAAAACACCTAATGTTGGATTAGCAGAAATTCCAGAGAATCCATCCGAACCACCACACTCTAAACCAATCCTTAATTTTGATAATGGAGTAGGAGTTCTTTTAATTTTATTCGCTTCTTTTATAGCTGCGAAAGAGTCTTTGACAACCGTATTCAACATATCTTCAATAGTTCCAATTTGTTGTTGGTCGTAAATCAAAACCGGTTTATCACTGTTTGGATTAATGGCTTTCATCGCATCTTGAAAAATAGATATTTGCAAGTTTTGACAACCTAAACTCAAAACAGTAGCACCAGCCACGTTTGGATTGTTTACGTATCCAGCCAAAAGTTTCGCCAAAGAATGTGAATCCTGACGAATTCCACCACAACCCCCTTGATGCTGGATGAATTTTACTTCAATATTTTCAAACAAATCTACTTCGTTTGATTTTGTAACAACATCTTCAGCCCCTTTTTCAGTATTTACTAAAGAACGTAGCAACAATTGGTAATCGTTTTCTTTAGGTTTGGTTAGTTCTTTTTCGAAAATTCCTTTTAAGATTTCGATGTTTCTGTTTTCACAAAAAACCAATGGGAAGAATAACCAAACATTCTCCGTTCCTACTTGTCCGTCTGTTCTTTGGTATCCGTCAAAAGTTCTGTCTTTCCATTTAGTTACATCAGGAACAGTCCAACCGATAGTTTCCGTTTTAGCTGTTACTTTTGCGCTTTCGTGCTTTACATTTTCAGTAGAAAGTAATCCTCCTTTTGCAATTGGTGCACTTGCTTTACCTACTAAAACACCATACATAATAATTTTTTCTCCTATTTCAAAAGGATACATTGCAATTTTATGCTTCATTTTCACATCGGTCTCGATAGTGATATCTTCTCCTTCAAAGTTGATAACTTCGCCAGCTACTAGATTTACTAATGCAACAGCGACATTATCTGAAGGGTTTACTTTAATTAATTTTTTTTGCATGATCATAATTATATACTAATTGACTTATTTTCATATTGTTTGTTAAAGTTAACAAACCCATTTTCAACTCCATTTTCTTCAATTTCATTCAAAGCTAGCACTAAAGCTTCTGATAGCCCTTCAATTTTTGTTAAATCTTCACCCCAGAATTCGGTATTCGCTAAAATTGTAGCTACAACCAAATCTAAAGCTCCTAATTGCCAAGCATTTTTAAATGCTTCAACTATCTCCGGAGAATCTTTTACAGGCAATACTTCGTTATTCCAAGTTCCTTTGTAGAACTGAATTAAACAAGCTAATGAAAAAGTCAAATTCGTAGGCAGTTTTTTGTTTGCATTATAATATCCTAATAAACTTGGTAAAACTCTTACTTTGAATTTTGAGATAGAATTTAAAGCAATATCAGCCAGTGCATGTTTGATAAACGGATTTTTAAAACGGTCCATTACCTCTTCAGAATAGGCAATGATTTCATTTTTGTCCATATCCAGTGTTTCACTAATTTCACCAATAACGCTGTTGACGAATTTTCCGGTAAAATCTCCGTTAACGGTTTCCATTACTAATTTGTTACCGTGCAAAAGTGAAACTGGAACCATTGCTGTATGCGCACCGTTTAAAATACGAACTTTTATCATTTTAAAAGGTCGAATATCGTCAACAATTTTCACATTTAAATCTGTTTTATGAAAAGGCAACTTTTCTTTTAAAGCATCGCCGCCTTCAATAGCCCAAAGAAAGAATGGCTCGGCTGCAACAATTAAATTGTCTTGATAATCTAATTTGTTGTTGTATTCTTCAATCTCGGCTCTTGGATATCCAGGTACAATTCTGTCAACCAAAGTACTGTGGTATGTACACGCGTCTGATGCCCAAGTTTTGAATGAAGCGTCTAATTCCCATAAATCGCAATATTGCAAAATAATTTTTTTCAGCGTTTCAGAGTTATAATCAATCAATTCACAAGGAATAATCGTCAATCCTTTAGCAGCATCTCCTTTGAAATGTTTGAATCTTTCATATAATAAAACAGTCAGCTTTGCAGGAAATGAAACCGGTGGTTGCATATCCGGAGTATCACTTTCAATAAATTCAATTCCAGCTTCAGTGGTGTTTGAAACAATAAATTGAAGTTCATCTTCTTTGGCTAAAGCCAGATAATCTGCAAAATCAGTATATGGATTTATAGCTTTTATAATATTGGTAATCAACTCAATATCCTGTATTTTCTCCCCTTTTTTGATTCCATTCATAAACAAAGTGTAAAGACCATCTTGGTCATTAATCATGTTTACCATACCCTCTTTCAACGGCTGAACTATTGCAATTCCAGCATTAAAATCAACTTCTTTATTTAGTCTTTGAAAAGCGTAATCAACGAAAGCTCTTAAGAAATTACCTTCCCCAAATTGTACTACCTTTATTGGCAACTTCTTTTCTAATCCTAAATTTTTTCTATTTAATTTTTCCATTTTATATTTAAATAATTCGGTTTATATTTATGTTTTCGAACAAGCTTTGAAGCGAATTGCTCTTTTATTTTTTTCTAACTTTATCGATTATAGCTAAGGTTTCTTGTACTTTCAGCTTCAATCCATCATAATCTTTATTAGCCAAAATTTCATTGGAAATAAGTTGAGATCCAATTCCCACACAGGTTACACCAGCGTCAAACCAACCTTTTAAATTGTCCTCCGAAGTTGAAACACCTCCAGTAGGCATGATGCTCGTCCATGGGCAAGGTCCTTTTATTGCTTTTATAAAATTTGGCCCGTAGATATCTCCAGGGAATAATTTTACAATCTCACAACCCAATTCTTCTGCTCTGGCTATTTCGGTAAGGGTACCACAGCCCGGAGACCACAATACTTTTCGACGGTTACATGCAATCGCAATATCTTCCCTTAAAACTGGAGTAACTATAAAATTAGCTCCTAATTGCATATAAAGTGAAGCTGCTGCAGCATCCGTTATAGAACCAACTCCTAAGATCATTCCCGGTAATTCAGCTAATGCATATTTATTAAGCGCTCCAAAAATTTCAAAAGCGAAATCACCTCTACTGGTAAATTCCATCAGACGTGCTCCACCATCATAACAGGCTTTTACAATTTTTTTTCCTAGTTCAACATCGGTATGAAAAAACAAAGGAACCATTCCTGTTTTTGCCATTACGCTTGCTACTTCTATTCTTGAATATTTTGCCATAATTTTTTATTTATCTTGACACTAATCCGGCGGAATCACCATCTAGCATATTTTCAACTTCTTTTAAGGTAACTAAATTATAATCTCCTGCAATTGTATGTTTTAAACAACAAGCTGCAACTGCAAAATCTAACGCTCGTTGATCGTTATTTGGATATTCTAACAAACCATAAATTAATCCACCCATAAAGGCGTCTCCACTACCTACACGGTCTACCACAGGAGTCACTTCTTTTACAGCTGCATTATAAATGGTTTTACCGTCAAATAAAATACCTCCAATTCTTTGATGAGAAGCACTTACAGAATAACGCAATGTAGTTGCCACTGTTTTTAAGTTTGGACATAATTCAAACAACTTTGTATACAAAGCCGGAAGTGTTTTTTCATCTTGATAATTCGGATTCACTTTAGCTATACCTAACATAAAATAAGCCGTATCAATATCTCCTAAAATTACATTACTGTATTTCAATAACTCAGGCATCACCTCACTTGGGGTTTTACCATATTGCCATAATTTAGACCTGTAATTTAAATCGCATGAAATAGGAATGCCTAATTTATGAGCTATTTTAACCGCTTCTAAACAGGCTTCAGCAGCGCTCTCAGATATGGCTGGCGTAATACCACTCCAATGAAACCAAGTAGCACCTTCTAATACTTTTTCCCAATCAATAGCACCTTTTTCAATGGTTGCCATAGAACTATGAGCACGGTCATAAACTACATTACTTCCTCTGGTCCCAGCACCTGTTTCAAGAAAATAGATTCCTAAACGTTCTCCTCCATAAATTACATTTTTGGATTCTACGTTCATTTTTCGCATTTCTTTTAACGCGCAAGTTCCTATTTCATTATTGGGAAGCCTTGTTACAAACTCTGCATTTACACCATAATTAGCTAAAGAAACAGCCACATTAAATTCACCTCCACCATAGGAAGCTGTAAATGCTTTTGCTTGCTCAAAACGCAAATGTCTTTCTGTTGAAAGACGTAACATTATTTCGCCAAAAGAGACTACTTTATTCATTATATATAAAATTAAATGTTTGTCTATTTCATAAAATCTTCTCTTATAGGACTAAAAACGTCTATAAGCATCCCTTCTTCCAAGCAAACAACACCGTGTATTTTATCAGAAGGAATATAAAAGGAATCTCCTTTTTTTAATATTCTAGTTTCATCTTCAATAGTTACTTCAAATTTACCGTCGGCAATATGAGTAACTTGAGTGTGATAATGATTATGCAAAGGACCAATTGCTCCTTTATCAAATTTAACATTGACCATCATAACCCTATCATCAAATCCTACTATTTGACGCTGCACGCCTTCACCTACAACTTCCCATTCTGTTTCTTCTTCTTTAAAAAAAAGATTACTTTTTGCTAAATAGGTCATAATCTGGATGAAATTTAGTTATTTAAAGGATTAAAATTTAAAATACTCTTTGGCATTATTATAACTAATATCCGAAACCATCTTACCAATCCACTCAATATCATTAGGAAGTTCGCCTCTTTTAATTTCATCTCCTAAAAGATTACAAAGAATACGTCTGAAATATTCATGTCTTGGAAAAGACAAGAAGCTTCTTGAATCCGTTAGCATTCCAATAAAACAACTAATCAATCCCATGTTAGAAAGTGCGTTCAATTGTTTAGTCATTCCGTCTTTCTGGTCTAAAAACCACCATCCAGAACCAAATTGTACTTTCCCTTTTACGCTTCCATCATTAAAATTTCCAATCATGGTAGCCATAACTTCATTATCAGCAGGGTTCAGATTGTAAATAATTGTTTTTGTCAATTTATCTTTACTGTCTAAAGCATTTAAAAAACCTGATAATTTTTGTGCCTGTGGATAATCTCCAATAGAATCCCATCCTGTATCAGGGCCTAAAATTCTATGCATACGTGCATTATTATTTCTTAGTGCCCCTAAATGAAACTGCTGAACCCATCCATATTGATGGTACGTTTCACTTAAAAACAATAAAATAGCACTTTGAAACTTTAAAGCTTCCTCATTACTAATTACTTGATTTTCTCTTTTCTTTTTGAATATTGAATTTACTTCACTTTCTGTAAAGTTTTCAAAATAGATTTGGTCTAAACCATGGTCACAAAGTTTGCATCCATTTTTATCAAAATATTCAATTCTGTTTAGTAACGCTGTACACAAATCAGCATAAGAATTAATAGAAACACCCGCTACTTCACCTAAAGTATCTAAGTAAGCGTTATATCCATCATTTGAAATCAAAATAGCTTTATCTGGTCTAAAAGCGGTACTAACTTTAGTTTTAAAAGAACTTTTCGCCAGTTGTTGGTGGTATTCTAATGTATCGATTGGATCTTCAGTAGTACATACAAATTCTGCATTTACTTTTCGAAGCAAATTCTGAGTGCTATATTCTGCCGAATTTATTTTGGCGGAAGCTTCAAGATATATTTTCTCAGCAGATTTTTCGTTTAATAAATCATAAATATCAAAATAACGCGCCAGTTCTAGATGCGTCCAATGGTACAATGGATTACGCATTGTATACGGAACCGTTTTTGCCCAATTCATGAATTTATCTTTATCCGAACCGTTTCCTGTGATAAATTGTTCATTTATTCCCAGAGTACGCATCGCACGCCACTTGTAATGATCTCCATTTATCCACACATTTGTAATATTGTCGAAAATGGTATCTTCGGCAATATGTTGTGGTGATAAGTGGTTGTGATAATCAATAATAGGCTGATTTTTAGAATAATTATGATATAATTCTTCAGCGTATTTATTTTCTAATAAAAAATTATCGTTTATAAACTTTGTGCTCATTATAAATTTCTTAAATATTAATTTTCATTTGAAGGTTTTCCGATGGTAGCTAAAATCCCACCATCAACATATACAATTTGTCCATTAACAAAATCACTGGCTTTTGATGCTAAAAAGACGGCTGTACCTGCTAAATCTTCAGGATTACCCCAACGTGCAGCTGGTGTTCTATTAATTATAAAATCATTAAACGGATGCCCGTCAACTCGAATAGGTTCCGTTTGCGTTGTTGCAAAATATCCTGGACCAATTCCATTTACTTGCACATTGTATTTTGCCCATTCTGTGGCTAAATTTCGGGTAAGCATTTTCAAACCTCCTTTTGCCGCAGCATAAGCAGAAACACTATTTCTTCCCAATTCACTCATCATAGAGCAAATATTAATTATTTTACCTTCTTTTCGCTCAATCATTTGCTTAGCAACTAATTGTGACATAATAAAAGGTCCAACTAAATCTACATCTATCACTTTTCTAAAATCATTAACAGGCATTGTTATCGCCAATTCTCTCTTAATAATTCCAGCGTTATTGACCAATATATGAATCTCTCCTAACTCTTTGGTAATTAATTCAATATTTTCTGCAGCCGCTTTTTCATCAGTCACATCAAATAAATATCCAGACACAGTGTATCCTTTGCTCTTATAATACTCCAGCGCTTCTTCCATTTTACTTGGAGTCGTCCCTGTAATTACAAGCTCTGCTCCAGCAATTGCCAAACCTTCAGCCATTGCCAAACCTAAGCCGTGAGTTCCTCCGGTTATGAGCGCTCTTTTTCCTTTTAAGTTAAATAAATTCATCGTCAATTATCTTAATTCGTTAGGCGGACAAATATCCATATCACTATAATCTAAATTTTCTCCAGCCATTCCCCATACAAAAGAATAATTTGAAGTCCCTGCACCAGAATGAATGGACCACTCAGGAGACAAAACCGCTTGATGGTTTTGCATGAAAATATGTCTTGTGTTTTGAGGCTCACCCATAAAATGACAAATCGTTTGCGGTGCCTCTATATCAAAATAGAAATAAGCTTCCATACGTCTGTTGTGAGTGTGAGACGGCATTGTATTCCAAACATTACCTGGTAACAATTCCGTAATCCCCATTTGCAACTGACAGGTTTCAACTATACTATTTACTATTAGTTTATTTAAAACTCTTCTATTGGCAGTTTTTTCTTCTCCCAATTGAATGATTTCAGCATCTTCTCTTCCAATTTTTTTATTTGGAAACTTTTTATGCGCTGGTGCCGAATTAATATAAAATAAAGGTTGCTCCCCGTTTGCTCCAGAAAAAATAACTTCCTTACAACCTTGGCCTACATATAAAGCTTCTTTTTTTTGTAAATCATATTGCACACCGTCAACAGTCACCGTTCCGCTTCCTCCTACATTTATAATTCCCAATTCTCTTCTGTCTAAAAAGTTTTCAGATTTCAAATATGGAATCGTTTCTAATTTTAAACTTCCACCAACTGGCATTACACCACCTACAATATACCTATCATACATAGAATAAGTCAGTTGTATTTCATTTTCAACGAAAAGTTTTTCAATTAAAAATTGTTCTCTCAGTTCGTTTGTTCCATATTTATTTACGTCTGTAGGATTTGAGGCGTATCTAAAAGAAAAATTTGTCATAATAAATAGTTTATGTAATCGATTGCACAAATATACTTTTTAATTGTATTAATTTATATATATTTTATAAAAAAAATTGTTACAACTGTAAAAAAAACAACATAATTAGTATCATTTGATAAAATTTAAAGGAAATTATTTACAATTATATGATAAAACCAGCTTAATAAATAAGTTAAATTAAATATTCCTGATAATTTTGTCCATTATCCAACTGGTATGTAATCCTGATTGTCCACTGGAAGGGTGCTCCATATTTCCAAGCAAATGTTCCCGCATATTTTCAACGTGATAAAGCTGAACATTCTCCGGATGCTTTATAACTAATTCCACTTGGCTCTGTTTAGTAGTCATTCGAATTGGGTTTTCATCAAATACAGAAAACTCTATTTTGCCTTTACTGCCCATAATTTGAACATGGTCTTCCCGAATTCCGGAACCAAAATTCCAACTACCTGTCCCTGTAATTCCAGATTCATGAACCCAACAAGCAGTTACTGCATCATTTGCAGTATACAATCCCTGTTGATTAATAGTAAAACCAGATACATCTTTGATAGTACCCAACAAGTGCACGAATAAGTCTAAACCATGACTGCCTAAATCATCAAAATAGCCACTTTGTGCTACTTTAGAATCTGTTCTCCAATTGTAATTCCCTGACAAATCAACATCAGATGCCGGCGTGCTTAAATTCCAGCTAATGTATCTAACATCGCCTATCTCATTAGCATCAAGCCACTTTTTTACTTGATTGAACCTTGGCAATGAACGTCTGTAATAAGCCACAAATAAAGGAATATCCTTTTCCTTAAATGCGTTGTAAATTATCAGACTATCTTCATAAGTTGGCGCCATTGGTTTTTCAATACAGCATAATTTTCCGGCCTGAGCCACTTTAAGTCCATAAAATTTATGAGAATCAGGAGGAGTAGCGATATAAATTGCATCAATTTCAGGATCATTAATTAAACTATCCGCATCTGAATAGGATTTCTCAATCCCATGTCTTTTTGCATAATCCGCACTTTTAAGCACATCCCGTCTCATTACAGCTGAAAGCTCAAACCCTTTAGTTTTTTGGTACGCTGGCCCACTTTTTATTTCAGTGACATTACCACAACCAATTATACCCCAACGAATTATTTTTGATTTCAGATCTATATTCTCCATTCCTTTTTATTTAAAATTATCCTATTTTATAAAAAACAGGACTAAACTAAGCATTTAAATTTTATTACTCTTAAACACAAAAAAAGGACAAAGCATTCGCTTTGTCCTTTTTTTTAATTTTTTATTTCTCTAAATTGCCATTTACCAATCTCCAAATATTTAAGGGATTTCCATTTCTGAGTGCAATAGGCAATAGCATATCCGGATAATCTTGATAACATATTGGTCTGGCAAAACGCTTAATTGCATTTGTACCTACTGATGTTGTTTGGGAAGCTGTAGTAGCAGGATATGGTCCTCCGTGCACCATGGAATGGCAAACCTCAACACCCGTTGGATAGCCGTTAATTAAAATCCTTCCTACTTTTAATTCCAAGATATCAAATAATTCTCTGAATTCAACAAAATCAGCATCAGTGCCGTGGATTGTTGCCGTAAGATGTCCTTCAAGATTTCTGGCGGCATCCAGAATCTGTTCTTTTGTTTGTGCTTCTACAATTATGTTTGACGGACCAAAATTCTCTTCTGCCAGTTCCTGATTTTGAAAGAACGTTGCTATTGATGTTTTAAAAATCCTTGCTTCGGCACTATTTAGCGACTCCACTGATTTTCCAGTAGCAATTACTTCAATAGTATCAATTTCCAAAGTGCTTTTGATTTTTTTATCGTAGGCTGCATTAATTCCCGCCGTTAACATTGTTGAAGCAGGGACTTCATTTATTTTAGAAATTAAGTCCGCAATAAATTTATCGGCAGCATCCGATTGCTGAACAAATGTCAAGCCTGGGTTCGTACAAAATTGTCCAACCCCTTGCGTTATTGACCCAGCCATTCCTGCTGCAATCGCTTCTGCTTTTTCTTTAAGGATTCCCGGCAAAATAAAAACTGGATTTGTACTTCCCATTTCGGCAAAAACAGGGATAGGTTCTGATCTTGTGTTTGCGATATCAAATAATGCTTTTCCACCTTTAAATGAACCTGTAAATCCAACTGCTTTTATTCCTGAATGTTTCACTAAAGCCTCACCTACTTCATTAGTATTTCCTTGTACTAATGAGAAAACACCTTTAGGCATTCCGCAAGTGTTCATCGCTTTTTCTATAGCACCGGCAACCATTGCTGATGTTCCAGGATGTGCGGGATGCGCTTTTACAACAACAGGACAACCTGCTGCCAAAGCGGATACGGTATCTCCTCCTGCTACAGAAAATGCCAAGGGAAAATTACTCGCTCCAAATACTGCTACAGGACCCAAAGGCAATAACATATGTCGGATATCTGATTTAGGTAACGGAGCTCTGTCCGGAATAGCCGTATCAACACGAGCGTCTACCCAAGAACCTTCTCTTACAACGGAAGCAAATAAATTTAATTGACCAATAGTTCTTCCTCTTTCACCCTGTAATCTTGCCAATGGCAACGCGGTTTCCAAATGACATCTTTCTAAAAGAGCATCTCCAAGGTTTAAAATTTCTTCCCCAATACGCTCTAAGAAATTAGCGATACTGTCTTTATCTTTCTTTCTGTAAACATCAAAAGCTTTAACAGCTTTTTCTACCACAGCATCAATCTGGCTTTCCGTTGAATTTATAAACTCTCCGTCCAATAATTCATTGTTGGTTGGATTTACTGCGTAGAATTTTCCAAGATTACTCATTTGTATTTTTTTATAGGATTTATTAACTTCTGCAAATAGCAGCGGTTAAAGAAAATTAGCTTTTTGAGAGACTTTATATTAATTCAGAAGTTCTTCTTCTTTATCAATAATTTTTTGAAGTTCCAATAATTCCTCCGCTGAAGGCATGATTAATGGCGCACGAACATCTCCCGCACTTTTGCCTATTAATTGACAACCTGCTTTAATCAAACTCACAGAATACCCTTGATTTTTACTTCTTAAGCGAATAAAAGGAACAAAAAATTCTTTTATTATTCGGTTGACTTTTTCAGTATCCCCCGCTCTAAGTGACTTATAAAAATGATTTGCCAATTTTGGAACAAAATTAAATACTGCTGAAGAATACGTATTTACCCCAATTGACAGATACGCTTCCGAAATAATTTCTGCAGTTGGTACGCCTCCAATATAAACTAAGCGGCTTCCTATTGATTTAATTGTAACATTTAATTCTTCTATGTTTCCGGTTCCGTCTTTCAAAGCAATAAAATTTGGACATAAATCTGCCAATTTTTTGATCTGTTCGCCTGACAAGACCCCATTACCACGGTTATAATAAATCACCGGTAATTTTGTGTTTTGCATTATCGTTTTGGCATACTCCACTATTCCGCTTTGAGGGCATTCTGTTAAATAAGGTGGCATTAGAAGCAAAGCATCAATACCGGCCTCTTCTGCTATTTTTGCAAACTCTATGGCTTCGGGAATACTTCTTCCAACACTTGAAACAGTTGGTACTCTTCCATTAACAATTTTAGAAGTTATGCCAACGATTTGTTTGTATTCTTCCTTAGATAAGGAAAAAAATTCACCTGTCCCCCCTGCTACAAAAACAGCTGAAACTTCATGGCTTACAAACCATTCCAATCTGTCGGCAAAAGTGACTGCGTTAAACTGACCATTTTCATCCATATCCGTTATTGGAAAAGATAATAATCCATCACGTAATGCATTTTCAATTCTTGTATAAGATAATTCCATTGTAAATAATGTTTAAAAATTTATATTCAATTTCTATGTCAGTGGTCCTGGATTAAACAAAACCAAATCATTGTGCAATCCTAATATATCGCAGGCAACCTTTTTCTTTCCGCTGGCTACATCCAGAATTAAGAAAAATAATTCCCAACCCATTTCTTCAATTGTTTTTTCACCTGATGCAATCTGTCCTGCATCCAAATCAATTAAATCAAACCATCTTTGACTTAATTTAGAATTTGACCCCACCTTAATAACGGGAACCATCGACAAGCCATAAGGTGTTCCTCTACCCGTCATAAACACATGCATATTCATCCCTGATGCCAATTGCAGCGTACCACAAACAAAATCACTGGCGGGTGTTGCAGCAAAAGACAATCCTTTTTTACGAATTTTTTCACCAGGTCCAAGTACATCCACTATTGGACTTTTCCCTGATTTTGCAATAGATCCCAACGCTTTTTCTACTATTGTACTCAAACCACCTAATTTGTTACCCGGTGTTGTATTTGCACTTCGATCTACCTGACCTTGCAAAAGGTAATCATCATACCATTTCATTTCATCCAAAAGTGCTCTTCCCACTGTAGGATTAATTGTTCTTGGGACTAATAAATGAATGGCATCCCTCACTTCGGTTACTTCGGAAAACATAACGCTTCCGCCCGCTCGTACTATTAAATCTGTAGCAAACCCTGCAGCTGGATTAGCTGTCAAACCTGAAAAGGCATCACTTCCTCCACATTGCATTCCTACAACTAAATCTGAGGCAGGACAAGTTTCTCTTTTACGTTTGTTTAAGCTTTTTAAATGGGTTTCGGCAGTTTTCATAATTCCCTTCACCATATCATTAAATCCATGAAAGGATTCATCTTGCATATAGGTTATACTGGTAAATTCATCAGAATCGTCATTGTTTTTAGGCAAAAGGCTTTCAGGCCTTAATTTTTCACATCCTAATCCTATAATCATTATTCCTCCTCCAAAATTTGGATTTGCTGCAATATTCTTAATGGTCCTAATTGGAACAATTGCTGCAGGTGCATTGATAGCCACACCACATCCATAAGAATGATTGAGTGCTACAACATCATCTACATTTGGATATAAGGGAAGTAATTCTTGTTTAATTTTCTTTACCAGATGTTCGGTTAAACCGGCCACACATTGAACACTGGTGGTGATCCCTAAAACATTCTTGGTTCCTACACTACCGTCTGAATTTCGAAACCCTTCGAAAGTATATCCTTCCAAAGGTTCTACAGCAGCAATACTGTTCTCTGATAAGGAAATAAATTGCAAATCAGGAGGATTCGGCAAGTCCATTTTAGACTCCTCTATCCATTCTCCTTGCTTAACTAATTTATTTGCATATCCAATAGTTTGACCGTATCGGATAATTTCTCCACCTTTATTTATATCGGATAATGCAACCTTATGTCCCGATGGAATATACTGTAACAACTTTATTCCGTCCTGAAGTAAAGTTCCTTCAGCTAAACCAAGAGTATTAGCCACAATTCCCACATTATCTAATGGAGTAGTTTTAATTACTATGTTATTTGTTGCTTGCATTTAAATAAAAGGTAAAAATTTTGAAAGAATCATAATTAGAATTAAACCCGAAAATCCCATAACCATTGACAGAAAAGAAAAATGACGAATCGTTTCCTTTTCTTCCATCGCACACATTTCGGTTACAATCCAGAAAGCACTGTCATTCATCCAAGTGAATATTTTGGAGCCACAACCTATAGCCAAGGCTACATAAACTGGATTAAATTCCAGACCTGTGCTACTAATACCACTCATAACTCCCGCAGCTGTTACCATCGCAACCATTGCTGAACCTTGTACCGTTCGAACTGCAGCCGTTATAAAAAATGCTAAAGGCAAAACAGCCATCTGATAACTTGCCGCCAAACCTCCTAAACTAATTCCGATTCCTGTCTGCTCCAGCATCTTACCAAATACACCTCCTGAAGTGGTTATCAGGATAATCACTCCGGCACTACTTATAGACTCGGTGATTACTTTTTGAAAACTCTTAGTATCCTTCAGCCTTGACCATAATAAAAATACCGCTATTGCTGCAGAAATTGCCAATGCAATATTAGGATCCCCTAAAATAGCAAAAGCCGAATTCCAGTACTTTTCAAACGAACTCAAACTGGCCTGATCTACTTTGCTTGACATTTCAGAAAAAGTATTGACCGTAATTAAAATTAAGGGCAGTATGACCGGCATAACAGAAATCCATAAACCTGGCAATTCTGAATTGTCTTTTTCGGCTAAAGTTTTCAGATCATCAATACTGATATCTGGAGTATCCCGCATCGGTAAATTCCATCTTTTATTAGCCCAAAGTGCATAAACATACCCACACAAACTAGTGAATATCCCAACAATAAACCCTCCCATAATCATGGTTCCGGTATCAATACCTAAGGCTTGAGCAACAAACAATGGCCCTGCAGCTGGCGGCACCAAGGAATGCGCCATAACTCCACCGGCAATAACCATCATTAAATAAAGACTGTATTTTTTAGGACTGTGGATTCCTAAACTTTTTATCAAAGGCAACATCAGATAAAATACGGTTTGGAAGAATACCGGAATTGCCAATAAAAAACTACCGCACATTAAAGCCAATGAAGCATTCTTCTTTCCAAACAATCCCAAGAAACTGCGCACTATACGCTCAGCACCGCCACTTTTCATCAAACAAGCTCCAATAATAGAACCTAAAGCGATTAAAATTCCTATTTTTCCACTGGTATTCCCAAAGGCGTCCGCTAATCGTTTTCCAATCCCCTCGTTTGACAACGACTGAGAATCTTGGATTGACATTCCTTTATGAATCGCATATTCATAAATAAGGTCTGAAGAAGTCAACAAACCGGTAACTAAGGCTGCGAGTAACAAAGAAATAACAGCATGTAGCTTTAATACGATGATGCAAAAAAGGACTACTAAAGTTCCTATTAAAATGATAAAAATTGGATCCATATAATAAATTAATTACTTTATTTATCTAAATTTAATTTGTTTCTGTGAAATTCTATTTTACTGCAAATTTGGTTTCATTGAAAATTATTGCGACAAAAATTTTCATTTCAATCCCTTAAGTTGAATTGAAAACAAGTCGCTTTTCAATAAATATAAATTATAGGTTTAAACCTCAGAATAGCACCAATTATGGCGTACTCTAAGTTTTCAATCAGTAAAAAGCGGCTTATAATGAACTAAATATTACAAATCCGTAATTGGAGCATATTTAGGAACTAGTGATTTCATTACAATCCAACCTGTTAAGTAACAAACCGCACAAATAGAGAAAATGATAAAGTACCCAGCTTCAATCCCTTGAAAGCCCATAAAAGCCATATTAGTTTCTTTGGTATAATCAAATAACAGTCCCGAACCTTTGTTGATCATAGTAGAGCCAATACCTCCAGCTAAACCACCAATACCTGTAATGGTAGCGATTGCCTTTTTCGGGAACATATCTCCAACAGTTGTAAAGATATTTGCTGACCAAGATTGATGGGCTGCACCTGAAATACCAATTATAATTACTGGCAACCAATAACTAATATGCCCCAAGGGTTGAGCAATTAATGCTAATAATGGAAAGAATGCAAAAATTAACATGGCTCTCATTCTACCTTCATAAGGATTCATTCCTTTTTTTTCCACAAAATAAGTTGGCAACCAACCTCCAATAATAGAAAGCAAGGTAATCATGTATAAAACAAATAATGGTAAAGCGGCTTCAGTAGAATCCATTCCGTACACTGAACTTAAATAAGCAGGAGTCCAGAATAAGAAAAACCACCACACACCATCTGTCATAAACTTACCAAAAGCGAAAGCCCAAGTTTGCTTATACTTGAAACAATCCATAAGAGAAACTTTGGTAGCCGTTTCAGGCACGTATCCTTCAAGTTTACTATCGGCAATATCATCTTGCTGGATATATTCTAGTTCAGCAGAACTAACTTTTGTATGGTTTTCAGGTTTATCATACATAAAAACCCAAAATCCCATCCAAACAAAACCTAAGGCTCCTATAATAATAAACGCCATTTCCCAACCAAAAGATTTTGCAATAAATGGTATAGATATTGGCGCGGCTAATGCGCCAACGGTGGCACCCGCATTAAAGATGCTTGTAGAGAATGCTCTGTCTTTTTTTGGGAAATATTCAGCTGTTGTTTTAATAGCGGCAGGGAAATTTCCAGCCTCACCTACAGCCAAAACAAAACGAGCAAAAATAAATAAGGTAACACTCACATTAATTACCATCCCGGTATCATTAACATTGCGAATTAATTCTTTCGCTTCTTCAAAACCAACGAACCATTCACCCGTTATTATCCCTGCGGTTGCAATACCGCAAAATGCATGTAAACAAGCTCCTATAGACCATATTCCGATAGCCCAAAGAAATCCTTTTTTAGTATCTAACCAATCCACAAATCTTCCTGCAAATAATAAAGATACTGCATAAAAAATCGAAAATAATGCCGTAATATTTCCATAATCATTGTTGGTCCAATGGAATTCAGGGGCAATAAAATCGCTCCATGTTAAAGAAAGCACTTGTCTGTCCAAGTAATTGATGGTAGTTGCAAAAAAAAGCAAACCACAAATTGACCAGCGGTAGTTACCAATAGCTTTATTCTTTTCGTTCATAATTTCAATTATTTATAGAAAGTTAAAATATTAAATTAGTTTTGATTACATCTTGATTTACTAAAATCGCTCCAATAGAACTGAACATCCCTTAAAAACAAAGCATTGTCCTAACACTAATCTAGTTAGACCGTTTTACATGAAACTTTAAATCGAATTAATACGTAATGTAATCGATTGCACAAATATACTTTTTAATATTTATATTCCAAACTTTTTAAATATTATTTTAAATTTGTAGCTTAAATAAACATATAATATAAAAAAAACATTGTTAAATTAAACATTTTAAAAAATAAATGTTAAAGATAAAATTTACATAAAATTAGTTAATTCAAATAAATCGGACCGTAGTTGAAATTATATATTCCACAAAATCAGACAAGTAAAGCGCTTTATTTTTGTAATAAAAACAAGGTTTTACTCTTTTAAGAAGAAAAAAATCATTCTTTTTCCTTTTCAGCTTCTTACTAAACAGAGTCTTTCGAGGCTTAGAAAGGGGTAAAAACAAAACAAAACCATCAACACGCATATACTAAAGTGTCATATTTACATTTGTAAGTATTGCACAATCCAATCTTATTTTTACATTTGTAATTGTCATTTTGACTTTTTTACAAATAACAGTGACACCATAAATACTAATTACAAGAAAAAAATGAAGAGATTAAAAGGAATAACTTGGAATCACACCAGAGGCTTGTTACCAATGGTAGCAACAGCTCAGCGTTTTACCGAACTAAATCCAGGAATCGAGATTAGCTGGGAAAAAAGGAGTTTACAAGAATTCGCAGATGCTTCCATAGAAGATTTAGCCAAAAAATTCGACCTGCTGGTTATTGACCATCCATGGACGGGTTTTGGAGCACAAACAAATGCTATCCTTCCGCTATCGGATTACCTTTCTCCAGATTATATAAAGGACCAAGAAATAAATACTGTTGGCCGTTCTTATGGAAGCTATGTTTTTAGCGATAAACTATGGGCATTACCAATAGACGCGGCAACTCCGGTAGCAGCGGCTCGATTGGATATTATAGAGAAACAAGGATTAAAAGTTCCTCAAACTTATGCCGATTTATTGGCTTTAGCCAAAAAAGGATTGGTGGCTTTTGCCGGAATTCCAGTTGATGTGTTAATGAGTTTCTACATGTATTGCTGCAGTCTTGGCGAAGCTCCTTTTCAATCTGAAGAAAAAGTGATTTCTCCAGAAACAGGAAAAAAGGCATTACGAATGTTTAGAGAATTAGCACAATTAATTGATGTCACTAATTTTAACAGGAATCCCATTCAGGTTTATGAAGCCATGGTAAACTCGGACGAAATAGCCTACTGCCCTTTTGCATATGGATATTCCAATTATTCCAGAATAGGGTACAGCAGAAAACTGCTTCATTTTTATGATTTGGTAAGTCTAGAAAACCAACCTATGATTAGCTCATTAGGAGGTACAGGTTTAGCAGTTTCCTCCTTTAGTGAACATATTCCCGAAGCAATTAAATATGCGGAATTCACAGCTTCATCACAAGTTCAACAAAATATATTTTCCGACAATGGCGGACAACCAGGTCACTTACAAGCTTGGAAAAGTGACAGAATCAATCAATTGACCCACGACTATTTTAAAAACACTTTGCCAGCCTTGGAGCGAGCTTTCTTGCGTCCAAGATATTCCGGACACATGTATTTTCAAGATTATGCAGGCGATGTTGTTCGTGATTACTTGATGAATGGCGGAAACGAAGACGTTGTTTTGTCAGCATTAAATGCGCTTTATGTGAAGTCTTTAAACTTACAAACTACATGAAACCATTAGAAGGATTAGTAGTATTAGAATTTTGCCAGTTTTTGGCAGGTCCGTCAGCGGGATTAAAATTAGCCGATTTAGGAGCAAGAGTAATAAAAATTGAACGCCCTGTAAAAGGGGAAGCCTGCAGACAACTCAGCATCAAAGATCTTTTTGTTGACGAAAGCAGCTTGTTGTTTCACACAATAAATAGAAATAAAGAATCTTTTGCCGCCGACCTCAAAAATCCGGAGGATTTGGTTTTAGTGAAAAAACTTATCGCCAAAGCAGATATTATGACCCATAATTTTAGACCGGGCGTAATGGATAAAATAGGTTTAACTTTTGCGGACGCATTAACTATTAATCCCAAAGTAATATATGGAACAATCACTGGTTACGGCGAGAAGGGTCCATGGGCTAAAAAACCCGGGCAAGATTTACTTTTACAATCCCTATCCGGACTAAGCTGGTTAAGTGGCAGGAAAAGTCAGGGACCCGTTCCTTTTGGTTTAGCAGTAGCCGATTTAATGTGTGGCAACCATTTTGTACAAGGAATTTTAACCGCATTACTCAAAAGAGCAAAGACAGGAAAAGGAGTTTTGGTAGAAGTGAGTTTACTGGAATCTGTTTTGGATATACAGTTCGAATCGATTACCTCCTTTTTGAATGATGGTGGACAATTGCCAGAAAGAGGAGATGTTAAAGGAAGTGCACATGCCTTTCTAAGCGCCCCCTACGGAATTTATCAAACCCAAGATGGCTATATATCATTGGCCATGGGAAATTTACTTTTCATCGGGACACTTCTAGAAATAGATTTAAAAGAATATACCGACAAGCACCAATGGTTTGCTTCGAGAGATGAAATAAGAGAATTATTGAGTGCCAGACTAAGTACTCAAACATCTGAATATTGGTTAAACTTATTACAAAGCAAAGGGGTTTGGTGCGGAAAAGTACTGGATTACAACGACTTAAACAATCAGTCTTTTGTGAATGATTTGCAATTGAAACAAACCGTAAAAAATTCGGCTGGAGCAACATTGGTCACTACCAGAAGTCCTATTCAATTGGACGGCGAAATTTTAACTAGCTCGAAAGCTGCGCCTAAAGTTGGAGAAGACAATTTACAAATACACCAACAATTTTTAAACTATTAAAATGAAACCATTAGAAGATTATTTAATAGTAGATTTTAGCCAGTTTCTTTCCGGCCCATCAGCCAGTTTGCGACTAGCTGACTTAGGTGCACGTGTTATAAAAATTGAGAAACCCGGCACAGGAGACATCTGCCGCACCTTATATACTTCTGATTTAATAATGAATGGAGAATCTTCCGTATTTCATACCATCAACAGGAATAAAGAATCGTTTGCCATCGATTTTAAACAGCCCGCTGAACTCGAAAAATTAAAAAAACTGCTGGCTAAAGCCGATGTGGTGATGCATAATTTCAGACCCGGAGTGATGGAACGAGTGGGTTTAGGCTATGATATTGTAAAAGAAATTAATCCAAATGTAGTCTATGCAGAAATTTCTGGCTACGGTACAAAATCCGAATTAAAAGATTTGCCTGGACAGGATTTATTATTACAATCGTTGACTGCTTTGACATGGTTAAGCGGAAATCAAGATGATGGTCCTGTACCAATGGGTTTATCCATCGTAGATATGCTTGCAGGTGCCCATTTGGCACAAGGAATTTTAGCGGCTTTATATAGAAAAGCTGTTCATAACATTGGAGCAATAGTTCAGGTGAGTATGCTGGAATCTGCTTTTGATTTTCAGTTTGAAACCATTACCACCTATTTTAATGACGGCGGAGAATTACCCGTAAGGACGAAAAGCAACAATGCACATGCCTATTTAGGAGCTCCATACGGGATTTATAAAACTAACAATGGCTATTTGGCTTTAGCCATGGGATCCATTCCCGTTTTGGCTTCCCTTTTAAAATGCGAGGCACTTTTGCAATTTCCGGAGAATAAATTTGGTTTAAGAGACGAAATCAAAAATATTCTGGCCACACATTTACAAACTCAGGGTACTGAGTTTTGGTTGAATATTTTAGAACCCGCAGATATTTGGTGCGCCAGTGTATTGAACTACCAACAATTGTTTGCCGAAGAAGGTTTTAAAGTTTTAGATTTCGTACAGGAAGTTCAAATGATAGATGGATATTCGTATAAAACCACAAGATGCCCTATCAAAATAGATGGAGAATTTTTTACTTCAAGTAAAGGTTCCCCAAAATTAGGACAGGATAATGAGAAAATTTTAAAAGAATTTATTAATTGCTAATGGGAAAAATAAGGATAGCAGTCAGAAAATTCGGACCTTTTGAAAGTACCTTACAAAAGCTATGGGACTTATTTTGCCTAAAAAACAACCTAAGCATTGAAGCCGAAATGATTCCGTTAGAGTTGCATGACTTGTATGAAGAAACCATCACAAATAAAGGTTTAAAAAATGGAAGCTGGGATATTGCGCACATGAATACAGATTGGATATTTGACGCTGTAAACGAAAAAGCAGTTCAAGATTTAACACCATTCATTGCTCAAAATACCCCCCAAAATTATCCTGACGGATGGCATCAATCATTGTTGAATTTACAGCAAATTAATAATGGAACGTATGGATTACCTTTTCACGACGGTCCGGAATGTTTGATTTTCAGAAAAGATTTATTTGAAAATAAAGTTGAACAACAAGCTTTCAAAAAACAATTTGGCTACGAATTGTATCCTCCAAAAACATGGGAAGAATTTACCAAAATAGCAGAATTTTTCAACAGACCCGAAGAGAATCTTTACGGATGTGTTTTTGCAAATTACCCTGACGGTCACAACATGGTTTTTGATTTTTGCTTACAACTATGGACTAGAGGAGGATCGTTATTAAATGCTCAAAATCAAATTGACATTAACCAATCTGCAGCAATTGAAGCGTTAGATTATTACAGAAATATAGTCAATAATAAAAACGCAGTTCATCCCAAATCAAAAGATTTTGGTTCCGTAGAAGCAGGAATGGCTTTCGCCAAAGGAGAAGCTGCATTGGCAATCAATTGGTTTGGTTTTGCCTCGATGTGTGAAGTAATTGAGGAATCAAAAGTAAAAGGCAAAGTAGATATTACGGAACTTCCCCATGATAAAAACCATAAAACGGCTTCGCTTAATGTATATTGGTTATACACCATAGGAACAGGAAGCAAACATCAAAAATTGGCATATGATTTTCTAC
The DNA here is from genome assembly GCF_048158585.1 of Flavobacterium galactosi. NCBI lineage: Bacteria > Pseudomonadati > Bacteroidota > Flavobacteriia > Flavobacteriales > Flavobacteriaceae > Flavobacterium > Flavobacterium galactosi. The sequence continues at coordinate 37,053 of NZ_JBLNKV010000008.1, forward strand.
GATTTGCCACCACGCCTGAAGGTGATAAATTATTAACGGAAGAAGGAGGAATTGGCTGTCGCAAATCCACTTGGAATGATTCCGAAATTAATGAGACTATTCCCTTTTATCACAAATTAGGAATGCTTCATGAACACGCTTTAACGTTACCACAAACTCCTGTTTGGCCGAAAGTAGCCGAATTGATAGACAAAATGGTACTTAAAGCATTAGAAAGCGATATTCCATCTGGAGAACTCTTGGAAGAAACGCAAAATACTATTCAAAAAATTATTTAAAGACATGAATATCCCTTATAAACCATTATTGCCTGAAACGCAACAACCCATTATCATTATTGGAGCCAGTGGAATTGTCAAAGATGCCCATCTGCCTGCCTATGAAATGGCTGGGTTTAAAGTTTTTGGTATTACAAACAGAACACTTTCAAAGGCGCATGATCTTGCCCAAAAATTCAAAATAGAGCATGTTTTTGAAAACGTTGCTGATGCGGTAAAAAACGCACCCGAAAACACTGTTTATGACATCACAGTTCTGCCCGATCAATACATCCAAATATTAGAGCAATTGCCAGATGGCGCTGCGGTTCTTATTCAAAAACCGATGGGCAACGATTTAACACAGGCTCGTGAAATTGTAGCCGTCTGCGAAAGAAAAAAATTAGTGGCTGCGATAAATTTCCAATTGCGTTTTGCCTCTTTTGTCAGTGCAGCCAGACATATTATCAATCAAGGAATTATTGGGGAATTATATGACCTGGAATTCAAAGTTACTGTCAATACCCCATGGGAATTGTTCCCACTTATCAAGGAACATCCACGGTTAGAAATCCTTTTTCATAGTGTTCATTACATTGATTGCATTCGTTCCTTTTTAGGAAATCCTAAAAGCGTAATGGCAAAAACCGCCAAACATCCATTAAAAAAATTATCTTCGAGTAGGTCAAGTATTATTTTGGATTATGGTGAAACGATGCATGTGGTAATTAATACCAATCATGATCATCATTTTGGTCCTAAACATGAAGAAAGCTACATTAAATGGGAAGGGACAAAAGGTGCAATTAAAGCTAAAATGGGCTTGTTGATGAATTATCCTGATGGATTGGCGGACATATTTGAATATGCGCTACCCATTGAAGGAAATGAAAAAGAATATGAATGGAAAAAAATAGAGCTCGAAGGTTCTTGGTTTCCGGAGGCTTTTATCGGTACCATGTCAAATTTGATGCGCTTTAAAGAAGGCTCTGATCAAATATTACATACCAGTGTACAAGACGTATTAGAAACCATGAAAGTGGTCGAAGCTTGTTATATCAGCAATAAAAATAGCGGCGTTTCCTTAGATGAATTATAGAAAATAATTTAAACCATATAAGGCATTTAAGGACTTATAAGCTAAATATAGTAGCAACTTAAATGACCTTAAATACCTTATATGGTGAATAAAAAAAACAAAAATATGTATTTTAAATCCACCTTTTTCGAAGAGTATCAAATCGACGATAAACGAGTAACATTAGGCAGAACCATTACCGAAACCGATTTTGTAGTTCATGCAGGCCACACAGGCGATTTTTTTCCGCATCACATGGATGAAGAATGGTGTAAGACACAACCTTTTGGTCAACGTATTGCACATGGAACCATGGTTTTCAGCATTGGTATCGGGTTAACAGCATCCGAAATTAATCCCGAAGCATTTTCTAAAGGATATGACCGCATGCGATTTGTGAAACCTGTACACATAGGTGATACTATTCATTCCGAAATTACGATTTCTGAAAAAGGAGATGCAAAAAGACCCGAAATGGGCACCGTTACAGAACACGTAGAAATCATTAATCAAAAAGGAGAAGTGGTGTTAGTCTGTGATCATTTATTATTAGTGAAAAGGAAATAATCTTAAAAATATAAATACAACCATGCAAGTAACAAATCAAATTGGCGACCAACATGAAGTGCCGGCAGAAAAGGGAGCGGGAGCAAAATACCTTTTACCTTTTATCTTAATTACCAGCTTATTTTTCCTTTGGGGAATGGCACACAATCTGGATTCTATCTTAATTCCACACTTAAAAAAAGCGTGTGAATTAAACAACCGTCAATCAACTTTGATTGATACCTCTGTGTTTTTTGCTTATTTTATTATGGCGATTCCTGCCGGAATGTTGATTAAAAGATTTGGTTATAAAAACAGCATCATTATAGGTCTATTGGTTTTTGCAACAGGGGCATTCCTTTTTGTGCCAGCCGCAAACACCAGAACCTACGAACTTTTCTTATTCGCTTTATTTGTGATTGGTTGTGGTTTAACAATTTTAGAAACCAGCGCCAATCCGTATGCTGCGATTTTAGGCCCACCGGAATCTTCTTCTAAAAGGTTAAATCTTGCCGCATCTTTTAATGGTTTGGCAGCAATGGTTGCTCCAATTGTAGGATCTTTATTTATCCTGTCTGGAAAAACCAATACACCAGAACAAATGGCTGCAATGTCGGATACCGTAAGAGCTGCCTATTTATTGGAAGAAGCTTCTGCCGTAAAATTACCGTATATCATTTTAGGAAGCATCTTGGTTTTGGTTGCCATATTATTTTATTTTATGCACTTGCCTTCGATGAAACCGCAACATACTGAGGTAGAAATCAAACCCGGTTTTTTCTCTGTTTTAAAATTTTCTCATTTAAGCTGGGCAGTCGTTGCGCAATTCTTTTATGTAGGAGCTCAGGTTTGCATCACGAGCTTTTTTATAAGAATAGCACAACAAGGCGCTGGTTTAGACGAAAGAACAGCTGCATATTATCTTGGTATTTATGGCTTTCTGTTTATGGCAGGCCGATTTATTGGAACTTTCTTTTTAAGATTCGTCAAAGACTCCGTGCTGCTTTCTATCTATTGTGTAATAAGTGTTTTCCTATGTTTGGTTGCGATTTACGGAACAGGGATTTATGTTATTTATGCGCTGGGTGGAATTGGATTTTTCATGTCAATTATGTTCCCCACTATTTTCTCTTTGGGTCTGGTAGGATTAAAATCCAATACCGAAACAGGTTCGTCTTGGTTGGTGATGTCCATTGTAGGTGGCGCCATACTTCCTTACGGTATGGGAACTTTAATCGACATGAAACACGATGATATCCAAGCCGGATACATCATTCCTCTAGTTTGTTTTTTAATAATCCTTTATTTTGGACTATTTGGGCATAAAGTAAAACAACCCATTTCAAGTTAACCTACTGAATAACAAATAAATTAAATTGGTAAAACTTATCTATCAAATAGTTAAACCGAAAGAAAATAAACTAAAAATTAAAAAATAATATAATGAATTATAAAAATTTAATTGGACAGTTACCCAAAATAGGAATCAGACCCGTAATTGACGGAAGATTGGATGGCGTTAGAGAATCGCTTGAAGAATCTACGATGAATATGGCAAGAATCGCCGCTGATTTCTTGGAAAAAAATCTAAGACATGCTGACGGCAGTAAAGTGGAATGTGTTATTTCGGATTCCTGCATTGGAGGCGTTGCCGAAGCCGCTGCTTCCGCCGATAAGTTTTCGAGAGAAGGTGTTGGCTTGAGTTTAACCGTAACACCTTGTTGGTGTTATGGCAGCGAAACCATCGATATGGATCCAATGATTCCAAAAGCAATTTGGGGTTTCAACGGAACCGAACGCCCGGGAGCTGTTTATTTAGCCGCAGCCTTGGCAGGTCACAACCAAAAAGGGATTCCCGCATTTGGTATTTATGGGCGAGACGTTCAAGACAGCGATGACACCAGTATTCCCGCCGATGTCCAAGAAAAATTATTGCTTTTTGGAAAAGCCGGATTGGCAGTAGCTACGATGAAAGGAAAATCATACTTATCTATGGGAGCCGTTTCCATGGGAATAGCGGGTTCTATCATTGACCCAAATTTCTTCGAAAGCTACTTGGGAATGCGTTGTGAAAACATCGACATGACCGAATTCTCCCGAAGAATTAAACACGAAATCTACGACAAGGAAGAATACGAAAAAGCTTTTGCTTGGACGAAAGAAAAATGCAAAGAAGGAAAAGATTACAATCCGGAGAACCGACAAAAATCAAGAGCCGAATTAGACAAAGATTGGGAATTTGTCGTGAAAATGGCCTTAATCGGTCGTGATTTGATGATTGGAAATCCGAAGTTGAAAGCATTAGGATATGGCGAAGAAGCCTTGGGAAGAAACGCCATTTCGGGTGGTTTCCAAGGGCAAAGACAATGGACAGACCATCTTCCAAATGGTGATTTTATGGAAGCCATTCTAACCTCATCATTTGACTGGAACGGGATCCGACAACCTTTTATGTTGGCTACGGAAAATGACAGTTTGAACGGAATTTCGATGTTGTTTGGTCATTTATTAACAGGAGCAGCCCAAATTTTTAGCGACGTTAGAACCTATTGGAGTCCTGAAGCCGTAAAAAGAGTGACTGGTCACGAACTAAAAGGAGACGCTGCAAACGGTTTTATACATCTTATTAATTCTGGAGCTTCTGCATTAGACGGAACAGGTGAACAAACCATAGACGGAAAACCAGCCATGAAACCATGGTGGGACATTACCGAAAACGAAGTTGAAAAATGTTTAGAAAACACCTCTTGGGGACCAGGAATGTTGGAGTATTTTAGAGGTGGTGGCTATTCTTCCACTTTTAAAACCAAAGGAGAAATGCCTGTAACTATGTGCCGAATCAATATCGTGAAAGGCATCGGACCCGTATTGCAAATCGCCGAAGGAAAAACTATCGAACTTCCTGAAGACGTGCACAACACGATCAACGAAAGAACCAATCCAACTTGGCCAACGACTTGGTTTGTTCCCAACTTAACTGGCAAAGGGCCGTTCAAGGATGTCTATAGCGTAATGTCCAATTGGGGAGCCAATCATGGCGCCTTCACTTACGGACATATTGGTGCTGATTTAATTACTTTGGCAGCCATGCTCCGAATCCCGGTAAACATGCACAATGTTCCCGAAGAAAAGATTTTCAGACCAAGCGCTTGGGCGTCTTTTGGCATGGATCCAGAATCTTCTGATTATAGAGCTTGCGCTACTTACAAGGCATTGTATGAATAAAATTTAGAGGATTTTTTTGGGCGTTACCACAAGGGTCGGGCTGTACACTATATCTTTTATTCCGCTATCGCTCCATAAAAGGATGCCGCTCCCATCCCTAACGCAAACCCCAGAAGCATTCAACAATAAAACAAAAGGCTAGTTTGAAATACCGAACTAGCCTTTTAAGTTTTGTAAGAAAAATAAAAGATTCGATTAAATGGAAAAAATAAAAAATAATTTTGTCTGGATTTTTGCTGCCATATCTTTAATAGTCCTTTTTATTCCGAAAGGAAATTTAAAAGATTACATAAATTGGGCTTTGCTCATTATAGTGCTTCCTTTATTAATACTGAGAATAATAAAAGCTTTCAAAGAAAATTCTAAAGAAGCAAATACCCGAATTATAACTGATTTCGTCTTTATTTTGCTAGTTCTATTTTTTGGATATTTATACAAACAATCGGAATTTTAAAACTGATTCGTGTATTTGTAATCCGTTTCTACTATACATTTCCATATAAAAACATTAAATTCAATTAACACCATGAAAAATAAAATCATCTTAACAGCATCATTATTTGCATTATTCCTTTCGAATACTACTTCAGCACAAGAACAAACTGACGCTAAGCAAACCCAGAAAAAGGAATTGACCCAAGAAGAAAAACAAGCCAATTCTAATCTGGAACAAGAAAAGAAAGCCGCCGAATGGGTGACTTCCTTAAATTTGAATGATACTTCAAAAGAACAGCGACTCCAGACCATAATCGTTACCCATTTGAAAGCAGTTCGCGACTGGAACAACGAACATCCCGGAACTATAGTACCTGCCGGAATCAACCCAACAACGGGACAACAACTCAGCGATTTGGAAAGACAGATTATCTCCCAATCATCCATGCCAAAAACAGTGCATGAAAATCTGATGGCAGGACTTCGCAAAGAGCTGAAGGAGGACCAAGTGGAGCTTATCTTGGATAAATATACTATTGGAAAAGTTCAATTTACTATGGCAGGTTATAAATCCATCGTTCCGAACATGACGGCCTTGGAAGAGGAAACTATTCTCAAATATATGAAACAAGCCCGTGAACAAGCTGTCGATTATAAGAGCATGAAACAAATATCGGCTATCTTCGAAATTTACAAAACTAAATCAAGCAGTATTTAAACAACAATGGTCGCAACTGGAAGCAAATGTATAAAGCTTTCACCGATGCCATAAAAGCAAAAAAAGCTGCTGAAAAAACAAGCAAATAAATTTATAAATAGGAATATAAATTAACAGCCACTTCGCGGCAAAATACAGACAATATAGATAAAAAAATAATTAAATTAATTATTAGTACATACCGTATGATTGCAAAATTGAGTGAAAAGAAATCGTATCCTTGGATAGTTGTTGGATTATTGTGGTTTGTGGCATTGTTAAATTATCTGGATCGCCAGATGCTTTCTACTATGAAACCGGCAATGATGCTTGATATTCCTGAATTAGCCAAGGCTGAAAACTTTGGTCGTCTAATGGCTATTTTTCTTTGGATTTATGCGTTGATGAGCCCAATTTCCGGAATCATTGCTGACAGGATGAACCGAAAAAACATGATTGTTTGCAGTCTCTTTGTCTGGTCTGGCGTTACGATGGCCATGGGCTACGCGACTACTTTCAACCAAATATATGTATTACGCGCTATCATGGGGGTCAGCGAGGCTTTCTATATTCCTGCCGCTTTATCGTTGATAGCAGACTACCACCAAGGCAATACACGCTCTTTTGCCATAGCCATTCATACTACCGGAATATACCTTGGGCAAGCGTTGGGCGGATTTGGCGCTACTGTTTCTGAACATTTTTCTTGGCATTTTACCTTTCATTCCGTCGGTCTGATTGGTGTTATTTACAGTATTTTGTTAATTTTTTTCATAAAAGAAAAGAAAGCCTATGTTTTTGATACCTCCCAAAAATTATCGATGAAAACCGAATTTAGGCAAATGTTCAAAGGGCTGGGCATCTTATTCGGTAATATCTCTTTTTGGGTTTTGCTGTTTTATTTCTCGGCTCCGAGTCTGCCTGGATGGGCGGCCAAAAACTGGTTGCCGACATTGTTCTCCGAAACGCTACATCTGGATATGTCACTTGCAGGTCCTATGGCTACCGTAACCATCGCAATGTCATCGTTTGTAGGGGTGTTGATTGGTGGTTTTATTTCAGACAAATGGGTGATGCAGAACCTTAAAGGACGCATCTACACAAGCGTAATCGGTTTGACTCTTACGATTCCGGCACTCTTTTTACTGGGTAATGGCACCAGTCTGGAAGCTATTTTAACGGGAGGAATGCTCTTTGGTCTTGGATTTGGTGTCTTTGACACTAATAATATGCCTATTCTTTGCCAGTTTGTATCACCCCGTTATCGCGCTACTGGATATGGTATTATGAACTTAGTCGGTATTTCTGCGGGAGCTGTTATAACGGAATATTTAGGAAAAGCTGCTGATAGCGGAGGAATGGGACATATATTCGTATTATTAACCATCGTGGTCGTTGTTGCCATTATTTTACAGCTTGTTACTTTGCATCCAAAAACGGCAAACATGACGGAGGAAATTGCTAAATCTTAATAAAATCGGTATAAATATTGTCTCACTGACTTTTATTTCAAACAATAATATTCCGATTTAAAACCATATAAGGGATATAAGTTCATTTAAGTTTTAGCTTATGTGAACTTATATCCCTTATATGGTTAATTTTTATTTTTTTAGTAATTCGAATTACAAAACTTTTGCGATCTCAGCTTCGATTTCCTTGATGTTTGCAATCACTTTTGTCATTTCTTTTTCGTCAAAAGTGGTAAAAGGCGGCGCTATATTTCCATTAATAATTCCCAATGCTGACAAAGCCCCTTTTAGTCCTTTCAAATAACTGGAACCATAAGATCCAACGGTGTAAATTTTAGTGCTAATTTCCATCACCAGGTTTTGTAATTCCTCAATTCGAGCAAAATCTTTGGCTACTGCTGCATTGTATAACGCTACATATAGTTTTGGGAAAAGATTCGCACCGCCGTTAACGCCTCCATTACCTCCCCTCAAAACCGTTTCGGCCGTGATTTCTTCTGGACCTACCAGAAGGCTAAAATTTGTTTTAAGTAAATAACAAAGCGTCTGAAAATAAACCGCATTGGCGGAACTGTCTTTTAAACCAATAATGTTCGGATGTTCGGACAAACGAACCACTGTTTTTACATCAATGTTTATTTTGGTGTGCGAAGGCATATTATACAAGAAAAGTGGCAAGGTAAGTTGGTCCGCTAGACTCCAATAATACTTATATAACTCTTCCTGTCCTAATCCATAATAATAAGGCGGTGCAGCAACGACAGCCGCAGCTCCTACTCTTTGAGCAATTAAGGCCAAATGGATGCTTTCCTCAATTGAAGTATCTGTAATACCTACAAATACAGGAATTCTTCCATTTACAGCTTTGCAGCTTTCAATAATGAGTTGCTCTCTTGTTTTATAACTTAAACTCGTTGATTCGCCAGTTGTCCCCAGAATAAATATCCCGTGAACACCTCCCGAAACCAAATGTTCTACAAGATGCTGAACTCCTTTGATATCCAATGTAAGATTGTCTGATAATAAAGGAGTTACCATTGGAGGAATAATTCCACTAAAAGCTTGTTTATTTGTTTGTGTTGTCATTATGCTAAAATTTATTTATAACTATTTTTTAATTTGCTTTAACTTTCTAAAGTTTTTTATTTTATTTCAAACGTTGTGACGAATGAAAGGAATCTGATTTCTAATTTGCTTCAGCACTGAATTCCACAGCAACAGTTTCCTCCTTATCCCCTTTTTTTCGCCAATAATTTGCCAATAAAGACCCTGAAACATTCATCCAAGGGCTAAATACAGCAGAAGCCAATCCTAGCGTAGCCAATTTTCCCATGGAACCCGCCAGTCCCGACGCCATTCCTCCGTTTTGTAAGCCTACTTCAAAAGCAATCGTTTGACAGCTTTTCTTGTCCAAGCCGCTGGCTCTACTCAACCAATAGCCAAAAAAGTAACCCGCTCCATTGTGTAATACGGAAGCCAAGAAAAGCAAAAATCCAATTTGGATTAAATTATCTCTTCCGGCAGCAGTGGTTACCAATGTAAAATAGATAATTCCAAACATCGAAAAATAAGGCATAATCGCATCTATTTTAGGGTACGCTTTATACAGCAAATGGTACAACGAACCTACAATAAAAGCACCACACAAGAAGTTCACGATTTCCAATATATGCACAGCCGTACTGTCTTCGGCAAGTTGGAAAGAATTTCCAAAGAGAAAAACAATCCCCAACCAAAGTGATGACAAGAACGTCAAAACATATATTCTTCTTTTTGCTACACTTCCGTAAGTTTTTAGAATATCGTGAACCATAGCTGCTGCCAATGGCACAAGGACAATTTTGATTATTTCCATCATCATGTTGAAGAAATGAACTTCTACCAAAGTTCCTGCAAATATTTTCATTAAAAATGGTGTCATTATAGGTGCAGCCAAAGTGGACATTGCCGTTACGGTAACAGATAAAACCAAATTTCCTTTGGCAATATAGGTCATTACATTTGAAGCCAATCCGCTGCTACAAGAGCCAATCAGGATAATTCCTGCGGCGATTTCGGGTTCAAAACCAAAAGTTTTGGCAATGATAAATCCCATAATAGGCATAATGGTAAAATGTCCCAGCAAACCAATAAGAACTCCTTTTCCAGATTTTCGGATTCCAGTAAAATCCTTGATGCTCATTTGAGTTCCCATTCCAAACATCACCATTTGAATAATAATCTGGATGAGCCATTTGTTGCGCATATCAAAGCCACCAACGTGCAGAAAAAAGTCAGGAAAAATTAATCCTGCGCAAACTGCGGTAATAATCCAAAAAGTGTATTGATATCCGCTTAATACTTTTAGATGTCCTACCCCAATGGCAATACTTGAAAAACCCAAAATCAATCCCATTTTCCAAATAATGTCGATTTGTTGCAACCAACCCAAACCGGCAACAATGAAAAGTATTGGGGCAGCCCAAAGAAAATATTTACGCATATAGTTTGTTTTAATCTGTTATTTATTTTTTAGAAGATGGCAAAAAAACCGAATCCTAACTCCTAGCCCCGGTTGAAGTGAAAATCCTTTTGTGCCGGTGTTCGGCACAAAAGATTGTAACGCAAAACGGGACGATATTGGCAAAAAGGCCAAATCTTTCTGCTCGAAAATCATCAATTTAACTTCATTTTAAAAATAAAGTTCCGCCAGTTTTTTCATTGCAATAGCGGGACTTGCCAAAATCGGCACTAATTTTTCTTCCGCACTTAGACTATCTACAACGCGAGCCATTGAGGCTTGAGCTAAAACAATTACATCCACTTCTTTCATTAATTCTTTCAAAGCCTCGGCTACCATTTCATCGTGCTTTGCTGTATCCCCGCTCATTAAAGCTTCAAAAGCTCCTTCGCATAATTTTGAAGAGATTGTTACATTTTTACCGGCTAATTCTGCTCTTCTTTTCACCAAATCACTGGTTGGTTCCAATGTTGTAGGCAAAGTGGCTATTACCCCAATTTTATTGCTGATTTGCACGGCTTCATCAGCCATAGCCTGATCTACTCGAATTACAGGAACACCACTTAATGTAGCTGCTGTTTCAATGGCAACGCCAATAGAAGAACAGGTTACCAATATCACATCGGCACCCGCGGCTTCCGCAGCCTGAACGTGACTGACTACTCTGGCGGCAGTATTCGGCATTAATTTTCCTTTTTTGATAACGTCTTTAATCAAGCTGTCATCGACTATATTAAAAGTTTCTACACCTTTTAAAAACTCGTTGCTTAATTGTTGGAACAAAGGAACCAATGTTGCCGATGTATGTACAAAACCTAATGTTTTTGTCTTCATAATTTTTCTCCTTTTAAAACTTTTATAAAATAATCGGCGGTACCAACCTGCCCGCCTTTAAAATTCATTTCTATTCCATTTACCCAATCATTGTCCGAAACAGCCTTGCAAAGCGGAGCTCCCGGAGCCAATGGCGCAATCATTTCTAATGCCAGAATATCCAGTTCGGATGCGGCATAACTGGAAGTGTCGCCACCGGCAAAAAGGATTCTTTTTATTTTGACGGTCTTCAGCACTTCTTTGGTTATTTGCCCAAGAACACTTCCGTAAAGGGTACTGCATTGTTTTTGAATCTCATTTGCAGACACTCCTTTTGCTATAAAATACGATTCAGTTTCGGCAATACGCGGGTCGTTTGGCCCAGTACTCGTATGCAGAATGGTACTTTTTCCATTATTGAAATTGGCAACAATTTGAGCAACGGTGCTTTTAATAATTGCTTCCTGATTTTGAATATCGACAGCGTTGCTTTCTAATGCTATTTCCAAAAATCCATTTTCGAGAGCGTATTCAATTTGGTTTGATGTCACCGGAGAACAACTTCCCGACAAAACGAGTAAAGGCGAAACTTCTCCCCGTGGTTCAAATTCTATTTCATTTCCTATGATTTTCTCTTCCTTCCAAGCTAATCCCAATGCCATTTCTATTCCGGATGAACCTACAGAGAACAATGTTTTTTCTGTTACCAATTTGTTAAAAACACTTCCAATAGTTTTCAAATGTTCCAAATTAAACCCATCAAAAAACAGAATTTCTGCGTTGTTATTGGCCACAATTTCAAGAACATCTTTTGCCCCTTTTTCAATTGTTGTTAGATTGACCAGACTTATGGATTTCTCTGTTTGTTTTGCCAAATGTATCGTCAAATCTCCTTCCAAAGCTGGCGTAACGGGATGTTTGCTCATCGATGGATGTCGGTCAATGCGGTAAATTTCCCCATCTCCTATAGTTCCCATTCGGGCAAATAGATTTCCAAATACACAAAATCGTCCCAAATGTGGCGCTGATGGCGAAACCAACACCGTTTTTTGATCAAAGACTTCACTTCCAATTTCAATCGCTTTACCAATGTTTCCCACGTGTGGTGCCGAATCGAAAGTGGAACAGACTTTATAATGAAAATGTGCTGGTTCAAAACTTTTCAAATTTTCGAAAGCGGGGAAAAGTTCCGTTTCCATTTCTGAAGGCGACATTGATCTGCTTTTTCCGGCCAAGCCGATAGCCTGAATCCCTGGAAAACGGTCTAAGTCTTTTTGTTCTGGTTTTCGAAGAAAAAGAACCGTTTTCACTCCAGCCAATGTCAGGAATTCAAGGGCATCCGTAGAACCCGTGAAATCATCGCCATAATAGGCCAATAGCAATTTATCTTTCTGGTTCATTATTTAGAAAATTTCTTAACCGATGCTGCAAATTCGGGATATTGTTGTGCGATTTCTTCAACAGACAAACCGTCAACGGCTCCAGTCCAGGCTTGTTGAAGGGCATTTACTCCTGCTTTTGGTCCCATTGGATGCGCCAAAATTCCGCCTCCAGCCATATACAATAAATCGGTGGTTTGTGTTCTTCTATAGGTTTCTACCGCCTGTCCTCCCCATTGTCCGGAAGACACTACGGGCAATACTTCATATCCGCCCAAAAATGGTTTCAAACAGGATTTTATGGAAGTAACCACAGAATCATCCGATTCCCAAAATTTATTCTGGATTCCATTTACGTGCAATTGATCTACTCCTGCCAACCGTTGGATTTTTTGATACGCCGGAAATTCAATCCCCAACAAAGGATGTCTGTTCAGCATTCCCCAGCCGTTTCTATGACCGTGAATTATGAGTTCTCCCTGATCACAAATTTTCTTTGTGCCAGCCAGTCCCACACTGTTGACACTAATCATCGCACAGCTTCCTTCTTCCTTTTTAATCAAGTCGTATTTTCGTTGCATCTCATCAATTTCATCACTGATATTGAAGGCATACATCACTTTTTTTCCTGTTTTTTGTTCGTTGTCACGGATGACTTTCATAATCGCTTTAACCCTGTCATCAAAAGGAGAATTGGCAGCAGATCCCATCAGTTCATCATCTTTGATAAAATCAATTCCGGCATCAATCAATGATTTTACCAGAGTGGCCGTTTCATCAATACTCATCCCGATACTTGGTTTTATAATGGTTCCAATCATCGGTCTGTCGGTAACACCACAGGATAATTTAGAACCCTGAATCCCAAATTTTGGCCCTTTAAAATGATTTTTGAAAGAATCGGGAAGTTCAAAATCCATTAATTTTAAACCCGTAAATTGAGTTATCTCGTATAAATTTCCCTGCAAAGTACTGATTAAAACAGGCAAATTATAGCCAAAATTTTCAATCGACCAACTTACTTTAACCCTCGCCTTTTGGTATTTTTTACCGGGAATACTTCCTCCTGGAATAGAAGGCATATCTGACAAATCCAATAATTGAATATCTTCCACTCGGGCTGCAAACCGTTTTTTCAATTCTTCGGTTTCACCCGGAACGGATACAAAAGTTCCCGATGATTGTTCACCAGCCAAAACTGCCGCTGCTTGTTCTACATTATAAGGGGTTTCAATAAGATATTCTGCAAAAACTCTTTCCATTTTTCTATTTTAAAATATTATTTATCTGCTCTTATTCTACTTTTATGTCAATCGTTGCCTGCGAAATCCCATTCCCCGTTGAAGCTTTCAACTGAATATTTTCCTGCTGACCATTCGATTGAATGATGGCAATACATTTGCCATTATAGACTTTGCAGGAATTGGCTTTGAACGAATCTAAACCTGCCTGATAGCCATTGTCAACTCCAACCAATTTTCCTCCACCGCTAACTTCAAAATTAATTAAATCATTGGCGTTTGGTGCTAAATTTCCATTGGCATCGGTGATGGAAACGGTTACGTAAACCAAATCGTAACTGTCGTTTTTTAGGGTTTGTTTATCCACTACTAAAGCTATTTTAGAAGCTATTCCGGCAGTATGAATTTCCTTTTCCAAGACTACTTTCCCATTCTTTCTGGAAATGGCTTTTATCGTTCCGGGTTCGAATTTTACGCGCCACGAAACGTGCAAATCATCATTTTGTTTGGATTTAGTTGCCAATGATTTTCCGTTGAGAAACAATTCTACTTCATCGGCATTGTTGTAATACGCCCAAACGTCTACTTCCTGTCCTGCTGTCCAGTTCCAATGCGGAAAAAGATGCAAAACAGGTTTGGTTGTCCATTCGCTTTGGTACATATAATAGACATCCTTGGGAAAGCCCGCCAAATCTACGATTCCGAAATAAGAACTTCTTGCCGGATATGGATACGGGTCGGGTTCGCCCAGATAATCGAAACCTGTCCAGATGAAAGTTCCCGCCATAAAATCCTGTTTTTTAATGGTTTTCCAATTGGCTTCGTGCGTTGTTCCCCAATAGGATTGTACCTGATCGTAAGCCGTAACAGTCCAGTCTGCATTTCCGTCAAAAGGCGCACCGTGTTTCGGAGGCCAAGCCTTAATCCCATCCGAAGGAAAATCGTAATGCCCACGGGTTTCCAGAGCCGAAACACTTTCGGAAGCCAATATTTTTTGTCCTTTGAAACGAACAGGGAAGTCTTTGTAATCCTCGTGTTTGTAATTGAATCCCAACAAATCCAAAGCTCCTGATTGATAAATGAAATTTTTCTCGATAACATTCTCTGTCAAAGCGCTCGTAACGGGACGAGTGGTATCAAGCGATTTTACGATTTGAGCCAATTCTCTGGCAATGGCAATTCCAGTGCTGTCAAATTGTTCCCTGATTTCGTTTCCAATACTCCACATGATCACCGACGGATGGTTGCGGTCTCTCCTAATGAAATCTTCCAAATCCTGTTTGTGCCACGCATCCCAATCTTTATGGTAATCGTTGGTCACTTTTTTCTTTTTCCAAACATCGGTAAACTCAGCCTGAACAATAAATCCCATCTCATCGCACAATTGCATCATCTCCAACGAATGCGGATTGTGCGACATTCGGATGGCATTGGTTCCCATTTCTTTCAGGATTTTCAATTTTCTTTTGACGGCGTGAATGTTTTCTACAGCTCCCAAAGCTCCGTTGTCGTGATGCAGGCAAACGCCTAATATTTTCGTCGGAACACCATTCAGCGAAAAGCCTTTTTCGGCATCGAAATTGAAGAATCGGAATCCTAAAGGCGTTTCGTAATTATCGACTACTATTGAATTCTCATAAATTGTAGTGAGAATTTTGTGCATATTCGGATTTTTTGTATCCCATAATTTTGGCTGATTCACGCTTAGATTATGTACTTTTTTTGAAGTGGTATGGGCAGCTATTTTTTCAGTTGTAGTTGCATTGGCTACTTCTTTATTATTCGCATCCAGAATAGAAGTCACCAATTGGAATCCTT
Source organism: Flavobacterium galactosi (assembly GCF_048158585.1). Classification (NCBI taxonomy): domain Bacteria; kingdom Pseudomonadati; phylum Bacteroidota; class Flavobacteriia; order Flavobacteriales; family Flavobacteriaceae; genus Flavobacterium; species Flavobacterium galactosi. Next base: position 52,514 of record NZ_JBLNKV010000008.1, read on the forward strand.
TTTCAGCATCGGTTTTATTTTCGATCGTTACCTCCAAATGTACCGAGGCTTTTTCTGTCGAAACTTCCGGCGTTGTAACATAAGTTCCCCATTTTGCGACGTGCAATTTTTCGCTGGCAACCAATCTTACATTTCTATAAATTCCCGAACCCGTGTACCACCTGGAATTGGGTTGCGCATCATTATCGACTTTTACGGCAATGATGTTTTCTTGTGTTCCGAAGTTCAGATATTGGGACAATTCGTAGGTAAATGAAATGTATCCGTTAGGTCGCATTCCTAATGAATATCCGTTAATCCAGACTTCACTGTTTTTGAAAACGCCATCAAATTCTATTGAAATGTTTTTGTTCTTCCAATCTTCGGGAAGTGTAAATGTTTTGCGGTACCAGCCTTTTCCAGCAGGCAAAAATGCCTGTGCCTGTTTGGTTGGATTGTCTTTATTAAATGCACCTTCGATACTCCAATCGTGTGGCAATTGCAGCGTTCTCCAATCGGCAGTATTGAAATTAGATTGTATTGCTGTTGGATAATCTCCTAATTTGAAGTTCCAATTTTTATTAAAATCTTCAACGATTCGGACTTGCTTTTTAGTTGGTGCACAAGCGACAAGAAGCAAAAATACTATTGCTGTTCCGACTTTTTTTAAAACGTCTTTATGTTTATTCATAAACTTATTATTTTATACTACTCTAATTTTGCCGACTACTGTTGTCATTTCGACGAAGGAGAAATCACATTTATTGCTCTCATTATGGGATTGCTTCGTTCCTCGCAATGACGTATTATTGAAACTCAAAAGAATCCAAAAGCAAGCCTTTCATATCTTCTGATTCTATCGTGATTTTATAGGTTCCTGCATTGATATAACCACCGGAAGTGGTATTTAAAATCTTCCATTTTTCAGTCGAAGAAGGAAACTCAATCGTGTCATTTCGCATCAGGATTCCGTAAGCATCTTCCATTTTGAATTTGACTTTCAACGGCGTTTCATTTCTGTTCATAAAACGGAAACGCATCAGGTATATTCCCGCGACTCCGGGTTTTACTTCAAACTGAACACTGTTTTTTGTTTTTTGTGTAAACTCAATGTAGTCGCTCTTTTTGAAGTTTCCTTTTTCGATTCCGCCACCAGTGGTTTTGGAAGTTTCTGCTTCTAAAAGTACGACAGGTCTTGAATCATCTTTTTCGCCCATATCATAGGTTGGTACGACAGCGATTGAGTTGTTTTCAAAAAGTACTTTTTCTCCTTTTTTGACTTTTTTATGGAAAACTGAAAATTCTACCCTATTTGAATTTTTAGCCATTTCTGTCATTTTTTTGTAACCGGAAATAGAATCCTTTGATTTACTAAATAGATATACTTCAGAATCTTCTTTGGTTATAAATGAACCAAAAGCTTTGGAATTTGCTGAAAATTGCAAATAATCCGCACCAAAAACTTCGGCAGGCAATTGCGTAAAAACAACTTCCGAATCTGAATATTGTTTGGAATTGATATCCAGCCACGAACCGATTTTAGTTCCTGGATTACCCGCAACACTCTGAATATTTCGTGGCGAAGCCGAAGCTCCTTTTGCCGTTTTATCTTTGGTGGCTATGGCAATTGCCGAAATTATCGCCTGACCTGCCTTTACATTCGGGAATGAAATAGTGATTTTTCCGTTTTTGCTTTTTACGACAAACGTTTTCTTTCGAGCTGTATCGTGCCCGACTTCACTCCAAATATCAAAATTCTTTAGCACCACATTGTCATTGATGGCTACATCAAACAAGCGCCAGCCTTTGCAATCCAATCCGCCACCGGTTCCGTACCAGGGTTCAGTGAAATACAATTCCACCAGATATTCTCCGTCGGGAGCTGGGAATTCGTAACGCAATTTATCGATTCCGTATCTGAAACTTTGGAATAATTTCCAGTCTTTTGTTCCTGAAATTGGGTCGAAAGTACTTCTTTGACTGGCATAAAAATCAGGCAATTGCTTGAAATTATCTGTCCACGATAATGATCCCCAAGTGTTTTCTCCGCTTTTATGAACGTCTGCCTGCCAAGTATTCCCGAGAGAATCCGTTATTTCGCTACCGCCACTATTCACCCTGTAAATGTAATTGTAGTTTTTTTGAGGCTGTAAAAGTGTTTCTTTTTTTGTTTCTAATGTGTTGAAATTAGGCGCTTTTGGTAACGTGTTCAATACGATGTAATCTTTCGCAACTGCTTTTCCATTTACGTAACCTACGGCATACAAAACATTGTATTGAATATTGACATTATTCCATTGAAAATGCTGTCCTAATCCCGGATTTTTTAGTTTTCCGAGTGACGATTTATTCATATCATTGAATAATTCCACGGCATCGCAATTCGAATAGACATCAATTCCGTTTTTGATTCCCGGAGCATCCCAACGATTGGGCCAAGTGTGCGAAACAATATAGACCATCGGGTTGGTTTTGTTCGATACATAATTGGCACGATACATATAATACGCATCCAAAGGTTCTCCCCAAATACTGAAAAGCCCCTTGTAATTGACTGGTCCAACCTTGTCAATATCCCTGAATCCTTCCCCGTTTTGCACGCGTCCCGGATTTTCGTGAGAGGCAAAAAGCCAGTTGAATTCTCCCGCTATTTTATCTTTTACCGATTCGGCTTCGCGGACTTTAATTTCCATTAATTGTGAAAAACGGTTTTCGCTCAAAACTCCTTTTTGGTTGAATTCGCCTTCGTTATGCAGATCGTGTGAACGCCAGGCGCCATATTCACCGTTTAACAATTGCTTGCTGATCTCCACATCGTAATTAAACGGATCGCCACCATAGGTTCCCGACCAGTTTTGAACCACATTCCAATCCGTTCCTTCGCCTCCGTTGCAGGTCGTAACGATGCGTTGCGAAGCCGACATTGGATCCATTTCGCGGATGATTTTGGTGCATTCTTCGGCAAATTCTCTTGGGATGGTGCTTTCATTTTGCAATCCCCACATTACGACTGACGCATTGTTTCTGCGTTCTTTTATCCATTCTCGCAATAAGGTTTTAAAATTTTCCTTAAATTCTGGCGTGTCGTACCAAATGTGTGCCGAAAACTGACTCCAGAAAAGGATGCCGTTTTCGTCTAATTCTTCCTGATATTTTAAATTATGAGGCTGGTGCGCTTCGCGAAAAGCATTGAACCCTCCTGCTTTAATTTGTTCGATTCTCGAATGGATTTGCTCGTCTGAAAACGAATGGCTGTTTCCGATTAAATGTTCGTATTCGCAGGTTCCGTTAATGAACAAAGGTTCGTCGTTGATGTAAAAACGGTTGTCTTTTCCGTCACGACTCACTGGCCAACTTACCCAACGGATTCCGTATGGTGTTTTTAGTTCGTCTATTTTTTTCCCGTTTTCAGAAATTGTGGTGACCAATTGGTACAAATACGGATTGGCTGGCGACCATAGTTTTGGATTTGCAATTTCGGGAAGTGTTTGCGTTATTTCTTTTGTTTCTCCCGAAGCATTTTTGACATCACTTTTTACGCTAACCACTTTCTTTCCGTTTTTATCAAAAAGGGTGTTTTCGACAGTAACGTTTCGGTTGGAATTTCCGTAGTTTTTGATTTCGGTTGTCGTGTGAAGTATCGCATTTTCTTTGGAAGTTGCTTTGTCATTCCAAATATGAACGCCAAATGGTTCTATGCGGACTTCATCGGTAACGACTAAAGTGACTGGTCTGAAAATACCCATTGGCTGTGAGCCTTCGGAGAATCCCCATTCTCCGGAACAGCCTCCACAAACCCAAGGCAAATCGGCAATGAATGAGGGATGCGAGGCTTTGACGATTATATTATTGTCTTTTTCGAGAGAAACGGCATCGGTAATATCGACTGTAAAAGTGGTTCTTCCGCCTTTGTGTTCGCCTACTTTTTTTCCGTTTACCCAAACTGTGGCATAGGAACTTACTCCTTCAAAATAAAGAAAAAGTCTTTTTGAATTATCTTTTTTGTCTAATTGTAATGTTTTGTGATACCAGGCGGCGCCGTGTAAATTACCGTGTTTGGTTCTTCGGAAACCGTAATACTGGTCCCAATTGTGGGGTACGTTTACTTTTTGCCATTGCGAATCTACTTTTGGATTTTGTACAAAGGTTTCTTCGGAGTTTGGGAGCTGGTCCAAAACAATGGTTTCCCAAGAGGAGTTCAGCGAAACTTCTTTGCGAAAGGATATTGCTTTTTCTTGGGTTTGCGACCAAGAAAAAGTAGTTATAAAAAATAGTATGTAAATTAATTTCTTCATATTGTTATTTATCCTCACCCCTCCCGAAGCCTCGGGACTCTCCAAAGGAGAGGGAGCCGAAACTGGATAAGTGTAATTTTTAAATCATATTTATTTGCTCTCGTTATGTGATTTCTACTTTGTCGAAAGGACACAGTAAGAATATATACTTAACTTTAATGACATTCCGCGTGAGGGATGGCAGTGGAGCTCTTTTTTCTATATCAATTGCCACGGGTTTAAACCCGTGGCAATTGATATAGAAAAAAAAGCGGGAACGTACAGCCCGACCCGTAGTTTTTAAGAAGGGTCACGCCCACATTAAAAAATGCACCCTAATAAAACAACCAATCTACCGCTCCTTTTTCGCCTTCGTCTATAAACCCAACATCACGGGTTGTAATCGTTTGATTCGCATCAATAAAACCTAAAATCAAAACTTTTCCTTTGCCCAAATCTAATTTATTTTCGCCGGGTTGAAACGTATACGTATGGATATTTACTCGCGGCAATTCTTTCAGATTCATCGCACTTGCCAAAATTACTTCGGCTTGACCGTACGCATTTCCGGCTGCATCAGTTTCTAGACTTGGCGGAAACAAGAATCTTTTTTGGTCCGAGTTGAAATAACCGACAACCAATTTTACGGCTTTGGTGTTTTTGAATTTCAGGTGCGTTCCGTTCTCATTTTGTGCCGTTTCATCGAAGGTAATTCCTCTTAGATTTTGCAATTCAGGAGCTATTTTTATCAGTTCGGAAATAGGAGTACCATAGACTTTAGTTCCGTCTTTAACTGGATATGTTGCTTTGTTTGCGCTCAACAAAGTGACTTCGGCGGTTTGCCAAGGTTTGCTTACTGCCGTTTCTATTTTACCGTCTTTTGACGATTTTAAAAGAGCAAGATTTCGTTGAAAATTTACTAACTCCCGTTCGTAATGTGGCAACAATTCTGCCCACGTTTTGTTATTTCCGTCGTCCCCGCCAATTGGAATTCGGCGTTGTGCAGTTTGCATACTATTGGCATACAAATAATGGTCTTTGGTTAAATTCACCAATTGTTGGTAATATTCAATACTTTTTTCCAAATGCGGAAGCGCTTTATCCAAATCTGAAATGTCATTGGAATAGCTGTAACGCAAGACAAGCAAAGCAGCTTTCACTTTCTCCGAAAAGAAATCGGCAAAGGCTTTATAAGAATGCATATCATTTTTAAGGCGCAGAAATTCTTCTTTGTCTTTGGTTACTTTTGATTCGGCTTTATCGATGGCTTCAACGGCTAACTTACCATGTTGCGTGATTTCGGCAATGATTTGTGTTGGCAATTCTCCAATGTGCGGCTCGTGATTCCACTCTTTTTTGGCGTACTCCAAAAGCAATTCGCCAACAGGTCCGCAAGATTCGTGGAATCCGGGATAAACGCGCCATTTTGCTGGGTTGACCAACTGGCTTTCGAACATTCCTAATAATAAAGTTTGACGATTTCCTTCGGTAATTCCGAAACGTCGCAACGTTTTTGGGGCAATTTCTCCGGCTTCTTCATAGGCTTTCAAAATATTGTTTCCGGCTTCGGTATCTGTTCCGTACTTCTCCGCCAATTGCTTGTCCCAATACTGGATTTCCTGACCACGGTCTCTTTTGCTGTCCCAGGCGTATCGTGACCAAGCCTTGTACCAAATCCAATCGCGATCCATTTCGAGCAATCGTTTATCAGTTTTATCCGCCGTGTAAGGCCAATCCCAATAAGAAGATTGTGGATATAAATGAAGTGCGTTGGCCCCGTGAATATTGTGCATTGCTTTAACCGTTTTTTGTATAAAGTCCGGAGAACCGTAACGGAAAGGTTCTAAATTTGCCAAAATATGAACGTTGGAAATATGCACCGAATTCAATGCACTTAACTTTTTGTGAATCTCTCCCCAAGGTCCACGAGGCGTATAAGTCGTTAATGACTCGCCATTGTACTTGTGCATCGTGTACAAGTTTTTATACAATGGAAGTGATTTCTCCATCACCAGCGGTGCATCGGTATCGTGCGCACGAAGAATAATTGGCGGTTCGTCGGTTCTTCCCAAGGATTTCATACCATCCTGAACACCTGGAATGATCGTTTTTGTGAACCATTCCACATCATCATCGATCGTGTTGATGGCTTCGCCCAAACACACCAACAATCCCACATTTGGATATTTTTCTATAAAAGCGGCGATTGATTTTCTGGTATAATCGGCAATTTCCGGTGTAATAGGACGCGAACGATCTTGTGTTTTTATATTATAATGCTCCGCAAATGGTTTGGAAACAATGATATTGTAAAACATTTGTATGACCCAGATTCCTCTTTTGTTTGCTTCTTCGGTAAGGTATTTATAAATTTCCTCGTTCTTTTTGAAATCTTCCTCGCTCACTTCAAGCGCAAACGGATAGTCTTTTAGTTTTACCAACGAAGCAAAAGGATGACCGTTCCATAAATACAAAGAATTAAGTCGGTTATCGACCATCATATCCAGATATTTCGTCCATAGTTTTTTATCGTAAAACCAAGGAAATGTTTCAGGTGTATATGGATATTCATAAACGTCTCTACCCGGAAGATACGCTGTTTTTTGCATTCCGATGCACGAACCTCTCAAGACCATTTCCGGACTGTCTTCGATATTAATTTCCGATGGGATTTGCCCTGAACTTTTTATGCGATCTGCCAATTCCATAGCCCCATACAAGGCTCCGGTGGCATCTTTTCCTTCAATGTAAATGATGTTTTTCTGTGTACGAATTTGAAAACTTTCCTTTTTGGTCAGTTTGGTATCGTCTATTTTAGCGCTTTTTGAATTTTGTTTCCAAAAATCAGTTCCTTTTTCACCAATGACAATTACCTTGTCTTTTGATTTTTTAGGAGCTTTCTCTGTAAAAACTACTTTGAATCCTTTAGTTGTTGCTATTTCCGATAGTTTTTCGGCACCAAACTGAGCTCTAGGCGCTTTCGCATCATGAACAATGGTGATGTTTTGCGCTGATGCAATAGTTGCATATAATCCTAAAAAAAGTAAACTTAGATATTTCATTTGTATTGTAATTTTGTTTTTTTTTGCCACAGATTACACTGATTTTCACAGATTAAAAAATTTATCTGTTTTAAAAATCTGCCGAATCTGCTATATCTACGTAAAAAATTGGCACGCAGATTTAACAGATTTTCGCAGATTATTTTTTATATTAATTCTGAAAAATACGTTTTAGATAGGCCACGTTTGCACCGTAATTGACCTTTACGTTATGTACCTGTGTTACATCTCTGGAGCGCTCTACAATCAACCAACCTTTCCAATTCATATCGTCCAGCGTTTTTTTAATTTTGGGCATATCGATGGCTTTGTCATTTTCCAACCAAAAACCATCCGTGTTGGAAGCATGAATTTGTGCCAAATGTTTTTTGCCAAGTATTTTTAATTCCTTAGATACGTCTCTTCCATTATCTGCCGCATTGGCAAAATTGAAAGAGCTTTTTATGTTTTTAGAATCTATTTCTTCAAGGAGCTTTTTCTCTTCGGTCGCACTAAGTGATGTTTCAATAGCGATGACACCGCCTATTTTACCGACTTGTTTGCCAGCCCATTGTAATCGTTTTATAACTTCGGGACGCAATTCTGGATTTTTCACTAAATCACATTGCGTACCAAGCGGTAAATAAGCCACTTTTACGTTCATGTTTTTCATAGCCTTGATACAATCTTCGATCATGAGCGTTACGGTTTCCCTTTTGGCAAAAGACTGCGCATAAAAACCAGACATAGCAATAGAGCTAATTCCTACACCCAATTCTTTTGACTTATCCAGAAATTTTTGTCTTTCAACCGGATCTCCTAATTTGCTGTCAAATGTTGGTCTGGCACCTAAACCACCCATGTCTAATTCAATACCATCAGCATTGATTTCTTTTGCTAATGCAAAAGCTCCAAGCTTTTGTCTTTTTAATATCATCCAATCACATACCGCAATTTTATAACGTTCTTTTGCAGTTGATGATTGAGCAGAAACACAACTATTAAACATTCCGGCAAAAACAGCCATGATAACTATCACCGCCATTTTTTTAAAACCCCTTCTGAAATTACTCATCTCCATATTGTTTTTTTTAGCACAAATACTGTTGTAAAATCCTCTCCCCAATCCTCTCCAAGCAGAGGGAGCCGAAACTGGAAAAACAAGTAGTTTATTTATTTTATTCTTCCTCAGCTTTTACGGCGGTCACTACTTTTTTCTCATCTCCAGGCCAGATTCCGTTTTTGATTGTTAAAGCCACTAATTTCCTTGGGTCGATTTTTACATATTTGATTTTTTCTCTTCTCCAAGTATAAACGATATGCACCATCCCGTCTAAACTTTGAATCATCGACGGATACGAATACTGACTGATTTTTGAATCTTCTAAAATTAGGGCTGCATTCCAATGAATTCCGTCATTTGAAATTGAAACATTCAATGGCGTTCTAGGTCCTTTTGCTAAATCCCCAGGAGGCAATACGTGATTGTAAACCAACATGTGTTTTCCGTTTTTAAGCGTTACGGCATCGGTACCTGAATTATTGTTTGGCAAATCCAGCAACTCTAAATCTGTCCATGTTTTTCCGTTATCGCTTGAAAAAGTCGAAGCCAAAGCTCTATTTCTGGTTCTGGAAATCGCCTGTATTTTTCCATCTTTATGAAAAAGTATGCTTGGCTGAATCGCATTTATTTGTTTTTTTCCTCTGGACAAGGTGTCTCCCATATGCCATGTTTTTCCAAAATCTGGACTGGTTTCCATTCGAAGTCTCCATCCGTCACCTTCGATGCTCGAAGGACACATTAAGGTGCCATCACTTAACAAAACCGGTTTGTTTTTTATTGGTCCCAAGAAATCTTTACTAGGCATATTTTTAGCATCTGACCAGCTTTTTCCACCATCTGAAGAAGTTCTAATTACACCCCACCATTCCGATGGTTTTGGCCCAATTTTATAAAAAAGCATTAAATCACCACCCGGAATTTGGTACAAAACAGGATTCCACGTTGGCAATCTTGGCCCTTCTTTCATAATGCCATTGGCTACATTTATCGCTTCGCTCCATTTATCGCTGCCTTTCGCTTTTCGGCTTACCCAAATACACACATCAGGATTTCTTTCAGCGGTTCCTCCAAACCAAGAGGCTACTAAATCTCCATTGGTGACTTCCACGATTGTAGCGGCGTGACAGGAAGGATACGGTGCTTTATCGTATATGAATTCATCAACTAGAATTCCTTCTTTCCAAGTCTTTTTTTCCAAAGCAGATTTACAGCTTCCTAAAAGGATTACGGTTAAAAGGAGAAGGGTTGTCTTTAAGGTTTTCATTATTTATTGTTTTATATTATTTGCATTTATTTGATAAGATCCCGATGGTAATTCAAGAACCAATTTGTTTTTTTCGATTTTATACGACTTCGCTACTTTTTCATTATTTACTTTCACATCCGAAGCATTCGTTGTTGGCAAATACACCATGGCCGATGAATTGGCTGGAATGGTAATTTTCCATTGCAAAGTATTTTTATTTTTCTTCCAATCACTTTTAATCAATCCGTGTATCGATTCATAAGATGCATTTACATACGTCAATCCAGCCTCAAAATCAGGTTTCATAATGATTTGCTTGAATCCCGGAGTTTCAGGATTGCTCTTGATTCCCGCCATATTTTCGTAATACCAAATCAACAAATCGCCCAAAAGCATCACGTGATTTTGCGAATTCATTGTTGGATCTGCAGTATTTCCGTTCCATAATTCCCAAATAGTGGTGGCTCCGTTTTCGACCATATAACCCCAACTTGGATAGGTTTTGTTGGAAGCCAATTTATAAGCCAAATCTCCTCTTCCAAAATTCGTCAACGTTCGCATCAAAAATTGTGTTCCAATGACGCCGGTGCTAATATGTCCTTTTTTAGTAACCTCAACTTCGTGAACCATACTTTGAAACACTTTCTCTTTTAGGTTTTCAGGAACCATCCCGAAAGCCAAAGGCAGAACATTTGCCGTTACCGTATTATTGGCGTAGTAGTTTTTTTCAGTATTCAAAAATTTGGCGTTAAATGCTTTCTTGATTCTTGTTGCCAAATCATCATAATGTGCAATATCAGCATCGGCATTCGCGATTTTGGCAAATTTTTTCATTATTCTCAACAGCTGATAATAAAAGGCACTAGATAACAATTGCCCATCGGTTAAACGTGCAGGATCTTTGGACCGAATCAATTCTAATGATTCTGGCGGAACACACCAATCACCATATTTGTCCTTGTCCATTAAATCGTTCACCAAATAATTTTCCTCCATATACGTCATCCATTTTTTCATTGATGGATACTGTTTTTTAATGACTTCCTTGTCGTCAAATTGTTGGTACAACATATCGGCAACCGTAATGTAAGTTCCTGGCCAGGTCACATTATCACCATAATAACGCCAAAATGCAGGTGCTACATCCGGCAATCCTCCATCCTGGGTTTGGGAATATTTAATATCATCCAGCCATTTGGCATACAAAGTCTGATTATTAAATAGAAAACTTTCGCCATAAGCGCCTGTCGTTCTATCTCCCAACCAAGGCTGACGCTCATTTCGTTGCGGACAGTCAATCGGCATTCCTTTGTAATTTCCCCTGATTCCCCAATAGGCATTTTTAAAAATTTGGTTCATCGTGGCATCCGAAGATTCAAAAGTTCCAGTTGTTTTGATGTCGTCATACACCACTTTCCCCATGAAATTATCCAATGGTGGTTTGGTGGTATAACCTGAAATTTCTACGAATCGGAAACCGTGAAATATAAAACGAGGTTCCCAAATTTCTTCTCCTTCGCCTTTCAACGTATAAACATCCGTTGTTTTAGCATCCCGCAAATTGGCAATATAAAGCGAACCATCAGCCTGCAAAGATTCGGCAAATTTCATCGTGATTTGGTCGCCACTTTTTCCTTTTGCTTTCAGTTGCAACCAGCCCACCATATTTTGGCCCATATCCAAAATATAAGTTCCTTTTGGAGTAGCTTTTATCGAAACTGGTTTTACTTCGCCCATTATTTTCATATTCGGCGTCATTTGGGCTTCATAAAACCCCCCCGGTTCCTGCACGTACCTGGCATTAACCCAAGTTTTATCATCAAAATTGGTGGTGTTCCAACCTTTCATTTCCTTGCGGGCATCGTATTCTTCGCCGTCATATTCGTTGTTGGACAAAATAGGTCCGTCCGTGGTTAATTTCCAAGTATCGTCTGTTCTGATTACTTCTTTGCTTCCATCAGCATATTCAATAAATAACTGCAACGCCATTTTCGGGAAACCGAATGATTTTATTTTATACGGTTTGTAATCCTGACGCATCGCAAAAAAACGTCCGTTTCCTAAAATCGTTCCCAACATATTTTTGCCTTCTTTCAATTGGAAAGTCACATCAAAAACATTGTATTTTACGTTTTTGGTGTAGTCTGTTGCAACGGGAGCCAATACCTGATTGCCAATCTTATTTCCATTAATGTACAACTCGTACAAACCCATCCCAATAATATAGATTTTGGCGCTTTTGATTGGCGCTTTTAAATTGATTTCTTTTCTTAAATAACGAGCCGACAATCTGGCGAACTGACTTACACTATCCAAAGGAGATACTTTATCATATCCTATCCAACGCGTCGATTTCCAATCCGAATAGGTCAAAACTCCAATGCTAAAATGAGCACTCCCATTCGATTTAATCTCTCCTTTATTCGTCCAAACCGTTACTTTCCAAAACGCATTTTGTCTGTTTTCTAATCGTTTTCCGTTATAAATAATATTGACAGATTCATTGTTTTCGACTTTACCACTATCCCATAAATCGGCTTTATTCGCATTCAGATTTTCTAAAGTCGAAGCCACTATAATTTGAAAGGCTGTTTGTTTTAGATCATTAACATCCGACTTTAATTGCCAACTCATGCGTGGTTGCACCACATCAATTCCTTCCGGATCGTTCAGCATTTCGCATCGCAGATTCGTGACGCTGATTTTGTTTTGGGCTTTCGCCAAAGAGAAACAGAGCGATGCAATTAAGATGAAGGTATATAGAAATGTTTTTTTCATAAACTTTATTTTATAATTTAATTCTCAATGGATTAAAATCGGTTGCTACAATATGTCTCGTTCCCACGGATTAAAATCCGTTGCTACAATATGTCCCGTTCCTAAGGAACTCTCGCATTATGTATTAGAGCCGTAGGCTCGGATTATTTTGTAGGGCTGGACTTTAGTCCAGTTTATAATGCTAAACACTATAAAAAAGAGCCGTAGGATCGGTACATTTTTTTTATTCCGATACTAATTTCTCTAGTTTTTCTGAAACAGCAATTTCCCTTCCGTTTTTGAAAATTTTAAACCCTTTTCCTTTATGGTATCTTTCCCCTGTTTTATCCCAAAGAATAGTGATGATATTTCCATGGTACAACACATTATCCAAACAAAACCAATCCCATTTATCTTGTGGAATTAATGGATTCACCTCTATTTTCTCATCTGCTCTAGGTCGTAATCCCACTACTCCGGTAATCATTAAATCATTGAAAGTTGAATGATTGTAATAACGGCTTCGTTCCCTGTCGCCCATTAACCAATAACCTGTCGTTTCGTCCAAATATTCCCCAAGATAAGGTTTCCCTCTGTAATATTGCGATTGCACATACAAATCCATCTGCTTGAAATAATCGGTTTTCGTAACGAAATTCTGATTATAATTATTCAAAACATTCGCCAAAGCCGTCAAAGTCTGTGAACTGGCAAAAGGCCAAATCGCTCCGTCCCATTCGCAGGTTCCAGTTCCGTGTGTTCTAAAACGAGGACTTCTGCGTTCTGCAGTTGTTAATCCAAAAGGAGCCGAAAACCCTTTTTCATCTTTGATTTGCAACCAAGCTTTTTCAAAACCTTTATCTTTTTGTGGCAGATTAAAATACCAAGGAATAAATCCAATCGCCTCCCGAACCTGCGCCAAAGTATCTTTCTCCGTAAACGTTTCAAAGAACTCACTTTTCGGATTCCACAATTTCGTTTCCACTAATTTTTGAAGCGTATCGGCTTTTGCCAAGAAATAGCTTTCCTGTTTCGCATCGCCTTTCAACTTGGCAATTTTAGCCAAAGCCTTTGCATTTCCGTACATATAGCTGTTAATCGTCGGACGGGCATTTCTGAATTTCCTAGCCCCGCTCAAAGATTCTTCCATTCCGTCTTTTACATCAAACTGCCAGAACAATCCGTCTTTACGTTTTCTGTCTCCTTCCCAAGCAGCGTATTCATTCACTAAATCCGGATACATATCCAACAGAAATTTATCATCTTTATTTACCAAATAGCGGTTGTACAAAGCATCGGCAGTCCAACTGCTAAAGGTTCTCAACTTTTTCATCGGCTTGCCTTCATTTCCTCTAAACCATAAATGAACGTCTTGCTCAATATATTCCGAATTATGCAACCATCTGAATTCATTGATGTGATGCCCCAAAGCACAACTAATCATATTGTATTTATCGGCATACGAACGGTCCACCAAAAACTCCGTAATCGCATATCCTTGCGGTGTTTTCTTGATGTGTTTTCGAGCCGTCCACCAGCGATAATAATAAATCTCCTCAAAATTTTGCTGTGGACATTCAAACAACGGAACATTCTTTTCCATCCAAGTCCAAGCACTGTCATTTGGTATGGCTGCTTTTATATTCTCGTCTTCCATCGTGTTGAAATAATCAACATAATGCTTAAAATTATCGGCTTTCAAAACAACAGCAGTTTCCTTTTTGGAATGACCTGCACCTGATTTACAACCGCTATTCAAGGCAACCATCAAGATTACGAAAGCAATTATTCTGTATTTAAAATGGTGTAACATATTCAAATTATTTTATTTATTTGGGCGTGACCCTTAGTGAAAAACTTCGGGTCGTGCTGTACGTTCCCGCTTTTTTTTTGATCGGCAAAAAAAGCCTCTCAAAAAAAGAGCTCCACTGCCATCACTCACGCGGACACAACAACATTTATTCAATTTCTACTCCTGAACGGTCTTTTTTGACCTTTTAGGTTTGATCTTTTTTTTCCTGTTTTTGTCATTTCGATGTAGAAAACACATCCAATATTCCACAACAGTGCGTGCTCAACTTGTGTGATTCCTCTTGCGTCGGAATGACAAACTAGACTTGCTTTTTGTATTTAATTCCCATAAAAAGTAAAAGTCTCTCCAGCTTTCATTTCCACATCATATTCATTGTACTTTGGTAATTCCACTGTTTTGATAACTGCTTTTTCCGAAATGATTGGCTTCTTGACATTCACATCCAAAAACAACGGATTTGGATTTTTCCCTTTTGCTTTTTTAATTTGGATTCCCTCGCTACCACGCAAAGTATTTTCTAATCGCAGTCTGCAATTCCCTCCAATTTTTGAATAAATTTTCAAAGTCGAAACTGTATTGTTTTTCCATACCATATCGATTACAAAACCGCCTCTTGAAACCAGTCCTTTCACAGAGCCATCTTTCCATACGCTAGGTAAAGCTGGTAGCAAATGAATCGCTCCTTCCTGACTTTGCATCAACATTTCGGCAATTCCTGCGGTGCAACCAAAGTTCCCATCTATTTGAAACGGTTGGTGCGCATCGAGCATATTTGGATACGTCCCTCCTCCTTTACGTTGCTCCGGCGTAACCAAATGCAACTGATCCTGTAATAATTTATAGGCATGGTTTCCGTCTAATAATCTCGCCCAAAAATTTACTTTCCAACCCATAGACCAACCTGTAGATTCATCGCCTCTTTGCGCCAAAGTAGTTTTGGCCGCTTGTGTCAATTCCGGAGTTTTGAAAGGCGAAATTTGATTGCTTGGAAACAAACCATATAAATGAGAAATATGTCTATGTTTGTCTTCCGGGTTGTCCCAATCTTCCATCCATTCCTGTAACTGACCGTATTTTCCAATTCGCATGGGTCCCATTTTAGCCAACGCCTGACTCAATTTTTGGGCAAATGCATCCTCTTCCGAAACCATTTTTGTTGCCGCAATCACATTGGTAAACAAATCAAAAACCAATTGGTTGTCAATAGTCGTCCCTGCTGCAAGAGTTGCTTTTCCAGAACCACCAAAGTGTTCGTGTTCGGGAGAATTGGAAGGCACCACTACCAGAAATCCTGTTTTGGGATCAGCAACCATAAAATCAAGAAAGAAAGTAGCCGCACCTTTCATGATGGGATAAACTTCCTTAAGATAATTTTTATCGCCTGTGTACAAATATCTTTCCCACAAATCTTGGCAAACCCAAGCACCACCTGTAGGCCACATTCCCGAAGTAGCAAAATCTACTGGCCCTGTTATACGCCAAATATCGGTATTGTGGTGCAACACCCAACCATTGGCTCCATACATCGTCTTGGCTGTTTCCTGTCCGGTGACACTCAATTCTTTTGCCATCTGGACAAAAGGCTCATGCATTTCAGAAAGATTGGTTACTTCAGCCGGCCAATAATTCATCTCGGCATTTATGTTCATTGTGTATTTGCTTTCCCAAGGAGGAGAAAGCATATCATTCCAAATTCCTTGTAAATTGGCAGGTTGTCCTCCCGGTTGTGAACTCGAAATTAAAAGATAACGTCCAAATTGAAAATACAACGAAGCCAATTGCGGGTCGAATTGTTTCGAGAAATTTCGTATCCTTTCGTCTGTCGTTTGTTTCGCAATTTCATTTGTTCCCAAGTCTAAAGAAACTCTATTGAAGAATTTCTGATAGTAGGCTACGTGCGCTTTTTTTATAGTTCCGAAATCTTTGGTAATGGCTTGCGCCAAATAGGCTTTACTTTTAGCCACTTCATCTTCGGTAATGTCCTGATAATTTTTGAAATTAGTGGCAATTGATATATATAGCGTCACCTCATCGGCTTTGTTGATGCTAATAACTCCGTTGCTTGCGGAAACTTCACCGCCTTTGTTTTTGGCTTGAATTCTTCCTTGAAATTTCACTTTCCCTTTTTGTCCTTCGAAGGTGCCTGAAACTCCAGACAATGCGATTTGGTCTCCCTCGGTAGCAGGAACTGTTTTGTCAAACGGACTGTTCATAAACACATTACACGTAATATTCCCCGGCTGGCTTGCCGACAATTTTACCACAATAACCTGATCTGAAAATGACGAAAGTATTTCTCTTGTAAATTCTACTCCATTGACGGTGTATTTTACTTTTGCAGTAGCATTATCAATGTTTAAATCTCGGTAATAATTGGTATATTTTTGATGTCCCGGAAACGAAATATAGGCACTCCCAAAAGTTTGATACGGCATTCCGTTATTGGTTTTCGACATCATTTCTTTGTCGGTCAAAGCTTGGGCTTCATCGTATTTACCCTCAAAAATCAACTGTCGCACTATAGGCAAAGATTTCAATCCATTGGGATGCGCATTACTGTTTGGCGAACCACCCCAAATGGTTTCTTCATTTAATTGTAAACGTTCCACAGCCGGATCTCCAAAAACCATTGCACCCAAACGACCATTCCCCAAAGGCAACGCTTCATTCCAAATGGCGGCTGGTTTATTGTACCAAAGTTTCAGTTCCCCTGTGGTTTGTGCAGTTATCTTCTGGGCTCCAACAAGAAACAGTATCCCGAAAAAAACATTGGCAATTTTATTTCTTAATTTCATATACTTTATGATTTTTTTCTCCAAACATTTCATATAATTTGTTGATATCCTTTAAGGCATTGGCAGGTAATTTTTCACCTTTGTCGCCAAAAACAAACATTTTTTCTTTGGGTTCCATCACACAGGTTGATTCGTCGATTTCGCCTTTTGCATTCTTCACTTTATTTAAATCCAAACCTAAATATTTGGCCATAAACGGATACAAAGCCATCCGTTTTGAAACCCCAAAGTCGTGTCCTTCATTAGGAAAATGCGCATTTTCCACTAGATCTTTTTTACCATAAAAACCATAAGTATGTTGGATAAATGGGAATTCCAATTCTGGAACAGCCAGCGTCCAATCTTTTCCATCCGAAACAATCAATTGTGGTTTTGGTGCCATCATTGCCGAGATTTCAGCATTATTGGTTCCGTTGCCACACAAATGAATGCCACGACCGCTTTCGCAGGGACAACCTCCAGAAAAATGGGACGAAACCATTACAACGGGAGCAGAAACCGTAATCCTGTCATCTAAAGCAGCCAAAAACATCGTGTGCGAACCGCCACCAGAACTACCGGTAACGCCAATCCGAGAAACATCTGCATTTTTAATCGTTGCCAAATAATCCAACAATCGCATTCCGCTTAACACTTGCACTGTTGATGCAATACTATTTCGGTGTGTTTCTTCCGGAAATTGGAGCAAGGATTCACCCCAGGCAAACAAATCATAACTCACTACTATTGCGCCCATTTTGGCTATTATAGCGCAACGGTATTGCTCATCATTTCTATATCTACCGTCTCCAAAATGTCCATCAGGCGTTAAAATAATAGCCGCTTTTTTGTTTAAAGGATAGGGTTTGTATATCGAACCTGTTACGTAAACACCCGGAAGGATTTCCAACCCAATATTTTCTACACTATAGTCTTTGTAAATCCTTTTTGGAGTTAAAATTGGTTTTGATTTTGGCATAAGTGGTGCTTTATCCAAACCAAATGAAGTGCGCATACAGGCTTTCAATTCTTTTTTTCTCGCTTCCCAATCGGATAATTTTGGATATAAATTGGTCAAAAAATCCAGACGTTCTTTTCCTTTATCAACAGAAACTTTATGACTTTCAAATTTTCGAACCAGATAACTTCCATCGGGTTGCTTGAAATAAGTCAACTCAAAAGGAACTAAAACATTGGCCAAAGAAACTTCCAAATTGCCTTGTTCAATTCTCCAATCGGCATAGTCCAGTTCTTTTCCTTTTAATAAACCTCTATCATCCGTAATGGTGATATGAAAAATAGTTTCAATCTTTTTGATGGTTTCCGTAACCGGTTTTCTGAAATTTTCATCTGAAGTTTGTGCTTGAACATTGGAAAATAGCAATGCGAAAATTGAAACTAGTACCGCACGCTTTATGTTTTTAATGGTATTCATAATTCTATATTCTTTATAATTTGCATTCTATTGTATAAATTCCAGAACCTAATTTCAAAGTGGATTTCTTTTGATTCGCATCAAAACCCAAATTTAATTTCAATTTTCCCAGGGATTTTCCATTTACTTTTATTTTCGTATTTCTCTCAACTGGTAATTTTACTGTCGCCGATGTATTGGCTGGAATTTCAATTTTCAAGAATAATTTTCCATCTTTTTTCTCCCATTCGGAAGTGATTTTACCATAAATTGATTTATAGTTTGCTTTTACAAAAGTCATATCGCCCACCATTTCCGGTTGGATA
This sequence comes from Flavobacterium galactosi, assembly GCF_048158585.1. Taxonomy (NCBI): domain Bacteria; kingdom Pseudomonadati; phylum Bacteroidota; class Flavobacteriia; order Flavobacteriales; family Flavobacteriaceae; genus Flavobacterium; species Flavobacterium galactosi. The sequence goes on from NZ_JBLNKV010000008.1 coordinate 71,201, forward strand.
AAGAAATGTTTAAATCCAGGATTTTCATCATCTGAAACAATTCCGGCCAAACTTTGGTAAAACCATTCTTCAATTTGCCCCATCATAAAATGATTCCAGGAATTTCCTTTGCGTGGATCCCATTGCTCGGTCAAGGTGGTCAATCCAAATTTTATTTGGAAACCATACCCCGGCGCATCATAATGATTGTTCATTTTATACATCATTTCATTTTCACCATTTCGAGCCAAAGCTTGAAATAAATAGCGGTTCCCAACATCTCCTGTAGACAATCGATTCCCTTTGGCTTTAATATCTTCCAATAAATTATCCATCACCGCTTGTTTGTATTGCGGTTCTACAATATCCATAAAAACAGGAACAGCGTTGCTAAACTGACTACTCGTACCGTATTGTTTGGTTTCTTTGTTGAAAAATTCGGTATTGAAAGCCGTTTTAATATCAGAAGCCAGTGTTTCGTATTTCGCAATATCACCTCCTTTGTTCAATAATTTTGCTGCTTTTGCCAACAAATGTGTCCCATAATAATAATGAGAAGTTGCCGAAAGTGCAATGGGACTGTTTTTTGAATAACCCGCTGGATGCGTACCATAATCGTACCAATCGCCCAAACCGTGAGATACAATATGATTGGTGGCTTTCGTCCCTAAATAATCAACATATCTTTTCATTACGGGATAATATTTTTCCAATAAAGAAGCGTCTCCATACTGTTCATAATACATCCAAGGCAAGATAATTCCCGTTACGCCCCATTCCGGAGAATCGGTAAAATCGCCTCCAAAAACCACATACTCGGGAGCGATAGTCGGAATCAAACCGTTCTCTCTTTGAGCATCGGCAATGTTTTGCATCATGGCTGGAAAATAGGTTTCCATATTATAATTGAAAAGTAAACCCGGTCCGTTTAAGTGAATTTCCTCTAACCAACCTAATTTTTCACGGTGCGGACAATCGGTCAATACACTTTGAAAATTACTTTTGATGGCATTATTAATTAATTCATGGGTTTTGTTGAAGATATCATTCGAACATTCAAAAGATCCTGCTTCGCCAGCCGAATTGTATATGAAATTAGATTTTAGGTCTAAAATTGTCGGAAGATTTTCATTCTGGATCTCTTTATAATTGATGTTTTCGATCTGAGCATATTGAAAACCATAATAACTGAATTTAGGTTGCCATTCTTCTACGCCGTCACCTTTTAATGTATAATCATAATAATACGGTTTCCCTGTTTTTCCCTGTCCGACCGTTCCGTCTTCATTCAAGCTTTCCCCTACCCAAACCCGAACCGTTTGTCCTTTTTTTCCTTTTACTTTTATGGTGGTGAATCCGGAAAGATTCTGTCCCATATTAAAAACATAGGTATTCGGTTTAATTTCTTTTACTTCCTTAACATCATACTTTTTTTGTATGGTAATTGGCGGTGCAGTTTGCGCTCCCAAAATCCCTTTTGGAGCTTCCTGAAGAACTACTTTTTTCCAAGTTGAATCGTTAAATCCTGTTTCGTCCCACCCTTTTTGCTCTAAATTGGCGTTGTAATCTTCTCCTCCAAAAATGCTGTTGTAAGTAATTGGGCTTTTGCTGTATTTCCAACTTTCATCCGATTTTATAATAGCTGTAGAACCGTCTTTATAAATCACTTTCATCTTGAAAAATAAAGTCGGAGGGCCAAAACTCACAAAAAACTTGGCATACCTTTCGGCAACCATATTATACATCCCGTTTCCTAACAGCACTCCTATTACATTTTCTCCTTTTTGCAAGGCATCAGCTTTAAGTTCATAGGTATTGTAATTGACTGTTTTGTCGTAATCAGTCCACAACGGCGTAAACTCGCTATTGCCAACTTTTTTTCCATTTATAGTCAATTCATAATGTCCCAAACCCGAAATATAAACCACGGCTTCCTTGATTTCTTTGGTGACCGCGAATGATTTGCGAAGCATAATACTTCTGCGTGCCAGAGAATCGGAAGCATTGATTATGGCTTCTTTTTTCTCTTTTTTGAAAGTCGCCGTATGGTAATTTCTGCCTTCCGGCAAATGACTGTTTGCTTTTGTAATCGCGCCAATCCAAGTTGGATTCAAATCTGATTCGGAAAGTGCAATTCTAAAAAAAGCCGTTTTGCTCCAATGAGAAGATTTGTCTTTTTGATTCCAAACTTTAACTTTCCAGAAGTATTGGGTTTCGCTTTTTAAAGGAGTTCCTTTGCAACTTATTTGAAGATTTTTATTCGAAATTACTTTACCACTATCCCAAACATCGGCTTCATTATTCTGCATTTTTTTTTCGGAAGAAGCTACCAAAATCTGATACGCAGTTTGCGACACATTCGATGCTGTAGAAACCAATTGCCAGCTTAATCTAGGTTGATTTTGAATTACTGCCAATGGATTTTCGGCCATTTCGCATTTTAAATGGTCAGCGGTAATTTGTCCATTAGAACTAAAAGCTACTAAAAGACAAAAGAGGAGTAATATGTTTTTTATATTCTTCATAGTTTTTGTTGCACGCAGATCTTGCAGATTTACGCAGATTCTGTTTTAAAGCTTTTTTGTAATCAGAGACTGAATATTAAACACCGCTTCAGGAATTAATTTACCCACATCTGGCAAATCGGTGAAATCGGGTGTATCTGGAGCTGTATCTGGATTTGGCGTAAAACGCTGTTCACCGGTGCGGAACATAATGCGTGAAATACCATCTACCGGAGCATAGAATATCTTAAAAGTCTCTTTGCTATCATTCACTTTTACAGTATAGGAACGAGATGTAACATCTAATTTGACCGTAAGCGTATATTCTTTTCCTGCTTCGTATTTTGTAATTCCACCGAAGCGAGCGCCGTGTTTAACTTTTAATTCTCCATCCGAATCAAACACTAATCGAATCGCAGGAAGTCCTTGTTTGTTTTGAAATTCAATTTGCAATAGACCGTGATTATTTTGCTCCGGTTTTACTGTAAAAGTCACTTCCATTTTTTCTGCAAACGGAATCACGCGCTCTGCACGAGAATAATCAAAAGCATCCTGGTCTCTTAATGTCAGCCATTTTTTGCCATCGGTTTTCTTTTCTACTTTGGCGGAAGCCCAAGACAAATCGTATGTATTCCACATTTTTAATTCTTGTCCATTCGGAAGTTCATTAAAAACATCTTTGGCATTTTCAGTTACTTCACTTGTCACGGGAACTGGAATTGAAGCCACCCAAATATCTTCTTTGTTCACGCTGTAACTTACCCAAAGTTTTCCGTCTGGCGGAGTCCCATCGGTTTCAGGAATTCCACGAACGTATTGTGGGCCGGCGGATTTGTAATTTCCTCCGTAACGCATCGGACTTACTTCTCCGTGAACCAATAATAAATCTTTATAATTTAACCCATCATCACTGGTTGAAATAGCCAATGGCCATCGATATTCCGAAGGATTATACACCGTTGCATAACGATTATCCGATGTTTTTTGTCCCCAGATTTTGGCATTGCTATTCACAAAACCAGGCGCTCTCACCGGACTGTATTTCCAAGTTTTTCCTTCATCTTTACTGATAGAAGTCAGGGCAAATTTCCATAAACCAACTACATTTCCATTTGGTAAATGGTAATAATTGAAGGCCTTAAATTGTTTTTTTAACGGAATTAAAGCATCATCTCTATCCGCTTCTTCCACCCATTGCTGCATTAACAATGGTTTAGAAAGTAATTCGTCACAAGCTTTAATAAATTTTTTGTCTTTGCTTTTGGTATAAAATGGAAATGTTGTTGGCAGTGGATTCCCGTTTTTATTGTATCTGATAAAATAAATCGGTCCAAAACTTCCATCTTTATAAATTTCTCTTACCACACGACCGATTCCTTTTCCATCATTGGGGTCGTCTTTTTTGTCCATCGCCACTCCGTAATAAGCCAAAGTCAGCAACCTATTGTCAGATGAAACATAAAAACCCATACGCTGGTGCATTATCGCATCCAGATTTTTGGCGACTCCTTCTACTCCTTCTTTTTTAAATCCGTCAGGAACGTGATAAATTGGGAAAAGCACTGTTGGCTTATTCCATTTTTCACCATCTTTGGAAATCATCAAAAAAGTTTGACTCGGCGGAATGTGTTCGCCAGTTGGATCACTCAAATATTGTAAGAAAAAGGTATTATTCCAGTACGCCATCATCGACTGGTGGTTGTATGTCCAGCCAAAACCATCTGCTTTTTCAGGATGTTCTCTGCTGGCACGCATAATCTGGGTAGCGTGAACCCCAACCGCTGGACTCAATTGCCCGTGGTGGTAATCGACATTAGAGAGTGTTTTGCCTACATATCGAATGGTATCCTGTTGGGCTTGGATCGTATTTATGCTTCCGCAAAAGGCGACTGTTAGCGCAATACTTTTTATTTTATTAAATTTAATCATTGTTTTTGATATATTTCAATCTGTTATGTTTATCCTCACCCCAGCCCTCTCCAAAGGTGAGGGAGCCGAAACTGGACTAATCCGTTATTTTTTTTCTATTAATCCTCTCAAAACTTCCTTCGAAATAGTGGTAATCGTTCCGTGTTTATGCCCTTCCGGAAGTTTTATTTTTGAAGAAACATCTTCAAAATGTTTAAAATCTGAAGTGCTTAAAGCTTTGTAATTTTTTGAGCCATAGTTATCATAATACAGCAACCAATTTTTACCGACTTTTACCACCGTTGGTCCTTCTGATAAATACTCCGTCAATGGCTCTGAACTTTTATTGAATGGGCCTAAAGGTGATTTTCCAAAAGCTACTTTAATGTTTCGCATTGGTCTGGTGTTGTCTTTCAAAACCAAAACATAATCCTTTTTGCCTTTCTTTACAATCACACAATCAATCACACTAAAACCGGGTTCGTAATACAATTTCGTATCCGAAAAGGTTTTGAAATCTTTGGTGGTTACATAATACATTCGGTGGTTGTTTTTCTCTTCTTCCACTCCTTTTGCAAATCGGAATGGAATCGTTGATGCCCAAATAATAATGTATTCTTTTTTGACATCATCATAAAAAATTTCCGGAGCCCAAACGTTTACAACTTCTGGCTCGTTTTTCATTACGGGAATATATTCCTGTTTTGACCAATGAATCAAATCTTTGGAACTGGCATATCCAAAACCGTTTCCGCCTTTCCAGTCCGTAGTCCAAACCATATGATAGGTTCCGTCTTTTCCTTTTGTGATAGAAGGATCCCGCATTATTTTGCTTGCGCCTATTTCCGGTTTTAAAACTGAACCTTCCAAACCTTTCCAATTGTAGCCATCTTCGCTGTACGCAAGATACAGACCTTCTGTAGCTGGTTCTCTGAACGATGTGAAAAGGAAAATTTCCTTGGTTTTTTGGGCGTAACTTAAAAAACAGAAAAAGAAAATAAAAATCCCCAGCCCAGCCCTCCCCGAAGGGGAGGGAGCCGAGACCTGATTATTAGAATGTACTTTGTTTTTTGTCATCATTTTTTTTCTTATGATCGAAATTATGGCATTTCTATTTTGAACTTAATAAGCTTTTTATATTCCTACTTTCCAGCTTCGGCTTCCTCCCCTTCGGGGAGGGCTGGGGTGAAGATTTATTCTGTAATTGCTTTTTTATCTAAGTCTTTTCCTTTTTTCACAACCGTATTTACGTTGTTAAATACATTGTTTTTCAGGAAGATATTTTTGGTGTCTTTTCCATTGGCTTCGATGAAAATATCGGTGGCGTTGAAAGGAAAATTGTTGTTGATCATAATATTCGAAGCGTTGTCAATTTTGATAACCGGAATTCCTTTTAACGGTGTTGAAGAACCTACGTTGTCCAAAATAAGATTTTTAGCATCAGAGATTTTGAAAGAGGAACCCACAGTTGCATTCACTTTTACATCGTGAAATTCAACATCTGTTGCTGTAATTACCGTAAAACCTTCTTTGCCATCCATATTGATATTCGAAAAAGAGATGTTTTGAATTGGCATTTCAGAAATTCCGCGAACAAATCCTGCTTTGTTTACGTTTCCACCCGTAACGTTGCTGATGTGAATGTTTCTGAAAATTGGCGTGCGTTCTGTTACTGGCTCTGGCGCATTATCTTTATCGTAGAACAAATCCAAAATAATGGCTTCTTCTTTGATATTTTTCATTACAATATTGTCTACGCGAATGTCTTCTACAACGCCACCTCTTCCGCGAGCGGCTTTGATGCGTATTCCACGATCGGTACCATCAAAAATACAGTTGGATATCGTGATTTTTTTGATTCCGCCCGACATTTCGCTTCCGATAACAACACCTCCGTGACCGCTTAACATTGTGCAATTGGTAATCGTAACATTTTCGGTTGCTTTTCCGTATTTACGGCCGTCTGCATCCCTGCCCGATTTGATGGTAATACAATCGTCTCCCACGCTGATATGACAGTTTGAAATATGAACATTTGTACAAGACGAAGGGTTGATTCCGTCTGTGTTTGGCGAATGCGGATTATTAATTGTAATTCCCGTTACGGTTACATTGTCGCAGAATTCAGGGTTTATCGTCCAGAAAGGTGAGTTTTTGAACGTAACGCCTTCGATTAAAATATTTTTGCAATTGTAAGCCTGGAAAAAAGAAGGTCTAAAAAACTTCTTGTCAATCGTTCTTTGATAATAAGGAGAATACACAATCCCTTTATTTTGTTCCTCCCACATCGTTTGATATTTGGTTTGTGGAATTGGTCCTTTGGCGCTTTCTATTCGATAGACTTCATTCCACCACGCTTTTCCTTGTCCGTCAATGACACCTCTTCCTTTGATGGTGATATTCTCGACATCTTTCGCATAGAACAAGGGCGAAAAAGATTGCATCACGATTCCTTCATAACGCATTTCTACATACGGCAGATAATCATCAAAATTCTCTGAAAATTTCAAAAGCGCGCCTGAATCCAAATAAATGGTGATGTTGCTTTTCAGTTTTAAAGCTCCTGTTAAATATTCGCCGGCAGGAAAAAAAATAGTTCCGCCTCCGTTTTTAGATGCTTTTTCGATGGCGCCTTGAATGGCTTCGGTGCATTTTATTCCTTTGTTATTTCCGCCTTCGTTAAGGATGTTTAACCAGCCATCGTTGCCTGCAAAAGCAGTATTGAATGCTGTTATGAAACAGAAGATGATTAGTATGGATTTGATTTTCATAGTGTTTTTTTTAGCACGCAGATTTCGCAGATTTTCGCAGATTTTTTTTAATTATTACTTTGTCGTTAAAATCAGCACCCAGTCATTTCCATCTTCTTTTTTGCCAGTAGGCTGAAATTCCTGAACTCCTTTATTGGTTACAATTCCTATTTTAGTTTTTTGTCCGTTTCTTGGATTGTACCAACTTGCAGTTACTTTTTCTCCAGCAATTTTACCCATATTCACGGCAATTTTTCTACCTGTATACGTATAAATCAAGGCATAATTTTTTCCTCTGGTGGCAACTAAATAATCATATTTCTCTCCTTGATTCGCAACCAATGATTGGTCCGGAACTCTTTCCAAATAAGGAAAATCCAGCATTAATTTTTTGATATAAACCATTTGTCCGGCTCCCGGCGCTTTGATGGCATAGTACCAAAATACTTTATTTCCGTAAGCTGGTTTGTCCCCTTTTCTGAACATTTGCATCACGGCATTGTGTCCGTAAGTGTACCCTGCAGCTCCAGCAAAAACAGACCAATAACCATAACGTCTCACATCACTTGCTTTCCATAATGGCTGTAAAGTGTCGTGTAAACCGTGTGGAATTCCTTCGTAAGATGGTTCTCCGTCAAGCGTTGGTTTTGTCGGTTTTAAAGTCAAATCTCTTTGAACGAATTTGTAATTGTCTTCTTTGAAAGAACCTGGCAATGTATCCTGATCGTATCTGCGATGACCCGATTGAAACATATTGAAATCCAACCAAGTCGCAGTATGATAATCGTCAGAGGAATCAGTTCGCCCGAAAGGGTGAAAAGTCACTAATTGATTCGGATTGTTGGTTTTTAATGTACTTCCGATAGCATTCCAGATATCTTTAAATTCGTTACCGTGTGTATCACCACCATTCAACCAAATAATATTGATTCTGTTTTTATAGCGATTGGCTAAAAACTGGGCATATTTTATAGCTTGTTCTTTGCTCACTTTATCTCCTTTTGCCACATTGGTTCCCCAAACGGGTACCATCCCAACATAAATTCCGTTTTTCTGTGCCACGTCCAAAACATAATCTACGTGATCCCAATAATCGTATTCTCCTTTGTTATTGAAATTATTGCCTGCAGTGGTTAATGGTTTCGAAACATCTTCATTGACCAAGGCTGCATCTCCATACACATTAACCGCATTGATGTTATGTAAAACCATCACTTGAACCACATTGAATCCTTTTGCTTTTCTGTCTTGAAGATATTTATTTACACCTGCTCTGTCCAGTTTTCCGAAGGTCAACCAACCGGTATCACCCAACCAGAAAAATGGTTTTCCGTCTTCTGTAGTAAAATAGTGTTGGTTTTTTGAAACTTTAAGTTTTAGCAAGTCTGTGTTTGCTGATTTTGTTTTTGTTTGCGAATAGCCATTTTGCGCTGTGAACAAAAAACATATAAAAAAAACGTATAGATATTTAATTTTCAGATTCATTTTTGAAAGTATTTTGAATTATTTTTTTACTATGAAAAGTACTTTTTCTTTAACATCAGAAGCAGGAATTGTAACTTTTTTTCCTCCGTTAATTTTTACATTTTTTGCTACGCTTCCAGTTGTTGGATTAATCGCATAGACTTCGAAATCTCCTTTATAATTAGAAAGGTCAATTGAAATATCTTGGGATTTCTTTGCGAATAAAAGATAGGCTTTTCCTTTATTTTCCAAGGTCCAAAGGTTATCCGAGAACTTGTTTCCATTTACAAATTTCATACCACTAATCTCCGAATAGAATGCCGGAAGCTGGATTTTTGGAATATTTGGCAGCGATCCTCCCGCCATTAAAACTGCCCATCCAAATCGCGAAGATCCATCTGTAGAATACAAAATTACTTTCTCAGCATATTTTTCGCGATACTCCCGAATAGCTCTATACACTTGGTCTTCGGTTTCTTTTCCGGTTTTAAGCTTTCGGGCGTGCTGTCTTGGTGCTAAATTTACGCCACCTTGTGGAGCATAAGCCGTTCCGTCTTCTTTGTAATACCAATACCGAATATCAATGGCATCAACTGTTTTGACTCTATTGGCATCGCTCAAAATAGCATCCTGAACATCTTTGGTAGCGCTCAAGCCAATAATTCCTTTTTTACCTGTTTCCGTTTTCCATTTTTGGACTTCATCCAACCAAAATTGCATAAAGTGAAGTGGGCCGGTATATTCGGCACTGGTCAACTGGATAACATTAGAATTACCCTGAAAATTTTCTAATGATTTTCGGATAAATTGTTGGTGTAATTTTCTTCTCGCTGGATTGCTAACATCATAAAATTGTTCCGCCATAAAAATCCGTTTATCACCTGCATAAGGCGGCGGTTCCGGGAATCCAGTAGTATTAATATTATTAGCCGAACGCCAAGGCGAGCTCGACCAATGCGCACCAGCTTCTATAATATTATGCTGAAAATACTGTTGATTGACCAACAATTGCCCATTAGTTTCCGCTAAATTGGCAAAAAGAGACAAACGATCCCAGTACCAGTCATTGAATTTGGTTAAATCATATTTACTCAATTGATCCCAAGCCAGATCTTGACCGCTTCTGGCAAATGGTTGTTCGTAGAATGGTGGCCAAACATCCGAATCAAAACGGCGAACACGCTCGTGATCATCCATTCTTCGCTCATACCACAATCCGTAATTATGTTCTAAGGCTACCATATTATTAGCAGTCAAATAATCTACAACTTCATTGATATTATCTGTAAATCCTGTGCCAGTTTTGCCTGGAACAAATCTGGTAACATCAGGTACTGCTTTGGATACATCACTGTCTCTAAGACTTCCTCGCCACCAAGGCACACTCAATCGGTTTCCGGCAATTATTTTATCCTCATAAGTAAGCCAACCGTTTTTGGTTATTACTTTAGATTTATTGTCGGCAATTGCCTCATTTATTTTTAAATCGTTGGCGTTTTTAAGCCCTGAAGCATTAGTATTAATCGGATTTAATTTTGACACTTCGGCAATAAATTCTGGTAAACTTTGCTTTGGAGTCACTGAATTTTTAGTTAATTCTTGTGCCACTTCAACGGCAGGACTTGAAGAAGGCTCTGAGCCTAAATCATAAATATGCGGATCTACCGGAAGTTTTTCAAGTCTATTCTCTAACTGTGCATAAAACAAACTTCTGGGACTAATATGGCCGTTTACCTCTTTCCAATGACCGTCTCCAGCCATAATGCCGCCCCAAACTCCAAAAGCCCAGTTTTGTGCCGTCGGTGGATTGTAACATTCTATTTTAGAGGCTGAAGTTTCCCAAATTACACTATTGGCAGCCGTCCAACCAGCACCTCTACCGTTTTGCTCTCTGTTGTTATAGCTCAATGAATTGCCATCAATATAGGCAATATCAAATAATACGCCCGTGGCCCAACTACCGATGGCTCCACTGTTATTGAAAGGCAAATGCGATTCGCATTGTACAAAAACATTTGGTCCCGTAGTTCCAAATCCACCCACTGCAAAATCGTGATAACCGTATTCGGAGTAACAACGTTGAAACAACGTTTGTTGTCCTTCGGTATAAAAAGTGTGTCTTCTAAAACCTGCAATTTCCGAAATGGGTTCGGTTGCGATACAATCTTCAACAGTAATTTGTTGCGACGTTTTTAGCAAGGAAACAGCTCCACCCGCAAAATGCTTGAAAGCAACTTGTTTCACCCAAGCATTTCTTGTGTTTTCAATGCTGATTCCTAACCATCTATGCTCTTCGTCTTTTAGATTCGAGGCATCATAGGTTGATTTCATCAAAATATTTTCGATTCCAATTTGTTCGATTCTTCCTGACCAAGTGTATGCTGTTACTTTTGAAATTCCATAAGTATCATCTAAAGTCATTGTCAAAGGAGCGCTTAAAGTCACTTCATTTCCATTGATTTTGGTCACCACTCTGTTCCAAGTGATTTCCCAATCCCCTTTTTTCCATCCAACCCAACCTGTTTCTGCTCCAAAATCGTCCATCTTCAATTGCTTGATCCAATTATCGGTCAACGGTTTGCTGATGGTAATTTCGTCAGATGGTTTTAATTTTGAGGCATTTTTTAATTGGATTTTTTGTGTACCAAGTGGTGAATAAGAAGTAGAAAACTCAAAAGTATCTCCGTACTTTCTATCATCAACTCCTAAAACTTTGATCAAAGCTTCTCTTTCTAGTCCGGTTCCTAAAAGTATCGTTCCGTTTTCAGTGTTTCCACTTCCACGCAATACCACACCCGATTTTTTGATGTATAACGTTCCGCTGATTTTAAAAGTTCCTTTATCTAAAAGAACAGCTCCGCGAAATCCTGATTTACCAGGTTTTAAATTACTGACATAATCAATTGCCGATTGTATTTTTTGAGTCGCATCTTCTTCTTGTTTTGGAACAAAAATTTTATTCTCCACATTTGGAATTGCTTTTTCAGAAGCCATATATCCGGCATAGGAAAAATCAGGAATTTGGTTTCCTTGATTATCAGCAGTAAAAGAAAGTTTCCCTTCTTTCGTTTTTGTAATATCCGGAAATGTGCTTTGTGCAATACTATTGTTAATGATAAAAAACAAAAAGAAACATGACAAAACTAGTTTATCATGTTTTTTAAATATTATATTTTTCAGACTAAAATTCACTTTAAAATATTGTTTATAGGTTAACTCGTTATTGCAGTAATCCTTTTGACTGTGCCAATGTATCGGTATTATTTTCCGTTTTCGACCAATCTGTTTTTTGTTTAGGATCTATACCATTAAAATATTTTTCAATATTGGTATACCCATCACCATTCGAATCTCTATTGGCATCGGATGGATCTTTTGGGTTCAGTCCGTATTGGATTTCCCATTTATCAGAAATTCCATCATTATCCGAGTCTTTATAGGATTTTCCTTTATATTCCGGATAACCTCCAACCTGATTTGGACTGGTAATAATTCCTTTTTTATAAGAATCAGCAGGCAATCTTCTTTTGATAAATGCTGCACCTATCTTATTCTCTAAACCATCTTTAGCCTCAATTTTTCCTGTTCTAACTTGTTTGACAATTCGTTCGTCAACTGCATCTCTTTTTGGCAATGTTGCCCCTACATTGTTCAACACAAATTCATACGCATCTTCTGCCTTCATTATGGTAAGATGAGGCATTACGAATGGTTTTGGTTGTTTAATATATTCTAAATATTCTTTAGATTGTTCCAATGAAAGATCTTCTAATTGAATTCCACCATTCCAATTATCAGCCGTAACTTCTGGAGCTCCTACTATATAATTCCCAGAAACATAAGCTCTACCAAAGGTTTTTGGTTTCATGTAACCCGATTCCGGCTTCAAGATTCTATAACGAATAGGTTGATCTGTGGGAGTTATTGGCCCTGGTTTAAAATAATTATTGATTATATTAAACAACGAGCGATAATCTCCGCCGTCCAAGGAACGATTCCACCAGTTGAATATGACGTTATTTACAAAATTAAAGTCACCATACATTCCGATCGAAGCATTTCTGGAAATATTATCTGCCCATAAATTTCGCATAAAAGTGCTGTTCAAACCTCCAATAGTACTTCCAAAAGAATGATTATAAGTATCCAATCCTTCTGAAGAAATCGTGTTTTGAATGGTAATATTACAGGCTGGTAATTTTTCTAATGTTGATTTTTCATTTGCTTTAAACTGGTGTCTGTACAACGATATATTTTCGTCCAACCCCCAACTTACTGAGCAATGGTCTATGATAATATTCCCAATAGGATTTCCTCCAAGTGCATCGTCTCTTCGAGTCACATCGGTTGCGCCTCTTCTAAAACGCATGTGTCTGATGATAACGTCGTGCGTATCTACTTCTAACGTTTCTCCTGCAATACAAATCCCGTCACCAGGTGCTGTTTGTCCTGCAATAGTAACATAAGGGGCTCGCATACTGATGCGGTTTTTTAATCGAATAATTCCTGAAACATTGAATACGATTGTTCTCGCACCCACGGCTTCGCAAGCTTCTCTAAAAGTACCTTTACCGCTATCTTCCAAACTGGTTACCACGAATATTTTTCCACCTCTACCTCCTTGAGTAAAAGCACCTCCGCCTTCGGCTCCAGGAAAAGAAGGAATTTCTGCTGGCACAAAATCTTTAGGATAAGAAACCCAAGGTAAATAAGGCTTACCGTGTTTTGCTTCTTCCTTAAGAATGTTGGAATTAGTTGCCCAGATCTCGCTTAAACGTTTTTCTTCTTTTGCTAAAATGGTGTCAGTTTTAGCTTGTAGTTCATTCGAAATTACAGGATATTGAGCAAATACTGATGATAAAGACAGGCAAAATGAAATTGTCACAATAGCCCGTTTCACAATGTTTTTTTGAAAAATGTTAAGCATTAGAATCGCTGTTAAGAATTAGAATTTATAAAATTTGGCAACTTACTTTTTTGATTTGTCCTTTTCTCGAGCTGCTGTGCGTGCATGCCAATCAGTACTTTCCTTGTTTAAATCGTATCCTTGAGCTGATAAATAATTATTGATTCTTCCTTTGTATTTACCAAACCAACCGTGCTTTTCTTTGGAAGAACCACCATCAATAGCGTGTTCTCTGGCTTCAACCAAGTTTTTATAGATATATTCTTTTTGTTCTTTGGTTAAATTAGGCAACATATCTTGATATCCTGCGTAAGTAATTGGCAAAACACCATAAGTCATTCCGTCTTTAACTTCGGTGATTTTATCTGCATTTAATTGAGTTCCTAATTTTTTTAAATAGGATTTATGCAATTTAGCAATTGATTTATCGGCTTTCGCTTTCAGTTTTTCAATCGATACATTTTGCTTTTCTTTTGCTAAAGCACTAATTTTTACTTTTGCAATTTCAGCATCTCTTTCGTCTTGAATTTTACTTAAATCTCTAGATTGTTGTGCAATGATATTGGTTACAACTTTTTCTTTTTCAGTATTCGATAAAGCTAATTTAGCAACAATTTTGGTTGCACGCTCATTGGTAACTTTTATATATTCTGGATCTAGATATTGTTGCGCGTTCATTGTACAGCATATGAATAGGAACAATATGCTTACACTTAAATTTTTTATTGACATGATTTAAAATTTTGAGGTTTCATATATTATTTTTACTTAAAAGCATTCTTACGCCATAACATAAATCATGGAATAAGAATGCTTTGAAAAAAAACACATTTATAAAATTATTCCAAAAGCGGCTTATTTAAAGTCTCATGATTATTGCTTAAATCTTTCCAATCCACTTTTATTGCAGGGTTCACACCATTTATGTAATCTTCAATATTGGCGTAGCCATCGTTGTTCAAATCACCTTTGGCATCTAATGGGTCATTTGGATTTAACCCATATTTTTTCTCCCATTTGTCTGGCATACCGTCTTTATCAGTATCGACATAAGGTTTTCCTTTGTATTCCGGATATCCACCCACTTGAGAAATATCTGTTATGATACCTTGTTTATAAGAGTCTGCCTTTAAGCGTCTGTGCTCAAATTGATAAAATGTTTTTTTCTCTAATCCTTTCGCATATTCAGGAACTCCTGTTTTTACCGTTCTTACAATTCGTTCGTCAACATTGTCTCTTATTGGCAAAGTCGCACCCACATTTTTAAGTACAAAATCGTATGCTTCTTCAGCCTTTAATATTTTATTAAACCAAGGCATTGGGAAAGGTTTGTTGCTTTTCATTTTGTCAAAAAATGGTTTGGCTTCATCATAAGACATTAATTCCCCTTTTTTGTTTTCGATTTGAATACCGCCATCCCAGTTGTCTTTGGTTACTTTTTCGTTATTGTTAATTACATTTCCATTAACGTAAGCTCTACCATAAACCATATAAGGCAATTTGCTTCTTCCTGATTCAGGTTTCAAAATTCTATAGCTTATAGGCTCATTTAAATTAGTTACTGGTCCTGGTTTATAAAAATTATTAATAATATTATAATTGGCTGTATAATCGCCACCATCAGTCGATCTGTTATACCAATTAAAAATAACATTGTTCACAAAATTGAAAATACCATTCCACCCTATTGAAGGGTTTCTACCGGCATTATTTGCCCACATATTTCTAATAAAAGCACAATTCTCTCCTCCTAAAGTACTTCCAAATGCATGGTTGTAAGTATCCAAAGCTTCTCCAAACAAACTATTTTGAATTGTAATATTTACAGTCCCTTTCTTTTCATCTGGATAACCAGCGCCCGGACTGTACATGTGTCTGTACATTGACATGTTTTCATCTAAGCCCCAAGTTGCAGAAACGTGATCTATCATGATATTCCCTACCGGATTACCACCAATAGCATCATCTCTACGCCCTACAAAAGTTTCGCCTCTGCGAAAACGCATGTGTCTAATAACTACATCATGGGTATTTATCCAAACCGATTCTCCTGCAACGCAAATCCCATCACCAGGTGCTGTTTGTCCTGCAATAGTAATATAAGGAGCACGGATGATTAAAGGACTTTTAATTTTAATAATTCCCGAAACATTAAAAACAATGATTCTTGCTCCACCTTTTTCGCATGCTTCACGCAAGGTTCCAGGTCCGTTATCTTCTAAGCTGGTCACCGTGTAAACATTACCTCCTCGGCCACCAAAAGTATACATACCCCCACCTTCGGCTCCAGGGAAAGCTGGGATTTCCGCTTGTGGCAAATCATTAGGTCTAGATGCCCACGGGATGAATGGTTTTCCTTGTTTGGCTTCTTGTTCTATAATTACAAGTGCTTTTTCCCAAGCTTCATCAGAACGTTTGGAAGCATCATCCATAATAATCTTGGATTTTGCCTGAACTTCAGCAGAAAGAGATGGGTATTGGGCATAACTTTTAGTAAATCCCGCTAGTAAAATAAATAAAATAAAACTGAACTTTTTCATGTAACTTTTTAATTATGGTATTGTTTTAGAACTAAATCACCTGTATTTAAAAAGAGAAATACAGGTGAAGAAGTAATATATCAATATATTTTAATTAAGTGGATTAAACGTTCCACCCCACCCTTGTGTTTGTTCCAAATATGGTGCCGTATCTAATAAACCTTGTGGAATACCAAAGAAATAATATTCGTTGTACCATTTAAAAGACCAGTTAGCAGGAGTAGTCGCCTCTATATTATCTCTTTCTACTATCTCGAAATAGTTAGTATACAGGTATTCTAAATACAACGCTTCAGTAGTAATAATTGTTCCTGGTAGTTTTCCTGTTGCTGGGATAGTGTATGGAAATACAGGCTCTCTATTAACTATTGTAGCAACACCTGCTGCATTTGGTAAGAAAGGATCTGTTGCACCTACATATCTAGCTCCAGCAGTATTCTTGGCTATGAAATAAAAACCTGTTCTTCTAGTACCATTTATAGGAGTTACACCTAATCTTGTTGTAGTTCCAGCACTAGCATCAAAAAGTTTCCAACGTCTTAAATCATAAAAACGTTTTCCTTCGTAAGCTAATTCTATTTTTCTTTCATTAAGAACAGCTGCAAAATGTTGATTTCTAGAAGATACATTAGCTAAACCATAATCAGAAGAACCAACAACTAAGCCAGCACGAACTCTAATGGTTCTTATTAAATCTTTTCCTTCAGATAATTTGTTAATCCCAATAGCACATTCCGCTAAATTTAACACTACTTCAGCAAAACGCATTTCCATAAAATCAGTTCCACTATAAGCAAAACTATTAGCAATACTTGCTGATGGCGAAGTGGATTTACTCAAATAAACAGCCGTTTTATTATCCCCTAATGTTTCAGTAAAAGTTGCTGGTGTAGCAGAAGCAGTTCCTGTTTTTGTATAAGAATAAGTCCATTGTTTAAAGGTAGTTTTTTCAGCATACCCCCAAGTTGCACCATTATATGCAAACGTTTTATAAAACCTTGGATCCCTGCCTTTATAGAATAAAACAGGATTATAGGATGCATTACCTACAATACTAGTTCCATCTGCCATTGGAAACGCATCTACGATTTGTTTAGTAGGAGCTACAGAACCACCTCCAGTAACTTCTTTAGAACGACATGCTTTTTCCCAACCATTGTTTCTCTTAATTTGATCTGTAACTGAATTATTAAAACCGTAAACAATTACTGCTTCTGGATTATTAGCTTCTGTAAACCACATATCACCCCAAGCTTTACCATTAGCAGTTCCACCTACAGCAAAAAGTCCAGAACCATTCGCTTCTAAAAGTGTTTTTGCAGCTAAATTAGCATCATAAGCACGTTGCCAACGTGCAGTATCGTCATTAGGATTAAAAAGAGGACTTGCCCATGTTAACAACACACGCCCTTTGAAGGCCGCAGCTGCACCACTTGTAATTCTACCCCAATCTGCACCGTTAACCCATTTTCCTGGCAATAATGATTTAGCCATATCTAAATCAGCAACAATTTGTTCGATACATGCAGATGTGGAACTTCTTGCAATTTGACTATCTGAAGCAGCATCTAAAATAGGGTTCTGTGCCGTTAAAACCAATGGAACACCACCATACAACTTCACCATATCATAATATTGCCAAGCTCTCCAAAAATACAATTGTCCTTTCAGTTGATTTTTTTTAGCATCATCTATTCCTGTATATTTATCAACTTCATTCAGGAAAATATTAATTTGTTTCATTCTGGTCCATGTATTATTGGCAATACTTGTACCCATTCTTGTCCCTAAATAGGGAAGGGAATTGGTTGTCGCATTTAATGTCGCATAAACCTTATTATAATTAGTTTCTCCAAAAAGTTCATCTGAAGTTTTACTAAAGGTATCCGCACCACCTGCAGCAAGATCCCAAGTCATGGCGGCAGCATTATCCGGAGGCAGAATTGATTTATAGATATAATCTACATAAGCCGTAGCTAATGACGGATCTTGAAAAACCTGTTCATTAACGCCTCCAAAATCTTCTTTCTCAGCAAGGAAATCATCATTACAACTCACTAGAGAAAAAGCTGTTACGATTGTAAACAACCCTATCTTTTTTATATTTTTTATTTTCATAACTTTATTTTTTTGATTGATCACTAATTAGAATCCAACATTAAGTCCTAATGATATCGTACGTAAAGTAGGATAAACATCATAAGCTCCACTACCATTTTTATAGGAATAAGGATTATAAAGATTAAACGGATTCAAACCCACTAAGTTAAGTTTACACGAACTTAAATTCATAGCAGTCAACGCTTTTTCAGGCAATGCATATGCAATTGTAATATTTCTACAATTTAAACTAAAAGAATCAACTCTCCAAAAAGTAGATGTTGGATCCATATTAATAGCACTAAAGTAAGGGTTTGGCATTGTACCGGTTGGATTAAGAACTGGATCATAAATATTATTCCAAATCTCAGGTTTATTAACCGTATTAGAACTTATAGTAGCTTTCAAAGGTTTTCTAGCGTTAGTATCAATCTCAGACCATCCTCCACCAAATGAAGCACCTACAACAGCATTGATACTAAATCCTTTGTAACCAATTTTTAAAGTAGTGCCTGCACCGTATTTAGTTGATCTTCTTTTAGACAATTGAACTTGGTCATTTACATCAATGATTCCGTCTGGAGCAGCAAACTGTCCGTTCCCCAAATAAGCACCTCTAACATCTCTATAATAAAGAGTTCCTGGTCTAAGTGCTGTAGCTAGTGTCCCAAAAACAGATTTAATATTATATTTAGTGACATAATCTGTTACATCTTGTTGTGTTTGGAACATACCCATATAATCGTAACCCCACTGACCATTATCACTAGACTGACCCGGTTTAGCGTTCCAAGGAAGCAAGATATCAGCAGCATTAAAATTACTCTGAATTATTTTGTTATCTGACCAACCAAAACGAAGATCTATACCGTAACTTACTTTTTTTGCTATTTTATCATTCCAACCTAATTCAAATTCATACCCAAAGAAATCTGCTTTTCCAAAATTTTCAGAAGCCACGGTTCCTCCCACTGTAAAAGGTACGTTTCCAGTACGCTCCATAAGGATATCAGTACCTATATTGTAAAATGAATCTACTCCAAAAGACAATCTACTGTTTAAAAATCTAGATTCTAAACCAAAATTAGTTTTTAGCTCATCGCTCCATGTTCCATCAGGATTAGGAGACGCTTCCATTTTCATACCTGTAGATGCTCCAACGTTTGATGTACCTCCAAAAACACCGCCTTGACCATTTTGAAACGTATATCTTTGTCTCCACAACCACGCTTTAGTATCGTCTTTTCCAACCTTTCCAATAGAATATCTAACCTTTAGGAAATCTATAACTTTAGATTTGAAAAAATCTTCTTTAGATATAATCCATCCCGCTGACACATTAAAGAAGTTACCCCAATAATTTCCAGGAGCGAATTTAGTGGAAGCATCCGATCTGAACAGAACTTCAGCTAAATATTTTTCTCCATACACATAATTCAACCTTCCAATATACCCTAATGAACCTGATTGATTTCTCTCAGTACTCCCATCTACTGCACCAAAAGCCGAACCAAATTGACCATTTGTGGCAGGTATTGGACCCGCTTTAAAAACAACTTCCTTAGTACCCTCTGACTCTGATCTTTCGATAGCAACTAAACCACTAATACTGTGCTTCCCAAAATCACGAGCATAAGAAGCGTTTAAACTATATTGTACTGACAAAGAATTAGAGTTAGCAAAATACAAACGATCTCCATTTGTGTAGAATTTACTACTTTTCAAGGTAGCATTGTCGTCAAAAATATGGCCATTCGTTCCTGTTCCCGTATATTGATACAAAGTATAACCAGTACCCACTTGCGTTCCTCTACCATTACCCATATTACGAGCATATGCCCCTTTAATATTCATACCTTTAATAAAAGGAACTGCATATTCAGCATACATATTAAGTGTCATAGTACTCGCCTTGGTAGTAGCTAAGTTATTCAAACGTTGAATTTCCTGATAGTGATATCTAGTTGTAGCATCATTATTTCCTAAAGGCTCCACTGGATTTCCATTGATATATTGAGGAATATAAGGCAAATCCGTTAGCAAAGTGATATAATCATTTTCTTCGTTTTCTGCTCCAATCTTATTAAATGTTTTTGTTTGATCTGAATTGAAACCAGAAATTTGGATACCTGCTTTTAGATTACTGGATAAATTGACATCAACACCAGCTCTGTACGTCCATTTATTATAATCTAAAGTCCCTAAATTACCATTTTGTTTATAATAAGAAGCTCCTGCAAAATAAGTAGCCTTATCTGAACCTCCACTAGCATTAACATTATGACGCATAGTGTACGAAGGAGACCATTCTTGATCTAAAGTGTTATAATTTATAGTTTTGAAAAACTCAAGCTCATCATCAGAGAAGAATTTAGTTGCATCTGGAGCTGTAGCATTTGCACCATTAGGCCCATTCATCGTGTTAATATATCGTCCAAAAGCATTCGCATCCATCATTTTTGTACGATAGGTAGAGTCATTCGTACCATAAGTACCACTATAAGTAAATTTAGTAGGTCCTTTTTTACCTCTTTTAGTAGTTACCAAAACCACACCTTGACTGGCTCTAGATCCATAAACAGCAGCAGAACCATCCTTAAGAAACGAAATACTTTCTACTTCAGAAGCATCTAAGTTATCAAACAAAGTACTGTCACTTTTCCCTTGAGGATCAAGTTGCAAAACTCCATCTATAACATATAAAGGCTGGTCATTACCACCATCTTTTGAAAATGTCATCGGATTACGTATTTTCAAAGTCGATTTATTCCCTGGTCTTGCAGAACCGCCTGAAACTCCAACACCAAGAACACGTCCTGCCAAAGCAACACCCAAATCTCCAGTTGGCAAATCCTCAATTTCGCTCATTTTTAAGGTCGCAACAGCTCCCGTTAAATGCGCCTTTTTCTGCTTACCGTAACCTACAACAACTACTTGCTCCAGTTCAGATGCATCTTCTTTCATCGTAACATCAATAACAGCTTCGTTGCCAACAGTTTTTTCTACTGTAACCATTCCTATGTAAGCAAATGAAAGAATATCTCCTTTTTTTACGTTTATAGCATAATGTCCATTAGAGTCTGTAATCACTCCATTTTTTGTTCCTTTTACATTTACATTTACTCCTAGAACTGTTCCTCCGGCGTAATCGATTACGCTTCCAGTTACAATTTTTTCTTGGTTAGTTTTTTGGGCAAAGCTCGAAAAACTCATTAGTGCAAACAAAATTAAACCACATCTCTTTGCGATCGTTTGTTTCATAAGTGCTTTTTAGTTAATTAGTTAATAGTTTGTTAGTGAATAAACCTGTCTTTGCGATTTGAATAAAATTACGAAAAAACACTTCATTTAATGTTAAATTTCAATGCAATTGTTAAGTGTCAAAAAGACATTTATTATTTATGGCCCAAATATATAATCTTAAAACATTGCAACTGTCCTGTACTGTCCTGCTTTAATGCTATTATCAAATAAAAAATGTAGTAAATAAATCATATTAATAAAAAAAAGACGAATAAAATATACTAAACAAAAAAAATAAAGAATTAGTTTGCATATTATTCGGTGTTCTTATCCCTATTTTAAAGAGCAATTAGAAAACTAGCCTAAGGTAAGTTAGCATTTGTTTTAAACCTTAAAGAAAAAACACCCACAAATAAAAGTTTTTTTTCTAAAAAAGTAAAATTCTTACAACTAGTTTCGTAGTACAACTTTTTAGTACTATAAAAACCTAGCTATAAGAATAATAGATTTGAAAATTATTTTAAGTTTAGATCAATGTGACAGCCAAACCGTCATCTCTCCTTTTTTATGATTGCCCCAGGCAAAATATGGAATTAATTTGATTTCGTACTGTTTGACCTCTTTTTGAGAAAATGGTCTGTATAACTTTTTTTCCCAGGAAGCATCTTTATTAATTAATGAATTAACAGTAATGGAAAGTAATTTTCTATTGGCTATTTCAATAAAATCAGTAGTAAATTGGGAATTTGTATTCAAAACCACATCATTCACACTTGTGTTTTCAGGCAATTGATCCGATTCTAAACAATACACAATAGGACCACGCTTTACGGCTACCTGATTTTTAATTTCCTCTACCAGAGGATTGGCTTCCATTAATTCAACCGGCATAGGAATATTCAGTTCGATGACATCTCCTTTTTTCCATTTTTGCGCTATTTTTTGGTACGAACCAGAAACAATAGCAGCATTAATATTTTTATCATTAATTGAAATCGTAGTTCCCAGACTCCATCCCGGAATTCTCAAGAAAAAAGCTTGGGCATCTTTTGGGGCTTTTAAGATTTTCAATGTTATTTTACCATCCCAAGGATAATTGGTTTGTTGTTCTACCTCTAATTTTTCTCCGTTTAAAGTCAACGTGTTCAAATGATTGCTACCGTATAAATTGACATACACTCCTTCTTTCGAAAGATTATAGGCGTAATTACTAATCTCGGCAATGGTTCTTGTCACGTTTGGCGCACAACAATTCGACAAAGCAATATAGCCCTCTCGTTCTTTGCTCCATCTTTGTTTAAAAGGTAAATCCTTAGAAACATTCAACGGATTGTTATAAAAGAATTTCTTCCCTTCCAAACTAATTCCCGACAACACACTATTGTACAATGCCAATTCTACAATATCGGCATATTTAGCATCTGCGGTGATTTGAAGCATTCTCCAATTCCACAAAACATTCCCAATATTGGCGCAAGTTTCCGTATGAGCAGTCGCATTTGGCAATTGAAAAGGTCTTCCATAAGCCTGATGAATTTTTTGCACATCTGCAGGATTATACGAAGTCCCGTCTGGAGAAACGCCGTCATACAAAGAACCGCAAGCTCCCGTGATATACATTTTTCGATACGTCACGTCATCCCAAATGGATTCCAGATTGTCCAATAATTTTTTCTCTCCCGTTTCGGCATATAAATCGGCTACACCTGCATACAAATAATTGGCTCTCACCGCGTGACCCATTGCCGTGGTCTGTTTTCTGAAAGGAATTCTGTCCTGATTGTCATCGGTTCCGTCATTGGTTGTACCTCTAATATCAATCAGATTATTGGCCAATTCCAGATATTTTGGATTTTTCGTAGTGCGGTACATTTCGACAATTCCCATATAATGAGAAGGACAAATGGCATTTCGAGCTAAATCTGGAGATGCTTTTTTATAAAAATCATAAAGAAAATCAGCTACGCCTTTCGCAATATTCAAAAAATTAGTTTTTCCGGTGGCTCTATAATGTACGCAAGCAGCCGTCATTAAATGTCCCATATTGTATTTCTCAAAACCCAATTGTTTTTTTACTTCTTCCGGCCCCAAAGTTCCCCAGCGTTCGTCAATTAAAACTGGCGTGTGCAAATAGCCGTCTTTGCGTTGTGCTTTCGCAAATAATACTATGGCTTTGTCCATTTCTGCATCCAATTTCTTGTCTTTGCTTACAGCATAAGTCGCCGCCATTCCTTCAAAAATCTTGTAAAAATCCCCATCGTGAAAAGAAGGTCCTTTGAAAGTTCCTTTGCTTTCACCAGCCGCAATTTCGAAGTTTTTATAAGCGTGCGAAATTGAATCGTTATGATACAAATCCCACATATAAGGTAAGGTATTTTTAGTTTCCACATCAAATTGTTCTTTCCAAAAACCGTTCGTCCATTTCACATCTTGTAAATTGACACTTTGTAATTTGGAGTAAGGACTTTCAGAATTGGCAACCAAACCTTTATTTTGAGCCACAAAAGCTGTAGAAAAAAGTAGGGTTGATAATAGAATGATTTGCTTTTTCATCTTAATATTTTATTTTAAATTTCGTGATTCAACCCTATCAGGGTTTTGAACCCTGACAGGGTTAACAACCAAACTATTTCACAAACACGTTTATAATTCGACTCATCGTGTCTCCGTCTTTGTCGGCTACTGTTATTTTAAAAGAGGCCAATCCTTTTTTGGCCGCTGTAAATTCGATCGTTGAACCTTTTGCTGTAACTTTTCCGTTCGTAACATCAGAGAAAGTATATACTGGTTTTTTCTCGTATCCTTTGAAATAATCTTTGGCATCCAATGCCAATTTTCCACCTGAATTGATGAAAAAGTGTGGTTTTACCATCCAGTCTAAATAGTCGTCTAATTGGGTAAAACCGTCCTTGTCTTTATCCAAATTGGCATCTGAAAAATCATTCGCAGCCGAATTCACATTCAATCCTTTTGCTTCTTCCCACCAGTTTGGCAATCCGTCGTGATCGGTATCCCACTCTGCAGGGCGTTTTTCATTTGCAAAATTTGGCCATCCACCAGCATCGGCTTCGTTATCAATCATTCCTCCCAAACCACTTTTGCTTCCTTTAAAAGTAAAAGTTCCTTTCAAAGTTTCATCAACAATTCGAACATCGTGTTTATCGAAGAAAGGCTGATTAGCACCAACATCCGAAAGCACATCCTTGTAAGCTGCTTGTGCAGTTTGAGTGTTTACAAACGATTCGAAAAATGGTTTTGGCAAAAACACCGGATAATCCACAATCGCTTTATTAGATATTGTAAACTTTCTCCCTTTATCTTGATTCTTTTCATTAAAATAACCCGGCATCACGTTTCCATCAAAATAATATTGCTGTTTTCCTTTTCCAACACCTTCAATTTGTGCATTTAGCGCCACAAAAATTTTCGTTGAAACACCCGGTTTATAAAAATTATTGACAAAATTCACTTCGCTCGCACCACCATCTGTAGTTCGGTGTCCCCAATTGTACACCACATTATTACGAATATCCACTCGTCCACCGTAAAAACCATCACCATTCAGTCCTCCACCAATACTCCAGTTCCTGCCTTCATTGTGTGCCAATAAATTATGATGAAAACTACCCACATCACCACCAATAGTAGCGGCATAACCGTGCATTTTTCCTGCCGGATATTTATCGTGACCTGCAACATTCAAGGCTTCTGAAATCAAGGTACGTTGCAACGTAATATTATGCGATCCTCTAGAACTAAAAGATTCGTCAATCGTCCAGCTGATAGAACAGTGGTCAATAATACTGTGATTGGCACCCGTAAGTCCCATTCCGTCGTAAGTAGTTCCGCCGCCAATTCGAACTTTCAAAAATCGGATTACTCCGTCATTTCCTGTCAGTCCAACAGGTGCTCTACTGATAGTGATTCCTTCGCCTGGAGCAGTTTGCCCAGCAATTGTTATATACGGTTGATTCACCACTAATCTTGAAGCCAATTTTATATTTCCAGATACATTAAACACGACAGTTCTTGGGCCAATAGGCTGATCAACAGCATCACGCAAACTACCCGGACCGCCATCATTCAAGTTCGTTACTTCAATAACTTTTCCGCCTCTTCCTCCAACGGCAAAACGACCATATCCTTCGGCTCCCGGGAAAGCCAATTGCGCTGGCTTGAATGACCACACGGTTCCCAATGTTGTATTTCCTTTGGCATCCAATTCGTCCACACGCCAGTAATAGGTTGTTCCGCTGTATAATTTTCCTAGTTCAAATTTGTTCGAGGTTAAATTTCCTTTAAATTCAGGAGATTTTTCGGTGGCGTTTGAAACTGCATTTTTATCGATTCCATAATAGATTTGGTGCGCTACTGCATCTTTTGCCGATTCCCAATTCAATATCAAATTGTTGTCAATCACCACGTGTTCGTCCGCAGTTGAAGGCTTCGGTGTATGCGATTGCTTTTTCAAATTTGGAGTGTCAATTTCAAATCCGTTGATTACCATTTGTTGGATAAAATCACTTGATTTTGCATCCAATTCAAAACGGATTACCACGTCCTTGTTTGCTTCAGCATTAAACAAAATATAAGCCGTCGCGGTTTCTATTTTGGAATTGGAACGATTACTTGGTGTAACGGTTTCAGCCAATGTACCATTCACGTAAATTTTTACTGGCGAGAATGATTTGCCTTCGATTTTGTCAAAGGTATTGTGAAAAGTAAGCAGCGAATGTTGTCCTGCTTTTAGCCCACTGATAACCAATTCCAAGTTTTCGGCTGTAGCCAAACCATCACTCGCCAATTTGCTGTAAAACGGAGCGTTCATTCCAACTTTGTACCATTTTGCATTAAAGTTCCCTTTCAATTTGAACGTTAGAGCATTGAAAGATTTCTCGGCCTGTTTTTGTTCGCTTATCGGCCAGGAATTATAACTGGTGTCGTTCACTTCTTCCAATCTTCGCTGCGAAAAATCGAAATCAACTTTTACGATTTGTTTTTCTGTTCCACTTTTTAATGCTTGTGCCTGTGTATTTACGGCCAAAATAGCCGACAAAACCAAACCACTTACTAATTTTTTCATCTTCTTAATTTAAATTTATTCCCTCCCCAGCCCTCCCCCAAGGGGAGGGTGCCGAAACCGGAATTGTGATTTTTTTAATTTATTTACACTAATTATTCAACCTATTTATTATATCCTGTTTTCTTTCTTCGGGAACTACTTTTAAAACTTTTAACTCGCCGTTTTGAAGTTCTGCTTCAATCGTTGTGTTTTGGGAAGCGTGTAATTTGAAATGTACATTCCAGTCTTTTGGCCAAGCCGGAAAAAGGTAAATTTTCCCATCGGCTTCCTGCAACAGCATTTCCTGCATGCCAATCATTCCAGAACCTCCCCAATTATGATCTGGAACCCAATCATAACCCGGACCCCAAAATGCTGGAAATCGTCTACCCGAATTAGCCATTTTCAACAAATTGTATTTTGCTGCTTCATTGGTTAAACCTAAACGAGCCGCAAATATATTATCCTGTTTCCAACCAATATGACTTCTGAATTTAATAGCATCCGTATCATAATTCCACGTATTTTGGGCGATTTCTAAATCGGGTTTTCCAATTCCATAAATTCCCCAAGGATAAACAGGATACAGTTGTGGCACTTCTGAATTATTTACCCGTTCCCACGATTTGGCTGGAGCCAATGTTGTATGTCCGTCAAAAGTCCTGAAATTTAAAGGCGGAATTCGTGTTTGAAAGCCTTTCAAATAATCTAACGCTTCCTTTGACAATTCTTTTTCTGAAAGGTTTAAAAGCTGTTTTGTAATTACCTGCAAAGCAGAAATGGTGCTGTTGGAATTATACGCCATTTTATACGTTTCCGCACCGGAACCCGGATAAAGAATTAAATGGCCATTGGCATCCAAGGCTTTTCTGCCTCTTTCTTTAGCCAAGTATTGATAATGTTCATCAAAAAAACGAAGACAACTGATAATAAACGGATTATATTTTTGAATGTCTTTGCCGGCATATTCTTTTTGCTGCAACATCATTTGGCAAAACTCAAAAACCGTATCCCATTCGTATTCTAACCAAGCGTTGTATTCCATTCCCGGATCATAATCGGCTGGGCGTTTCCATTCGTATTCGGCAGGATTGGGCAAACCGAAATTTTCCAGTTGTTCTGTAAAAGAAGCTCCGCCGTGTTTCCAATAGACCTGCGAACGCAATTCGGCATTTTTTTGTAAACTCAAATAATAATCCAATTGTGATTTCATCATATCAAAATCACCGCTTTTCACCATCGGAAAATAAACCAATCGCTGGTTCTGGGCCGTCATCGTTCCGCCTCCCCAATTCCTGAAATCAGGCGTGAAATTTAAGTCGGGATTCGTAAAAACAGGATCAACCGTAAAAAGTCCGCCGTTGAATTTAGTCGGGTATTTTCCATAAGCATTGCAACCCAACATATAGCGGAACAATTGATAATTTTGACCTATTTGATACACCGAATCTTTTGCAGATGATTGATTTTTTTGGGTATAAATAAAACTGCGGTTCCAGAAATTATTCCACCATTTTATCGTGTTTTTTTCTGCCTGTTTTCCTTTGATTTTATAGTCCGAAATTTGATTTTTTAGATCTTTATTCCAAGAATTAATATCATTTTGACTAGTCTGTAAATGAATTTCCAAAGCTTGTTTTTTGGAAGCTTTCACACTCGACAAACTAAATCCTTTGAAATCCGTATTTTGATAATTACCCAAATATGTTCCGTCTGGTTTTAAATTATCTCCGGTCATAAAGCCTCCAAAAGTGAGATTCACCAACGGATTTATCATCTGGTCTTTCACCGATTCCATTTTTTGCTGTTTAACAGCAACATCAAAAACGGTTTGCTCCCGATTTCTATGGTAAAATTTTACGCCGTTATTTTCAAATGCAATTGAATCTTTGAAAGTCACAATTTCGCCTTGAGGAGCCCATTTATAGGAATTGGCATTATTCGCTTTCCCCTTAGAATCCCTGTTTTTATATCGCCAACTTTCGTAAGAAGCAGTCAGTTGCAAAGGCGTATTGCTATCCAAATCCAAGTGAATTACAGGTTTGAAAACATCCACCCAAAGTTTAATTTTGGTGTTTTTATGTCTTATCGTAACATATCCGTCTTTCAATACCAATTCTTGATGAAAACCTTCGCTATCCTTAAACGGATTTGGAGTTAAAGTAACTTTTATGCGTCCTAGTTTCAATAAGGCATTATGCTCATCAAAAGTTCCGCTTCGGGAGAAATAAAAATACAAATCGCCTTTTTCTACCCAAACATTTAAACCAATATCGCCACCACCCAAAGGCATCGATTCCGACGAATTGTTACTTTGTGTTCTCCAAATTTGATTGTAATTATCGAGCACAGGAATTTGCGCTTTGGTCAAAAGCGTAAAAAAAAGAAAGATATAAATCGTTGAGTATTTCATCTAAAAAAAATTGTTTCAAAATCCTAAATCATTAACAAACTAAGGTTTTCTGCAACCATATAAGGCAAATAAGATCATTTAAGTTTTAGCTTCAATCGCTTATATGCTTTTATGGTTAAAATCACTACCATTCATCCGTTCTGAAAGACGAAACTGGCAATGCTCCCGTACTAAATAATTCGGCTTTTGTATAATCTTTGAATAAATAACGAACAGCAACTGGTTTTGTTACTTTATCCGAAGTCAACACCACCGATTTTCTGCGAACTTCCGCTTTGGCAGGATAAAAAACTTTGTCTTCTCCGGCGATTTCAAAGCCAGTCACTTCGTTTCCGAAAGCCGTAATTCCGTTCGGTGCATCATCGAAAGAGACCGTAGCTGAATTATCTTTTATTTCCAAAGCTTTATATTTCGGGCTTTCAAATTCAAAGCCTTCCACACCGTAAGTTTTAGCCAAAGCCAAATACCCCAAACGACTTCCTCCTTTTTCTTTGTCTATTGGATGAATATTATTTTCTTCGCCAATATCCATTAGAACAGCCATTGCTGCATTTGGAATTTCCTTTGAAGCTTTCAATTGTGCTTCTCTCAAATAAGCCGAATTGTATTTTTCTAAATTATCTTTTGGATGAAATTGAGCATAATTAAAAGGAGCAATTTGGGCATAATAAAAAGGGAAATCTCCCTGTTTCCATAAAGTTCTCCAACTGCTTACCATTTTTTTTATTAAGGCTTTATATTCAGAAGCTCTTTCGTAATTCGATTCTCCTTGGTACCAAATACAACCTTTGATTCCATAACCGATAACTGGCGAAAGCATTCCGTTAAATAAAGTTGTTGCCACGCGGTTTGGGTCTTTTGCCAAATCTTCTATTTTAGTAGGGATTTTGGCGCTCTCGAAGTCTTTCAACATTTCCTGATTCATCCAGGCTTCCATACTGGAACCACCATAGGAAACGTGAATCAATCCTACTGGAACGTTTAATACTTGTTGCAAAAGCGAACCAAAATACCAAGCCGTTGCGCTAAAATTAGCCGTAGATTTCGGCGAGGCTGTTTCCCATTTTCCTTCAAAATCATCCAAAGGCTCAAGCACTGTAGCTCTTGGAATCGTAATCAAACGAATGTTTGTGTTTGTTGATCTGACGATGATTTCGTTGCCATTTTTAACTGGTTGCCCTGAAAAACCTTTTAACGGCATTTCCATATTAGACTGACCCGAACACAACCAAACTTCCCCAATCAACACATTTTTCACAACGATGGTTTCCTTTCCCTGGCTAACTTCAATAATAAATGGTCCTCCTGCAACAGGAGTTTGCAATTCTAATTTCCATTTCCCTTGATTATCAGCTTTGGCTTTATAGATTTTGGAATCCCAAGAAGTTTTTATACTAAGGTTTTCATTCTTTTCTGCCCAGCCCCATATTGGCGCGTTAGACTTTTGCTGCAACATCATATTGTCCGAAAACAAAGCCGGTAATTTGATTTTGGCATTGATTTGAAAACTGCCTAAAATCAAAAGAATCACAATAATACTGTTTCTAAAATTTATCATTTTTTTTCTGTTTTTTCTTTTACAATTGTAATTGGTCCCAACAATCCCGCTTTCAGCAGTGGATTCCCCTCCAATCTAAAAGGAGCGGTTGTCCAAATTAATTTTTCTTCTTTTGGCAATTTTTGATCGCCTATTAATCGATTTGCCCAAGTATTGGTAATCTTTATAATGAGTGTGTTTTTTCCTTTTTTTAGCGCCTCTGAAATATCTACTTTATAAGGATATGTCCAAAGTGTGCCGCAATCTTTTCCGTTGATGCTGACCTCAGCTATATTGGCAATTGCACCTAAATCCAACCAAATTTTATCTTTGGTTTTCCCTTTCCAAATCAATTCCTTTTCATAGGTTGCCGTTCCAGAATAATATTTAATACTATCATTAGCTGATATACTCCAATCAAAAAGTTTGTTGATTTTAACTGATTTTTTCGGGCCATGAAATGCAAGGTCAAATTGTAGTTCCCAATTTTCATCCACCGTTTGTATGGTTTCAAATTCAGAACCATTTTGATTTCCTTTAGCAATTATCTCTTTCGTTTTATCTTTAAAAACAACAAAACCAGATTCATTTGCTTCTAATACTAATGGAATTATCGTGCGTCCATTTTCTATTTTCCAATTTATTAAAGCGGTTGTTTTATCAGTAACAGGATTGTACCATTCCGGCATTTTCCCAACCACTCGAAACGAAGCTTCCACTTGTCTTTTTTCTTCTTTTTGATTCGAAATAAAATAAATTTCTTCAATCTCGGATTTACGGTGTGTCCAAGCAATAGTTTCTGCATCGGCTCGATTTAATTTAGGAAAATAAACATCTTGCTGAATTCCAATTGATGCAAAATCATTTCCTAAATAAGGCAGTTTAATTACAGTTCCTTTTCCTATTTTCCAAGAAGTTGCATTAGACTTATTATTCCAAATTTCATCAATTGTACTTTGCCACTTTTTATGTTCTGCTTCTAATTGCATTCCCGGTTGTAAATCCGGTTTTTCATCAATAAAAACTGTCGCTCCTTCTCTTACCAATTCCAATATTTTTTTGGCTACAGCCAAAGAAATCATTTTATTGGGCGCCATTTTATGGCTTCCCGGAAATAGTAAAGCACCATATTCAATACTATTGCTAAAAACTATTTTCCCATTTTTAACTTTAGTATTATTCAACAAAACATCGGCATTAAAAGAGTCGTATTGATAGCCATTCATTGCGTTTGTCCATTGCGACATATCGGTTGAATTTTTAGAAGAAGATACTTCTTTAGGAATTTTAATCGAAGGCTGACCTTCGTTTTTCAATCGAATAGCCTCGCTTGCGATTCTCTCTTTCCCAAAAACATTAGGAATAAATGGCACCAATCGATCCGGAAGAACCGAACGCGAAGGCAAATCTTCTCCAATAAAAACTGCCAAATCAATAACTGGCTTCCCTTTTTGCAATTGAAATTGAACTCTCTGACAATAATCAACCCAGGCTTTTCCAGGTTTCCACCAAGTTTGGTCTCTTTGGAAATAAGAACCCACACCATCTAAAGTCATTCCGGGTTTTCTGTCCGTCCACGGATTATGTACAAAAACGTGATAGAAAAATCGGTTAATTCCGAGTGCATAATTTCTGTCGGCCAAAGTCTTCAAATTTCCAGGGTGTTCATCCCAATCCATTTTTAACTCTGTAAAAGCTTCTGCCTGAATAATATCTTTTCCGTAAATATGTCCGCCTGAAATAGCGTCGAGCATATCATTTGGTTTGTCGTGCGTTGGACTTTTCAACCAAAATTCCCCACTTGGATAATCGATATATTTAAAATGTAAAAGTCCATCGCTCATCATCGTCGGCGCTACATTTTCCGAACTAAATTTCACTCCTGCTTTTTTAGCTTCATCAGCCAGCGTTCCAAAGAAATTATCGGCAATTAATTCTGATATCGTTTTCCGAACATCATACAATACTTTCTCCGAAGTTTCAATATCATTTAAAGGAATCCCCGCCATAACCGGCAAATAATCTACAATATCATAGCCTCTGCGTTTTTTAAATTCAACTTGAAAAACGGGCGACCAGTTTTGACTGCCACATTCCCAACTGTCCATATGGAGAATTTTTACCACTTTAGATGCCAGTTCCGGTCCCGCAGTTCTAAGCATTTCTCCAAACCAATGATCCAGTTGAAAACGAACCGCTTCCGCATTAAACTTATCTACTTCTAATCCTCTTCCTCCACCTGCAGTAGCATTTTCGTGACCTGTTGATGTATGGCCAAGACGCAGAATTCGCCACATTCCTTTAGAAGGAGCTTTCCAATTTAAAACGCCATTTTCATCAACAAACTTAGAAATGTTAATCATTTTTGATTGATCGACACAATCACTTTTACCAATTTGTTCAACAGAAGTTTGTGGACTCAAACGCCAAATCGCTCCTGATTTCCCCTGATAATTATCAATTAATGGTTCACTAGACAAAAGTATTTTAGCGACTTTTAGTCCCTGATTCCATTTTGCAGGATCTAAATCTTCTGCACCTGGTTCAGTTCCTTCGGGATCGTAAACAAACCTGAAATATTTGGCTTTTGTCGGAACGATGCTATGCGTGTAAAATGCATCAACATCTTGCCAACCGTGTCTTGGTGTTGTTAATCGACCAAGGCTTATAAAGTTTTTACCATCATCACTTACTTCAATTAGTAAACGATGCGCCTGATAGTTGTTTCCCTTGGTTTCTATCTGAATCGATTTACACAAAAATGGCTTATCAAATTCATACTGAACCCATCCTTTTTCCTTTAATCTAAATTGATCATCCTTATCTGAATTACTTAAAAATGAAGCGTCAAAATCGGCTACGGTACAAGTGATTTTTGGACGATTTTTATTTGATGTGACATACGTATCCTTTACCGGAATGGCAAACACCGCAATATCTTTATAATGATCTTTGTAATGATTCGCAACTGGTAGTTTCAGGTTTTTAATGCTATTTCCATTTACTGTAATGTCGGCCCAAACCACTTTTTGCATCGACATTTCAGGAGTTATCCAGGGCCCTCCGGCAACGGCAAAACCATCAGCGGGATGGAATGCAATTTTCACACCTACTCTGTCTGCTTCTGTCAATGCCCAATGAACCAAATTCCAGAATTCTTTGCTTAATTGTAAAACTGGTGGGTCGATCAACGGCGGATTTGCTGGCCCTTTAATGGTCATCAAATAAGCACCTCCAATTCCTGCTTGCTTCATTGCTTCTATATCGGCTGTGATTCCTTCTTTAGAATAAGCGCTTTGCATCCAATACCAGTACACCCAAGGTCTTGAGGATTCGGTTGTAGGCTGAAATGAGGTGTTTTCTTTTTTATGAATCTCCTGTGCGGAAACGAATCCCGCAATAAGTAAAATAAAAAAGAAGTGTTTTTTTTGAAACATTATTGTTGTTTTTTAATCATTAGACCTGACAGGTTTTAAAAACCTGTCAGGTCTAAATTCTAATATTTAAATTTCTTCAAGTTACTTCCCAATTCATTTTTTGAACCGGTGAAAGGAACAATGTAAAAACTGTACTCATAATTCCCAGAAGGAATCTGGTATTTCTCCATAGGTTGAGCCACTAGAGACCAGCTGTCATTTCCACCAACACCCATTTGAATTAAATCGACATTTACGGTCAAAAACCCAGGATCTTTTAAATCAAAAGTATGGGTGGCTGCACTTAAATTTTCTTGGACATAAGGCCACGCACTCATACTTAAAACTTTAGCATCATTTACAACCAACAATCCTTTATTTTTTTGAGGTGTTGTAAGCGCCATCCATCTTACTTCGGTTCTGTTACCATTTTCTTGTGGCTTTACATAATGCTCAATGAAGTCATTAATTGGCAACGAATATTTCCCTACAAACGATCCAAAACTTCGGTCGCTATAATTCTCCAATTCTCCTTTTCCATACCACGAAATTTGGTCGAACTTTCTTTGAACTCCCATTTGCATCCCAATTTTCGGGATGTTTGGTAATTTATTAGAAGCTTTTAAACGGTAATCAACCTTTATCGTTCCATCTTGTTTGATGTTGTAAACCACGCTAACATTGGCACTATCTTTAATTATTTCGTAGTCGCTGATGATTCTAATCTCCGCATTTGACTTGTCAATCTTGATATTCGTCAATTTTGGTTTGGCTTTGTACCATTGTTTCAGAAGCTTTTGCGATTTCCATCCTCTTTTGTCATTATCGGTAAGTGGTCTAACAAAATTAGGCAGTAATGGCAAAAAAACCTGTTCTTCTCCGTTGAAAACATACGAACTCAACGCTCCGTTTGCTTTATTAATTTTTATGTCGAAAGCTTTTCCTTTGATGTTAAAATCAGAATCTGATTCTGAAACATTAATTGATCCTGATTTTTTAAATTCAGAAATTGCTTCTTTCTTTTTCAGCAGAAACTGATCTTCTGCAACAGCGTAACCTTTCGAAGCCCAAAGTTCATCTTTCGAAAGCTGGAATTCAATATTCAAAAAGTATTCGGCATCTTTTTTCATTTTTGGCAAATACTGACTCACATTCAAAATTGTAGATTGTCCTGCTTCCAAATTGAAAGGTTTTAATATCTGGGTTTTGACAACATTCCCGTTTTCCAATATTTTCAAAACCGGAATGTATTCTGCCAAAGATTTTGTCGCTTGGCGATTTTTAATCTCCAATTGAAACCCTTCTTTTAATGTAGAAACGACAGGCTGATACACCCATTTATTTTCAAAAATCGAACCTTTTGGTTTTCCGTTAGAATCAACAATTCCTTTGGTGTTGAAATTCCCGTCGTGGTATTTTTCTCCAAAATCTCCACCGTGGGCAAAATATTCCTGACCTGATCTTGAATCGAATTTTACCAATCCCTGATCTTTGAATTCCCAGATACATCCGCCAATAACTCTTGAAACCGAACGGAATTCATCCCATAATTCTTTTAAATTCCCTACGGAATTTCCCATTGCATGAGAGTATTCCACGAAAATAATTGGTCGGGTATCTTTCTTTTGATCCACCAAATATTTAGGCGTGAAAACCCCTGGGTAAAATCGGCTCACCATATCGACATAAGGTTCGTCTTGCGGATTTTCAAATCGATAGGCGTGGTCAATCGTTTTAGGATATCTTTTGTCAAGGGGATCAATATAACCTTCCAATCTCGGATTCCCCTGCGCCGGTTCGTAATGCACAGGACGGGTTAAATCAAAATCGTGAACCCAACCTGCCATTGCCGAATGATTTGGCCCTTTTCCTCCTTCGTTACCCAAACTCCACATCACCACAGACGGATGATTTTTATCTCTTTCGACCATTCGGGTCATACGCTCCAAATAGGCGTTTGTCCATTTTGGATCATTGGCTAATTTTCCGCCAATTCCGTGTGTTTCCTGATTCGCTTCATCCATTACCATAATTCCGTATTGATCACATAATTCATAAAAATAAGGATCATTTGGATAGTGACTGGTACGGATAAAGTTGAAATTAAACTTCTTGATCGTTGTAATATCTTGTTTAATGTCTTCTCTTGTAACGGCTTTTCCACGGGTTGGATGATGGTCGTGACGATTGACACCATATACATAAGTCTCTTTTCCGTTGATGAGCATTTTTCCGTTTTCTTTGGAAAATTCGATAGAACGAAAACCAACCTTACAGCTTTTTGAATCTGTAATATTGCCATTCGGGTCTTTTATGGATACGACCAGAGTATAAAGATTTGGTTCTTCGGAGCTCCATTTCAATGGGTTTTTGATGGTTTCTTCAAACATTCCAAAACGAACATTATCCAAACGAGGATAACTTTCGTTGATCATTTCAATCACCGGTTTTTGGAGCGGTTCCTTGAATAAAGGAACGTTATTGGCATCATACAATTGTGCCTGAAAAGTATAATCCTTGATTTTTTTACCCGTCAAGTTTTCGACTTTTGGTCTTAATTGGAAAACTGCATCTTTATATTCCTTGTCTAATTTGGTTTGATAAAAGAAATCCTGAATGCGCAATTTTGGCTCTGCCATAATGAACACTTCACGTTGGATTCCGCTTACGCGCCAATGATCTTGATCTTCCAGATACGAACCATCTGCCCAGCGAATCACCTGAACCGAAACCACATTTTCGCCTTCTTTCAAATAAGGGGTAATATCAAATTCTGACGGCAAACAACTGTCTTCTCCATAACCCAGAAATTCTCCATTCAACCAAACCTGAAAACCAGAACTCACGGCTCCAAAATGCAAGGTTATGGTCATGTCTTTCCAATTTTCGGGAACAGTAAAACTACGTTGATAAGAACCGATACCATTGTAATCTTTCGGAATAAAAGGAGGATTTATGGGTCTAAACGGATACACCGCACTTTTATAAATAGGATTATCGTAGCCTTTTAACTCCCAGTTGGAAGGCACTTGAATTTTATCCCAACCGGATACTTTTGTTTTATAAAAATCTTTCGAAGCTTCTTTGAGATTCACCGCATATTTAAAATCCCAGTCGCCATTAAGCATTTGGAGTCGGCTTTTTGTTCTGTCGCCTTTTAGAGCATCTTCAACATTGGTATAGGAATACCCTGTTGCTCTGGAAGGCTGCCTGTTAATACTCGTCACTGTCGGGTCTTCCCAAGGGGCAAACTCATGTTTTTTATGTAATTCCGGAATTCCTGCCGGCTCGCCAGTTACGGATTGCGCTTGTATGGTGCAAAATGGAAGTATTAAGAAAAGAGTATTAAGCATTAAGACAAAAGCAGGAATACGAATTAGGTTTGAAAACACTACAAATTTCAAACATTTTTTTACTAAAAACCATTGAACTAAATTGATCATAACACTATTTATTTAACTTATAAAATCCCACCCCGAAGGGGAGGGAGACGAAACTGGAAAAACCCAATAAAGTTGTACTTCTAACAACTTAACACTTGATACTTCCTACTTAATACTCTACTTCTTCTTTTCTAAAACAACAAAATTCGTTTCACTTTTACCTAAATCTTTCGAAGTTGCTACTGCAATTCCTCTTTGTTCTCCTTTATTCACCGCACAATAGAAATGATAGACAACTCCATCGTGTTTTACAACAAAAGATTTATGGGCAAACAAATCATCATAAGGTTCAGATGATTTTATCAAGTCTTCCCCTTTCCAGTCGTTCCAGTGAACTAAATCATTCGAAACAGCAAATCGGTTGAAAGCTCCCGGTTTCCAGAAAGCGCCAAAGTAAAACATTACCCAAGTATCATTAATTCGTTGAATGTATGGATCTCCCGTTATTCCTTTGTGATTATTCAACAATGGATTTTTACCGTAACGTTTCCAGTTTTTCATATCATCAGAAACTGCCATTCCAATTCTTTCTGCGCCTTTTGCCGGTTTCAAACTATCGCCACGGGCATTGTAGTACATTATGAAATTGTGTCCCGTAATTTTTTCTTTGTCTCTAATCACCGTGTTTTTATACATCGTGCTATTGTCCCACCAACTTACATCAGCATCTTTTGGCGTTAAAACGGGCTTGTCCAAACGCTCAAATTCGTGTGCTTTTGTCGGCGATTCTTTGGTATATGCCATCCCGATTGACAAGACGCCAGCTTCATAACCTTTGCTGTCTCCGCCGAAATAACTCATCCAATATTTATCATCATACTTTTCCCATTCGTAGCTCCCACCCCAAGTTGGGTCTTGCAACGAAATATATCCCGCTTTTTGATTGACATCCCAATGCGATTCATTTTCAGAAAAGGACATCACTTTTCCTAAATGTTTCCAATGCAATAAGTCATCACTTTCAGCCAACCAGGTTTCGTAGCCTCTTCCTCCATAAATCAAATAGGTCATGAACCATTTTCCATCTTTCCTGAATACGCTTGGGCAATCCATTTTATAAGAGTTGTCCGTTGGCACCATCACCAAACCGTATTTATAAGGCGTTTTGATTTCGTTGTAAATCTCCTGCATTACGGTTTCGTTGATTTCTCTTTTTTTGTATTTGGTAGTTGCACAGCTTGCGATTAACAAAGTTGCGATTAACAAAACGAGATATTGTATTGTATTTTTCATTTTCTAATTTTAATTTTGATGGGACACAGATGATGCGGATTAAACTGATATTCGCAGATTTTTCTTTAATCTATAACATAAAATCTGCTAAATCTGCGTGCTATATTTTTTTGGCACGCAGATTTAAAAAGAATTTTAGCAGATTGTTATTATCTTAAATTGCTACAAATCCGTTTTAATCTGTGCTTTACGAAGTAAATCCGTGTCATCCGTGTTCCATTTTTTTATTTCAATTCCTTCAATCGGGCATCCATAACTTCTCTATTCAATTTCACTTTTACCATTCCTGTGGGGTGAAATCTTTTTTTCAAATCAATGGCATTATAAACAATTGTGTACACATCATTTCCTTCCGGAATTAAACAAAGTGGCGTTCGCATAATGTCCCACCATTTATCTACTTTAGTTTCTATTGGCAGATAGCGTGCTTCACCCCAATTAATTCCATCTTTTGAAAGTGTATATCCAATCATATTCGGTAGATGATGCCCCCAGCCTTCTGGGCCTCCATCAAAAATAGCGATGTATAAGCCGTTTGGCAACTGACTCACAATTGGATTTTCAACAAATGACGGATGTATCGTTTTTATAGGTTCTAATCCTTTATTCAAACGTTGCCACGGACCTTCTAAACTATTCGATTCGGCCAATGCCACAAACCAACCTTTTCCAGATTTCTTCGGATAATCCGCCCAAGATTCAAATGGATAGGCTCCACTATAAAACCCAAGGTATTTATCTCCTACTTTGTATGGAAAAAAAGAAGCCACGCCCTGACGCCCTTCCCAAGGTTGAGAATCTAAACCAGGTTCCATAATGATTCCCATATCTTCATAAGGGCCGCCAATTCCGGTGATCCCATCAACAGTTGATTCACATCTCCAAATTCTTCCAAAAGAGTGATTGGGTTGAATTTCTTTATGAACGGTATAAGCTAAATAATAGCCGTACCATTTGTTTGCTTTTTCATCAAAAACAGGCATATAAGACCAAATCGCAGCACGTCGATCGTTCATCGGATTGTCGTCTTCTGTGATGGCATACGTTCCACTGGCTTGCAAAATAGTCGATTCTCTTTTCCAATGAATGGCATCCTTACTTGTCCAATGCCCAATTTTGGTTTTTACACGGTCGTAATACATTTCTACCCCTTTTTCACCAGCTCTTTCCGTTGGAAACATATGGTAGCTATCGCCAACTTTTACCACACGACCGCCTTCAAAACCGCCTTGAATTCCTTCGGCACCAGGAAATCCTTCATCAATTACTGGTTTATTTTCTCCGCCAATAATTTCAAAAAGTGGCTTCTCATCTGAAAATCCTTCTACTATAAACGTTGGATTCCAAAGTTTTCCATCTGGAAATTCCACATTACGAGAAAGGGGTTGTTGATTATTTTTTATTACACCCAAGACTGCAAACAGTCCTTTTCCTTCAAGATTAATGATATGTGTTCCTTTAGGAAAAGAAATTGCATATACATTCACCGGAGGCAAACCTGTTATTGTCACTCCATTTTCAAGAACCAATTTGGCATTAGTTTGATTATTTAATTGAAGGTATTCGACGTTATTTTTTTCTTGGAAAATACCGATAAGCACTTGTACCGATTCCTTAAATTTTAATTTTAATGGAGTATTTGTTCCATTTTTATATTTATCCAAAGGAAGTACCACACCAGTTAGTCCTTGTAATTCTGGAGGAATTCGAACAATATTGTGTTTACTTCCAGAGAATACGTGTGCGTATTGAGTTGTTTTGAATGTCTTGTAATGAGACTTGACAACTTCAAAAGAAGCCTCTTGCCAGCTGGAATTTTTAACTCCATCGGTTTTTGGGCCTTGAGCCAAAACTGAAAAACTCAAAAAAACCAAGAGTAACTTATAAATAGATTTACTTTTTAGACTCATTTCCTTAAAGTGCTTTATAACTGATTTGGTAATCCACATTCGGTTGTACAGTTAATTGGTATTTGTTTTTAGACAATTCTGTAATTGTTCCAGAATTAGTTTTAGGTTTGTTTTTACTTTCGAAAACCAATTTTCCTTCACCTTCAGCCGCTTTTACTTTGATTTCTGATTTACTTACATACAAGGCCACTTCTCCGTTTGGTGTTGGCACTTTTCCTTCCATCCATTCCAATCCACCTAAATTAGGTTTCACTTCGAATTCAGCATAACCCGGAGCAGTAGGTTTTACGCCTAAATAATATTTTCCAAGCAAATAAATTGGGCTGGAACCCCAAGCATGGCAAAGACTTTTTCCATAAGGGCGTCCATACATAGCTAAATGTTCTGTTCCTTTTTTGTTTGGATTGTATTCTTCCCAGAAAGAAGTAGCGCCTTCTTTTAACATTCCTCCCCAATAGTCTTTCATTTCTTTCAACACATAATCTTGTTCGCCCATAGCACACAATGCTTCCAGCTCGTAAAAACGCATGTAGGGTGTTGTGATTTGAAGAATATCATCATTGAGCAACACCTTCTTTTTTATACTTTGTTTTTGTTCTTCATTAAAATAATTGAAAAAAATACCGAACATATTAGCGTATCTGGTTACAATATCCTGCATTTTACCGTCTATACGCTGGTGCTTCATAACGTTTTCTTTCTTATCCCAAAACACATCAAATAATTTTGTTTTTAAATCATCCGCTAATTTTTTATACTCTTTCTGGTCATCCTTTTCACCTGCAATTTCAGCACTAACTGCCATGGCTTCTAAACTTCTCGCTAAAAGCATTTGCTCAAAACTAACCTCGCCGGTTTTTGGTAATCCGTTCGCCCAATCAATAAAAACCCAATCGCCTTCTAATGGTTCCAAGAATCCGTTTTTGTTTCTTCTTTCTAAACAGAATTCCATAAGTGATTTCATTCGTGGATAAAAAGTTTTGATAAATTTCGTATCGCCAGTGTGTAAATAGTAATCGTAAACACCCACAAACCAATACAGCGAATAATCCATTATGATATTAATATGAGCCGTCACAGGTTCTTTACCACGAAGCGCCAACAGCGTTCGTTCTACC
Organism: Flavobacterium galactosi; assembly: GCF_048158585.1. Taxonomy (NCBI): domain Bacteria; kingdom Pseudomonadati; phylum Bacteroidota; class Flavobacteriia; order Flavobacteriales; family Flavobacteriaceae; genus Flavobacterium; species Flavobacterium galactosi. Next base: position 112,727 of record NZ_JBLNKV010000008.1, read on the forward strand.
GAAGCCGAATCAAAGAATAAATAATAATTCATTAAATAACTTTGATAAGCATCACCAGACCAAACCCAACGGTCGCGTTTAATTCCGTCTATAAAAAATTCGCGAGATGTTAAATGCATCGTATAAGCCGACACATCCCAAATTTTATTCAATACTTGGTCTGAAGATTTGAATGCTCCACGATAGTCCAATGGTAAATATTCATAAAGCATCGAAATAGAATCATATTTTACCGTTGCATCTGCTTGTACCTGAACATAGCGGAATGCTTTCGACCCATCATGTGTGTAGGTTTCGGGCTGGTTTCCATCAAAAGATAAATGGTCCAGTGTTTCACATCTGGCAGAATCCAGCGCTTCCTCCCGAGATTCACCATAATAAAGTGCTACTTTACCTTTTCCTTTTAAACCGTGAATTTTAATATAACCAAAAGTTTCTTTACCAAAATCTACCAACTGACCAGCTCCTATTTTTTCTGATTTTTTGGCATTCCAGGGTGTGGTTGTTAGTTTAAACCCGGAAGGCTTATTCTCTGGTGAATCAAAATTCCAGGAACCAACAGGCACCCATGGTGTCCCCGATTGTTGTGCCTTTCCGGCTTCATTAATCCAAAGCTTATCTTCATTGGTCACCTTCCAGGACGCATCAGATTTAACATATTTACCCGCAATATAAATAGCCGGCAAAACTTCCTGATTGTAAACTTTAAAAGAAATTTTGTGTTTTCCGGCAGGAATTTTTATTGATTTTGGCTGCCCGTAAACCTGAACACCATCTAAAAGTAATTGAAAAGATCCTTCCGAGTAGATTTTTACCTCGTCTGGTTCTGGAATATTAACTTCTGTTTGAAAAGTTACCAAGGCGTAAGGACTGTAATATTGCCAAAGCGGGGGAAATACTGCTTCGCGTTCTGTGCGTCTTACTTGCATTTTATTGCTTAGCCAAACTTCGAAATCCCCCGGATACCAAATCCAAGTTTGCGCCGAAGCAACCTCTGACAAAAATAATAATGCACAAACGCAAACAACCGTTTTAAAACTCTGTTGTAAAGAAGACAATATTTTCATGTTAATTAAAATTAAAAATGAGGTATAAGCTCAAAATAGTTAGTCCCAATAAGGCAAATAATATTTTCACTCGTTTGCTGGTTTTAGGAACATTAGTTTCGCTTACAAAAGTGGTTTCTGGATTTTTATCAACCAATGAAATGATAATTGCCGCTACTAACAAGACTACAAAAATGTAGAATGATATCAGTAAAAAGTGAGGCCAAGCGGTATAAACATCGGCAGGGAAAATCCATAAATACAGTACACCAATTGACAGACTAAATGCAGATCCCCAAGATAAAATACCATTTACGGCTTTCTTTGTGGTGCGTTTCCAAAAAATACTCAATAAAAATACCACCGACAAAGACGGAGCAAGAAACCCTAAAACCGCCTGAAAAATATTGAATAAATTTTGACCTTTTATATTGTCAATCGCAATCGCGATAAGAATAGCAAACACGCATCCGGCAGCAATCGTGATGCGACCAATTTTTATTTGTTCTTTAATAGTTGCCGCCGGATTGATTTTTTTTACATAAATATCATTGGTAAAAACCGTACTCAACGCATTAAGCGATGAACCAATGGTACCCACTAGAACTGCAATTAAAACGCAAATTACCAAACCGTTCATTCCGCTAGGAAATAAATTGGTAACCATTGTCATATACGCCAAATCGGAATTTTTTCCTAGTTCCGGATACAAAACAGAACACAGAATCCCCGGCAAAATAAATAAAGGCAACGCCATTACTTTTAACCAACCAATAAAATTAACTCCAAGTTGACCCTGCTCCAAATTCTTTGCTCCCAATACACTTTGGACCATCGATTGATCGGTGCAAAAGAATGCCACTGCCGCAACAGGATAACCCAATAAAATTGCAGGCCAAGGATAATGTGCATCGTTTGCCGGTTGCACTAAATTCCAGAAATTTGCAGGTGTTTTGGCAATCAAAGCTTCAATACCTCCTACTTTTTGCAATCCTAGATAAGATAATGTAAGCGACACCACAATTAGTAAAATCATTTGGAACACATTCACTTTTGCAATGGCTTTCAAACCTCCGGCAAAAGTAAAAATCCCTGAAAAAATCACTAAAACAGTCACACTTTGCCACATGGGTATTCCTAAAATCTGGCGTACCAAAATACCCCCACTAAATAATCCCAAAGACAACCAACTTACCAAAATTTTCACCATCGCATACCAAGCCAAAATGGTTTGGGTGCTGTCGCCATAGCGTTTACCCATATATTCGGGCATGGTGCTGACCTTGCTTGCAATATAACGCGGGGCAAAAACCATTGCTAACAGCAATAAAAAAACGAAAGCATACCATTCGAAATTTCCTGCTACAATTCCTGTGGCATATCCAATACTCGCAAAAGCCAATAAGGAAGATGGACCAACATTAGTCCCCCACATATTAAATCCTATATTGTACCAATTAAGGGAATTCCCAGCCAGAAAAAGAGTTTCGTTTTTCTTACTTTGTTTCACACTTACCATATAACCAATGACCAATAAGGTCACTAAATAAATAGCAACAATTATAAAATCTAATGTAGTTAACTTATCGTAGATACTGTTCATAGTCCGTATTCGTTTAGAACAGCAGCAATTTTAACTGGCATTCCGGTTTGTAAAGATTTATCCATAGCTTGCAATAATGCAACTGTTCCAATACCTTCTTCCATGTTTGGATACGCCTCGAAATCTTGTTCAATACTATCTACAAAATATTCCAGATAATTTTGGTATTCACCGGCATGGTGACTTTGTCCCTCAAAACGGAAATAATGTTTTAAAGTATCATCGCCCCAAGTAACTATTTTTTGCTCCCCATCTTTTGTCGTAGCCGAATAACGAAGTTCGTGATAATCCGCCTGACTTGCACCTTCTGTTGCTCTCAAAATGGTACTCATTCCACTATCTCTTTGCGCAGGTTGTGTTGGAGAAGTATAAACGCCACTCACTCGGGCAATTCTTCCGTCGGTTGCCTTGAAAATAAAGTGCATTGTATCTTCATTTTTTAGACCTGCAACTTTTCCGTTGCTGCTGATCATTCCGTATCCCATTACTTCTTCGATATTAGGCAAATACCATCTAATGAAATCAACTGGATGGCTTAATCCGCCGTAAAGCCATTTGAAGGATTGTAGTAACGACCAGTCTTTTTCCAAAAACCAACGGTGATCAGCATGATAATGCGCCTCAATGGTAATTAAATCGCCAATTAAGCCCGCTTCAAAATCGGCTCTTTGTCTTTTCGCCGGTTCAAAAAATCGAGAACTTTGACCGATGAAAACCTTTTTCCCTGTTTTCTCGCTCAGTTCCAATAAATCTTTGGCATCCGAAAGATCGTCAATAAAAGGCTTGGTACAAACCACGTGTTTTCCGTGCAATAAAGCTTGTTTTATGTGCTGGGAATGCAAATGATCTGGCGTATAAATAGCGATGATATCGATTGCGCTATCATTTAATAAATCATCATAATTTGTTGTATAAGAATGAAAATCGAATTCCTGTGCTCTTTTCTTGCACAATTCCTCATTTCTATCACATATTTTTACCAACTCTAACTTTGAACTTTTCAAAGCTGCCGACATCGTGCTGCGTCCCTCTCCGAGACCAAGAATAGCTATTTTTAACATTTATTCAGGTTTATTTTTCAATTTATAATTGTCCCCAAGCGGACTAACTTTACTTTTGCCAAAGATCAAAAAGATTCCCCCAGATTTAAAAAAAGTGAATCAGATTTATTGGAAAAATCTGTATAATTTTTTTTTAAATCTGTGGCTAATTTTTTTTAATTCAATTTATTTAAAAACATCCAAGTTTCTCCGGGTTTCGTTCCTTCAATTCCGGTTTGATATTTTTTCATTAATGCGTTCCAATCGTCTACACGTGGATTATTTTGTGTTGTTTTAGGATTCAGTTTATCCAAATTTTCTCCTTTTGGAATACTGATAACTAGCATCAATTGTCTTCCATTTTTGAAAACCTGCAATTGCTGAAAATCGGCGTTGCAGAATCCTTTGGCGATTTCTGGCCATTTTTCGAATTGGGTAGTGTGATACTCAACGTATTCTTTTTGCATTTTGACATCTTCAACTAAATTTGCCGTCAACACGATATTCTCCCATTCGGATGCCGGTTTAGAATCCTTACATCTTTCAAAATTTCGAAAATCATAAACTGGGTTTTCGTAGATTTTAATTTCCAAAGCAGGAAAAGCCAAAGCCAATTTTCTTTTAGTTCTTTCTGGCTGATTCATTTTGCCATAAATCACCAAATGATTTTCCCATTGGTACAATTCTTCGCCAACGATTCGGAAACCTTTTATAGTGGATTTGATTTTTTCGATATCAAAATCCTTTCCGATTAATTCGATAGCCACCGATTTGGGCATTTCTTGCAAACCCCAAGCTTCATCAATTACAATTTCTTTTGTTAAATCGCTGTATGGTTTTCTAATTCCTGCATTTTCCTTGATTTTAGGATCTACAAAAGCATAATTATCCTGCCAAATATTTCCGGCAGGACCATTTTGGTTTTTCAGGATTTTCTGAATCGGAATCCAGTTGTTTTTAATGGTAAAATACTGACTTCCTTCATCTGTATACAAATACAACCACAAAAATGGGTCGTGCGCAAAAGGACTGTTGTAAACTTTATCAATATAATTCTCTTCTATTCTGCTGTCTGGTTGCGATGAAAGCGTGTAAATTCCGGCTACATCGTGTAAATGCTTGGCATAATGATGGATTTTGTTGGCTAGAATTTTATTGTTTCGCATCACGTTTTCGGTGTGTGTCCAGCCCCAACCCATTGAAATTCCACTGTACGCTACATCCGAAATTTCGTTGTGTTCGATGGTAAGATTCTTTATAAAACCGGCTGCAATGCCTAAACATCCCCAATCTTCGTTGGCAACGTTAGTAATCAAATTATCCGCAATTAATTCATCCGAACAAACCACTCTTTCGTCTTTTACGGTATAAGGCAAATGCGCCTCGAAAGGTTCCTCGGAGAAAACTCCCAGATTTATACCGTTTCCGCCAATGTCCTTAAATAGATTTCCTTTGACAATATTATGATTCGTTCCTCTATGCAAATCCAAGCCCGTGGATGACAAGTGCTCAAAACTACAGCTTTCGAATTGAGTATTATTGGCATAATTTACCTCAACGGCAGCTCTTGGTCGGCCTATCCAACCCTGATTTTCTAAACTTGCCTGATTGGGTGTTCCGGGTGTTTTTAATTTATAAGCATCCAATAAATACATTCCCGCCTGCAACGGAACGTGACCTTGCTGCGAAGGACGAAGCCAATTGCTGTACTGAAACGAAATTCCCTTGAAATTAAAATGATGGACTGGAGTATCCAAAGTGCCTTCAATTTTTACTAAATTTTCCAGAACCGGCACCGTAACTTTTGCAGAATTCATATCCTCTCCCGCTCTTGGAATATAATAGATTTTAGCTTTTTTTCTGTCCAAATACCATTCTCCGGGTTCGTTTAACATCGAAATTCCATTGTTTATATAGAATGCTGAATTTCCATTATTTTTTGAAATCCAGGGTGCTGGCCACGGATGTTCGCTTTGAATACGACTCTCAGGTTGCTCAAATGAAAGTCTGGCGCTGTCTTTTTTTACTTCGATATTTTTTATACGCAGATTGGCGATAGCCCACCATTGCACAATAAACATTTCCATTCCAGGTTCGAACTTAACGAATTTATTTTTTAAAGGAACCCAACAGGTTTGCGAAGCTGCATCCCAAGATAAAATGCGGTCCATTTGATTTCCGGCAGTGCTTTTGGCTCTAACTGCTTTTTTTCCGTTTACCCATAACTGTCGATAATTGATGATTTCTCCAGCTTTTTCAGGCGCATCGGCTACCCAAGCAATACCTTTTTTTAAACCATTTATTGCAATTGTAGATTTTTTCCACTTTTTGATTTCCAAACCGCCACTTAGTATGGGTTTTGCATTTACATCAGCTTCAATAGTAGTGGGACTTTCAGCGGTTCCTGAATCTTCAGGTCTTACAAATAAAGGCTCCCCTAAATAGTAAGTACCATTCATTACTATGATATGGATACCTCCTTTTATTGACGAATCCTTTAAGCGACGCATTTCTCTCGCTTTTCTAAGTGCCATTTGCACGGTAGCCAAAGGACTTGATTTTGTTCCTACGTTTGTATCATTTCCGTGTACAGAAACCCAAATTTCGGCAGCGTTTGCTGAAAACAGCATTCCTATTATGAAAAAAACTAAAAATATTCTGCGTACTTGTTTCTGATTCATTTTGTATTTTAAAACATTAATTGTTTAATTGACAAATATAATTTTTTCTATACACTAAGCATCAATATATTTAGATTTTTTTTGAGTCCTCAAAAAATAGTAACTAATTTTTGAGAATATTGCACTTAAATAACAAAATAGTTGCTTTAAGTTAAAATCCGCACTTCTTAATTATTCCTTTTTTATTTTAAATAATGAACTATTTAACCAAAACCACCCCTGTTATCTTAAATTCAATTTCCACTCGAATCGTATGGTAATTAGTTCTCCAACAAAGCCTTATGTCGGATCATAAAAAAACTCCATTATTCCTAACGGAGTTCTTAAACTTTCTTTTTTATTCTCTAAGCCATAATACATCATAAGCACTTATAAAGTTTTTTTCGTTAATCTCCATTTCGCTTTCCGTCAGTAAATTGAATAATTTATTTCCGTTCAAATTGGCAAATAAGCTACTTTCGAAAAAAGTATCAAATCCAGAGAAATTTGCAATAACATAAACGACATCTTTATTATCCGTTTTTTTATACACTAACAAATGCGTATTTTCATAATCAATATATTCTAAATCATTAGAATCGGCAAAAGCAGGTGTTTGTTTCCTTATTTCAATTAACTGTTTTAATCTTTTGTAGACCAGAGCTTCCGCTGATGGAGTATCTTTTATGTTTTCGACCAAACTCCAATTCATTTTAGAACGGTGCAACCAACGGTTATCATACTTTTTGCTTTCATCATTTAAGTAATCATAATTATTTGGCAAGGCAACCTCATCTCCGCTATAAATCATTGGCAAACCACCTAAAGACAAAATAACGGCATGCTGTAAATTGATTCGTTTTATCGCTAATTGAAATTCATTTTCATTATTTTCTTTCATTGCTTTTTCAAAACCACATAATGCCGCCATGGAACCTGAAATACGCGCATTACCCGTTTCATGCTCTATCATAAAGCGTTGTCCAAGTGCAAAACTGCCATTAAACCCATCACAATAATGCTTTAAAATATACAACCGATGTTGCAAACTATCCAATCCAAGTTCAGTAACCAATTTGTCATCAAATCCCAATCCGATGTCATCATGACAACGGGCATAATTTATCCATGTTGTATTTCTTGGTTTCTTAGGAACCGCATTCATCGATTTTTTTAGCAAATTAGTGTTTCCTGTAGCCAAAGCTTCCCAACTCAATGCCATAAAATTAGCATTATAAGCAATGTCGCATTCATCTCCTTGAGCTAATCCTTCGCCAAAATATTTTATAATTTCTTCAGGAGCGACAATCGCTTCAGCAATATAACCCACACCCGGAGCTACAATTTGACCACACAATTTAAAGAGTTGTAACAAAAGATGAACTTCTGGCAGGTTTTGACTAAACTTCCCTATTTCCTTCCACATGAAAGCCACTGCATCTAACCGAAAAATATCTATTCCTTTATTGGACCAAAATAACATAGTGTCGATCATTTCGACCAAAACCATTGGATTCTTATAATTCAAATCCCATTGATAGCCATAAAACAAAGTCATGACCCATTGATCACTCTCCGGCAAGTAAGTGAAATTTCCAGGTGAAGTATCCGGAAAGATTTCAATCATTGTCCGTTCATACGCATTCGGTAAATTTCGGTCTGGAAAAAAATAGAAAAAATCTTTGTATTTAGGATTTCCTTTACGAGCCTCAACAGCCCATTGATGCTGGTCTGCACAATGATTCAGTACAAAATCCATAATCAAATTCATGTCGTTTTTTTGAAACTCTTTTACTAAAGCTTCAAAATCCTTCATGGTTCCAAATTTAGGATTGACTTCGCGATAATTTCGGACTGCATAACCACCGTCGTTTTCAAATTCCGGCACATCCAAAAAAGGCATCAAATGCACAGTATTAATTCCTAAATTCCGGAGGTAAGGAATTTTCTCTTTCAATCCATTGAAATCAGTATCAAACAGATCCACATACAACATCATTCCAACAATTTTCTCGCTGGAATACCAGTTTGGATTAGCAACACGTGTCAAATCACGTTTCTTTTGTAAAGCAGAACGCTCTTCAAAATTCTTGACCAAAGACAGCATCAACAATTCAAATGCTTCCTCTTTATGAGGACTATACGCATATAATTTTTGATATATGTCACTAATAATTGGAAAATTTGCTCCCAATCTTAAATGGAAATTCTTGTCATTGACTTTTACGTCATCCAAGAAAAAATTCAATTTCGATAACTTTTCGGCCTGTTGCATGTTTTTATAATTTTTTTACCAATTCATTATTATTAATTCTAAAATAACAGGTAGTCCTACCTAAATATAAAACGATTTTAAATATAATAAAAAAATGAATGCTGAAAAAAAATTACCTTAAGAACATAATAATTACAAAAAAATAATGACACATCATGCATTATTTTTTGTAACTATAAAGGCCACCCTAGTGGACAGCCTTCCTTTTTTATTATTTTTAAAATTAGTTCGTGAACACTTTTCATTCTATAACCAATTCTGCTGAATTATGGAATGAAGAAAAATTACCAGCCCTGAGTCAAGCCATTCTTTACCACTTCTTCGTATTTATCTTTATCAAAACTATATAAGTTGGGCGCTTTATGAGCCACATTACTTTTCTTTTCATCAAGTTTTATCAGTATTCCGATAGCCGTTATTTTGCGAAGAAAATTTCTGCGGTCGAGCTTTCTGCCCAATATGGTTTCATATAATTTTTGTAGCTGAGGAATAGTAAATTTTTCAGGAAGCAAATTATATCCTACCGGCATTAGATTTAACTCCATACGCAGCGTCTCTAATGCTTTATCCAAAATTTCCTTATGATCTAAAATCAAATCCGGTACCGCATTATGGTCAATCCACTCTACAATTTCATTTTTACCTTCCGGTTGAGGAACTGCTTGTAAAAAATCAACTAAAGCATAATAGCCCACTGTTACAAAACGATTCGTATACCACTTCCCTTCTTCCGAAGGTATTCCGTAAAAATCTAAAACTCGGTTACTAAAATGATTTTCATTTCTTTTGACAGTACCAAAAGTCGAAAACTGTCTCAGAAAAATCCCTTCTAATCCTGTTCGGCCATGTAAAATGGTAACTGCTGCCTGATCTATATCTTCATGAACAGGTATAAACCCACCAGGCAAAGCCCATTTATCACTGTAATTTGTTTTTATCAATAATACTTTGAGCTGATTATCATGAAATCCGAAAATCACACAATCTATTGATAAACCTGGCTGATATTCATCCCTGTTATCTAAAATATTTTTTAACATGTGATTCTTTTTCTAGTAATTAAATTTTTAATTGTTTTTACGGCGCAATTTAGCTCATTTTTTTAAAGAAAATATAATGAACAACCTATTTTCAAAATTCATCTGCGATTGCCTACAGTTTAAAAGTAAAAAAATGATTGAAACAAAGAAAACAAACCTATTCAATAATAAACCATATTTCCAAAAAATTTAACTAAAAAAATAATTCATAAAAAATATAAAAATTTCACGCGAAATGCATTGCGAATCAAAAAAATATGTACTTTGCGTCAAAATAACACAAACCATTTTAAACTCAGTAAATAATTACCAAAAAAAACCAAAGTAAGGATTATAAAAAATAGTTTTTACTACTCTTAGGGATTACGCTTTCAGCCCAATAGTATGCCCAAAGTGTAAATTATAGGGAAAAGCAAAATCTTAGTTGCAAAACTAAGAATTGGAAGAAAAAGCTTCTATCTGTTTAGTTTAGGGAGGAAACATCACAAACTAAAGACGAGAAAAAAGCAGCTAAATTTTTTAGAAGCGATATAAGTAGACATGCCAATAAATAAATGTCTTTTATCATCAGGAGGAAAATTTACAGAAGAAAATCTTGATATAAATTAAAAGCAGTAAACCAAAATTAAAAAAGTATTTACAAAAATTGTTAATTAATTGTTGTTAAAAAAGTATTGAAACAGAATTTAAAAGAGGTTATATCGTAAGACAAACCTCTTTTTTAAACTCCCTCTTTATCAAATTTATTTCCTTATTTAATACTATAACTACAAGTTCGATTAGGAGAATTGATTTAGAGTCAATACTTTTTTATTTTTATTTACATCAATTTCAACATCCTGGCATATATAAATAAATTAAAAAATACCGCATCAAATATATTAATTTTCAGTTATAAAGCCTTTAGCTTTATTAAAATATAAAAGGAATTTCCATATATTAACATAAGTAGCACAGGCTTTAAAATAAATAAATAAATTCAAGTCTTCGGATTTCTCAGCAAGGACAATGGTTTTACAAACAACATTCTCCTTTTTTCATTCTTATTTCTTTTCAAAAAGAACTTTCTAAATTAGATATTCCTTTTCCTAATAATTATTATTTCACCACTTCAAAAGTGTTTTTCAAACGAATGTCCGCAGATGAAGATCCAATCATTAAATCAAAATCTCCTGGCTCAACACTCCATTTTAATGCTGCATTATAAAAAGATAATTTTTCTTTGTCAATACTAAATTTTACTGTTTTAGTTTCCCCAGCATTCAGTTTTATCTTTTGAAAATCTTTCAGTTCAATAATTGGCCGCACTACTGACCCTACTTTGTCTCTTAAATACAATTGAACTACTTCTTCTCCTGACACTTTACCTGAATTGGTTACATTTAAAGAAACTTCAATACTCTCAGTACTTTTAATTTTGTTTTTAGACAATTTCAAATTCGAATATTCGAAAGTAGTATAACTCAAACCGTATCCAAAAGGAAATTTAGGACTGTTTTTTAAGTCTGTATATGCCGAAACATAATTGCTTGCCGTTTCGTTTGGAGCTGGTCTTCCTGTATTAAAATGATTGTAATAGATAGGAATTTGTCCTTCTTCTCTTGGAAAAGAAATTGGTAATTTCCCCGAAGGATTGTAATCGCCAAACAAAACATCGGCAATAGCATTTCCTGTCTCGCTTCCTAACCACCAGATATACAAAATTGCAGGGATATTATCAGCCGTCCAATTAAAAATAAGCGGTCTTCCTGCGTTGATTAAAACTACAACCGGTTTTCCAGTCGCTTGAATCGCTTTTATCAAATCTTCCTGAACGCCCGGCAAACGAAGATTGCTGCGACTTTTAGCTTCACCGCTCATATCTCTTCTTTCCCCAATACTTAAAATCACAACATCAGCTTGATTCGCAACAGCGATTGCTTCGGCAAAACCATCTTTGTTATCGCCTTCAATTTCACAACCTTTGGCGTAAAGCAATTTAGCGGTATTCTCAACCTTAGTTTGCAAACCTTCCCATTGTGAAATAACATGTTTTTCATAATCCACTTCTGGCAATTCTACAGACCAAAAACCCATATTTTGCTTGTGCTCTTTAACCAAAGGACCAATAAAAGCAATTGTTTTTGTTTGTTTTGAAATTGGCAAAATGTTTTTCTCATTCTTCAACAATACGATACTTTTTGCTGCAACTTCTCTCGCTGCTTTTCTATGTTCCGGATTGTTCAACGCCGCTTGCTCTCTTTCCGGATTGGAGTATTTATAAGGATCTTCGAATAATCCCAATTCAAATTTCTTGCGTAAAATTCTTTTCACGGCATCATCAATTAACGCAATTGGAACTTTTTTCTCCTGTACTAATTGTGCCAAATTATAGCGGTACGCATTGCTTTCCATGTCCATATCGCTTCCTGCAGTTATCGCGGCTAATGCAGCTTCTTTACTGTCTTTTACATATCCGTGATTGATCATTTCGCCTATTGAACCCCAATCAGAAACTACAAAACCCTGAAAATTCCATTTCCCTTTCAAGATGTCTCTTTGCAAATATTTATTTCCTGTTGCCGGAATTCCGTTAAGGTCATTGAACGAATTCATAAAGGTTGCGGCACCTGCATCCAAAGCGGCTTTGAAAGGTGGCAAATAGGTTTCCCAAAGCATTCTTTCACTCATATCAACCGAGTTATAATCTCTCCCACCAATTGCAGCGCCATAAGCAGCAAAATGTTTCACGCAAGCCATCACGGAATTGACATCCCCTAATTTCCCTTGAAACCCTTTCACTCTCGCATAAGCAATTCTTGAACCCAAATAAGTATCTTCTCCGGCACCTTCCATTACACGACCCCAGCGTGGATCACGCGCAATATCCACCATTGGCGCAAATGTCCAATGAATTCCACTTGCAGCCGCTTCGGTCGCAGCAATTCTTGCCGAAAGTTCCATCGCATCTAAATCCCAACTTGCGGCTTCCGCCAAAGGAATTGGAAAAGTAGTTTTATACCCATGTATAACATCTTGGCCAAATAACAACGGAATTTTCAATCTCGATTGCATCGCTAATTCTTGGTATTGTCTCGTGTGTTGCGTTCCCAAAACATTCAACATAGAACCAATTAAACCTGTTTTAATCTCAGATTGTTTATTCGGATTTATGGTTATTGGTCCAGTCGCAGCATTGTCACCAGTATATTGATTAAGTTGTCCTATCTTCTCTTCAAGAGTCATTCGATTTAGCAAAGCATCCACTTTTTGGCCAATCGTTTTTTGTTGAGAAAAAGTTATAAAGCAGGTCAATAAAAGTGTTGTAGTTACTATTTTTTTCATTTTTAAGTGTTGTGTTATTTTATAATCAAATTCATTTATTCCATAATCCAAAGATTAGGAAATAGTTTTTTACTCGCTTGGTTTTTTAAATTCTAAAAAGTTCAGATTGAAATTTCCTTTTTCGAAATAGACTCTGATTTTATTCGTTCCTTGTTTTAAAACCACATTTTTTAAAGTCACCGTTTGCCAATTATTTATTCCTCCAGAAGATGGAATGGTAATAGTTTCAGAAAGTTGCCCGTTTTCATCTTGAAGAAAAAGCTTCCCTCCGGCTACATCACTCGAATACCGAATAGCAACATCAAAAGTAGTTTTGGTTTTTACCTCAACCGTGTATTGCAACCATTCGCCATTTTCAATAAATGCAACATGGAATCCATTCGTACTTTTATCCGGACAAGATTCAATGTCTACACCATCATTTCTCATGACGCCACCTTTGTTCCATTTGGTAAATTTAGTCCCGTCATAATTGGCGACATCTTTATCAAAATAAGCAAATCCGTTTTGGCCTAAATCATATTCAGTAGCAAATACTTTTCCGGGCAACGGATGGTTTTTATATTTTTTAGTATCGGTTGTTTGCACTTGTCTGAACATCGCATCAATCACATCGTATCTGATAGTCAGATTTTTCATTTTGTAGTTTTCGGCAATTTTCATCAACGCTTTTTTTGCAAAAGCTACCGTTGGCTTTTTTCCTCCGGTTGCCCAATATTGCAGTAATTGCTCGTATTCCGGAATTTTTGTAACCGAAGTAACTCCCGCTAAATTTTCAATTTTTTTCATCGGCCAAAAAGCCCAGCCAATAGTATTTGATTCCATTAAAGCGATTGCTTCCTTAAACCAAACATTTGAGTTTTCACCACTTTCACCCAACCAAATTGGGACATTGTATTGGGTTCTAAAATTCAACATGTTTTGGATGGAAGCCACATCATTATCGTTCCAGTATTTGTGAAAACTCAACGCCATATTATCGTCCCAAAGCGGAAACATCCCATTGTAATTATTTCCCCAGCAATTTCCTTCTATAAAAATTAAATGATTGGTATCCACTTCTCTTATGGTTTTTGTGATTCTGAGTTGCAATGCTCTTAAAGGTGCATTAGACTTTTCATCACATCCGTTTTGATTCGTCCCCGTGAAATTCCAATTGGGTTCATTGATAATATCATAGGCTCCAATCCAAGGATTGTCTTTGTACCGCAACGCTAACTTTTTCCAAAGTGCCACCATTTTATCCTGATTTGCAGTACTTTCCCAAAGTGATGGTTTTGAATCATCATAATCTGAGATATTGGCATCTTTTCCCTGACCTCCGGGAGTTGCATGTAAATCTAAAATCAAATATATTTTATTGGCAGCACACCATTTCAATACATCATCTGTCATTTTAAAACCTTCTTCCAACCACGTATTCTGACCTAAAACCGCTTCTTTTTCAGTAGGCAATGTATACAAGTTGTAATGCATGGGCAATCGAATGGAGTTGAAACCCCAAACCGTCAATGAATCTATATCTCTTTTGGTAATTCCGTTTGCTTTATAGGCATCATAAAACTTCTCCGTGTTTTTATCACCAATTAAATCCGTAATCTTTTGCTTGATCACATGTTGAGGCCCCGCAAACGAACCGGTTTGAAGCATATATCCTTCCTGAACCATCCATCCGCCTAATCCCAAACCGCGCAATACAACGTTTTGTCCTTCTCCATCTACAATTTTTTGTCCATTTCTATGTAAAAATCCTTGTCCGAAGGAGGAAACTGATAAAGAAATAAGTAATAATAGAACTATTTTTTTCATAAAGAAGATTTTAAAACAAATCGTTTTTGGCATTTAATAAACTAATGTTTGAATAGCATGAGGCAATATATAAATTTCGGTAGCTTTTGTTCCAATACACAAATTATACTTCAGCTTCTTGTCGGTTTTATTCATAACTACCGTTACTGCTTTACCATCCTGATTTAAAAAAGAAGTAGTCATTAAATAGCTTTGACTGGAAACACTACTTATCCTTTTTGCACTTTTACCAATAAATTTAGAAAAATGACCAATAAAATAATAGGAAGGCGTATAGATTAATTCCCCTGTTTTTGTACTACCATGTATGGGCGAAAAGCAAAAATTACCTACATGATTTGGCCCTCCATTTTCATCCAAAAGGATATTCCAGTCTGTCCAACCTACTGTTCCGTTATTGAAGTCATGAATCATAGATTCTCCATATCGTTCCCCATTTGCCCAAAGTTGTAATTTTTTAAAATCAAATCTTTCTACACAACCTTCCGTGAACATTAAGTTTTTGTCAGGATACATTTCGTGCACTTTTCCAACATTTTCAAACATGGAATCTCCTCCGCTCCAGTTTTCATACCAATGAAAACCAATTCCCCAAACATATTTATTCGCTTCCGGGTCATCAAGAATTGTACTCGCCCTTTGTGCCAATAAATCTCTGTTGTGATCCCAAACCGTAATTTTTTTATCCCCTAGTCCCGCTTTTTTCAATGTTGGCCCCAAATAATTCTTCAGGAAATCACGTTCTTCTTCAGCAGTGTAAATACAAGATTCCCATGTTTGTCTGGCCATTGGCTCATTTTGAATTGTCAATCCCCAAACCGGAATTCCTTCTTTTTGGTAGCTATTAATAAATTTCACGTAATAATTAGCCCAAGACTGATAAAATTCAGGTAATAATCGACCACCTCTCAACATGTTTTTAGTGTCCTTCATAAAAGCAGGCGGACTCCATGGAGTTACATACAATGTAGCCTTACCTCCCGCTGCAGCAATTGCCTTTTTGATTAATGGAATTTTAAATTCTTTGTCATGCTCAATATTGAAACTCTTTAGTGCTGCGTCACCTTCATCAACATAAGTATAACTTCCTGAACTAAAATCACAACTATGAATATTCGTTCTTATTATTGAATACCCAATTCCTTTTTCTTTATCATAATAAGCTTCTAAGAATTCTTTCTGATTTTCATTAGTTAATTTCGCAAAAACCTCAGCACTCGCATCCGTTATAGCTCCTCCAATACCCAAAAATGTCTGAAAAGTTTTACTGGGATTCACAAAAACACACAGTTGCGTTTCTAAAGGCTGTTTTAAGTCCGTGAATTGCAGATTATCTGTTTTTGTTAATCTTAAATCCGTTCCGTCTGCTGTAGTGTAAACGGTAACTGTTTTGTCTTTTGTTGAAAAAGGCTTCAATTGTATTTTACTTTTTTGCTGAGCAAGAGCTAAAAAAGACACTATTAAAAGTGCTACTGTAGTTATTTTTTTCATTCTATAAATTTTATGTATGTTATTTTACCAACTATATGTTCCTACTGAACCTGCATCTAAAGAAGTTGTAACCCAATTCCCATTGTATTTAATATTGAAAATTTCGGCGGCATTTCCATCATTTTCAACAATTAAAACTTTTTTACCACTTGGAGTTTTAAAAGCTACATTATTTAAATTACCACTAAAACTACTTACAATTCTAACGGAACCTGCAGGCACAAATTTAGAAGCATGCGCAATGATATAATACCCTACATTTCTGGTAAAATTATCACTACTGTTTATCGTTATTGCGCCTTTACAGGTTGTACAACCCCCTGGAGTATTAGGTCCAAAAGAAGCATTATTGGCTAAGTTCCATTCCAATGCTGTTTTGCTCCAATTTCGCATAGAACCGATAATTACATTTTTTACATGCCATTTCAAATCCCCTTCAAAGCTCCCGGTGGAAGATGTATATTGTTCCGTAAAATATAAGTTTTTATTGGGAAAAGCACTGTGAACTGTTGACAAAGCGCTTATATCTCCTTCGTACAAGTGGAATGCTGAACCATCAATAAAAGGATAAGCCGAAGCGTCGCTTAACACTGCTATTGGGTATTCTGGTTTGTTGCAATTATGGTCATACACTACAATTTTAGTTGTCAAATTTGCCGTCTGAAAAGCAGGGCCTAAATGATTTTTTATAAAATCAGCCTGTTGCAAAGCAAGCATCAGCATACTAGGATTATTTCCGGGATGCAACGGCTCATTTTGTGGCGTAATGGCATCAATAGTAATTCCTTCGGCTTTCATTTTTTGAATGTATTTCACAAAATACTGCGCATAAACTCCGTAATACTGGGGTTTCAAACTTCCTCCAACAAAATTATTATTGTCTTTCATCCATACCGGTGGAGACCATGGCGTTGCCATTATTTTAATCTTTGGATTGATTGTCACTATTTCTTTTAGCATGGGAATTAAATCCGTTTTATCCGGAGCCAAACTAAAGTTATCCAAATTCACATCTGTTTGTCCACTTGGCAAATCATCATAAGTAAATGGCGTTGCATTCATATCTGAGGCACCAATACTGATTCTTAAATAACTTATAGCAATTGAATTTTCATTGGCACCAAATAACTCTTGCAATAACTCTTGTCTTTTTTGGGCATTTAATAGGTTAATGACTTGGGCACTTCCCCCTGTTAAGGTATATCCAAATCCATCAATACTTTGAAAAGTTTGGGAATCATCAACTTCAATAGCGGCATAATTATTATAGGCTGTCCCGAATGCTAAAACTGATGTTTGCTTTTGAAGGTTTACAGTTTGATTGCCTTTGGTCAGCCAAAAGTCAACTTCATTTACAGCTACCGGCGGAACTGGAGTTGGTGTAGGATTAACAGTATCACCTGCCGGAGAACATTTTGACAGCATGACTGAAAGGGCTAGTAAAATGAAGATTTTCATGGTGTATTTTATAGTGTTCATATTTTTATTTCAAGTTTATTTCAACATAAACCGGCAAATGGTCTGACGGATATCTTACATTTTTTGAATCACTTAAAACTGCATATTTTTGTACTTTAAAAATACTATTTTTAGAAATAAAAATATAGTCTATCAATTTAGTCACTGGCTCGTTATGTATAAAATTATTAAATGTTCCTGAAGGACCAAAAGGCTTCTCTACTGAAACTTCTTTGCAATCATTCATTATTTTTTTTAGTCCAATTATCCTATCTTCATTGGGTTCTGAATTAAAATCACCCATAAAAATTACAGGATATTTTTTAGTATTCAGTTCCTTTATTTTCGAAAGAATGAGTTGTATTCCTTTGGTTCTTGCGTCTTCTCCAATATGGTCCAGATGTGTATTAAAAACCCAAAATAGTTGTTTTGTTTTTAAATCTTTGAACAGTGCGTAAGTACAAACTCTGTTATAAGCCGCATCCCATCCTTTGGAAATTTCATTTGGTGTTTCAGAAAGCCAAAAAGTGTTGCTTTCCTTCACTCTAAATCTTTCTTTTTTATAAAAAATATTTGAAGATTCTCCTTTCACAATTCCTTCTCTTCCATTACCAACATTATCATAGTGCAATAGCGCCGTTGTAATATCAATAACCTGATTGGGTCTTGCTTCTTGAACTCCAAAAATATCCGGTTCGTAAAATTGAATTTGCGATGTAAAATAATCTTTTCGATGGTTCCAATCATTTTCTCCATCACTCGCAACATCCAAACGAATATTATACGTCATTACTTTTAATGTTTGCCCATAAGAAAACAAACTCATTAGAAGAAAAAATACCGAACAGATTATTTTTTTTGACTGATTCATTTCTTTATTTTTAAAAATTATTATTCTCCACCGAAGCTCCTATCCAACTTACAAGTAGAAGCTCACAATGAAGAACGTACTAACTAAACAAAACATATGGAATTAATTATACACTCTAACATAATCTATTTCAAAAGTTGAAGAAGTAAAATTAGGATCTACAGGACCTCCCCAAACACCTCCCATTGCAAAATTTATAATTAAGAAAAAGTTTTTGTTGAATGGAAATTTATCTGAATTTGCAAAAGTATAATACAAAATATCATCAACATAAAACTTTATAGAAGTAGCCGTCCAATCCGCTGTATAGATATGAAATTCTGTACTGCTATTCGGCACTTTTATAATACCCGTATCAGGAGTAGCTCCAGAACGTCCTTCTGAATGTAAAGAAGAATGATTCTGATCCAAATTTTTTCCAACTGACTCTAAAATATCTATCTCGCCACATTTTGGCCATCCCACACTACCAATATTACTACCCAGCATCCAAACTGCAGGCCACGTCCCAAATCCAGTAGGCACTTTTGCCCTGATTACTATTTTTCCATAAGTGAAATCAAATTTCCCATTGGATTCTAATCTTCCAGACGTGAAGTCCCCTTTTCCATATTTTTCTCTTATGGCTTTTATTTTCAAAACACCTCCTTCAACAATTGTATTTTCTGAACGATTGGTATACGATTGAAGTTCATTGTTAACATAACCTGGATCCCATATTTGAAAATTCCATTTGGAGGCATCAGGTGGACCATCAGTATTAAATTCGTCAGACCATACTAAAGAAGATCCCACGAAAATTGTTACTGAAAGTGTCGAAGAAACAAACTGTCCTGAATTGTATGCAGACACATATATAACATAGGTATTTATCCCTGATGTTGTATAGGTATAAGTAAAATCCCCATTTGTTACCTCTTTAGTTTCTCCATTCCCAAGTAAAATTTTATAGGAAGTTGCATTAGTTGCGCTTAAACTAAAATTTACTGTTCCGCTACCATTTCCGTTCGGATTTTGTGCACTTACTCCAACTACTGTTGCCGAAATTGCAAGATTTGAAGGCACTATTATCGCTACATCTCCTTCATTATTATTTCCACTACAAGAAAACAATACAAAAAAATTAGCTAAAGCGATGAAAAACAAACACTTTGAAAATCGATAATTATTGTTTTTTGAAAATTGAATCAACATATTATTTTTCATCATTTTTTATTTTTTTAAAACTATTGCTAAAATAAAGCTCAGAACTATTCTATGTAGTTCTGAGCTTTCATCCATTTCAATTTATTAGAGTGCCGGTTTCAATTTTAAGTACCAAGCATTTCCCGTTTCAGTTCCTTGTACTCTAATATACAGATAAGTTGATGTTACCACCAAAATCTCATATTCTTTCTGAAGAGCACCATATCCTATAAAGGTATTAACTCCTGATAATAAAATACTTGTCTGAGTAGAAGGGGAATTTGCAGGTTTAGATGCAACAGCTGGCGCTCCTGATGATGCTGGTATAAAACTAAAAGTAGAAGTTCCTCCTGCATAAGGATAACATCCTTCATCACCTGATGCTGGAATACCCGGAAGAGTTGTTAACGATCCTGTTTTTGTAAATGCCCCATCTGGAGTAGCAACTTGTAAAGAATACGTTCCTGTACCGGCAACTTTAGCAAAAGTAAAAGTGGCTGTGTAAAAACCATTTGCAGTAGCGACTTTTTCATTAACTCCTGCAGCCCACCATTCTGGATTTATAGAATCTACATTCCATGGACCAACACCAAGCTGACCCGCTACACTTTTATCAACAACCCATTTTTTTGACGCGTCGTTTGTTAAAGCCGTAACGATTGCAGGCGCAACATTAAAATCGCTTCTTACTGTAACTTCCTTAGTAACATTAGTTGAAGACCCACCCTTGCCATAAGCAACAACAGTAATTCTATAGGTATTTATCCCAAGAGCTGTGTATTTTTTAGTAACAGTACCATTTGGCAAATTAACTAAATCCACTGCTGTACTGGCATCATAATCTATTTTATATGAAAGCGCATTGTCACCTGTTATAACAATTTTCACACTTCCTGAGCCATCACCATTTGGATGCGTTGCATCTTGCCCCACAACTTGAGTATTGACAACAATGTTAGACGGAGCTGTTAAGTCTCCTAACGTATAGTCTTCTTGTGTACAACTACTTAATATTAGAAGTAACACCAAGAAAACTCCAAAAATGAATTTTATATTTGTTTTCATAGTTTTATTTTAATTTGTTAATCTAATGTTATCCACATAAATAACTTCCCCAATTCCTGAATCTGAATCATTGTATCGCAAAACAAGTTGTGTAAATTTAGCCCCTACTGGTATTCCTGAAATAGCACTGTAATCAAATACAATTTCTTCCCAAGCACCAGATGTAGTAAATGGCGCTTTTACTACTGCAACACCATTAACTGGAGTTCCTCCAACAGACCATTCTAATTCAACATTTAATTTTTTACCAATATTGGCAGGGCTAGGATTGTAAGCCAAAACTTTGATTTTTTTTCCATAAGAAAAATTAACAGGAATATTTAATGGGCTATACGTTCCGCTCCATGAAGCGACTCCAGTTGGCTTGGTATATTTACCCACTGTTGCACTGGTATTTAAACCTGTAGCGTTTGGATTTGCCACTTTAGAAAAAGTCACGTCACCAAAAGTCCCAAAAAAGTAATTTACTGCTGCATTTTCAAAATCAATTGGGAATGCAAACAATGTTTTAGTTCCTTGGATAGTTGCAGCACCTCCGCTTTGAGCTGTTACCTTTAAAACAAAAGGTCCTCCAGTTGCTGGATAAACATGAGCTGGTAATTCTTGGTCTATAGCCATTGGTGTACCCACTTCATTTGCTACATCACCATAATAGACTAAAAATGATTTAGTATATAAGGCGGTCGCTTTTACTCTCATTTCTCCAGAGGTAGAAATGATTAAACTTTCAGGAGCTCTATAAACAACATCTAATGGAAATGTTTGTTCTGTTTTAGCACCAGAAACAGAAGTGGCGATAATTTTTACCGTATATTTCCCTTCTGGATAAACGTGAGTTGTACTTGCTCCTGGAGCAACTGTCGCTGGCGATCCTGTACCTTGTCCATAAACGACTTGAAACGAACTTGCACCATCAGCCGTTGGAGTTATCTTTACTTTTCCAGAATTATCCGTACTGATATCAAATATTTTATTGACATTCGCTGACGAATCAGTACCCAAAAGAGCGGTGTCATTATTAATTCCCTCAACAGTACAACTTATAGTAACAGCCAGTAGCATTACAAAGCTGAAAATAAATTTTATCTTTTTCATAATTGTATCTTTTAATTAATTATACCCAGGATTTTGTTTCAATTTAGTTCCCTGAAGCTCTCTGGTTGGTAATGGAAAAATCTCATCTTTACCTGCTACGAAACCTCTACTTGATAATTTAGACGCAGCATCGCCCCATCTCACTAAATCAAAGAATCTATGTCCTTCTCCTGCAAGTTCCATTCTTCTTTCATTTTTAATGGCTGCAAGTGTAACCGGAACGGATGGCAAACCAACTCTTGCTCTTACAGCATCAAGCAATGCTTGCGCTCTTGTTCCTGAACCTAATGCTTCAGCTTCCATCAAATACGTATCTGCAAGTCTAATTACATACGTATTCTGTCTGTAATTTAGCTCTGCTGCTCCACCACCAGTACGAACATCTGTTTTTCTTGGAAGGAATTTATTCAAGAAATATCCTGTATCTTGATAGCCACCAATATAATCTGCCTGACCTGCCGCTTTTAGAGCTTTTAGATCAAATACAGTAGCTCCAAATCTTGGGTCCAGTTTAATGGCATCATATAAATCTTGTGTAATAACATTGAAACTCCACCCTGATGGCAAATCTGCAGCTGTAGAACTTGATGGTCTTGAGTAACTTCTAGGACCTACCATAACATTTAATGAATTCCCCTCGTCTCTACCACTTCCCCAGAATCCCCAATCAGAATTACCGGCACTAGTGTGGGACACTTCTATAATTGATTCTGTGTTAAATTTATTGGCAACAACCCATAAATCACTAAAGTTAGACAACAATTTATTACCGTATTGATTCGTTGCGCCCGGTGTACCATTTACTTGAGCCAAAACAGCAGCTGCCTCCGTTTTTTTACCTTCATACAAATATACTTTTCCAAGCATTGCTTGAGCAGCACCTTTTGTAAGACGTCCAGATTCTGTTGCAGCTGGAGCCGTTGTTGGTAAACCATAGATTGCTTCTGACAAATCTTTTTCTATTTGGGCATAAACGGCTTCAGGAGCCGCTTGCTCTGCCTCATACATATTAGTCGCGGTCAATGGATCTAATAATAATGGTACGTTTTTAAACATTCTAACCAAATTAAAATAATAGATTGCTCGCAACGCTTTCGACTCTGCGGTAAATCTGGTTTTTAGATTATCAGCCATAGCAACATCCGGCAATTTTAAAAGCAAGGTATTTGCTCTAAAAATCCCTTGATAATGATCATTCCAAAAGCTGCCAGGCACATTTGTAGAAGTAAGCGTATGTGTAGAGAAACCTTGAATTCCTGCTCCATCTGTAGAACCACCACCACCTGCATAGAAGTCATCTGAACCTGCGTTCATCATGGAAATTATATTTTCAAAACCGCCAGAATTTTTTCTGATTGGGTCATAAACTCCAACAAGAGCCGAAGTTGCCTGCCCTTCATTGGCATAATAATTATCCGAAAGAAAGGAACCCTTTGGTGTAACATTAACAAACTCCTCAGAACAAGAACCTAAGGAAACCATTGCTGCTGCTATAAATAAATATTTAAATTTTATCGTTTTCATAATTCTTGATTTTATTAAAATTGTAAATTGGCTCCAAACATAAATGTTCTCGCTTGTGGATAGATTCCTTTGTCTATTCCAAATACACCTCCACCAATTTCAGGATCATATCCCGTATATTTGGTTAATGTAAATAGATTTTCAGCGGTTAAATACAAGCGCACTTTACTGGCTCCTATTTTACGAATCACATCACTTGGTAATGAATACCCTAACTGAACTAATTTTAATCTCAGATAATCTCCTTTTTCTAAATAGAAATTCGACATTTTACCAAAATTGCCATTCGTATCATCATTTGTAAGTCTAGGATAGTCATTTGATGTTCCATCACCAGTCCATCTGCTTAATGCAATAGTTTGATAGTTAGCATTACCAACATCCAATCTACGCAACCCTTGGAAAATTTTATTTCCTGCAGCTCCTTGGGCAAAAGCCATAAAATCGAAATTTTTATACTCTAAATTCAAGGTTAAACCAAAGGTATATTTTGGAATATTACTTCCTAAAAACTGTTTGTCATCATCACCTATAGAACCATTCCCATCGGTATCAACCCAACGGAAATCTCCTGGACGTGCATTTGGTTGAATTAAACCACCTGAACTATTTGTATAAGCAGCGATTTCAGCCTGATTTTGAAAAATTCCTGCAGTTTTTAATCCGTAAAATGAGTTATAGGATTGGCCAACTTGTGTTCTGGTTACTGGCCCCATCGATTGAAAAGAAGCGTCACCTGAAATATAATTTGAATCTGTAGCTACATAAGTAACTTTGTTTTCTAAATAAGCAACGTTTCCATTAACAGAGAAATTAACTTCCCCAAATTTCTTTCTGTAACCCAATTCAACCTCAATACCTTTATTATCCATATCCGCCACGTTTCCTGTAGGATTTGAAGCTACCCCAACGTAACCTGGAATATTGATTGGACGTAAAATTCCATTAGTTGTTTTCTTATATAAATCTACCGTAAGATTAAAATCATTGAAGAATCTAGATTCAAAACCAATATTTGTTTGAGAAGTTTCTTCCCATCTCAAATCAGGATTGTCTAATGTTAGGTTAGCATAACCAGTAGTTATTGCTCCTGTGTTTCCAAAAGAATAATTGTAACCTCCTTCAACTAAGGAAAGATATCTGAAATTTGGAATTGCATCATTTCCTACAACCCCATATCCACCTCTGATTTTCAAAGTATTAAGCACATTGTTTTCTTTCCAAAAATCTTCTTTGGTAAGCACCCATCCTAAATTAAACGATGGAAATACACCAAATTTATTATTGGCTCCAAAACGACTGGAACCATCACGACGAATAATCCCTGTAAACAAGTACTTTTCTTTATAATCATAATTCACACGGGCGAACAAAGAAGTCAATTTATGTTCTGTCAAATCGAATGTATAACTACTTCTGTCTGATTGTGGTATATCAAAGTTGAAAGACGCATCACGATAATCTGTAATAGGCAATCCAAACATGGTAGATCCAGCACCTCCTCCAATATTATCCACATAAGAACCTTGTCCCAACAATACGGTTAAATTATGGTTACCGAATTCATTTGCATACGTAACAATGTTTTCAATATTCCATGCAAAACTTTTATTATCATTTTTACTATAATTATTTTTAAGCACATTTGAAGTCGCACTTAAGTAAAAAACTGGGGTAAAACCTTGACCTCCCCAGGTAGACAATTTTCCACCAAGAGTTGATCTCACTTTGATATGTTTCGTTATTGCAGCTTCTAAATACGCATTTCCAACTAAATCATCAGACATGCCATACCCTCCTAATCTTGTTTTGGCATACGCCAAAGGATTAGTCATCTCCTGACCCACCAAACTTGAAATTCCATAAGGATTCCCATTTGAATCTCTAATGACAGGATTTGTACTATATGGAGCGCCATTCGCTTTAACAGGATCTGTTTCAATAATTGGAGTGGTTGGGTCCAAGTTTATTGCAGAACTCAATGGTCCACCAAATTCACTGTTCGTATTCCCAATTCCAACGGTCTTTTGTCTCGAAAATCCAAAAGTCTGTCCGAAAGTAAATACTTTAGATATTTTATGAGTCGAGTTCAAACGGAAATTCTTTTTGGTATAATTCGAAATTTCAGTAGAAACAATTCCTTCTTGATCTTGAATTCCAAAAGAAGCATAAAAATTAGAAACATCACTTCCTCCACTAATACTCAATTCATGGGAATAACGAAAAGCGTTGGTATTAAAAATTGCTTTTTGCCAATCCGTTCCAACACCTAAAGCGGACAAATTAGAAAATATAACGGGACCTCCGGCAGCAGTCGATTTTTCATTTAATAAAGCACCATATTGGGTTGCGTTTAACAAATGCAACGTTTTTTCTGGGGATGAAACACCTAAAAACCCATTATAGTTCACAGTGATTTTTCCAGATTTTCCTTTTTTGGTTGTAACCAAAATAACTCCCGTTGCAGCACGTGTTCCGTAAATTGCAGCAGAAGCAGCATCTTTAAGTACCTCTATAGATTCAATATCAGATTGATTAAGAAATCCTATTCCACCTGCATCAACAACAACACCATCAACCACCCAAAGAGGATCATTTCCACCTTCACCAAAAGTAGTCACCCCTCTAATCCGAATAGTAGACGACGAACCTGGTTGACCAGAACTCGCTGCTATGGTAACTCCTGAAACCCTACCTTGTAAAGCTTGCTCAATACGACCATTAGGAACTTTCTCAAGATCTTTAGCTTTAACACTGGATATTGCACCGGTAACAACACTTTTCTTTTGAGTACCATATCCTACAACAACAACTTCCTGTAAGGATTCTGATGAAGGATTAAGTTTAACATCAATTCGATTTCTTCCGTTAATAGGTTCCTGAGCTGTAGTGTACCCTAAATAACTAAATACTAAAGTCCCTTTTGACATGGTCTTTATTTGATAATTTCCATCAAAATCCGTAGCCGTAGCTTTGGAAGTTCCTTTAATTAAAATGGATACTCCTGGGATGGGAAGTCCGTTTTCGTCATAAACTTTTCCGTTTACAGTAACATCTTGTGCTTGTGCGTAAACTGAGAATAGAATAGATAAAAAACAAAAAATAAACAATTTTGTAAATTTCATATTTCTAAAAATTTTGGTTAATTAATTAGTAATTTCCAGCAATATTATATCTATTTTTTCTATATTCACATTTATATTTCCTTACAAAAACACATCAAAGGCATTTTTATTACTTGACAAAAACACATCAAAATTAGCATAAGTCCCTAATTATAAATTATTTAAATTTTATTTTATAGTGTTATACAAATGTTAATTTTAAAAAAAACCACTACATTTATAGAATATATGTATACTTCCCTTTTTTTATCAAAATCTGACTAAAACAATTACTTCTTCTTATTGTTTAGGAGTAGAAACCGAAGTCTTTTTAAATAATAATCAATTCATTACATTTAGAGTTTATCATGAGATTTACAAAATTCCATCTTCTAATTTTATTAGTAACCTCAACACTCTGTGGTCAGGTTAAAAACATTGGTCTTCCAAATATTCAAAATTACAAACGGTCCGATTATAGAGGAGGTACTCAAAATTGGGATATTGACCAAGACAAAAACGGGAATTTATATTTTGCTAATAATAGCGGTCTTTTTCAATTTGACGGCTCTTCCTGGAGGAAGTATAATATCCCAAACTCTGCAGCTGTACGATGTGTAAAAATTGACAATTCTGGGAAAATTTTCGTGGGAGGTTACAGTGAATTTGGCTATTTTAAATCCAATTCAAAAGGGAAACTGGTTTATTTTTCTTTATCAAAAATGATAAACAAGTCCACTTCCAAACTAATAGACTTTATCTGGAAAATACACATTCATAATGATGAAGTCATATTTCAATCATTTGAAAGAACGTACATCTTTAAAAACAAAAAAATCAAAATCCTCGAGCCTCCTAAAAGATTCCAGTTCTCATTTCAAGTAAAAAACCACCTTTACATACAAGATATTGCAATGGGATTATTGGAGTACAAAAACGGCAAACTATTGCAATTAAAAAACTCTACCGTTTTAAACAATACAGAAATCTGGGGCATATTCCCTTTGGCTGAAAACAAGCTGCTAATCGCTACTTTAAATAAAGGTCTTTTTATTTATGACAATGAAAAAATAATTCCTTGGGATACCGAAGCGAATATTTTCATTAGAAAGAATAGTTCGCTTGGCGGTGTAGCTATAAAAGATAAATTCATTATACTCAATTCAGTTTTAGACGGGATTATTGTATGTGATTTAAACGGAAAAATTATTCAGCATATTAACCGCACAAAAGGATTGCAAAACAATACCGTTCTAACTTCTTTTGTTGACAGTAAAAACAATCTTTGGTTAGGGCTTGATAACGGAATCACCTTTGTAAATGAAAATTCTCCTTTTACATATTTTGGATTTAGTTACAATCTAAGTACTGTTTATGGTACCGCATTGTACAAAGGAAATCTTTACGTAGCCACTAATCAGGGTGTCTTTTATCATTCTTGGAATAATTCAACCAAAGAAGAGGTTTTTAAACTCGTAGAAGGAACAACCGGACAAGCATGGAACATACAAGTGATTAACGATCAATTATTTTGTTCACACAACACAGGTGCGCTATTGATAGCTGGCGAAAAAACTATAAAAATATTGGACAACATAGGCTATTGGAAATTCATGCAAATTCCCAATCATCCAAATTATTTAATTGGCTCCAATTACAATGGCTTTTCAATCTTTGAAAAAAAGTCAAGCGGCTGGCAATTTAAAAATAGAGTAGAAGGTTTTTCCAAGTCATCCGGATCATTTGAAATGGAAGGGAAAAATATTTGGATAAAAAAAGACAATTTAGCCTATAGAATGATAATAAGTGACGACCTAAAAAGGTTTGAATCTATCAAAACGCATCAAAATTTGGCGAAAACAGCAAAAGGAATTGGAAATATACAACAGTTGGAAAACAAGATTTATTTTCAAACAAATAATCACTTTTACAACTATTCTTATGAGCAAAATCTATTTTTTGAAGATAAAAAAATGAGTAATTTATTTACCAAGATTCCAAAAATAAACACTTTAACTCAAGATAAATATGGAAACATTTGGTACATTTTTGAAGAATCATTAGGTGTTTTAATGAAAACTAAAACGAATCATTATAAAAATGTTGTGGCTCCCTTTTCAAAACTTACCGGTAATATAGTATACAATAATTTATCAATAAACACAATTGGCCCCAATGATACTTTTATTGGTTTAACAGATGGATTAGCGCATTATGACTCCCATTTACTCAACGATTATGAAGCAAAACCTAAAGCCTACATAAGATGCTTTTCGTTTCCTGGAGATACCATTATTTTAGGAAATGGTCAAAAAGCATTGAACAATTACAAAATCCCCTATACTTCAAATCATGTGAAATTTACTTTTTCATCCCCTTCATATGAAAATCTTGAAAATCTTGAATTTTCATATCAATTGGAAGGTTTTGATAACCAATGGAGTAATTGGTCTACAAATATCATTAAAGAATATACCAATCTAAGAGAAGGCGATTATACCATGAAGTTAAAAGCCAGAACTAATTATGGCAAACAATCCGAGCAAACAAAATTGGATTTCAGTATTTCTCCTCCTTGGTACAGGCATTTTTTGGTCTATTTATTTTATATTTTGCTTATTGTTACATCAGTAGTTTTTATTCGAAAACGAATAAAAACGAAAATACGAAAAAACAAATACTACGAAACTATAGAACAAAGAAGGCTTTATCTAGAGAAAGAATCAAAAATCAGACAGGAACAATATGAATTGGAGAAAGAAATAGAAAAATTAAAAAATGATAAGCTTCAAATTAAAATTTTAGCAAAAGACAAGGAACTAGTAAACAATTCTTTACAAGTAGTAAAGAAAAATAAAATTCTAAACGGAATTATTTATAAACTAAAAGATATTAATGTAGAATCCTTTGATGAATCAACCAAATTCCAATTTACGAAACTAAACAAAAGCATTACAAAAGAGGTAAATGCTGATAAAAGCTGGAAAGATTTAGAGAAACATATCAAGAATGTTCATTTCGATTTTCTAAAAAGATTGAAAGAAAAATATCCAACGATTTCTCCAAGAGAATTGGATTTATCTACCTATTTATTAATGAATATGTCAACAAAAGAAATTGCCGAAATCATGAATATTTCAAATGGAGGTGTTGAATTAGCACGCTATCGGTTAAGAAAAAAATTAGAACTTAATAAAAAAGAAAACCTCATCGGATTTTTAATGAGTATTTAATTGGCTCAAAAAAGCCATCATGAATTAGATGATGGCTTTTAAATTATAAAATTTAGTTTCCTACAAAAAATCCAAAGTTCGCTCTAAAGCCATTCCCCTGGAACCTTTTATTAGAATCGTACTATTCTCAATTTTTGTTTCTTTTAAATGACTTGCAAAAGCCTCAAAAGTATCATAGAAATTATCTTCATCTATTCTGTTATCATAAAATGCTTTACCAATAAAGTAACAGGTTACATTTTTTTCGTTAGAAAGCATTGTTATAATTGCTTTATGCTCTTGTTGACTCTCATGACCCAACTCAAACATATCCCCCAATATCATAATCTTATTTAAATTATCCAATTGTATGAAATTATCAATAGCAACACTCATACTACTCGGATTTGCATTATAGGCATCCAGAATAATTTGGTTCGTTCCTTTGGTTAATAGCTGCGATCTATTATTCTCAGGAATATAACCTTCTAAAGCCTCTTTAATAGCATTATCCTCAACTTCAAAATATTTTCCTACAGCAAGTGCCGCATTAATATTATTGGCGTTGTACAATCCAATTAAATGAGATGCGATTGTACCATTAGAATAACTTATTTCTACAAATGGATTAGCCTTTACTGTCGTTATATTCACATTAGCATTTTCTTTATTTATGCCAAAAGAAAATGATCTCAATATTTTTGCTTTTTCCACCTGAATAGGGTCTTCCAGATTTATAAAAGCTAGTTTATCATTTTCTAAAAGATAGTGATACATCTCACTTTTTCCTTCAATAACCCCTTCAACTCCGCCAAAGCCTTCCAAATGTGCTTTACCAAAATTAGTTATATAACCATAATCCGGTTTAGCTAATTCACAAAGAAATTCAATTTCCTTTTTGTGATTAGCACCCATTTCCACAATCCCAATTTCAGTTTCCGAATTAAAAGAAAGCAAGGTCAATGGTACCCCAATATGGTTATTTAAATTTCCAATTGTTGCTTTAGTCTTATACTTTTTTGAAAGAACAACATTAATGAGCTCTTTTGTTGTTGTCTTCCCATTGCTTCCGGTAAGAGCAATTATAGGTAATTTTAAATAGGCTCTATGGAATTTTGCTAATTCTTGTAAAGCCATTAAACTGTCTTCAACCAAAATAGTTCTTTGGTCAATAAAATATTCTCTGTTATCGATAATAATATAGGAAGCCCCTTTTTCTAATGCTTCTATCGCAAATGTATTGGCATCAAAACGGTCTCCTTTTATGGCAACAAATAATGAATTTGGTTCAATTTTACGAGTATCTATTGAAACCGATTTACATTTTAAAAACAAACTATGAATGTAATTGATATCCATCTAAAAACGATTTAAAAAATAAAAGCCCTAATCAAAGGGCTTTTATTTACAATTTTATATTAAAATTAATTTCTTGCTGATTTTCTCTTATCTGCTTTAGCACCAACTCTCGACATAGCACATCTAAATCCAATATAATCAGTTGCCATATCTTGAGGAAAATACCTTCTTTGTGCTGGATCTAACCAGTACGCCCTGTCTCTCCAAGATCCTCCTTTGTAAACTCTTACGTCATCATTTATCAAAGTAGTTCTCTTGCTTGATTTATCGTACTTCCTTACCATTTTTCCTAAACTGTCTGTGGTGACATTATGTTTAGGAGAATTGTACATGATTTTCTCTTGTTTTTGTTTTTCATTTTCCGACTCAGAAGAACCAAAATTATAATATCTTGTAGATTGTTTGTCCCCATCTCTATAATTGATATTATCACTTTTATCAAAATTTTGTCTCAAATAAGTTTCTTGTTCATCAACAGGAACTTGAGCAATTTGACCTGGAAAATTTCTGGCAACTATTCTTCCGTTACTCAACGTATCATATTTCATGTTGGCTGCAGTAACGATTTCAACTTTACCGTCTGCTCCAATTTTATTTTTAGTGTATTGATTCCCTCTAAAATAATTGAAATCATTTGATTCATTATCAATAATTGGCCTGTAAACATCTTGTACCCACTCGGCTACATTTCCAGCCATATCATACAATCCAAAATCATTTGCTGGATAACTTTTCACAGCGTTAGTAATATCAGCTCCATCATCAGACCAACCTGCTATACCTCCATAATCTCCATTTCCTTGTTTGAAATTGGCCAATTGATCCCCTTTACTTTGTCTTTTTCCAGAACGAGTATACGTTCCTGACCAAGGATATTTTTTCTGACCTTTATAAACATTATACTCTCTTTGACCAACATCAGCTGCCGCTGCATACTCCCATTCCGCTTCGGTAGGAAGTCTGTATTCTGGAAGTATAATCCCCGAAGAACGTTGTGCATATACATTTTTTGCTTCTGTAACCTTACCGTCTTTTCCAGCTTTTGGTGCTTTTTTACCACCTCTACCACCTTTTAAAACGATTTCTTCATTTCCACCATAAGTTAAAGTAGGACTATTCAAATAGGTTTCAGTACTAAAAGAACTTTCAGCAGTTACATCTTGCGTTTTAGCATTTTTCTTAAGATATCCATTTTTTTCTAAAACTGCTTCATTTACGCGGTCAGTTCTCCATTTACTGAATTCAACTGCCTGAATCCAATTTACACCAACAACAGGATAATTTGCATAAGATGGATGTCTCAAATAATTGTTAGTCATTGTTTCATTATAACCCAATCTATTTCTCCAAACTAATGTATCGGGAGATGCACCTTCATAAATATTTTTGTAATTTTCTTCAGTTGGTGGAAAGACACTTTTTAACCAATCTAAATATTCTAAGTACATAAAATTTGTAACTTCAGTCTCATCCATATAAAAGGACTGAACATGCTGTTGTGTCGGAGTATTATTCCAATCATGCATCACGTCATCTTCAACTTTACCCATTGTAAATGTCCCGCCTTCAACAAAAACAAGACCTGGTCCAGCTATTTGCTTTTTAGCTCCTGATGCTTTTTTTCCGTCTACATTCCAGCCAGTCGCTCTCGATGCATTTTTTGAGCTAGACTTTTTGCTACAACTCGCTAAACCCACAATCAATATCATAGATAGCATCAATCGTAAGGTCATAATTTTGTTTAGTTTCATACTCTTTAGTAGGTAATAATTTAGGTGCCGCAATATAAATAATTAACCATTAACCTGCAACATCCTTTTTTAATAAATTTTATCAGAAAATAATACAATAAAAACGCAAATTTATAATATTTATTATTTACTATCATACTAAATGATTTATTTTTACTCATTAATAATATTTGCCTATCTATCCCGTTAAAAAAAATAATGAGAAAAACACTCCTGGTCTATTTATGCTTAATTTCTTTTGTCTCTTTTGCTCAAATTAAAGGCGATGTGACCATTGAATGGTTAGAAAAAAAGGAAATGCCTTTTGGTGATTTCAAAATAAATATTCCTCAATTTTCTGGGAATAGCTATTATTATGACATTTCAAAAAAAGCACTATTTTACACTTCTAACCTATCAGAATCCGCTTCATTTAATGAAAATGATCTTCAAATCACGAATATAGTATACGAATCAGTTCTAACTTCTGAACTTGGCGACTTGGCCTTGGAAAACATACCCCGAGACCCAAATGCTTCCTTAAGAATTACAACTTCCAGAGATTTAAGACAGGCTTTTTTTTCCTTATCGCCAATCGTAAAAGATGACTTTGGATACAAACGAATCAAATCATTTTCTTACAACATAAAAAGCAGTTCTTCAAGAATTTCAGAATCCAATAAAAGCACAAATATAGTTTCTAATTCTATTTTGGCTTCCGGAGATTGGTACCGTTTTTATATCGAAAAATCCGGTGTTTACAAAATATCCAAAAGTTTTTTACAACAATTAGGACTCAACATAAGCAACACCGACCCAAAAAAAATAAAAATTTATGGTAATGGCGGTAAAATGTTGCCTTTATCAAACAGCATTTATTATCCTCAAGATTTAACTGAAAACCCTGTTCAAATTATTGGCGAAAGCGACGGTGTTTTTGACAATGACGATTCTATTTTGTTTTATGCCGAAGGACTTGACACTTGGAACCAAGAGAGTCAAACCTTCAATAATTTATATGATACAAAATCCTATTATTACATAACAGTTCAAGGAGATAATGGAAAAAGAATCCCACAAATGACGCAGCCTAGCGGAAATACCTCTGTAACATTAAACACGTTTGATGACCATCAATACCATGAATTAGATCTTGTAAATATCGCCCATCTTGGTCGTCAATGGTTTGGAGAATCCTTTGACATCACCCAGGAACAGGAGTTTGAGTTTAATTTTCCAAACTACGACGCAACAACGCCAATAAAAATCATGGCGACAACTGCTTCTGCGGCTTATACACCTACTTCTTTCAAAGTAGCAGCAAATGGCCAAGAAATTGGCAACATATCTTTTCCCTCTTTGAACACCAATTCAGACACGGAATTTAACCTGGGTTCTTTACCCAATAACATCTCTTTTAACAGTTCTGAAAATGTAAAAATAAAATTAACCTACAACAACAACGGTGTTCCAGGCTCGAAAGGATATTTGGATAATATTCGACTTATTGCCAAAAGAAAACTTCAAGGCTACGGAAAGCAATTTGCTTTTCAATACGACTTATCCAATTCAAGCCTTGGTATTGTAAGTTATTCGATTTCTAATGCAACTGGCATTTCTCAAATTTGGGATGTAACCGATTTATATAATGTAACCAAAGTCGAAAATTCAAATCAAAGCTCATTTACTTTTAAAGCAAATCTTGGCGAACTCAGAAAATATATCGCCATTGATCCAGCAGACTATTTTACTCCTTTAAAAGATAGTAAACCAAAAATTGCTAATCAAAACTTAAAAGGAACACTTTTTAAAAACGCTCAAGGACAATTTCAAGATATAGATTACGTAATTATAACTCCGGGTTTCTTAACAGCGCAAGCCGAAAAATTAGCCAGTTTTCATCGTGCCAATTCTAATCTGAATGTAAAAATAATTTCTCTTGAAACTATTTATCAAGAGTTCTCATCGGGAAAACAGGATATCTCTGCCATCAGAAATTGTATAAAATACATCTATGAAAACGCATCGTCCGCTAATAAAAGAATAAAATATGTGAACCTTTTCGGTGATGCTTCCTATGATTTTAAAAACAGAATAATCAACAACACTAATATTGTTCCTATTTATCATTCCCTAAAAAGTAATACATCAGGGGAAGCTTCCTTTGCTTCTGATGATTTTTACGGATTGATGGATGCTATTGAAGGGAACATCGTTTCTTATTTTGGAGGAATCGATATTGCCGTTGGAAGAATGCTCGTCAATGACACGAAGCAAGCTGATGAAATGGTCAACAAAGTCATCGAATACAATGATTTAAAATCATATGGAAGCTGGAGAAATAATTTTGTCTTGATTTGTGATGATTCCGATCAATCTTCGGACGCAAGTTTACAAAACAGACAAAATAATTTAGCGGATGTTATTGCTTCCGAAAAACCATTTTTGAATGTCAATAAAATAATATTAGATTCTTACGTTCAAGAAGCTTCAGCAGGAGGTTTTAGATACCCTAAGGCAAGAACTGATTTTTTTAATGCTTTCGAAAAAGGAGCTTTAGTGTTTAATTATTTGGGACATGGCGGAGAAGATGGTTTATCCAGTGAACGCATTTGGGAAAAATCAGACGGTCAAAATTTAAGTAACCAATACAAATATCCATTATTCATAACCATAACTTGTGAATTCTCCCGTTTTGACAATCCTTCGAGACCAACCGCTGGAGAATATACCTATTGGAATCCAAAAGGCGGAGCTATTGCAATGATTACAACAACACGAGCAATAGGTCAGTATAATGCTGAAAATTTCAATGATATTCTTTCTAAAAATTTATTATCCTTTGGGGCTAATCAATACACTTCTATTGCCGAAGCACTTCGAATCTCAAAGAACAGCAATCCAAACTCAGCCACTAATGTAGTTTTTTATATTGGCGATCCTGCCTTAATTTTAGCAATACCCAAACCAAAAATAAATCTTACTAAAGTAAATGACGTTTCAATTTCCCAGCCTATTGATGATTTTAAATCATTAGCCAAGATTAAATTGTCCGGAGAAATTACGGATGAAAACAATAATCTGCTTACAAACTATAATGGTGAAGTTTCCACCACTGTTTTTGACAAAATTATTTCAAGAACAACATTCAATAACGATGGAAACAGCACTCCCATAAATTTTAATGTTTTGGGTGAAACTATTTTTAGAGGCAATGCATCCGTTACCAATGGCAAATTTGAGTTTAGCTTTGTTGTCCCAAGAGACATTAGAATCCCACTAGCCAATGGAAGAATCAGTTTTTATGCTAAAAAAGATCAAATATTAGAAAACCAAACTGGCTATAATACTAGTATAAAAGTAGGTGGAATTAACGAAAATGCCATTGCGGACAATATTAGTCCAAGAGTTAAGTTATATATGAATGACGAAACTTTTGTTTCGGGAGGCACAACTAATGAATCGCCTTTCCTACTTGCTTTTCTTGAAGATGAAAATGGTATAAATACAGCCGGTGGAATTGGTCATGACATTGTTGCAATTTTAGACGGCGATGTGAATAATCCTTACATTCTAAACGATTATTACCAAACAAAATTAGACGATTACACAAATGGAACACTTCGATTTCCGCTGCGTAATTTATCAGTAGGATTACATACTATTTCATTTAAAGCTTGGGACGTTTATAACAATCCCATAATTACCGAAATTCAGTTTGTAGTAGTTGGTAACGAAACTTTAACGTTAACACATGTATTAAACTACCCCAACCCATTTGTCAATTACACTGAGTTTTGGTTTACCCATAACAGACCTTACGAAGCATTAGACGTTCAGGTTCAAGTTATGACGATAACCGGTAAAGTAGTTTGGACGAAAAACCAAATTATTTTAACCGAAGGATTTTTATCAAAAGAAATCACTTGGGATGGAAAAGATGATTTTGGAAGTAAAATTGGGAAAGGAGTCTATATTTATAAACTCACGGTGAAATCAAACTTGACAAATAAAAAAACTGAAAAGTTTGAGAAACTTGTAATACTTTAATATTATACTATATTTGTTTAATCAATATTCTTACAATAATGAAAAAAATTACATCGGTTTTTATCTGTTTATTTATTATTTCACTTGCCAAGGCGCAAGATAGAGTTATAACTACAGGAGTTCCGTTTTTATTAGTATCTGCTGACGCGAGAGCTGCAGGTATGGCAGATATAGGTGTTGCATCATCTGCAGATGCTTTTTCACAACAATGGAACCCAGCAAAATATGCTTTTGCAATAGATAAACAAGGCTTTTCAGTGAGTTACACTCCTTACCTTACTGATCTAGTAAATGATATTTCATTGGGACAATTAACTTATTACAATAAACTTAACGAACGAAGTGCATTCGCCGGAAGCTTACGCTATTTTGGTTTAGGCGAAATTGAATTACGCGAAACGGGTAATGTTGATGAAGTACCAAGAATAGTTTCTCCAAATGAATTTGCGCTAGACGGTTCCTATTCCTTAAAATTAAGCGAACGATTTTCAATGGCAGTTTCCGGACGCTACATTCACTCCAGCCTAAAAGTAGCAACTGATAATGGCGATGCATCGCCCGCAAGTTCATTTGCGGTGGATATAGCAGGATTCTATCAGTCAGAAGAAATAGCTTATACCAATTTTAACGGAAGATGGAGAGCGGGATTTAATATTCAAAATTTAGGACCAAAAATAAGTTATGATAATGATGAATTTAGCAACAATTTTCTACCAGCCAATTTAAAAGTAGGAACTGGATTTGATTTCATATTAGATGATTTCAATAAAGTAGCTTTAAATTTAGAATTCAATAAATTATTAGTACCAACGCCACAAAATCCAGATTTAAACGGAGACGGTACAGTAACCAGCGAAGAAAGAGCGCAAAACCAGCAGGATTACCGCTCTATTGGATGGGTTTCAGGAGTATTTAAATCATTTGGAGATGCCCCAGATGGTTTTAGTGAAGAATTAAAAGAATTTACGTATGCCGCAGGTGTAGAATATTTATACCAAGATTCCTTTGCCATGCGTTTGGGATATTTCCATGAAAGCCCAGAAAAAGGAGCCAGACAATTTTTCTCGCTTGGAGCAGGATTTAAATATACTATTGTAAAAGTGGATGTATCGTATTTATTCTCCGCATCGAAAGTAAAAAATCCTTTAGAGAATACGCTTAGATTTTCACTTACATTTAATTTTGGCGATAAATATGACGAATATTAATTAATACTGTTTTAAATATAAACTACAAATCCAAATTTCATCCCGAAGCTTCGGGATTGAAATTTGGATTTTTTTTCCTGTAAAAAGAATGAAAGAAATTATTATTACGACACAATTCAGTGTTTTTGATTCGACTGAGGATTTACCAATTGACATTCTAAATTTAATGGAACAGGCAATAGCTATAAGAAAGAAAGCGTACGCTCCTTATTCGAAATTTAGAGTCGGCGCAGCAATTCTTTTAGACAACGGAAAGATTGTACTAGGCTCAAATCAAGAAAACGCAGCATATCCTTCTGGCCTTTGTGCTGAACGCGTAGCGATTTATCAAGCAGGAGCGATTTATCCTGAAGCTAAAATTTTAAAAATGGCAATAACAGCTGCTTCAGACACGAATAAAACAACAACACCTATACCGCCTTGTGGTTCTTGCAGACAATCAATAGCAGAATATGAAATAAAACAGGAGACCCCCATTGAAATCTACTTCATGGGAGAAACAGGGGCTATTTACAAATCAGCATCCCTAAAAAACTTGCTCCCTTTCCTGTTTAACAAAAGCTTCTTGTAAAAAAAAAACAAAAACTAGCTTATAAATTTTACTTCTTAGTTGGAATGTCTTATTTTTGCGATTCGCAAATTTGTTGGAGGAAACCATTTTGCGTTATAGGTACCAATTGATAACACAATAACACTTTAGCAAAAAGAATTAATTCAGATGAAAGAAGTTACAAAAGAAGTTTATTTAAAGTGGTATGAAGACATGCTGCTTTGGAGAAAGTTTGAGGACAAACTTGCAGCATTATACATACAACAAAAAGTTAGAGGATTTCTACACTTATATAATGGTCAAGAAGCCGTTCTGGCAGGTGCATTACACGCCATGGACTTGACAAAAGACAAAATGATTACCGCTTATAGAAATCACGTTCAACCAATAGGAATGGGTGTAGATCCAAGACGCGTAATGGCTGAACTAATGGGAAAAGTTACAGGAACATCCAAAGGAATGGGTGGTTCTATGCACATTTTCTCAAAAGAACACCGTTTTTATGGTGGTCACGGAATTGTAGGTGGACAAATTCCTGTAGGAGCCGGATTGGCTTTTGCAGATAAATATTTTGAAACAGGTGGTGTTACTATGACCTATTTTGGTGATGGTGCTGCTCGTCAAGGTTCTTTACACGAAGCTTTCAACATGGCTATGTTATGGAAACTTCCAGTAGTATTTATCGTTGAAAATAACGGTTATGCGATGGGAACTTCTGTAGAAAGAACTGCAAATCATACTGATATTTGGAAACTAGGTTTAGGGTACGAAATGCCTTGCGGACCAGTTGATGGAATGAATCCGGTAAAAGTTGCTGAAGCAATGACAGAAGCGATTGACAGAGCACGTCGTGGTGACGGACCAACTTTTCTTGAAATGAAAACATACCGTTACAGAGGACACTCCATGTCTGATGCACAATTATACCGTTCGAAAGAAGAAGTAGAAGAATACAAAAAAATAGATCCAATTACACAAGTTTTAGATGTAATTAAAGATCAAAAATACGCTACTGAAGAAGAAATCGAAGTAATTGACCAAAGAGTTAAAAGTTTAGTGGAAGAATGCGTAAAATTTGCGGAAGAATCTCCTTATCCTGAAATTCAACAATTATACGACGTAGTATACGATCAAGAAAACTATCCATTTTTACCTCATAAACTATAAATCAATTATGGCAACAATAATAACAATGCCTCGTTTGAGCGATACGATGACGGAAGGAACGGTAGCGACTTGGCTAAAAAAAGTAGGTGACAAAATCGTTGAAGGCGATATCCTTGCAGAAATTGAAACCGATAAAGCAACAATGGAATTTGAGTCTTTCAACGAAGGAACTCTATTATATATTGGTATCCCAGAAGGAGAAACTGCACCGGTAGATTCTTTATTAGCAATAATAGGAAATGAAGGTGAAGATGTTTCAGCTTTAATAGCTGGAAAAGTAGCTCCTGCAACTGAAGAAGCTAAACCTGCCGCTGCCGAAACAGCAGCTGCTCCAGAAGCTAAAAAAGAAGAAACAACTGCAGCACCTGCTCCTGCAGCTTCTTTACCAGAAGGAGTAATCGTAGTTACGATGCCTCGATTGAGCGATACCATGACAGAAGGTACAGTTGCTACTTGGTTGAAAAAAGTAGGTGATAAAATTACCGAAGGTGATATTCTTGCTGAAATCGAAACCGATAAAGCAACAATGGAATTTGAATCTTTCAACGAAGGAACTCTATTATACATAGGAATTGAAGAAGGAAATACTGCACCTGTTGATAGTCTTTTAGCCATCATTGGACCTGAAGGAACTGACATTAGCGGTATTGCTGAAAATTATAAAACTGGAGGAGCTCCACAAACTCCTATTGCAACTGAAGAAGCAAAATCAGCACCAGCTGAAAAAGCAGCAGAACCAATTGTACAAGAAGCATCAACTGACGGACAACGAATTTTTGCATCACCATTAGCAAAGAAAATTGCAAGTGACAAAGGGATTCAATTGACTCAAGTGAAAGGTTCAGGTGAAAACGGACGTATCGTAAAAAGCGATATTGAAAACTTCACACCTAAAACTGCTGCTGCACCGGCTACTACAACTTCCGCACCAGCCAAAACAGAAACTGTTGCTGCATCAAAACCATTTGTTCCAGCAGGAGAAGTTTTTACAGAAGAAATCAAGAATTCGCAAATGCGAAAAATCATTGCTAAACGTTTAGCAGAGTCATTGTTTACAGCTCCACATTACAACTTAGTAATAGAAGTAACTATGGATGAAGCAATGAAATCAAGAGTTATCATTAACAGTGTTCCTGATACTAAAGTATCATTTAATGACATGGTGATAAAAGCTTGTGCATTAGCATTGAAAAAACATCCGAAAATAAATTCTCAGTGGAAAGAAGATGTTATCATCATCAACCATCACGTGAATATTGGAGTTGCCGTAGCTGTTGAAGACGGACTTGTTGTTCCTGTATTACGATTTACAGATGCTATGAGTTTATCTCAAATTGGCGGAAACGTAAGAGATCTTGCAGGAAGAGCTAAAAACAAAAAATTATTACCTACAGAAATGGAAGGAAGTACTTTTACAGTTTCTAATCTTGGAATGTTTGGTATTACCGAATTCAACTCTATTATCAACCAACCGAACTCTGCAATCCTTTCAGTAGGAGCTATTGTAGAAAAACCAGTTGTAAAAAACGGACAGATTGTAGTAGGAAATACAATGATGTTATCTTTAGCTTGCGATCACAGAACAATTGATGGCGCAACTGGAGCACAATTTTTACAGACATTGAAACAATTTATAGAAAATCCAGTTACGATGCTCGCATAATAACCTGGTTCTTAAATACAAATCCCGTCTTGTTTTAGAACTTGACGGGATTTTTTCATTTATTCTTTGCTTCTATCCAAAGCGACATGTATTTTGTGCTTTTTAAAGTATGATGTTGCAACATCGCTCCCATAAAGTTAGTCAAACGATGTTTTTGTAAATCAGTTTGTAGCATCCCAACTTTTTTTGCAAAATCATCCTCGAATAATTCCTTAAAATACCGTTGATTGATAATTGCGATTCCGTTTTGTTGGGCTTTAAGCCAAATATATTTGTCTTGATACAATTGCACTGCCTTATCTGTAAAATCAGTTATATCATCGGTAACAGAACCATTCCAAGGTAAATCACCGTGCATTGATTCACCACCAATAATTGTCGTAACACTTGGTGTTCCGCATTGCATAGCTTCCAATAATTTCCCTTTTATTCCGGCACCAAAACGTAAGGGCGCCAAAACTACTCTGGCATTTTTTACAACTTCTTGAGCGTCATTCGCACGACCCATAATTAAAAAACCTTCTTTAACATTGTGTAATTGTAATACTTTTTGCGAAGGATACGCTCCATAAATATTCAAAACAGCATCTGGCAGTTGCTTTCTAATTAAAGGCCAAATCGTTTCTTTAAGATACTGAACTGCATTCCAATTAGGTTCATGAAGAAAATTTCCGACAAAAATAAAGTTTTTTCGTTCTTCAAATAAAGGTAATTCTTGAAGCTGAACAATCTCGATTGGTTCCAATAAAAAAGGTAAATAATACAACAACCCTTTATCAATTTTAAATACGGATTCCAAT
The DNA here is from genome assembly GCF_048158585.1 of Flavobacterium galactosi. Taxonomy (NCBI): domain Bacteria; kingdom Pseudomonadati; phylum Bacteroidota; class Flavobacteriia; order Flavobacteriales; family Flavobacteriaceae; genus Flavobacterium; species Flavobacterium galactosi. The sequence continues at coordinate 155,056 of NZ_JBLNKV010000008.1, forward strand.
AATTCCATTTCGAATTCAGAAATCATTAGAGAAAGATCACATCTCAAAATACTGGCGATCTCTCGTTTTGCAACGTCTTCAAGAAACAAATCAGTTGCATTAAACAAACGTTTTTCCTTAAATGCTTTTTGTCGTGCTAAACGTAAACAGTGTAAATCCTCTGTATCTAAAAGTCGTAATGCATCAGGACAATTTTCGGCAACACGCCATCCAAATTGTTCTTCCATCATAAATCGATCAAACAAAACAATCGTAGGATTCAGTTCATTTATAAAAAGATCAAAACTATAATTATTTAGCTCAATTGTTTTTTTATCAACTCCGAAGCTTTCTAAATCGACCATGAAATCACTGTCTTGAGCTGGACTAGCAAACGTAATGCTAAAACCTTGCTCTTTAAAAAGCGAAATCAATTGCATCATCCTTCCTCCTGCTGCTGACGAATTGGGCTCTGGCCAAACAAAACCAATAATTAAAAGTTTTTGCACGTGATTCATATTTACATAAAGTTATACCTGCAAAATAATACTATTTTGATGGTAATCCCATCATTCCGAAGAAAAATCAGTAAGAAAACACTAATTTTGCTCTAAATAAATTCCAAGAAAATGTTAGGATTAAAATTAGTCACAGACCCACGTTGGGTAAATATAGTCGAATCAAATATTGAAGAAATTTTGACTGACCACGCTTGGTGCGAACAAAAAGCAGCATCAAACGCAATAAGTTTAGTTACTTACAATTCAGAATTAGAGGAATTAGTCACCGAAATGTTGATTATTGCTAAAGAAGAATTAGACCATTTACAATTGGTTCATAATTTAATAAAAAGCAAAGGCTTAACTTTAGGTCGAGAAAGAAAAGACCATTATGTAAATGAACTTTTCAAATTCATGAAAAAAGATGGAAGTCGAAAAGACGCGCTCTGTGATCGATTATTATTTTCTGCCATGATTGAAGCCAGAAGTTGCGAGCGCTTTAAAGTATTATCCGAAAACATAAAAGATCCTGAATTGGCTACTTTTTACAGAGACCTCATGATTTCAGAAGCTGGACATTACACTACCTTCCTGGGCTTTGCACGAAAATATGCTGATAATATTGATGTGGACAAACGTTGGGCTGCGTGGATTGAATTTGAAACATCCATCATTACCAATTATGGTAAAAACGAAACTATTCATGGTTAATGAACTATGAAAATTTAACAACAAACATAAAGAGGATATTCAATTGAACATCCTCTTTTTGTTTGTCATAATTGTGATGATTTTATTTAATAATCAGAAACTCTGAGCGTCTGTTCAAGGAATGCTCCTCATCTGTGCATAAATCTCCACAAGTAACTTTTAGTTCAGATTCTCCAAAACCTTTTCCTGATATTTTATCAGCACTAATTCCTTTTGAAACAATATATTGGATAGTAGACTTAACTCTTCTATCGGAGAGATCTAAATTATATTCATCACTACCTCTTGAATCAGTATGAGACTTAACATAAATAACCAGTTTATCATTTTGTGACATTACATAAACTAATTTATCGAGTTCCGCAGCTCCTTGTTTGGTTATATCGCTTTTATTGAATTCGAAATAAATGGGTTTCAATATAATTTCTTTTTCCGTTACTGTAATTTCAATTGGATCAATGGCAGCATCTATACTCACCACCTCTTCTTCGATTTTAGCAACTGGAAATGATTTAGTAACAAATCCATCTTTGTGAACTTCTAACACATATGGTTTTTGACAATCAACCTCATATGACACTTCCCCTTTTTTATTAGACATTTTAGTGTCTAAAATGTTATTATATGCATCTAAAATAATTACTTTAGAATCAGCTAAAATAGTATTGTTTTTTGCGTTTTTCACTATTGCTTGAATCTGTCCTTTACAAACTGGAACTACACTATAAATATGATCTATACCAGACCTATTACTGGATATAGACCCTATATATTTTTCTTTATTGAACGTAAAAGCAAAATCATCTTTTTCTGTATTAATTGGTGCCCCTAAGTTATTAGGCGTGCTAATTTCATTTAAATCTACAGAAAAAACATCTAAACCGCCAAATCCCGTTAAACCATTTGAAGAAAAATATAGAACAGCATCATCTGATACAAAAGGAAAATTCTCGTCACTTGGCGTATTTATTTTATCGCCCATGTTCTCAGGTATCCCATAGCTTCCATCTGAACTAACTGCTACTTTCCATAAGTCAGTTCCTCCAATTGAACCAGGCATATTTGAGGCAAAATACAAAAACTTCCCATCTTTATCGATAGATGGATTTCCAGTAGAATAACTTTTACTGTTGAATGGAAGTGGTGTCACTGCAGTCCATTTTCCGTTTTCTTTAATTGCTTTAAATAAACTTACCTGACCGTATCTTAATTTTTTGGGTTTATCTTTTTTGAATAATTTCTCATTAAAACTTTCACTGGAAAAATAAATTGTATTACCATCTTTAGTCATCGTCAAAGGACCTTCATGGAAAACTGTATTTAATTCAGAAATTGCTGTTGGCTCAGAATAACTTCCATCTTCCTCTTTATAAACCGATTGATAAAGATCTAAAAACGGTTCGTCATTCCATCCATAAATTTTACCCTTTTCATTTCTTGCACTTGCAAAATAGAGTACATTATTATAAAGCGATCCTCCAAAATCAGATTTTTTAGAATTAATATTTATTTTTTTTAGATCAAATAGTTTTGCTTTCTTCTTCAATCTTGAAAGATAATCGGGATTTTCATTAAATTCCTTAGTTCTTTCATCATTAGGTAACATAGTCGAAAATATTTTCATTTGTACATCAGATTCTGCATATTTTCCGTTAGACTTAAGTACCTGAGCATATCGATAATACGTTTCGGCATCTTGTTTAGATTTCAAGGTTTCTACATACCATTTTTCAGCTTCAGCAGTATCAAGCCTATTATAATAACTGTCCGCCAGTTGTTTATAAACATAAACGTCTCCCTTTCCTTTTTCAACTAAAGCTAGATATTCTTTAACAGCTTGAACATATTCGTAACTGTCAAATAATTTATCCGCATTCTTAGTATCCTTATTTTGCGCTGCTAGTGAAATGCTAACTAAAACAAAAAACAATAGTATAGTATATTTTTTCATTAATTATAAAATTAAATATTAGAAAAATCTTGAGGAACGAGACACTTTTTTAGGAACAAATAAATCATATAACACTATGAATTCATGTGAAGATGGCGCCGTCACTTTCAAATCTGAAACAACATGATCATACGCATAACCTATTCTCAATTCAGGTGTAATTGCAAAATTCACCATTGCTCCAAAACTGTCTTCTAATCTATATGTTGCGCCTAATTCCAATTTCTCCAAGTACAAAAAGTTCGCAGAAACATCCAAAGAAGGCGATACATTAAATGCTGATTTCAACATGAATGAAGGTTTGAATTTTAATTCATAATTGATATCGAATACATATCCTGCAGTTAAAAAATAATGGGATATATCTGAACCATATGCTCTTCCATTATAATCTAAATGCGCCGATTTTAACATATTGGGTAATGACAAGGAAACGTAATATTTATCTGTATAATAAAAAGCCCCTACACCCATATTCAATGAAGAATCATTTATATCTTCTCCAAAAATTCCTTCTGAGGGGTCCGGCAAACTAGATTGTATATCTCTAAGTCCGACCTTATGGAAAGATAAGCCTGCCTTTAAACCTAAAGCTAATCTATGTGTATCATTTAATTTTAATGTGTACGAAAAATCTCCATATACATTTTGTTCTGTAACCGGCCCTATTTTATCTGAAATGAAAGACAAACCAAGACCTACATTATTACCTGTAGGAGTATGCCCAGAAAAAGTAAAAGAGGTTGGCGCATCTTCAATATTTACCCATTGTTTTCTGTATAACAGACCAAAAGAGATATTTTCTTTCGAACCTGCATAGGCTGGATTAATAACATTCATATTATACATATATTGGGTATAATGTGGGTTTTGTTGCGCTTTCACATCCATTAAGGCAATAAAAACTAGAAGAGACGTCAAAAATAATTTGTTCATATCTATATGTTTTTCGATTTAGCAGTCTATGGAAAATTTCACAGACTAAATAAATATAATTAATTACTGTTTTTCTCTGATTAGATAGATCCAACCTGTTTTTGTTTCTCCACTATTAAATTCTATCACATAGTAATAGGTGGCGCTTGGCAACTCATCTCCTTTATCAGTCTGACCCTTCCATTGATCTGTATAATTAGACTGATTATAAACCTTAATTCCATATCTATTAAATATTTCTAGTTTTTTGACATCCAGTACTCTTAAATCGAAGTAATCATTTGAACCATTGCCATCAGGAGAAATCCCTTTTTGTATATTACAATAAATAGATTCTACTGTAGCAATATTTGTTGTTTCACAACCAGTAGCAATTGATTTTATAGTCAATGAATACTTTACGGGAAATACTTCTTGTCCTGATGTAGATTCAATTACATCTGATACATTTAAAACACTAGAATTAGTCCCAACAGGATCACCTGCACTATCTTTCCATTGGTAATCAACATTATTAGGGTCATAAGAACCAGCTATTGAGCTAGCAGTTAAAACATAATCTTTAGACTCACAGTCTCCTGAAATTTCGAATTGAATTTGTGGAGGAATAGCGTTTATCGTTATTTCAGAACCAATAGTTATACATGCAATACTATTGGTAAATCGTACACTGATTCTATACTTACCAGGAGCTAAATTTAAAAATTCAGGATTATCTTGATATCCATTTCCTAAACTGTATTGAACATTTGCTTGTGCAGTAATTTGAATTCTACCCATAGGCTCTAGACAAGTTGGCTGTGTAATTTGTGCTAAAGTTGGGATTACCGGCAATGGAGGAAGAGGATTAATTGTTACACTTACAACACTTTGCACTGAACAAGTAGTATCAGTTATGTTTCTAACATACAAGGTATAATTGTTTGGAGCTAATCCAGAAAATGTATTTGAAGTTTGATAGGTTGTACCAGTTAAGCTATACTCCACCCCTGATTGAGCAGCCACTACAATGGTTCCGGAAGGTGCTGCACAGGTTGGCTGAACTACATTCGCCATAGTTGGAATAATAGGAGGAGTTGGTATTGGATTAATTGTTATAGCTGATGCCGATGAAGTCACACAAGTATTATCTGTTGTATTTCTAACATACAATGTATAATTATTTGGGGCCAATCCCGTGAAGGTATTAGAAACTTGATATGTTGTACCGTTCAGACTGTATTCTATTCCTAATTGCGTCGTTATCGAAATACTTCCTGATGGTGTTGAGCACTTTGGTTGAATGACACTCGTCGTTGTTGGAACTAGCACTACTCTTATTGCATTAATTGTTGTTGCTGATGCCGATGAAGTCACACAAGTATTATCAGCAGTTTTTCTAACATACAAAGTATAATTATTTGGGGCCAATCCCGTGAAGGTATTAGAAACCTGATAGGTTGTGCCGTTCAAACTATATTCAACGCCTGTTTGTGTACTTATTACAATACTTCCGGATGGTGTTCCACAAGTTGGCTGAACCACGCTTGCAGTTGTTGGAACTACCGGAGGATTCGGGATCGCATTAATTGTTATTACTGACGCCGATGAAGTTACACAAGTATTATCAGAAATTTTTCTAACATACAAAGTATAATTATTTGGTGCTAATCCTGGGAAAGTGTTTGAAGTTTGATAGGTTGCACCATTCAAACTATATTCAACTCCTGTTTGTATAGTTATTGCAATACTTCCTGATGGTGTTCCACAAGTCGGTTGAAGCACACTTGCTGTTGTTGGAACCACTGGAGGAATTGGTAACGCATTAATTGTTGTTACTGATGCCGATGAAGTTATACAAGTATTATCAGAAGTTTTTCTAACATACAATGTGTAATTATTTGGTGCTAATCCCGTGAAGGTATTTGAAACTTGATAAGTTGTACCATTCAGACTATATTCAACTCCAGTTTGTGTTGTTATTGAAATGCTTCCCGATGGTGTCCCACAAGTTGGCTGAATTATACCAGCTGTTGTTGGAACTATTGGGGGAATTGGTAAAGCATTAATTGTTATTGCAGATCCAGATGAAGTTATACAAGTATTATCCGAAAGCTTTCTAACATACAGTGTATAATTATTTGGAGCCAATCCTGGGAAAGTGTTTGAAGTTTGATAGATTGTGCCATTCAGACTATATTCAACTCCTGTTTGTGTAGTTATTGTAATACTTCCGGATGGTGTTCCACAAGTTGGCTGAACCACGCTTGCAGTTGTTGGAACTATTGGAGGGATCGGCAACGTATTAATTGTTGTTACTGATGCCGATGAAGTTACACATGTATTATCAGCAGTTTTTCTAACATACAAAATATAATTATTTGGAGCCAATCCTGTGAAGGTATTTGAAGCCTGGTATATTGTACCATTCAAACTATACTCTGCTCCAGTTTGTGTTGTTATTACAATACTTCCTGATGGCACTCCACAAGTTGGTTGAACTACGCTAGCTGTTGTTGGAGCAACTGGAGGATTCGGAATAGCATTAATTGTTAAGGCTGACGCAGATGAAGTTACACAAGTATTATCAGTAGTTTTTCTAACATACAAAGTATAATTATTTGGGGCCAATCCCGTGAAGGTATTAGAAACCTGATAGGTTGTGCCGTTCAAACTATATTCAACGCCTGTTTGTGTACTTATTACAATACTTCCTGATGGTGTCCCACAAGTTGGCTGAACCACGCTTGCAGTTGTTGGAACTACCGGAGGATTCGGGATCGCATTAATTGTTATTACTGACGCCGATGAAGTTACACAAGTATTATCAGAAGTTTTTCTAACATACAAAGTATAATTATTTGGTGCTAATCCTGGGAAAGTATTAGAAGCCTGATAGGTTGCACCATTCAAACTGTATTCAACTCCTGTTTGTGTAGTTATTGCAATACTTCCTGATGGTGTTCCACAAGTCGGTTGAAGCACACTTGCTGTTGTTGGAACCACTGGAGGAATTGGTAACGCATTAATTGTTGTTACTGATGCCGATGAAGTTATACAAGTATTATCAGAAGTTTTTCTAACATACAATGTGTAATTATTTGGTGCTAATCCCGTGAAGGTATTTGAAACTTGATAAGTTGTGCCATTCAGACTATATTCAACTCCAGTTTGTGTTGTTATTACAATACTTCCTGATGGTACCCCACAAGTTGGTTGAACTACGCTAGCTGTTGTTGGAATTACTGGAGGATTCGGAATAGCATTAATTGTTATGGCTGACGAAGATGAAGTTACACAAGTATTATCAGCAGTTTTTCTAACATACAAAGTGTAATTATTTGGGGCCAATCCCGTGAAGGTATTAGAAACCTGATAGGTTGTGCCGTTCAAACTATATTCAACGCCTGTTTGTGTACTTATTACAATACTTCCTGATGATGTCCCACAAGTTGGCTGAACCACGCTTGCAGTTGTTGGAACTACCGGAGGATTTGGGATCGCATTAATTGTTATTACTGACGCAGATGAAGTTACACAAGTATTATCAGCAGTTCTTCTAACATACAAAGTGTAATTATTTGGCGCTAATCCTAGGAAAGTATTAGAAGCCTGATAGGTTGTACCATTCAAACTGTATTCTACTCCTGTTTGTGTAATTATTGCAATACTTCCTGATGGTATCCCACAAGTCGGCTGAACCACACTAGCTGTTGTTGGAGCAACTGGAGGATTCGGAATAACATTAATTGTTATGGTTGAGGCGGATGAAGCTACACAAGTAGCATCTCCAGTATTTCTAACATACAAGGTATAATTAGCTGGAGCCAATCCAGAGAATGTATTTGAAACCTGATAAGTTACACCATCCAAACTGTATTCAATACCTATTTGCGAAGTTATCGTAATACTTCCTGATGGCGTTGCACACCTCGGCTGGGTAACACTCGCTGTGGTAGGAGCAATCGGAGGAGTCGGAATTGGATTAACTAAAATAGTAGTTGTTGATAAAACAACACAAGTATTGTCTAATTTATTTCTAACGTACAACGTATAATTGCCTGGAGCCAGTCCTGAAAACTCATTAGAATCTTGATAAACTAAACCATCTATACTATACTCTACACCTGGTTGTATAGCTACAATAATAGTACCCGACTGTAAAGCACATGTAGGCTGTATTACACTAACCGCTGTTGGAACAGAAACAAAATTCATCATAATATTTGTCTCTGAATAACAAGGCGTTAATGCAGCTGAAGAAACTACTACCGGATTTGGATCTTTCAAATTATAATCTATTGAACCTATCCCATAATTTAAATTACTAGTTCTTTCTGGACTTAAAAAAGAATTGGTAACTGTTTGACTACCGTCTTCTTTATCATTCATAGTTAATGCAAAAAACTTAATATCACCTGTTGTATAGCCAATTAGAGATTTTAAAACTTCAACTTCAAAACCTAGGTTATAATCATTAATACCCATATTATTTTTATCAACACCCATTATAGATGAAGGAAATCCTGTAGCAGCACTTCCTAAATAGGTTTTAATAGAAGTTCCTGTTTTTAATTCTACAACATTCGCATAATAATTAGTTTCTCCAATATCTGTCGAAATAACTAGACAATAATCCGCTTGAAAATACGAATCGAATGTACTAGGATTATTATTAAAAAGATTAAAAGACCTAACTAGAGGATCTAAACCTGCTTCATCACCATAATTTGAAATATTAAAACCCCCTGGTTTTGTGTCAAGAAATAACAATAAACTTCTATTATTTAGAACTTTACCTGCAACACCTAAAACCATTTTATCCTCAGAAGCACTAATTTTTAGTGAATTAATATATCCAGTTGACGCATCAGCTGATAATGGTGCTGAAAGAAGATTATCTTCTAAAGTTCCCGTACCCCATGTCTTTTCAGTAATGGCTCCATCCATACTTACCGCGTATCTTGTTCGCACCCTTACAACTTGCCCGTCAGTTAAAGTGTTAGTTATAAATGTTTTACTTGCAGACATACCCTGCATTACAACACCATCAACAGAGAATTCAAACAAATCAGCTCCACCGGAGGCTGTAAAAGTAACAGACGTTCCTAAACACAATGGACTTGTAGTATTATTTACTGGAGAAGCTGTTAAAGTAACTGCTGGAGGTGCAAAATAAACTGATGCTACAACCGGTACACGTGTACTGGCATCACTTCCAGATCGGCTACGTACGTAGTACGTTTTAGTTGTAATAATACTTGGACTATAAACTGTCCCTATATAAACTGGACTTACTGATGTTTGAGATATGAACCACTCAATAGTTTCAGAACTATTATTACCGAAGGCATAAACATTAACTTGCACTGGGCTAATACCATCTCCGCAAGAACTTCCTGCAGTTGTTGAAGGGGGAGATAAAAGAGCAATAGTTCTTGAAACCTTCGATGTTTTCTTATATTTTTTTATTGTATCTGAAGAAAAAATCGTTGTTACTAATTCAAAATTTACATTATAGGTATTTACAACATCAACCAAATTTTTTGCAATTAATTTATTACCCAATAACAAATGAAATAGTAAAAATAAAAGTAATTTATTTTTCATAAAATGAATTTTATTGTTAATAGTTATAAATAAACGATTAATAATTTAAAAAATAAAAGTAGGTATTTATTTCGAGAGAGAGAATCAAAATTTAATAAAACTTTAACTAAGTTGCCAATTTATAACTAAATTTTTTCAAGGAAAAATATAATTATATGATAAATCTCTATAATACAATTAACTAATTATCAATCAATAATTTTTTATTTTGTTTAATTTAAAAAAAATCTAAAAACAAAAAAATACTTGATTAATAAAAAAATATGTATTTACTAAATATTATCTGTTAGAGTTGATACGAATTAGGTTCGTTAAACAAATCAAAAAATCCTTAAATTTGAGGTATTTCGTATCACATTACACTGATGCTAAATCTGTTTTTGAGTTGCGCGAAGATGACCTATCATAATCCCGTTAAAACGCAAAAAATCCTCATCAAATTAATGATGAGGATTTAATAGAATCTGAAACGGGTTCAGATTAAAGAAAGGCGACGACATACTCTCCCACATAACTGCAGTACCATCTGCGCAGGCGGGC
>NZ_JBLNKV010000009.1:0-116894 GCF_048158585.1 Flavobacterium galactosi
GTAAGTTCCTGCAGGTATACCTGAAGCAACTACTACATCGGTACCAGAAAGTGTTATACCTAAATTAGTCGCAGACACAAAAGTCGTATTGACTTTAGAAGAAACTACAGCCACTCCGTTGAGCATATCATTCGACAAAACATTGGTAAATGTTCCGCCTGTGTATCCATTTATAGAAGCGGTATCATTAATAGCATCAATAACTGGAATAGGATCGGCGAAGCAAAGCGTATTATTATAAATTACGCCTGTACTAAAACCGATTGCACCCTGAGTAGAAAGCATTCGACCTTCAAGATTTCCATTAGCTCCCATGGTGTTGGCACCATTATGCGCAATAAGAGTACCTTTCATGAACGTAAATGTACCCATAGAAATAGCTCCTTCTGCTACCCAAAATACATTACAACGACGTACGCCATTAGTCAAAATAACCTTAGACTGTGCTGCTGTTGTAAAGGCTCCTTGAAATTTAAAGATAAATAAAGCATCCGGATTTCCTTGACCGTTTAAAGTAATGGTTCCTGCTAAAGATCCAGCTCCAGCAATGGAATAAACTCCTGCTGTTAAAGTTTCTCCGCTTCCAAAGGCAGGAGTATGAGAAGTATTTGTTGCAGGCGTGTTTGAAAGCTGAACATAAGCGGCTTGTAAATCTATTTTAGCTTGTGCAGTTGTAGCATCGACATGATGAAATGAACCAGCCACAGTAGAACTTGCGAAACCGCTAATATCTCCATCATTTGATCCTATATCACCTACTATTCCTGATGTCGCTGCGTTAGCTACTGCCCCAACACTAGTAAATAGAGCAAAATTGGCAGCAGTTCCTAAAATATTATTATTACAAGTATTATCACAAGCTATAGGAATAGTAATAGGACCGGCAGGTATGGTTGACTTACCAGGTCCAAAAGTAATGGCACCTTCAGTAGAAAGCATCCTTCCTTCTATATCTCCTGAGCCTCCAATTGTTATGGCACCAGGGTGAGCTATAAGTGTTCCTTTGGTAATTGATGATGAACCAATGGAAATAGCACCTTCAGCGATCCAAAATACATTACACGCACGGGCTCCATTAGCTAAAATGATTTTGGAACCTGCTGTTGAAGAAAATCCGCCTTCAAATTTAATAACAAACGCGGCATTCGTATTTCCTTGTCCATCTAAGGTAAGGGTTCCTGCCAACGATCCTGCGCCTGCTATTAAGTAAACTCCGGCAGTAATGGTTTCTCCGCTTCCAAATGCCGCAGCATGCGTGGTATTTGTTAGAGGAAGATCACTAAGATGAATATAAACCCGAAGTAAATCAATTTTAGCTTGTGTGGTTGTAGCATCGGCATTGTGAAATGTACCAAATGTGGATGCAGGTCCAAAACCACTGATAGCGCCTACATTCGTCCCTATATCACCATGATAAGTAGAATTACCTGTATTTGAAACTGCTCCAGTACCGGAATAAGCAGAAAAATTGGTAAGTGTTCCTAAGTTAAGTACTTGTCCAAAACCTATATTTGGAAATGATAACAAAGCGATAGTTATTATACTATAAAGTAATTTTTTTTTCATTTGATTTCATTTGGGTTTAAAAATTCATTTTTAAAGATTTGGATAAAATGCATAACCCATTCATTGGACGATTTTTTGTGATTTGTGTATAACATATGTTTTTTTAGTACCGCTATATAACCATCTATTTGTTTGAATATCATTTTTTTAAATTGCTAATATTGTGATTTCCCTATATAAATAAATTGTAGGCTAAATTGATTAAGTCTTAATTATTCCAGTTTCTCTTACCATATGTAAAATGCGACATCCTTGTTTCGGACACTTTATTTTCATCTTAATATTTTTCAATAGTCCTTTCAGTACTTTTACGAGACCTTAATTGTAATGATTCTCTAAATCCCTAAATGTTGTATAAACAGTTTTTTAAACATTAAACAACATGAAAGTTTATTTAAATAAGTTAATTGTGTACTATTAACACTTTTAAATCTTTTTTTAGAACAAGTTTGATATCGTGTAAAACTACTTACATAAAATTGCTATTTATAATTTTATCTGTGAATAACCTAAATACCTGTTGAAACGAGATTTCTTGTTAAAAAAAAATTAAAAAACACTGCTTTTTAGCTTTTTTTAACATGATTTTAATTTATTTTTATTCTATCCTTGTTTTTTTTAAAAAAAAATTAACATTTCAAATTTATATTTTTTATTATTTATTAACAAGTAAAAAAGACGATAAAATGCATATTTATCGGATTAAGTGCATTTTTGAATAATTTTTAGTAGGAAAAGTATTGTTTTTGTAAAGTAATTAACAATTTTTATCCTGATTTTTCTTAAGACTATATCTATAAAATATGTTTTTATTAAAAATTAGATTTAAAAAATATTTTGTAATTTGTAATCTTAAAGAAATTAATGCAATGCCATTGATAAATAAAATTTGAAAGTATGAAAAATTTAATATTAATACGGCATGCAAAATCAAGTTGGGAAGCGCCGCTACATGATAAAGATCGACCGTTGACCCATAAGGGAATGAAAGATGCTCATTTAGTATCTTCTCATGTAAGTGATTTTATTCCTAAATCATATGTGCTGTGGAGCAGCACAGCTGAAAGGGCTTTAGAAACAGCACTGATTTTTGCTCAAAATATAGCATATCCCATAGAATTTATTGATTTCAAAGACGAGCTTTATACTTTTGATGAAAATAAATTAGAGAAAGTTATTAAATCTTGTGATAATGGTATAGAAAGTGTTATTCTTTTCGGACATAACGAGGCTATTACAAATTTTGTTAATAAATTTGGAGATGCTTTTATTAATAATGTTCCTACAGCTGGATTTGTGTCTTTACAATTTGACACAGACAACTGGAATACCATTAAAAAAGGCAAAACAAAAAAAATAATATTTCCCAAAGAATTAAAATAAAAAAAGTGTTAGAACATAAATATATTGATAGAGAAAAAAGTTGGTTAGCATTCAATGCAAGAGTACTTCAAGAAGCTGCAGATGATTCGGTACCGTTATTAGACAGATTACGCTTTTTAGGTATTTTCTCTAACAATCTTGATGAATTTTTTAGGGTTCGATTTGCAGCCATCAGACGATTAAGCCTCTCAGGAATATCTGGAGAGAAATATCTTGGTGGTATTTCGGCACAACAATTAGTGAAAGATATTACCGAAATAGTAATTCAGCAACAATCTGAAAGTCTACGAATTTTAAACATTATTGAAACTAAGCTGGAAACGGAAAACATATTTATTATAAATGAAAGTCAAATTTCCCGCGAGCAGGAGAATTTTTTAAAAGACTTTTTTATTCAAAAATTAAGTCCCGAATTAGTAACCATTATATTAAATGATTTAGCCGAATTCCCGTTATTAAAAGATACTTTAGGATATTTGGCCGTGAAATTGGTTATGAATCATACCTCTGAAGTTCGATATGCCGTTATTGAAATTCCAAAAACAATTAATCGATTTGTTGTTTTGCCTTCTAATACTGAAAAACAGTATGTAATTCTTCTCGATGATGTGATAAGACATAATTTGAAAAGTATCTTTAATATTTTCGATTATCAAAGTGTTTCAGCGCATATGATTAAAATTACTAGAGATGCACAATTAGACATTGATAGTGATTTGAGTAAAAGTATGATAGAAAAAATTTCTACAAGTGTAAAAGATCGAAGAATAGGGGAGCCTGTTCGTTTTATTTATGACCAGTTGATTGAAAAAGACACACTCCAATTTTTCTTAGATAAGATGAAAATTGTTACTACTGACAGTATTATTCCAGGAGGTAGATATCACAACAGACGTGATTATATGAATTTTCCAAATCTTGGCAGATTTGATTTACTGTACCAAACTAATGAACCGCTGCCGATTCCTGGATTAAGTCTTGAAGGAAGTATATTAGAAAAAATTAGTACTAAAGATTATCTGTTAAATGCACCTTATCAATCTTTTTCTTATCTCACTAAATTTTTGAGGGAAGCGGCTCTTGATCCAAAAGTAACTTCAATTAAAATTACGTTATACCGATTGGCAAAAAATTCTCAAATTATAAGTTCTCTTATAAATGCGGCCAAAAATGGAAAAAAAGTAACTGTTCAAATCGAGTTACAAGCTCGTTTTGATGAAGCTTCTAATATTTCGTATGCAGAGCAAATGAAAACAGAAGGAATTGAACTTATTTTTGGAATAAAAGGACTGAAAGTTCACAGTAAAATATGCGTTATTGAAAGAACCGAAAATGATAAAATAAAACGATATGGTTTTATTTCAACGGGGAATTTTAATGAATCAACCGCAAAAGTGTATACTGATGTGACCCTTTTTACCAGCCACCAACAAATTCTAAAAGACATTACAAAAATTTTCGAATTTTTCGATATTAATTATAGAGTACATCGATACAAACATCTTATTGTTTCTCCGCATTACACCCGAACCCGATTCTACAAGTTGATAGATAGAGAAATTTTACATGCTTCTGCAGGTAGGAAGACGCATATAAAATTAAAAATGAATAGTTTATCCGATTTTAAAATGATTGATAAATTATATGAAGCCAGTAATGCTGGAGTAAAAATACAACTCGAAATTAGAGGTATTTGTTCATTGATACCTGGAATCCCTGGGATGAGCGAGAATATAGAAGCAATTAGTATTGTAGATAATTATCTGGAACATTCCAGAATTTATATTTTTGGTAATGCGGGACAAACGGAAGTTTACATTTCTTCAGCTGATTTTATGACTAGAAATTTGGATGGTCGAGTAGAAGTTACTTGTCCTATTTATGATCAGGAAATAAAAAATGAGCTCATAGACAATTTCGATTTAGGTTGGAAAGGAAATGTAAAAGCGAGATATCATTCTTATAAATTAGATAATAAATACAGAGTAAGAAATCATAATCCAGTTTTTAGAGCGCAATTAGAAACGTATAAATATTATCGAAATAAAATTGACGTTTTAGAAGAAATTGTTTAAAAAGTGGTTTCATATTTGCTGTTGTCTTCGAATAAAATAAGAAACTAAATTCAAATCATAAATTACGAATGATTAAATTAAAAAAATATGCTGCAATAGACATCGGTTCAAATGCGATGCGTTTATTGGTTGTAAATATTGTTGAGCAAGATGGGAAAGAACCCCAATTCAATAAAAGTTCCCTTGTACGTGTACCAATTCGTTTGGGACAAGATGCTTTTACTGTTGGTGAAATTTCTCAAGAGAATATGGAAAGGATGTGTGACGCCATGAAAGCATTCAATCTATTAATGAAAGTGCATAAAGTAGAACGTTATATGGCATTTGCAACTTCAGCGATGCGAGAAGCCTATAACGGTAAGGAAGTTGTAGCAATGATTAAGAAAAAAGCGGATATCAAAATAGAAATCATTGATGGAAAAAAGGAAGCTGCCATAATTGCTTCTACTGATTTGCATCATTTATTAAAAACAGATCAAACGTATCTTTTTGTTGATGTTGGTGGTGGAAGTACTGAATTCACCTTGTTTTCCAATGGTAAAATGATAAATTCCAGATCATTCAAAGCGGGAACAGTTCGGTTGTTAAATGAGATGGTTTGCGATGTGGTTTGGGATGAAATTGAAAAATGGATAAAGATAAATACTCAAGAATATGATGAAGTTACTTTGATAGGTTCTGGTGGAAATATCAATAAACTCTTCAAGATGTCAGGAAAAATGCAAGAAAAGCCTTTGTCTTACATTTATATGAATTCTCAATATGCTTTCTTGAATTCGCTTTCTTACGAACAAAGAATATCAGAATTAGGATTAAATCCAGATCGTGCCGATGTAATTCTCCCAGCGACAAGAATTTATCTAAATGCAATGAAATGGAGTGGAGCAAGAAATATTTATGTGCCTAAAATTGGACTTTCTGATGGTATTGTTAAAGCCATGTATTATGGTAAAATATAAGTTTTAAAATGAATAAAAACAGACTTGAAGCTTTTAGCGATGGTGTTTTGGCTATCATAATTACCATTATGATACTGGAAATAAAAGTTCCGGAAGGAGAAAATTTCAGCGATTTACTATCGCTTTTCCCTAAATTCATAAGCTACATATTGAGTTTTGTTTATGTGGGTATATACTGGAATAATCATCATCACATGTTACAAAGTGTTACTAAAGTAAATGGTAAAATTCTTTGGGCAAATCTTCATTTGTTATTTTGGTTGTCATTAATTCCAGTTTCTACAGGATGGATGGGGGAACATAATTTTGCCAAAGCTACTATTACATTGTATGGAGTAATTCTTTTTTTTGCA
Organism: Flavobacterium galactosi; assembly: GCF_048158585.1. Taxonomy (NCBI): domain Bacteria; kingdom Pseudomonadati; phylum Bacteroidota; class Flavobacteriia; order Flavobacteriales; family Flavobacteriaceae; genus Flavobacterium; species Flavobacterium galactosi. The sequence goes on from NZ_JBLNKV010000009.1 coordinate 6,337, forward strand.
GCAATAGCTTTCTGGATACTTCAAAATGTGATAATATCTAGTGAAGGAGAAAATTCTATATTGGCAAAAGCGCTTGGGAAAAATCTTAAAGGAAGTATTTCTAACCTTTTATACCTAAGTGCAATAGTACTTTCCTTTTTTTATCAAATGTTAGCTGCTTCAATTTATATTATAGTAGCAATAATTTGGCTTGTGCCTGATAAAAGAATTGAAAAAGTTATCAATTCTGAAGAGTAATCTAATTCTAATTGCATAAAATTATACGTCTAAATCTAATCCAAATGTTGTTCGTAAGAGTTCAATATTTGGATTTATTTCAAGAAGCCTGTTGTATCGGTCTTGGTCATTAAAGTTTCTTTTACTTTCAACACTTTCATTTACAATAACGGTTATGGTAATATCATGATTGTGTAAATGACCTTTCAAATGCCCTAAAAGACCATTCAATTCTTTTTCAAAATCTAATTTTGAACCTTCATTTGGTAATTCAAGTGTGATGGCTGTTCCATTCAGTTTAGGATCGTTGATAAGTAATAACGATTCCATAATTTTATACCCTTTATCTCCTAAACGTTGTGCATATTTATTCCAATACAATAACATTTCGGTTTCGGTAAAAGATTCTGTTGGCAAATGAGCTACTTCTTTTACTATTCCTTTGTTACTTTCTTCTAATGCTTTTTTGGCACGAATACTAGACAATGAAAAAGCCGAAACTTTTGGTTCATTAGATTGTGGAATGTCAATTTTTACCGTAGGAGGTGGAACTGGAATTGTAGGAGCATTAGTTATAGCTTTCGGTTCTTTTTCTTGGACTGATGCTGCAATAGCAGTGTTTGCAAAACTTTCGACTTTAGCTTTTGAACTTTCTACAATTGAGTAATCGTTATTTCTAAAATAAGTAGGAGGAATTATAAATTGCTCAACTTTTTTTTTTCTCCATCAAAAGTGATAGAGGCAAGTTGCATCAGGCAAAGTTCAACAAGAAGTCGTTGATTTTGACTCAGTTTGTATTTTAAATCACAATCATTTGCAATTTCGATTCCTTTTAAAAGAAAATCTTGACTGCATTTTTGCGCTTGCACGCCATACATTTGTTGTGCTTGTTCCCCAACTTCTAATAAAGATAAAGTAGCAGGTGTTTTAGAAACTAATAAATCTCTAAAATGGGAAGCTAATCCAGATACAAAATGATGCGCATCAAATCCTTTGGCAAGGATTTCATTGAAAGCGATTAATAAATCTGGAATTTTATTTTCCAGAATCAAATCGGTTACATTGATGTATGTTTCGTAATCCAAAACATTCAAATTCTCCGTAACTGCCTGACGTGTTAAATCTTTTCCACAAAAAGAAACTACTCGGTCAAAAATAGATAAAGCATCACGCATCGCTCCATCAGCTTTTTGGGCTATGATATGCAAAGCATCATCTTCGAAATTAACTCCTTGACTGGTGGCCACTTCAGCAAGATGTTCTTTGGCATCTTTTACGGTAATCCTTTTGAAATCAAATATTTGACAACGAGAAAGTATCGTTGGAATAATTTTATGTTTTTCGGTTGTAGCCAATATAAAAATGGCATGTTTTGGCGGTTCTTCTAATGTTTTTAAGAAAGCATTGAAAGCTGCCGAAGACAACATGTGAACCTCATCAATAATATATACTTTGTATTGTCCCGTTTGTGGCGGAATACGGACTTGATCAATTAAATTCCTGATATCATCAACAGAATTATTGGAAGCAGCATCTAATTCGAAAACATTAAAAGCGAAATCCTCATTTGGATCATCGTATCCTGGCTGATTAATTTTTCGAGCTAGAATACGGGCGCAAGTTGTTTTACCAACTCCACGAGGTCCTGTAAATAAAAGGGCAGAAGCGAGATGATTGCTTTCTATGGCATTCAACAAAGTATTGGTAATGGCTTTTTGTCCTACAACATCTTTAAATGTTTGAGGACGATATTTACGTGCCGATACAACAAATTGTTCCATAGAATTTTTATTCGAAAGCAAATATAGGTTTTAATTTAATGATGGAAAAATTTGCAGCTTGAAAGATTTTATAATTTTTAAAATGGTCTTTAGTTCCAGAATTCCCTAGCCCAGATAGCAGTGGAAATCCTTATGAGCCGGGGTTCGGCGAATAAGATTGTAACGGACAGCTGGAAATAGCTCCTAATTAAATTGTAATTTCGAAAATATCAATATTTCAAAATCTGATTGAATCATTAGTTAAGAAGGGCTCTCGAAGAATTCGAAAGTTTTAAACCTGATAGTGGATATTCAGGTACTCCTTTTTGTTGGATCAATACTTTGAATTTCATTCCCATATCGATCAGTAATCTATAATTAATAAGTGATTCCTGCAGGACTGATGCCAAATCAGTTGGGTTATTATTCAAAGTTAAATTTTGATATTCTTTGATGCCCAGCGCCAATAAAAACTGTGCTTGGTCCACAATCCCACAACAATCCAAGCCGAATTGCGAACCCCAATGCGCTATTGCAGAAAAGTTGATGTGTGTTGTTATGTCTTGTTGCCCGATAAATTGATACGGATTGTCGTTTTTGTGGTGTTTGTAATAGCATAAGAGGGTACCGCAACTTCTACGATTGTTGTATAGCTCAGCCGATAAGGAACCATAATCGATGGTAATTACATACCCTTTTTGTAAAGATTGAGAAATTTCTTTGATCCATGATTGGGCTTCCAAATTAATTTCGGTACGAAATCCTTCTGGCAATTGTACATTTAATGCAGTTAAATAATCGGTGAGTTCTTTTTTGACAGGTTTTAAAATTTCAATAAAACCCTCTTTGTAATCCACAAACACTTCTTTAAGTTGCTCTTCCATAATTACCTGATGAACGGAGAAATTATCAATCAATTCATTGGATAAAATACAGCCATTAATTTCAGGAATATCTTGAATGGTGTTATACCAGTTTACTTTTTCATGCAAGTGTTTCTTTTGAATTTCCCGCATGCTGGCACTTTTTTCGATAATGCAGTAATTTAGATTCTCATATAATAAAGAGTTATTCTTTTTGAGATAATCTAAAATATCATGACACAATAAACCTGTACCTGCACCATATTCAACAATTTTAAAAGGCTTTTTTTCTAAGTTTTGCCACATTTCTTTTATTTGGCGCGCAATCATAGCTCCAAAAGCGGCAGTAAGATTGGCACTGGTGTAAAAGTCACCATCCGCCCCAATCTTGTTTTGAGTAGAATTATAATATCCCAATTCCGGATAATATAATGCCATCTCCATAAAATCCCGAAAAGATAATGGACCTTCTTTTTTAATTCGTTCTATTATTATTTCGGAAAGTAACATCGGATTTATAAATTAAATAGTGAAGTTTTTTCATAAATAAAGTACAGGTAGCCACTTATAAAACTAAAAAGCAGTCAAAATAAACCAAGTTTTTGTTTATTTGTTTCTTCCCTTAATGCTGATATCATTCAAAACTCTGGCAGCATCATTCTCGGAATTTGCTGCAAAACCAGCTACAAACACCCCTTTTTTACCTGAGCTGGATTTTATACCATAAACCGTTGCTTCATCATCAGGGTTGCTGTCTCCTTCGTATCGATAGATGTGTTCGATTTCATAGCGATGTGGATTTTTGATAATATCTTCCACATGAAGATTAAAATCAAACGTAAATCCCATTTCACTCAAATCGTCTAAGGCTTTAGAAACAGTGGCATAATGATATATATTTGACATAATACTAGATTTATGGTTAATGATTAAAGGTAACTATTTTATTATGAATTCATTGTCAAAGAGTTGTTAAAGTAAATAATCTAAAATCAAAAAACAGAAATTAAATGTTGTAAATTCGCACCGCAGACCGCCTTATCGTCGTTTTGAGCAATCAAAAGGGAGGAAAGTCCGGACACCATAGGGAAGCATAACGGGTAACGCCCGTCGGGTTGAGTAATCAATTCAGGACAAGTGCAACAGAAAGTATGTACAGGTAATGCTGTAGTGAAACCAGGTAAACTCTATGCGGTGAAATATCAAGTATATCAGCATTTAAGGGCTTCTCGTCCGTTGTTGAAGGGTAGATAGCTTGAGTCCCGTAGTAATTCGGGATCTAGATAAATGATAAGGCTCCGATTTTTTTCGGGGACAGAATCCGGCTTATAGGTCTGCATTTTTTTATTTTTTTGCTGTAAAGGCGCAAAGACATTATCTTTTTTTCTCATTTTTATACTTTATCACTTTAGGATTGTTTGTCAATCACTCATTTTCTTTGAGCCTTTGTTCATTTATGGCAAGTTGGACTAATTATCTTTGAAGTTCACTATTTAAATAGTGCTATATAATTGATTTATACTATGAAAATAAGAATAGGAATTTTAGGATTGGGTGGCGTAGGTGGGTATTTTGGAGGATTATTGGCTAAAGCTTACTTTGATTCGGATGCAATAGAAATCATATTTATTGCTCGTGGTGAAACCCAAAAAGCAATAGCCCAAAATGGACTGAAAATTATTTCTGATACTAATCAAGTAATTGTTTTTCCAAATTTAGTTTCTACTAATCCAGAAGAAATTGGTCAACTCGATTACCTTATTTGTGCGACTAAAACCTATGATATCGAATCCAGTTTTGCATCTATGAAAAGTTGTATTGTCCAAAACACAATAATTCTACCTTTATATAATGGTGTTGATGCAACGGAACGGATACAAACGCTGTTTCCAGAAAATATGGTTTTGCAGGGCTGTGCCTATATTGTTTCGATGATTGTATCACCAGGAGTTATTAGAAAATTAGGGCATTTTGAGAAGCTTTTTTTTGGTTCAAAAACAGCTTCAATTTCTAAATTGAATGCGTTACAAATCATATTAATAAATGCCGGAATAGAAAGTTATCTTTCAGAAAGTATCGAAGAAACGGTTTGGGAAAAGTTCATTTTCATTTCCCCATTGGCTTCGGCTACATCCTATTTGAATCAAAATATTGGTACTATTTTGAATAATCCAGTTAACAAAGCCATTTATATTTCACTGCTAAATGAGATTACTGCTGTCGCTTTCGCAAAAGGATTAGCGTTGCCAAAAGACATTATTGCCCAAACGATTGTCAAACTGGAAAAATCTCCTCAAGATGCCACTTCATCGATGCACAGGGATTTGTTAGCAAATCGGAAAACGGAAGTAGCTTCTTTGACGGAATATGTGGTAAACGAAGGTATAAAATATGGTGTGGCAACATCTACTTATCAAATGATTTTGGAAAAGTTATTAAAATAATACTAATTAGATTATTCTTCATCATCGTTTTGTTTAGATTCATTTTCAGCATCTTCCGTGTCGTTATCAGAGTTTATTTCGAAGAAACTAAAAATAGAACCGCCGTAACTTTTCTGGAACGAAAAATGAATCATGTGGTCCAGTTTGGTATATTTCGAATGTTCGATTACCATCATTCCTTCTTCATTAAGCAATTCTTTTTCGAAAACTAATAAGATGATTTTTTCGAAAGTTTTTTGGTCCAAAGCATAAGGTGGATCCGCAAAAATAATATCATAAGATGTTTTACATCTTTCCAAATAAGTGAAAACATCACTTTTTGTAGCTGCAATATTAAAATCATATTCGGCTGCGACTTGCTTGATGAATTTTACACAACCAAAATCACCATCAACAGATGTGATTGGAGTGCTTCCTCTTGAGGCAAATTCGTAACTGATATTTCCTGTTCCTGCAAATAAATCTAATATTTTAAGTCCTTCAAAACTGAAATGGTTGTTCAAAACATTGAACAATGCTTCTTTAGACATATCGGTAGTGGGACGAACGGGTAACCCTTTTGGTGGAAAAATCCGTCTTCCTTTGTATTTTCCTGAAATGATTCTCATGAGTTGAAAAGTATAAAATGATTTCTGTTTTCGGCCTCAGAAAAATAATTGTTCCATCGTAAATCTTCCACATCGATAAGGGAAACGTTGCGAATGTATTTGTAAGCGATTTTGAAATAATCACTTTCGGTATCAATATTTCCGATTAGTTCCAATGGGAAGTTTTCGGGATTTAAATTCAATTGTTCGGCAGTAAATAAGATGTAATACAAGAAATCTTCTGGCGTGTTGTAATCAAAAGAATTGAAAAGTAATAATTTTTGGTTCTGAACCACAATGATTTCAAAGTGACCAGAATTGATGTGAATGAACATCTTTTTCTCATCTTTATTTTTGGAAGCAACCAAAAGTTTCGAAACCAAAATACTATTGGCGTGTTTGTAATCGAAAGAACCAAACTGGTCAATAAAAAAATTATTGATATTCACATACGGAATATAAACTGAATTCATTTGATAGTTTGGAATTTCATCAAAAGCGAAAAAATCGGTTTTAAAAACCTTAGTGTTGTATTGCAAATAACTTCCTAAAAAGTTCTCATCAAAAAGAGCTATGGGAACAAAAGTGGAAAGGTTGTTATTGTGAATAACCAGAATTTCGTCATACGAATCCTTTAATTCCGGATAATCCCGAAAAGCATCACCAAATAAATCTTCAATTTTTGTGGCTTTATGAAACGTATCAAAATGTACTTCGTTAAATGAAGTTACGGTATTGTTTAGCGTGTCAAAACAACAAAAAGAAAGTCCAGTCAAGGAAACTTGAATGGACAGTTTTTTATATTTTTTTTCGGTGATGTTCGTATTTTGTATTGACATAATTTGATTTTCAATCCATTTATACCTTATATATAGTACAAGAATTAAATGCGGTCACAAACTTACAATTTTTTTTGATTCTAATGCCAATTTATGTAATTGCCTCGATTTTCATACTTATATTTGATGTTCATTTATAGCAATCAACTTCACATGAATTCCTCCTTGTTTTACAGCCTTTTACAGAGAAAATTTCCTTTTCAGCCCACTTATAAACAAGATATTTTTTTTCAAAAAATTGCTATTTTTTTAACCGAAGCTGATAATAAGACCATTTTTGTTTTAAAAGGATATGCAGGAACAGGAAAAACAACCGTGATTTCTACGATTGTAAACAGTTTATTGGATATCAATAAAAAATATGTTTTGCTGGCACCAACCGGTCGTGCCGCAAAAGTAATTGCCAATTATTCGAACAAACCTGCTTTTACGATTCATAAAAAAATCTACTTTCCCAAGAAATCTTCGGGTGGGGGCGTTTCGTTTACCTTGCAACAAAACAAACACAAAAACACGATTTTCATAGTCGATGAAGCTTCGATGATTTCGGATACTAATTCCGATTCTAAGTTATATGAAAACAGTTCGTTGCTTGATGATTTGATTTCCTATGTGTATTCAGGAACGAATTGCAAGATGATTTTATTGGGTGATACCGCTCAGTTGCCTCCTGTGAATTTGGATATCAGCCCCGCTTTGGACATTCGCACTTTAGGAATGAATTATGATAAGGAAGTAGAACATATCGAATTGGATGAAGTGATGCGTCAGGAAGAAAATTCCGGGATTTTGTATAATGCAACCGAACTTCGGGAATTATTGAAAGATTCATTTATAGATGAATTCAAATTTGATGTCAAGAAATTCAAAGATATTGTTCGTTTGACCGATGGCTACGATATTCAAGATGCCATCAATTCTGCCTACAGTAATTATAGTATAGAAGATACGGCTTTTATTGTTCGTTCGAATAAAAGGGCGAATCAATATAATGAGCAAATTAGAACCAAAATTCTCGACAAAGAAAGCGAACTATCAACCGGAGATTTCTTGATGGTGGTGAAAAATAATTATTTTTGGTTGAAAGATTCTGATGAAGCGGGTTTTATTGCCAATGGTGATATTATCGAAATATTAGAAATTTTCAATATCAAAGAATTATACGGTTTTAAGTTTGCCAAAGTAAAAATCCGAATGATTGATTACCCCAATCAGATTCCATTTGAAACGGTATTGTTAATGGACACCATAAAAAGCGAATCGCCATCTTTAACTTATGAAGAATCCAACCGATTGTATCAGGAAGTATTGAAAGATTATGAAGGCGAAACCAAATTTCAAAAATTCCAAAAAGTAAAAGCCAACGAATATTTCAATGGTTTGCAAGTGAAATTCTCGTATGCAATTACGTGTCATAAATCACAAGGTGGACAATGGAATACGGTTTTTATAGAACAACCGTATTTGCCCGATGGTATCAATAGAGATTATATTCGGTGGTTGTACACTGCAATGACCCGAGCAAAAAATAAATTATATTTGATAGGATTTAAAGATGAAAATTTTGTGGAGTAAATTATATCGTTTGGATTCCGGTAGATACGCGATGAATCGCGTCTAACACTATATAAGTATATTATGAGATACACCAATGAATCACATATATTATGGGAGACGCGATGAATCGCGTCTGTACATCGAAAATCCAAGTAATGATTAAGTTATGCCAGAAAAATTTCAAAATAAATATAGAATTCCATCGGCACGATTGCAAAATTGGGATTATGGTGCTAATGGAGCCTACTTCATTACGATTTGTACTAAAGAAATGAAACATTTTTTTGGAGAAGTTGGGAATGAAAAAATGAATTTGAATGCTGTTGGAGCATTAGCAGAAGAATATTGGTTGGAGATAATAAAACATTTTCCATATGTAGAATTAGGAAATTTTCATATTATGCCGAATCATATGCATGGGATATTGATTATTAATAAATCCGGTCAATTTGTTGAGAAGCGATTAATCGCATCTGTAAAGTTGCAGCAGGGAATAGGAGGATTTTCTGGAGAAAACAATCCAATGTTATCTGAAAATATATCTAAAATAATTCGATGGTATAAAGGAAGATGTACCTTTGAAATGCGAAAAATTAATAAAAATTTTGAATGGCATTCTCGTTTTCATGATCACATTATTAGAAATTCTGATTCATTTGAAAGAATACAAAATTATATAGAAGAAAATCCATCGAAATGGGAAGAGGATAATTTTTTTTAAAATTAAATAGCATTTAATAATTGCATTCCGTACAGACGCGATTTATCGCGTCTCTTTTAAATAGCGATTTGGAGAATCCCTTTTAAATAGCGATTTCTAAAATACCTTTGAACTGGATAAAATTATATTTTTATGAATACACTAAACGACTTACATAAAATTTCAGGTTCTTTTTCGAATACCGAAAAAATGCCAGTTTTGTTTCTAGGACACGGCAGCCCGATGAACGCGATTGAAGAAAATCAGTTTGTGACCGGTTTTAGAAACTTGGCTAAAACTTTACCGCAACCGAATGCCATTTTGTGTATTTCGGCGCATTGGTTTACCAAAGGAACAAAGGTAACTGCAATGGAAATGCCAAGAACGATTCATGACTTTGGAGGTTTTCCGCAAGCGTTGTTCGACGTGCAATATCCAGCAAAAGGAAGTCCGGAATTAGCGATAGAAACCAAACAATTGTTGACACCGGTAGAAGTAGAGCTGGACGAGCATTGGGGTTTGGATCACGGTGCTTGGAGTGTCATCAAACATTTATATCCCGAAGCGAATGTTCCCGTAATTCAGTTGAGTATTGATTATACAAAATCCGGGCAATACCATTTTGAGTTGGCTCAAAAACTAAGTGCGTTGCGTACCAAAGGAATCCTGATTGTAGGTAGTGGCAATATTGTTCATAATTTAAGGTTGGTTGATTATCACAATTTCGATAAAGACAATTACGGTTACGATTGGGCAATTGAAGCAAGGGAATCAGTAAACAATTATTTACTGGATGGAAATTTCCAACCATTGATAGATTTTGAAAAACAAAGCAAAGCGTTTCAATTAGCGATTCCTACACCGGAACATTATTTGCCTTTGATTTACACTTTGGGATTAAAAGGAAAATCCGAAGAACTGAGTTTGTTCAATGATAAGTTATTGGCGGGTTCTTTGAGTATGACTTCGGTGAAGATTATGTAGAAAATTGTATATAAATAATTCGGAGATTAATTTATTATTTCAGAATCATTAAGATTAGTATCATGTTTACTTAAAAAAATAGAAAATAATATTATGAAAAATGAATACAAAAAATTTCTTGATAATTTTTTTTCAACATTACTTGACTACAAACATACAACTAATAGATTAAACAAAATTCTGATTTTGGATTATCAAAAATACACAGAAGAAGGAGCATCATATAATTCTACTTCTTCTTTACTTTTGAGCGATTGGACAGGTGAAACGGATAATGGCTGGGCATTGCCTTTTCATTCTGGCATATCTAAAGAAACTTTAAAAGAAAACTATAAAAATGAAATTTTCAATATTTTATCAAGAGAATTTTGTCTGATTTATTCTCAATCTTATGAAGCTCTTGAAAAATATTTTAAAGACTGTGTTTTATATAAAGCAGAGTGTGACTTAGAATTTCAAGAAATAATTAAGAGAAAATTTAGTATTGAAGGAAAAATTAAAAGAGACGATATAAAAGGAGGAGAAAACCTTTATAAATTAGTAAAAAGAATAGGAAATACAACTCTTCATAATTTCTCGAAAAATAATAATATGAATATAAAATTTGGAGAATTAATAACCATTTTATCTGAAGTAAGACATTCAATAGTTCATTCAAAATCTGTAATTAATAAAACCAAAATAAAAAAAAACGAATTATCATTTTGAAATTTTCAAGTTTTTATTTAATCATTCTGAGATAAATAGTGAACAGATAAAAATTGAACTTGATATTAAAAAATTCGAATGTCTGAATGGTATATTAGTTGAGTTTGCTTTTCAAATTTATAAATCTATATCAATTGAAGAAAACTTAGTTTGGAGTCACGAAAATTAAGATAAATAATTTTAGAATTTTTAATTCATATTATTTTTTTGTTTAGTTAATGGATTCCTACTATCGCGATCGTTTCACTCTTGACCACAGAAAAAATCATGATTATTAATATTAAACACAAATCCTCAAAACCACTTATTGTGAAAACACAAGACGATAAAAAATTAGATAATCCCGTTTGGTTTTCGTTATCAGAAACGCATCAAAGTTTTGCGGTAGATTACGGCAGTATAAAATTTTATCATCCTGATTATTGTCCGTTTGGTGGTTTTGAAAAAGGCAATGCGACTGCAAAGTCTATCGATGAATATTCTCAGATAGTTGATAGTTTTTTTATTGTTGGAGAAAAACCAGAACTTTCAAATCTATTAAAGTTAAATAAAGAATTGGTTTGTCTTCAAATGATTGTTTATAATCCAATCGATGTTGCCATTAATGACCAAATCATAAAACTGACTGACGAACATATTGATGTTTTATATGAGTTGGTGAACATGGTGCAACCGGGATATTTTAAAAAGAAAACTGCTTTATTAGGAAATTATTACGGCATTTTCAAAAATAATGAACTTGTTGCCGTAACTGGTGAACGCATGCAAATGAATGATTTCATCGAAGTAAGCGCAGTAGTCACACATCCTAATCATACCGGAAAAGGATATGCGAAACAATTAGTTGCCCACGCTGTAAATGAAATTTTGAAGCAAAATAAAACTCCTTATTTACATGTGATTGAAAATAATATAGGAGCAATACAATTGTACGAGAAATTAGGTTTTGAAATTCGACGTAAGATTAGTTTTTGGAATATCATAAAGTAAATTTAGGTATAGAATTAAGAACAATTTTGTAAATCCTAAAAACATGTTAACTTAGCGCCCAGCTAACCTGATTGTTCCGTTTGCTTCAGTATATAAATTAGAAATAAAACTTTGCGACTTACTGTCTTCGTAGCAAAATGAAAAATATAAAAATGAAAATAATAGCAGTCATTCCCGCCCGTTACGCTTCCACACGCTTTCACGCTAAATTGATGCAGGATTTGGGAGGAAAAACGGTGATTTTAAGAACTTATAAAGCCGCAAAAAAATCAAATCTTTTTGACGATGTTTTTGTGGTTACGGATTCTGATTTAATTTATAACGAAATAGTTTCTAATGGAGGTAAAGCCATAATGAGCATCAAGGAACACGAATCAGGAAGCGACCGCATTGCCGAAGCTGTCGAAAATCTGGATGTGGATATTGTGGTCAATGTGCAAGGCGATGAACCCTTTATCGATACGGTTGCTTTGGAAAAACTGATTGAAGTTTACAAGAATGACTCCGAAAAGAAAGTAGATTTGGCTTCCCTGATGTGTGAAATAACAGAGGAACACGAAATAAACAATCCCAATAATGTGAAAGTGGTTGTGAATCAAAACGGTTTTGCGTTGTACTTTTCACGTTCGGTGATTCCGTATCCAAGAGAAATAAATGTGGGGGTTCGCTATATGAAACACATCGGGATTTACGCTTTTAGAAAGCAAGCTTTATTGGATTTTTACAGTTTACCTATGAAATCATTGGAAGCATCCGAAAAACTGGAGCAATTGCGTTATTTAGAATTTGGTAAAAGTATAAAAATGGTTGAAACTGCACATATTGGAATTGGAATTGATACCCCCGAAGATTTAGAAAAAGCTAAAAAAATGCTTGAATAAATTAAAAAAACCGCAGATTCACAGATTGTTGATTAAACCAATTAATCTGCGGTCGAGTTTCTATAAATAGAGTAGTTTTTATTCTAATTTTTCAATAACGATTAATTCATTATGGACTTCAATTCTAGGTATGGTTCTTATTTTGAATTGGTTTTCATAAAATTCAGAGACATATTTTTGATTTCTTATATTTTGGGTTTCATTCAAAATCATCGTATTGAAAAGAATGAAACCTCGACTTTTTAAAAGGAAGCAGATGCGGTTGATGAAAAATGTTTCAAATAAAAAATTGGGCATTGTGGTATCTTGGAAAATATCAATTATAATCAAATCGTATTTGCTTTTGGTTTTCAAAACAAATTCAAATGCATCTTCAATAACAATATCAAGTTGGGGTATTTTATCTAAGGCAAAATATTTATTTGCCACCTTAATTATATCGGAATCAATTTCAACTCCGGTTATTTTTCCTTTATATTTAATTTCATCAACCAACGTTTTTATAACACTTCCTCCGGCCACTCCCAAAACAAGAATATGTTCCATAGCCGCTATTTTTTTGTAGCCAATGTTTTTTAGGCCAATTCTTAAAATGCGTTGCAGACTTCCATACGAATAATTGGCATTTTCAGAATCTAAAACCAATTCCCCATTTTCCCAAGTCACTTCAATCGATTTACTCAATGAAGATTTTGATTGATAAATTTTTATTGGAATAAGGTAACTAAATATTTTTTTTATCATTTGGGACAATTTTACTCAAAAAATAGTTGAGTTGTAATACTATTTAACATAAGATATTTCCAGTTATAATTAAGCGAATTACTAATACTTCACAAAAGTAAAATAACCTAGTAAACTAATTCTTATAAATTACTTTTTCGACTTGGTACAAATGTATTGATTATTCCAGTATCGTTTTGCATTATGATAAAGTCAAATGTATATTAATGACCTAATGAAATAAATGAAAATCACATGGTTTTAAAGCAAAAAAAAATACCTAAAACAACACGTGCTTTAGGCATTTTCTAACTAAATTGAAAATATTTATTTGAACAGCTTAAACCACTGTATTTTTTAAAATTCCTATTCCTTCAATTTCCAGTTCCACAACATCTCCAGGTTCCAAAGGGCGGTGAACTGAAAAGTTATTTTCTATCAAACTTCCCCAACCAACGGTTCCCGAACCTAAAATATCTCCGGGCATCAGCGTTACATTATTTTCTGACGCTCGTTCCATCATTTGGGGAAAAGTCCAATGAACGGTTTTATAATTCCCTTCGCATATTGTTTCTCCATTGATTTTTGATGTCATTTTGATATCGAAACGATCGCTTGTGCTTTCCGGCATGGCCAAATGTTCCGGATGTGATTCTCTTGAAATACTGCAACGGTATTTTTCAAATTCATCTTTGGTAACGATACAAGGTCCAATGGCATTAGCAAAATCCTTTCCTTTGTGAGGGCCAAGCGGTACTGTCATTTCGTGTTTTTGAATGGCACGGGCAGTCCAATCATTAAAAACGGTATAGCCAAAAATATAATCATCGGCATTTCCGGCTTTAATGTCTTTTCCTTTCTTGCCAATTATGACAGCTATTTCCAGTTCGATATCTAATTTTTCTTCTCCTGCAGGACGTATAATATCGTCATTTGGCCCAAAGACACCTTGATGGTTTGTGAAATAAAAAATAGGTATTTCGTACCAGGCAGCTCCAACGGTATGACCAAATGATTTGGAAGCGTTCAACATGTGTTGTTCAAAACCAATATAATCCCTAAAACTGCGCGGATTAGGCAAAGGAGCTAAAAGTTTTACATCGTTTAAAGCATAATGTGGTTTTACAACACCAAGCTCATCGATAATCTTCAAATTAGCTTCGTGATTATCTATAAAAGTAAGCATGTCTAAAGGCAATCTTGAATCGGCTAGATTCATGTCTACAACAGCGTCTTCCTGCAACCAACCCGTACGGCTTTCACCTGCTTTATTTTCGAAAGTGATTAATTTCATATCTTATTTTATATTAAATAGGTTGGGCAAGTGCCATCAAGGTTTTTCCCATAACGGCACCAGCGTTGGCTTCTTCAGGTAAAGGTTTACCTTCATATTCTAATAATTCCCATTCTCCGAGTTTTTCAGAAGCTTCTACAACCATTTTACATCTTTCTAACCTTCGATTCATGAAGCGTGCAAAAATGGCTTGTGTACCGTCTTGTTTTGCAATTTCTTGAGCAAGTACGACAGCATCTTCAATAGCCAAAGCAGCTCCTGAACCTAAATGAGGAATGGTAGCATGAGCACCATCTCCAATGATTAAAACGTTTCCTTTATACCATGGATCTGGTAAATGCAGGGTTTCTAAAGGTCTGTAATTGATTAATTTTGGTTCCGTAATCTGATCTATTAAATCGTGTACCATTGGAACAGGATATTCTTCTAAATAGGATTTCAGTTTAGGAATCATTTGATCTTCCGCAATAAATGGATTGTCAGCTCCCTCTGCAGAAACAACAAACATATATATTTTGTCTTTGGTCATTGGAATGAGTCCAACTTTACTGTGTTTTCCAAAATACATATAGCCTGTTTCTAAATCTTTGGGTCTGTCAAAAGCATAACGCCAAACGGATAATCCTACATATTTTGGGAAGTAATCCCCGAAAATTAATTTTCGTACTTTTGAGTTGACTCCATCGGCACCAATCAGCAAATCATAACTTCCTGTGGTTCCATCAGAAAAAACAACATCGACGCCGTTTTCTTTATCTGTAATTTGATCCACAGTAAGTCCCATCCTAAATTGTACCCCTACCGTTTCACATCTTTCATGCAATACTTCATGAAGAATTCTTCTGGAAATACCATTATGCGAAGGAAAACGACCCATTGGAGGTGTGCCAATTTCGTTAAATTGGTGTCCTGTTGGGGTACACATTTTAACTTTATCATAAGGACAGCCTCTTTTGAGTGCTTCGTCAGCCACACCTAATGCATCCAAAGCTCTTAATGCGTTTGACATTTGGATTATACCAACACCATACACATCATACTGCGGCAGAATTTCAACAATTTCCACCGCTATTCCTATTTGTCTTAAAGCGATAGCTGTAGATTGTCCACCGATACCGCCACCAACAATAAGTACTTTCTCTATAGCTTTCATATTATAAGTTGTTTGAGATTAATGCTATGCTTTTAATTTTTTGGCTACCCAGTCATACATATTGAAAGTACGAGTAAAATCGTCTACACAGCAATGTTGAGAACCACTTTCTTCTTTAGGGATTACTTCTAAAACATGTTCACTAGTTAACGCTTTATCAACATTATAAGCGTGTTCAACAAAATTTTGACGGTCATCACCACCATGAAGAATATACGTTGGCATGGATATCTTTTCTGCGATTCCATTTTCAAGTGTATAGCCTTTTAATTTTTCAAGAACTTCTTCAAAACTTGCTGCGTCCATAATATGCATTACTATTTCTGCCAACGGATGTTTTGCAGTTCGACCAGCCCATACTTGGTAATACGACCACACAGCGCCAAATATCATGCATACTTTGAAACGAGGTTCAAATGCTGCACAGCGCGCTGCCATATATCCTCCCATTGATACTGCACCAATACCAATACTGGTGGTGTCTACATGATCTTTTAGGTTAGCAATAGACCAATCTAAAACAGCTGTTCCAGCTACTTCATAATCATAACGCGAATGAATATGATTTAATCTTAATGAAGCTCCTTGACCTGGTCCATCCATAGCCAGAAGAGCAATACCTCTTTCGTTAAGATGTTGTGATATACCAAAATATAATTCTTCTGCTAAACTATCCAAACCACCAAACATAATCATCATTGGAGGATTTTCAACCCCTTCTGGAGCAAACAAATAGCCTGGTAAAAAAGACCCTTCAAAAGGTACTTCTACTTGCAAAGGTTTGTTTTTAAAATATTTAATAGCTCTAATAAAAGCTTCTCTAGCTTTTAAATAAGTCGATAATTTTCTATCATCTCCAAGTTCCATAAAGAACTCAGCAGTACGTAAATAGTTGAATGCTCTTAGGTACGTACGACTTGCGGAAATGAACGATTTATTAATCTCGAAATTTTCTCCAAGATCATAAACGCTATTGCCCATTTTTAGCCAAGCAATATTGAATGACTCTCTGTTTAAGGGATCAATTTCGCTAGCAACTTCTAGTATTTCTGCAAATTCGCCTCCTCCATAATGCGCTTGGGTAAGCGCACGATTAACTTGATAAGAAGGCATGTATTGACCTGGAAAATAGTGCCACATAATTTGTGTTTTTAAATTTTAAAAATTGTTTTTTTTTGCTCTAATTAATTAGATATCCATTGGTTTTACGGTTCCGTCTTCAGACAGTCCTAATTTTTTTCCTTTGGCCATTTCAGCAAATGGATTAGCTGATCCCCAAGCATCATTTGGATTGTCTTTTAGATAATGAACATCTAAGTGATCTGGTGCAAATACCAATCTGGCGCAAGCATAATATTCGAATAAGACACCACTTCCCGGATCAATTATGTAGATGAAAAATCCTTCATCGGCTTTATGTCTTGTAGGGGCTCCCATAACACTTTTATAGCCTTTTTCAATAAAGTAATCTAAAGCCAGTAAAACTTCTTCTCTACTGTCAACATTCCAACAAATGTGATTTAGTACCGCTTGATTAGGTTCGATTGTTGGATCAGTAAAGATGGCAATATCGTGTGAAAGATTGGCTGTTGTCCATAAACCACCTATTGCAGGAATTTCGTCTGAAATTCTAATTTCATCAGGATTTTTTAGACCTAAGCCTTTCCAAAATGCTTTCTCTTCAGCATATTTTCCTTTAGATACCATGTAAGTTACGTGATCAAAACGACGTGGATTTGCTCCATTCATTCTATTACTTGAATATCTGTCAGCATAAACGCTTCCTCTTTCTCCTTCTTCTTTTAACCATACCACATCCCAGAAAATTTCGTGAATGTGTCCTTCAGGAGATTTAAAACGATACGCTTTACCATGACCTAAATCGCCATTGTCCCAACCAATACCAGCACCAATACTTTCTAAGTAAGCTACCGCTTCTTCTAAAGCTTCAGGACTGTCTGCTCTCCAACCAATATGTCCTAATCCTGAAGTTTCATTTTGTGTTAATTTCAATGTGTGGTGAAAATAATCACCCCAGGCTCTTAGGTATACTGAATTACCTTCTCTACCGGTAATATCCATGCCTACAATGTCTCCAAAAAAGTGTACTGATTTTTCTAAATCTGTAGTTAGCACTTCAACATGTGCCATTTGTGAAAAATAATGTGGATTTTTTGCCATTTGTATTTTTATTTATTGTTTTTTTTATATAAGGTATAATTTATATTGCAAATTTATATTGATTTATAAATAATAGTGAATCAAATTAATTCTATTACTATTCAAAATCAATTCTTTCTTTTTTGAGACACCTATATTTTGATGTTTTTGTATTCTTTTTATATGATTTTCTTGATTGGAGTGTAGTTTTAGTTTATAAAAAAATCATTTCTGGAATTTCACCTTCAACGATTAATTTCCCTTGGGTTGCATTTTTTATTTCTTCGATGCTTACACCCGGAGCTCTTTCCAATAATTTGAAACCTCCTGAAAGCATAACTTCTAAAACAGCCAACTCAGTTACAATTTTCTTTACGCAGCTGATTCCTGTAATGGGCAAAGAGCAATTTTTTAGCAGTTTTGATTTTCCATCTTTGCTTACATGTTGCATAGCGACAATGATGTTTTTGGCTGATGCGACTAAATCCATAGCGCCTCCCATACCTTTGACCATTTTTCCAGGGATTTTCCAGTTGGCAATATCTCCGTTTTCAGAGACTTCCATGGCACCTAGAATAGTCAGGTTCACATGTTCCCCACGAATCATGGCAAAACTTTCAGCCGAACTGAATAGGGAAGAACCAGCCTGCATAGTAACAGTTTGCTTGCCGGCATTAATCATATCGGCATCTACATTTTCAAGGGTTGGAAAAGGACCAATGCCTAATAAACCATTTTCAGATTGTAACATGACATTAATATCTGAAGGAATATAGTTCGCAACTAAAGTAGGAATTCCAATTCCTAAGTTTACATAATTGCCATCTTTTACTTCTTGAGCTATTCGTTGGGCAATCCTGTTTTTATCAAGTGGTCCTTGAGGTATTTTTTTATCTGGGAAGCTGTTTTTTGATTTCTCCGCAACTGTGGTTTCAGTAATGGTTCTTTGCTCTATTCTTTTTTCGTAATTTTTCCCCTTGAAAATACGTTGTACATAAATGCCTGGAACATGAATCGCATTTGGATCTAATTCGCCTGATTCTACCAATTCTTCTACTTCGGCAATACAAATCTTTCCGGCAGCAGCCATCATTGGACTGAAATTTCGGGTTGTTCCCTTGAAAATTAAATTACCCGAAGTATCGCCTTTCCAAGCTTTGATAATACTAAAATCGGCTTTCATCCAAGACTCCATCAAATATTTTTTGTCATCGAATGTTCTCACTTCTTTGCCTTCTGCCACCTCAGTACCAACGCCCGCCGGCGTAAAAAACGCAGGGATTCCAGCCCCTCCGGCACGAATGCGTTC
The DNA here is from genome assembly GCF_048158585.1 of Flavobacterium galactosi. Lineage (NCBI taxonomy): Bacteria > Pseudomonadati > Bacteroidota > Flavobacteriia > Flavobacteriales > Flavobacteriaceae > Flavobacterium > Flavobacterium galactosi. Next base: position 25,505 of record NZ_JBLNKV010000009.1, read on the forward strand.
CGCCAAAGTTCCCTGTGGAATCAATTCAACTTCTAATTCTCCGCTTAACAATTGTCTTTCAAATTCTTTATTCTCGCCAACATATGAGGAAATCATTTTTTTTACTTGACGATTTTGAAGCATTAAACCAATTCCAAAATCATCAACTCCGGCATTGTTTGAAATACAAGTCAGGTTGTTTATCTTTTTGTCTACAAGTTCGGTAATGCAGTTTTCGGGAATACCGCAAAGACCAAATCCTCCCAACATTATAGTTGCTCCGTTTGGAATATCGGCTACAGCCTGCTTGGCATTTTTTATTACTTTATTGATCATGATAGATTTTCGATTATGATTGCACTCGCTCCACCGCCACCGTTACAAATAGTAGCCAGGCCATAGCGTGCTTTTTTTATGGATAAGATATAGAGTAAGCTTACAACGATTCTACTTCCGGAGCTGCCCAGAGGATGCCCTAGTGCTACGGCACCTCCAAAGACATTTACTTTTTCATGGGGAATATGAAGTTCTTTCATCAAAGCCATCGGCACAACGGCAAAAGCTTCGTTGACTTCATAAAAATCGATGTCTTCGATTGTTAAATTGGCTTTTTGTAATACTTTTTGTGTTGCTATAACTGGGGTTGTAGTAAAAAAAGTAGGATCCTGTTCCGCTTCGGCATATGCTATAATTCTGGCTTTAGGAGTAATTTGGTGCAGGTTTACAAAATCTTCTCCAGCTAAAACTAACGCACTAGCACCATCATTCATTGGACTGGCGTTTGCAGCTGTTACGGTTCCATTGGGTGAGAAAGCAGGTTTCAACTGACGCATTTTTTCAAAATTGGCTTTTTTGTATGTTTCATCCTCAGTAATTACCAAAGCTTCTCCTTTTCTCTGTGGTACATTTACAGGAATAACTTCGCCGATAAAGCTGCCATTTGCCCATGCTTCAGTACTTCTGCGATAAGATTGTTCCGCAAAATCATCTTGCTCTTCGCGGCTTATCTTGTATTTCTCGGCAGTTAAATCTCCTGAAACTCCCATGGATGTTTTGTTATACACATCGGTTAATCCGTCTTTGGCCAATCCGTCAATACATGCTGAATTTCCATAACCAACCCCAAATCGGGCATTGGGTAAATAATGAGGAACTTGTGACATATTTTCCATTCCACCGGCAATTCCCACCGAAATATTTCCAACATAAATGTCATTGTAAATCATGCTGAGTGCCTTCATCCCAGAGGCACAGACTTTGTTGACTGTTGTGGCACAAACGGAATCCGGTAAGCCCGAGATTTTTGAAGCTTGTCGAGCCGGTGCCTGTCCGAGATTGGCTGATAATACATTTCCCATAACAATACTTTCTATGGCATCAACAGGGATGTTTGCTTTTTTTAAAGCATCCTGAATGGCGATGGCTCCTAATTCTGGTGCCGAAACAGTTGAAAATTGACCGCCATAGGCTCCCATAGGAGTACGTGATCCGGAAAGGATATAGATGTTTTTAGACATTATTTAAAAGAAGTTAAATTCTGTTTTTTTTATTATAAATTATTGAGTTTGTTTTTTATGCAAATGCGCCTCCGTCTACGGCCATGGCATGACCTGTAATAAAAGTAGATTGGTCTGAACACATCCACAAAGCCACATCGGCAACTTCCTGGGGTTGTCCCATTCTTTTCATGCGTTGCATATTGATTGCCGCTTGTAACGCTTCTGGATTTTGTGACAGTTTTCTTCGGCCTTCCATAATCATTGGAGTTTCGATGGCGGTGGGGCAAATGGCATTGATGCGAATATTTTTGGTAGCATATTCTATAGCCGCACTTTTTACGATACCAATCACACCATGTTTAGATGCCGAATAAGGAACATTTTCCGGTTGTCCCACTAATCCTGCCGCAGAGGAAACGCAAACAATATTTCCACCGCCTTGTTTCAGCATTTCAATCAACTGGTATTTTACACAATACCAAGTTCCGGTTAAGTTGATATTGATTTGTTGCAACCAGGCATCTTCAGGATATTCATGAGTGGGTAACGAAAGTGTTCCTGCTATTCCTGCCGAATTTACGGCGCAATCCAATCGTCCGAATGTGGCAACTGTTTGCTTTACCAAGGTTTCTACTTCTTCTCTTTTAGAAATGTCACACTTTACAAACAGTGCTTGTTCTCCTAAAGCTATAATTTCTTGAACTACAAGGGCTCCGGCTTGTTCGTTTACATCCGAAACGACCACTTTAGCGCCTTCTTTTGCAAAAGAAAGAGCAGTTGCTTTACCAATTCCGGAAGAAGCTCCGGTTACTAAACAAACTTTATTTTCAAATCTTTTCATAGTGTTTTTTGTTTTTAAAAATATTTCGTATTAAGTCATTGAATTATAGTTATTTAGATTTATTGATATCGTTGCTACTGCCTATGTTTGAGAGAACTTTTGTCAATATTTATTATTCGTGGATTACAGTTATTTTCAGAGGTATAAGAGTCCGTTAATCTGTTTTAAAAAAATTAAAAAAGTCTTTTTATTTTTATTCCAGAAATAGTAATTTTTTCAGTTTCATTTGCTGTTTCTATAATTAAATCTTTCTCGACTTTAATTGTTATTGTACAATCTGTTTTGTCAAATGGATTTAATTTTTCAATCTTTATTAGTTTGCCGTTAATCTTAATATTTTGATTTGATAGCACCGTATTAGCATCTTCTTTTTTATTATTCAATTCATAAACTAAACTTTTATCTTTCTTTAATAGAGAGAATAGTAAAGTAACCTCATAGTCGCCTCTGGGTAATTCAGCTGTTATTTTTTCAACATTACTGATTGAAGATTGATAAATTGGATCGTTTGTTGTGTTTTTTATATTTGAACTGCTATTTACATTTTGTACAGTATCTAAAACTTTTAGTAGTGACTGTTGGTTATAAGGTATCCAAATTTGATTTGTATCATCTATAAAATAATTTTCGGTTCCAAAGTTAATGGACAGAATATTAGATTTCGTTAAGTCAGGTTTTTGATATATAAGGTTTGTCGAGTCTTGTAATTTTCCGAACTCATCATACAATGATAAATTATTAGAACCTTCTTTTAAGTTGATCCAAGTTTCTATAAGCCCGGTGTTCTCTTGCAATTCGATTTTCTCTGAATCGTTCACTTTTAAAAACACTTTTTGATTAGAAATAATGATGATTTTCTTTTTTGGAGAATCACTGATATGTGTTGGTAAGTCTTTAAAGAATTGACTTAATTTTTCTTCCGGTTTTAGAATTGCTTTGTACCAATAATAGATGTTTTTAGGGGTACGGTCAAAGTTTACTAAACCTTTTTGATTTACATGCGGAATCGGATTACCTCTAAGCTCCGAACCAAAATCGGCAAAATTCCAAGCAGTCATACCAATAACATAGGATCTGTTTTTCAATTGTTGATAATATCCTGGATGGTACTTAAATTGATATTCCTCAGAAAAATCCATTTTTTTAGGATCAGAGTTGTGAAGTCTTTTATCTGCGTCAACTCCATATTCAGAAATAATCAAAGGTCTGTTTGGATATTTTTTATTTTCTTCATCTAAAAATATTCCTAAATCTTGAATTTGACCAGAATACCACCCTTGATAGAGATTCCACCCTAATACCATTGGTAGATTCGCAATTTTAGTTTCATTATAAATTTGATTTCCGTGAATTGCCATAACCGTTATATGATTTGGAGCTTCTTTACGAGTTAAATCTTCTAATGTTTGCGCTAAATCTATAGTGTTTTTTATAATTTTTTGTTTTATTTCATCTTCAGGATTATTAAAATACATACGTAGAAAAATTTCATTCATGTACCCTATGAAAATTAACGAAGGATGATTGTAATTTTGATCAATATGCTCTTTTTGCATTTGAATGCAGTTTTCTTTATATTCTGAATAATTAGCGTTAATAGGTACATTATTTACTACTGGTATTTCTGACCAAAGTATCAGTCCCAGACTATCAGCTGCTTTGTAAACTGCTTTATCTTGAGGGTAATGGGCTAAACGCAAAAAGTTGCTTCCCATATTCTTTATCATTACTAAATCTTGGATTTGTTTTTGAATGGGTACCGCATTTCCCAGACCTTCAAAATCTTGATGTCTGTTTACCCCAATCAGTTTTATCGGTTTTCCATTTAAATTAAAGCCAGAGGTAGTAGCTTCAAATTTTCTGAATCCAATTTTCTGATGGTAAATGTCTATAATTTTGCCATTAACGTCCAGTAGATTTAATTCCACATTGTACAAATTTGGAGTTTGTGGAGACCATAATAAAGGATTTTTTAGCTTTACGTTTAAGTTGAATTCAGCACCAATATTTTCCTCAATTGTTGCAATTAATTTATTCGTTGCATCTTTTATGTTTAATCTAACCTTGTGTTTCAACAATTGTTTATCCATGTTAGATATCGCTCCTTTTAGTTGAACTTCTCCCTGCCAATCATTGTCTAGCAAGGCATCGATTTTTATTGCATCTGCACCATTTGATTTTTTAAAATGTGTAGTTTCCTCTTCACATAAATATACACTTCTGTAAATACCTCCATAAAAAGTAAAATCGGCCTCTAGTGGAGGAATGGTTTCATTATTGGTGTTGTCAACTTCTACGGTAATTTTATTTGTTCCTTTCTTTACGTATAGACTGATGTCAATATCAAAAGCAGTATATCCGCCTTTATGTTGTCCTGCATAACTGTCATTAATCCATACCTTAGTTTGCTGATTTACTCCATTAAAATGAATGTAATGCACTTTTTTAATCTTAGTAATGTTTAGTTGTGTTGTATACGTCCCTTTTCCTCTCCAATAACCAGGTTCGTCATCAAAAGCATCAATGGTATTCCAGGTATGAGGGATTTTTACAGGTTGAAATTTTGGTTTTTTTTCAGAATAAAAATTCCATTTTTTTATTTCAACTTCCTGTGAAAACAGAAAAGTTATGCTAAATAAAGTTACTGTAAAACTTAAAAATTTATTCATCGTGTAATTTGTTTTATGGTTTTTTTGATTAAAAATTATGTTTACAAAAACAGTACTTATGCGTTAGTCAAGAACTTTTCATTCTCCTTTTTCATCTATCTGATAAGTAACACGCCATAGTGTCAATAAAGACTAATCCAATAATTAATTTATTATTGTTAATAGTTTTTATAAGTAAAAAAATAATGAGTTGTATAATCCCCCTTTCGGGGGATTTTGATTAACTAAAATTTATATGTTGCAGTCAAGAAATAAGCTCTAGGTTGAATGGCTAAAATACTGTGTACAGCATTAGGATTAGCAGCTACTTGCGCTTTAGTAATATTTTGAGGGCTAAGTGATGCGTCTATTCCTCCAGGAGAAGCAGAAGACATAATACCCAGTTTGTCTGTTAAATTATTAACATTTAAGGCGATGCTAAATTTAGCATTAAAATCATATCCCATACCTAAATCAAATTGACTGAATGCAGGAAGTTTATAAGCATTATTTTGATTAACTTCTCGATCTCCGAGGTATTTCCATTGAATAAAAGTATAAAATTTATCTATGGAATAAGTTGGAGTAATTGCGAACATTATGTTCGGATTATTTTCAGCTCTATTGCCTGTATTGTCTATAATTATATCATCTCCTTTTCCTTGATTACCGAGTACCCAAGTTTTCCAAGAAGTGTATTTTGCATCTTGTAATGTTAATGAGGATTTTACACTAAAATTTTTAGTTAAAACAAGATCAGATTCGAATTCTAATCCTAAGGTTCTAACTGAATTATATAAAACTGGAGTGTAGTATAATATTCCTGCATCATCATTTCCTAATGCTGTTGTTCCTATGTTGCTTAATTTACTATAAAAAGGGGTAACAGTAAGTTGAAAATTTTCATCTTTTAATTTGTAACCTAACTCAAATTGTGTTATTCTTTGGTTTATAGGAGAGTTATTTTTAGCTATAAAATCAGACGTGTAGTTGTTGTAGAAAGATAAATCCGGTGATTTTTCACCATCGGTGTATCTAACATATACGGCATTTTTATCATTGAATTTATAATTTAAACCAGCTGAGTATGCAAAAACATTCGTTTTCTTATTAAAATTAATAATATCAGTTCCTAATATGGAATAATGATTATCATAGATAGTTAATGGATTTCCATCAAATCCTCCGCTTTTTGTAGTCCTAGCGGCTCTATTATTACTTCCTTTAATACTAGCGGTTTCGTATCGAATTCCCCAATCAAAATTAAGTTTTTCAGTAAGATTTAAATTGTTTCCAAGGAATAATGAAAGTTGGTTAGAGTTATAATCATAAGTACCACCACCAAATGAACCACCTAATTTTAAGTATCCTGAATTTGGATCTGAAATTTGATAAGCAGTACCTGTACCGTCTTGTACAAAACTAACATCCAACGGAGCAGTTCTATTTCCTATTGCAGAGACTGAAAGTACCGGAGCGGTAATATTAGGATCCGAAATAATTCGGGAACTGGTATAAAAGAAGCCACCTGTAATTGATCCATTTTTAATTTTTTTAGTAACTGTAAATTGATCCATCAATTCATCTAGTGTGGTATAATTTTTTACAGAACCAGCATATCGTATTGCAGCTTTTTCGGGAACAGTTGTTGGTAAAGTAGAGTTAAGCACTGTGTATGAAGGTCCAGTTTGTCCAAAATTTTGTTTTACTTGAGCCAGTACTTGTCCTGTTGATCTGTCTTTGTAAGTAATAACACCAGGTCTGAAAATTTGTAATGTTCCCATTAAAAAATTTGTGGTAGGATCATCTAAATAACCGAAGTTAGTAGCAGTTTGACTATCTACATCTGCTAATTTTGAAGAGTATCTAATATTGTTATTTATTACCCAGCTATCTCCAATTTTTTGTTGCCAGTCAATACCTAAGTAAGCATCTTTTGAATGATTAAGATTAGTTGGGTCAAAAACGGTAGTTTTTGAATCAGATCTATTAGGGATAGTAACTTTAGTAGGAGTTAATGCATAAGAGTCTGTTTTTTTTACTCCATCAGCTAAAGTAATATCATTTCCAAATCCTTTTCCGATCAATGGGACATTTGAGCCATTGTGATCATCTAGATATTTAGCATAAAATTTAATAGACCCACCATTATAGGATTTCATTACATTAGCTTTAATTTGCCCACCTTTGTTTTGAGCATATCCTGCATAACGGGCTCCATCGGAATATCGGTAAAATCCACCGATGTTATAGGACCACTTCTTGTATTTTCCAAAAGTATTTCCTATGTTAATATCACTTCTGGTATATAGGTTTTTACCATCTCCCTCTAAACCAATTTTTTGTCTAAATTCATTGGCTTTAGCACCGCTTCCTGTCTTTGATAAAAAGTTGAAAACTCCTCCAGGTGCATTCGCGGATGTGATTGAAGAAGTTCCTCCTCTAACAGCCTCGACACGGTATATTGTAGCATCTGAACGAAAGAAATAGTCAGCAGATAGTGAAGCACTATTTACTGCCGCTACCGGTAATCCGTCTTCTTGTAGCGAAACGTAATAATATCCATTAGGATCGTTTGCTAATCCCCCTACAGAATTGGCAGATACCCCTCTTGAATAGATAACATTTTTTACTTCACCATAAGCAGAATTCACATATACTCCTGGTATTGTTTTTAACATGTCTGCGGCACTAACTGGCGCTAATCTATTCAATGTTTTTGCATTTATTGTTGAAATGGCGACTGATGCTCCCAGTTTAGTTCTTTTGTCAAATACACCTGTTACGACTACTTCATCCAAAGCGGACTGATCTTCTTTTAAAGTAATATTCAATTTAGTGCTTTGTGGCACTTTTACAGTTGTTTTTTGAGTGGTAAATCCTATATAAGAAATGTTGATTTTGTAGGTTCCATCATTGAGGCTTCCGATGGTAAAATCACCATTAATATCTGTAACAGTACTCTTATTATCTGCTTCTATAACGACAGTTGAACCAGGTAAACCTACTCCTTTGTCGTCGGTCACTTTTCCTTGAATTTTTCCCTGTTGAGCAAACGAAGTGACGCTACAAGTCATAATTGCGATAAAAAGGAAGTAATCCTTTATAAATTGCATTGTTTTCATAATTTTTAGCTTTTTTAAATTACATTAGTTTTTTTGGTTACATAAAATAATATATATCATAATATATTATATTACAAAGATGGGATACAAAAAAACAATTTAGTGAATCAAAAAAAGGGTACTGCTATTCTAAATCAGTGCAGTTGTTGGTATTCCAGAGGAGTTATTCCAGTTTGTTTTTTGAAAAAACGAGCAAAATTGCTCGGGTTTTGATCGCAGAGTTTTATTGCTATTTCAGATACATTAAGGTTTGAATATTTCAAAAGGGTTTTGGCTTCTAAAATCAGCATTTCTTTTAGTAAATCCTGTGCTGTTTTATCGGTACTATTTTTTACGCATTTATTAAGGTAATCGGGTGTTATGTTCATTATTTTAGCATAGTACAATATGTTTTGGTGTTCGTATATGTGCTTTTCCAAAGCGTTTTTGTAACGTTCTGTAATATCCAAAAATGAGTTTTTTTTTGTTTTTATTTCATGTATTGGAATCTCTTTTTTTATCTCTTCAAAAATGACCAACAAACTACAAGAAATAAGATGTTTGTAAGATGTTTTTTCTTCTTTGTATAGTTCTAATATTCTATTCAAAATAAGTTCTATGTAGTTCAATGTACTTTCAGACAACTCAATTACAGGATGGGATTGATATTGAAAGAAAGGATATTGTTTGCGAAGGTAGTTCTTTGGTAAATAGTCAAATATTTCTTCGTCAAAATGACAATAGAATCCTTCCGCATCATCACTCATCATTTCGTGTTGGGTAATTTGATATGCCGGTAAAAAAAAGATGGAAGAAGCACCAAATTCATATTTGTTCAGTCCTTTACTTCTTTTTGAAATTCCTTTTTTTAAGAATATAAAATCATGCACCGTTTTTCGATGGGGCAGTACTTGAAAACTAGATTTATTGCAAAGGTCTTCTATTCGATTAATATGACATTCTTGATGCGTCTGGCTCGACTTGAAAAGTTTCCAAATCGTATTGTCAGTATGTAATCGATCTATTTCGGATGCAATCAGCGTTGGGATGTATTCTTTAGTAGTCATGGTATTTTTTATTATTATAATAAAGTTACAAAAAAAAATAGTCAATTATCGCAACGGCTCCGGTCGTGCGAACCCAAAGCTTCGGCAATAGCCTTGCCCATGCCACTTGTCGCTCCAGTTACTAAAGCAATCTTTGCGGTTAAATCGAATAGATTTTTCATACTGTTTTTTGTTTTAAAAAGTACTGCATGCTAAAGCTAATGCCGCTTAATACTATCATCGTTACGACCATAGGAACTGCACTGCCATTTTGAAAATAGCTAAGAATTGCTGTGACCAATGCGCTCAATGCCATTTGTGTCACACCCATAATTGCATTGGCACTGCCTATGTTTTCAGTAAAAGGACGAATGGTTATTGCCATAGTATTGGGAGAGATCAACGATAAAAACAACATAAAAAAACACATTCCCACCAGAAGATGTTCTACCGTCAAGGAGTAAATGGCGGTATATAATAAATAACAACAAACTAACAATTGTATTCCTACTGCCCAGAATGCAATGTCATAACTGCTAAATCTTCGTAATAATATCCTGTTAAACTGACTACCTACAATCATGCAGGAAGCAGTACTGGCGAATATCCATCCAAATTGTTGCTTGCTAATTTCTAAAACACCAATAAATAATAAAGAAGAACTTGAAATCCAACTAAACAATACCGCTGATGCCAAGGCCGTAATGATAGCGTATCCCATATATCCTTTTGTCAGGATTACTTTTTTATAATTTCCTAGTATCGCTTTTGGTTTTAAAGAATAGTTAGCGTCTGCTTCTTTCACATGGGGGAGGAAAAAATGCAGTGCGGCTAATAAAATCAGCGCCATTACTGCCAAAAAGATAAAAATACCTCTCCAATCAGAAAAGAGCAGAATAAAACCGCCTAAAGTTGGCGCAATTATAGGTGCAATTCCCATAATTAGGGAAAGTGTTGAAAACATGGAGGCAATTTTTTCTACAGGAAATACATCTCGCACCATCGCTCTACTTCCTACTGAACATACACTGATACTGATGGCTTGAAAAAAACGAAAAGCACATAAAAGGATTATATTTCCAGCTACAGCACATCCTAAAGAAGTCAGGAAAAAAAATGCTAATGCAATTAACATCGGGTTTTTACGTCCAAAACGATCCAAAATCGGTCCATTAAAAAACTGCCCCACGCAAGCACCAGCAAAAAAAGTACTCATAGAAAGGGTAATCATTCCCACATTTGTGCCTAAATTTTCAGCCATTGCAGGAAATGCAGGCAAATATAAATCGGTTGAAAAAGGCATCAACCCATTCAAACAGCCTAATACAATAATCAGGGTTTTTATATTAATTTCTTTCGTTTTTGTCATTTGAATTTATTTCCGAAGCATCATTATTTGTTTCGTTTCACTACACAAAAAGTACTCGGATTTATGATTTAATAATTACACACAGCGGCATAGTAATGAATTTTAATGTTGCATATATTCAGGAAGCGGCATTCCGTTAATCTCGTATGGTTTTGCCTCAATGAGTACAAAAACAATTCTGCAAACTTCCGTTTCACTTGGATTTTTCCATTTGTGTAAAGTACCGCGTTGAATTATAATTTCTCCGGCACCAATTCTCTTCGAAACTTTATTTTCTAATTCAAGTTCAATTTCACCGCTAATTATAATTCCATAATCTATGCTGTCCGTTCGGTGAAGTGGGGAAGAAGCTCCCGGTAACATATCTACAATACGAATCACCGAACCTCCTTTTAGAGTTGTACCAGCATCTCTTTTGGCACCATCAGTTTCGTCATTGCAATCTGCAGGAACGGTAGCTGTTGTCCAGAAAGTAGCCATCGCAGCATCGCCAGTTGGGATAATAACGGTTTGAAATTCTTCGTCGGAAGTAAATACCGCAGTGCCTTCGTGAGTATGACCGGTTACAATTCTTCTGATTGGTAAACTTATTTTACTTTTCATTTTAATTTTTTTTGTCTTCGATTTGAGTTGGTGTTGACTTTAGCTTTTTCATAAACTCGCTAAAAGCAGGCCTAAACTCACTAAAAAGTTCATTTTCTCTATTTTTCAGCATCACTTCGCTAAACATTTTCAATCCAATGGCAAATTCAATGGCTTGGTTTTCAGTCTGAAAAAGATTTCTTTGTTTCATTCTTTCAACAATGGTGAAAATGTTGTCATGATTGTCGAATTCCAATTCTATTGGTAGATAGTTCGTATCGTCCACTTTTGATGTCGCCAACAGTTCCAGATTTAATTTGTATTTATTGGTTCTTTTTTCCATTTTTTTAGTTTTTTTTATTTTCTCCACGATATGAGGTATCGATTGTTAATTCTCCTTCAAACACTCGAGAAACGCAGGCGCATATTTGTTTGTTTTCTGACTTTTGTTCTTCACTAAAAAAAGTATCTCGATGGTCAATTTTACCTGTATATTTAATAATATCAACTACGCATAATCCACACTCTCCTTTTAGGCAATCCGACATAACTTCAATTCCATTGTCTTTCAAAGTATCTAACAGGGTAGTGTTTATGGAAACCGAAAGGGTTTTATTAAAACGAGGTAGATTTATTTTAAAAGACTGTGTAGGATAGCTACCCGTTGTTCCAAACGTTTCATACCTCAAATCAAAAGAAGAAAAGCCATTGTCGTGCCAAGCTTGTCGAATATCATCGAGCATTCTCATAGGTCCACAAAAATAGAGTTGTGTTCCTTTTGGAAGTTCTGCAATTGTTTTCTTAATATTTAAACGTTGGTTTTCATCTTTAATATAACAACTCAAATTATCTCCAAAGGATTCAGAGAGCATTTCCAGGAAAGGCATTTCTTTTCTAGAAGCACCAGCATATTCTAACCGAAAATTAGATTTTTTATGTTTTAGTTCCTGCGCCATGGCAATAATAGGAGTAATGCCAATTCCTCCAGCAATCAATATATAATTATCACGCCCAAATGTCATTTCGAAATGATTTTTTGGTTGTGATATTTGAATTTTTTGCCCTTCTTTTAATTTTCCGATATATTTTGAACCTCCACGACTTTCAGCTAGCAGTTTAACTGCAATAGTAAGTGGTTTCCCTTTTTCAGATCTTCCAATTAGGGAATAACTTCGTATGCTTGGACTATTATCAATAAAAATTTGAACGTCAATATGTGAACCCGGAGTATAGGCAGGAATTTCACTCAAGGAAAATTCAATGTGCTTTACATTTTCTGCAATCAAAGACACTTTTGTTATTATTGCTTCTTTCCAAATATTTGAATATCTCATTGTATTTTTATTACTGTTAATCTAAAGCCTCTTTTGCAACCATTTCATCTACAATTCGTCTAACCCACATTGCCCCGCCATCTATATTTAAATTATAAAATTCCCGACCTGGATTGTTTTGAATAGCAATTTGTTGTGCTTCTAAGATATCTTCGTCTTGGGAAAAAATATGAGAAACCCCTGCTCTTAATTCATGTGTTCTTCTTTGATTTAGGATGTCATAATTTCTACAAAACGACCAAAAATAATGACAAGTGGTATCGGTTTCTGGCGTAACAGTATTTAAAACAAAACATTTACACCTTGCGAGCGGTCTCCTTCAAAAGCACCTGTGTTTTTTAGGGCAACTCCCACGTCTATAGTAATGGTTGATGGTGCTTGGAAATTAATAATTTGCCATCTATCTACATTTCCTTCTTTGCCTAATTGTCCTTTCCAAAAAGGAGGAGGTTCAATGTCTAACATCCAACGGGTCACAGTTACTGAATTATCGGTGTGAGTTACTTCGAAGGGTGCTTCTGCTACTGCATCATTACCAATGCTTTCTCCATGTATAAAAGTTTCATGGGTCAAATCCATTAAATTATCTAAAATTAATCGATAATTGCATTTTCCATATATTACTTCTCCATCTCCTGCCCAATCAGCATCATTATTCCAGTGTAAATCAGGTACTTTTGATTCGTTAGCTTCAGCAGGATCTCCCATCCATACCCAGATGTAACGGTGTTTTTCTACAGCAGCATAACTTTTGACACAAGCAGAAGGATTAATTGTTTCTTGAGAAGGCATGTAGGTACATCTACCTTCCTTATTATAATTTAAACCATGATAACCACAAATTACTTGGTCGTTTATCAATTTTCCTTTAGAAAGAGGTAATAATCGATGCCAACAAGCATCTTGAAGAACTACTACTTTGTTGTCAGAAGTACGGTACATTACCAAGGGCTCATTCGCAATTTTTCTAGCAAATAATTCTTTTTTAACTTCTACATCCCTTGCGCAAGCATACCAAGCATTTTTAGGGAAGCTATAATTCATTGTAAATTTGGTCTCCTTCATGATTGTTTTTTTTAATTATTATACATCTCCTTACTATTTCCTGTTTTTTTTATATTTTTAAAGAGTTAAAACATCTAATTTCAATTTTACGGTTTTAGATAATCACAATTTTTATTTCGCTACTTGATAGCTGAAATTCTCAAAATCGGCAGCTGCTTTAGATTTTACATTATTTCCAGTGGCATACAAACCTATGTATGTTCCCGTAAAACCTCCTGCCGTCTCCGTACTCAAATATTTTGTATCAACTTTTCCAAGAGTGATTACGGCATTATTAGCTTGCGAAAAACCAAATTCATAAAACGCTTGTGTTCCAAAAACAGTCAGTTTTACAGGGCCTTTTTTTAAGTGCATTCGCTTTTCAATGGCTTTTATTTTACCAATATTATAAGCTAAAACTAACTCGCGTTCTTTTCCTATTTTTCTAATAAATAGTTTGTAATGGTGTAACCCATCTTTATACATCGTAATTCCGGCCTCCTCATTGTCAGTTGTTGGATTAAAATCAATTGTAGTAGTAGCATTAAAATTAAAGTGTTGTTGTCTCCTTCCTGCAAAGGTTACGCCCGGATTCTCACTCAATGATTTTTCACTACCATACAATCTTAAATAGCCTTTGTGTTTCGTAAGTGAGTAGTTTTGAGGTATTGGATTATTGATGTAATTCCATTCGAAACCTAACGTATCACTATTGAAATTTTCATTCTGATTGAAATTTTTAGCTGTCACTGCTCCGGGAAGTTTGTCGACTTTCATTTCCAATGCCATGCTGCCATTCCTATTTACTACAGGCCATTCGTTTGGATTCCAAACCACGGGAGCCAAAAAGGTTTCTCGTCCTAAAATTTGGTGGTCGTTTAATGGTCGGAATCCCAATGCTACCATAAACCAGGAGCCATCAGTGGTTTGGACTAAATCCGCATGGCCCATACCTTGGATCGGATTGTTTTCTTCATTCGAATTGGCGTGTGTCAGGATAGGATTTGCTGGATTGGACTCATATGATCCCCAAATATTTTTGCTTCTGGCAATGGTCACTTTATGTCCATATTCTGTTCCACCTTCGGCAATTATCAAATAATAGAAACCGTCTTTTTTGTACAAATGAGGCCCTTCCGGGAATTTTCCGCCGGTTCCTTTCCAAATCGTTACAGGCTCTGAAAGTAGTTTTCCAGTAGCTAAATCTATTTCGGACATCACAATCCGATTTTTTACGGGTCCCCAATTTTGCGCAGACGTAACATAGACTTTTCCATTATCGTCAAAAAATAAACTAGGGTCAATTCCCGGAGTTTCAATCCAAATAGGATTTGACCAAGGTCCGGCTGGATTTTTGGCCGTTACATAGAAATTTCCTTTATCAGTAATATTGGTGGTGATCATATAAAACAGACCATTATGATATCTAATAGTAGGAGCGAAAATACCCAAGGTTGTTTCAGCTTTCGCCAATGGCAATTGTTCTTCTCTGTCTAAGACATAGCCAATTTGTTCCCAGTTGACCAAATTGGTACTGTGAAAAATTGGTACTCCAGGAAAATATCCAAAGCTGCTGTTTACCATATAATAATCGTCTTGCACCTTACAGATGCTTGGGTCTGGATAAAATCCGGATAAAATAGGATTTTGATACGTTACTTGACCATAAACGACTACTTGAATTAACAATAAAAGTAGTGCTGGGATTAATTTTGTTTTAGTAGGACTCATTTTTTTAATGTATTGAATAGTGTAATTAGTAGCTCAGTCCAGCACCAAATAGGAATAGAGCATATCCTTTAGGTTTCAAATAACCAGGAACATCCGATTGGTTTTCTAAAACAGCTTTTGTTGAAATGGGTGTGGTAAAGGGCATTTTTCCGGAAGGATTAAACAATCCGCTTACTACGTCGAGTACCGCTTGTTGTGTCGTTCCAAATGTAGCCAGGACGGTTTTAAGTTTTCCATTGTCAATTTCATCAATCACCCACGGACTGGTATAATTGATAACGGTGATAGTGGGTT
The DNA here is from genome assembly GCF_048158585.1 of Flavobacterium galactosi. NCBI lineage: Bacteria > Pseudomonadati > Bacteroidota > Flavobacteriia > Flavobacteriales > Flavobacteriaceae > Flavobacterium > Flavobacterium galactosi. The sequence continues at coordinate 40,976 of NZ_JBLNKV010000009.1, forward strand.
TACTTTGTGTAATTTCGTTTACATGGGCAATATCAATTTTATTTTTGGATAAACGCAATTCAATAGGACTGCCAGTGGCACCAAACAGACTCCCTGAATTTGGGATTAACCAAAGTAAAACCACATCAGCTGCTGCTGCTGAATCAACAAACTCCAAATTGGGATAGTGTGCGTTCGGTTTGTTTACAGCAATAGGGCTTTTGGATTTCCCATTGTCATAATAGGTTTCAAAATATATTTTTGTTTTTTTGGAAATAGGTAAAAGATGGGAATCATTTCGAAGCAAAACAATTGATTTTCTCTGGGCGATATCTGCTTTTTTCTGAAATTCGCCATTTCCAACTATTTTAATGGCTTCATCAGTATATACATAGGGGTTTTCAAACAAACCCAATTCAAATTTTTCTCTTAAAAGTCGGGTTATAGATTCGTTGATTCGGCTTTCAGAAACGAGTCCTTTTTTTACGGTTTCCAATAATAAAGTGGGGTCTGCACTGCCGGAAAATATATCAACACCACATTCAATGGCTTTTTGATAGCGTTCTAAAATGCTCAGGTTTTCAACGCCCCATGGCATCATGTCTATAGGCCCGGTATCTGAGTTGATAATACCTTTGAATCCCATTTTTTTACGTAACAAGTCATCAATAATTGCTTTGTTGTATGAAAAAGCTACTTCTTCATATTGTGTACCGATTGGTTTTGCATAATACGGCATTATCGAAGAAGTTCCTGCTTCGATTGCCGCTTTGAAAGGCTTGAGATGGTAATCAAACATTCCCCCCGGATAATGCTGGTCTTTTCCCCATTCAAAATGAGGATCTTGCCCGTCTACTTGTGGTCCTCCGCCAGGAAAATGCTTGGTAGTCATAGCAACTGAATTTTTGTTCAGTTGCTTTCCTTGAAATCCTAATACGATTTCACGAATCATATCAGCAGCTAAATCGGCATCTTCACCAAAAGTGCCTTCTATACGTTGCCAGCGGGGTTCAGTCGCTAAATCGGCCATGTACATGTATCCTTTTCGCAAACCTACAGCAGTCCATTCTTTGGCTGCGATTTGGGCAAATTCACGGGTCAGTTTCAAATCCCTCATTGCTGCAAGGCCTAACTCGCTCGGCCATTTGGAGAAAACAGTCGTGCCAACACTCAGGCCTATAGCAGCATCTACGGTGATATGATTGCGTGGATTTGAAGCTACAATACAAGGAATACCTAACCGTGAAGTTTCGGCTAACGCCTGTAAATTATTCGACCAATCCGCCATTATTTTTGCACTGGTATTCGCCCGTACAATAAAGTGCCGCAGCTGGTATGTCAAAACCCCTTTAGTCGTTCCTGCTGCCGTCATCGTTGGATTAGGTAATGGCTTACGACTAAACATGTTTATGTTTTGTACCAAATCTTCTTCATTGAAACCACTGGTAATTTCTGATTGAGGTGCATTTTGTTGAAAGGAATAATCACCCGCCAAACGAGTGGTACTGATGATCATAAAACCTATTTTTTCTTCAAGAGTCATTTTAGAAATAAGGTCTTTTATTCTAATCTCGTCAGGAAGTCTCCAATCTTCATATTTATCGAGTTGGCTGTTTTTGTTTAGATCTTTGAATTGAAAGCCGTCTATTTTTAATAAATGAACAGACCGATGTCCCAGTTCAGGCTGAACTGTATTTTTTACTATTTTAGTGGAATGGCAAGAAAATAATAGTATAAGAACAACGATAAACCAGCTATGATTTTTCATGTGTTATTTTTTACGGTTAACCATTAGGATGTCTTTTTCTAAAAGAAACTCCTTTGTCTTTTTGATATCCAATGAAGAGGCTCCTATTCGGATTGTATATTTTCCCGCTTCGGCTATCCAGGAAGAAAGGCTGGGGTCATAGGAAGCTAACTCGTCGGGACTAAGAGTGAAACTAATAGTTTGTGATTCGTTCGTCTGTAATAATTTAGTTTTTGCAAATCCTTTTAACTCTTCGGATGGTTTTTTTAGTTTTTGGGAAGGGGCACTCAAATACAATTGTACTACTTCTTTTCCTGCAGTTTTACCACTGTTTTTTATGGTAATAGTTGCCGTAATTTTACCTTTAAAATCAGTTGAACTGAGTTTAATAGCGCTATATTCAAATTGGGTGTAACTCAAACCAAAACCAAATTCATAAGCTGTTTTTACCTTTTTAGTGTTGAAATAACGGTAACCCACATAGATATCATCATCGTATGTTATCTCAGCGGGATACGTAGGCATTACAGGATCCAGTGTTTCATTTTCTTTAAGCGGAAGTTGTTTTCCAGGGAAACTTTGTGATGAAGGTACGTCAGTATAGGAAACAGGAAATGTAGCCGTTAATTTTCCTGATGGGTTTACTTTACCCGAAAGGATATCGGCTATGGCATTACCACCTTCCATACCCGGTTGCCAAGCCATCAAAATAGCATCAACCCAAGGACTCCAACTCGCCATTTCAATAACACCACCAGCGTTGATAACTACAATAACTTTCTTGTTTTTAGCATGGAAAGATTCAGAAAGTGTTTTAAGTGTTTGTTTTTCAGCATTAGTTAAATTGAAATCATTTTCTACTTTACGGTCTTTAGATTCACCGGATATTCTGCCAATTGTGATAATAGCAACATCAGAATTAGCGGCTGATGCTACAATTAGCTCGTTTTTAACTTCCATTTCTTTAATGGAAAAAGGATTAAAAACGTCCATAAATGAAGGAGCCGGCTTTTTTGCATTTTCTGATTTTACGTAATCTTCATAAGTAGATTTGTTGTTTTGTTGCAATTTGAATCCAGAATTCAGTAAGCCTTCGTCAAGAGAGATCGTATATTTTTTCACCACATCTCCACTACCTGTTCCGCCCGCAATAATGTCATAAGAAGCGTTGCCAAATAAGGCAATAGTACTGGATTTTGGTAATGGTAAAGCATTTTCATTTTTTAATAAAACCATTCCTTCGGATGCTACCATTCGAGAAATAGCTGCGTTTGCCGTTAAATCGGGTTTGTTTGAATAGTTGTATTTATTGAACGTAATGGTTTTTACAACAAGATTTAAAACGCGTTCTACACTCAAATCTAAATCAGCCATAGCAAGCGAGCCGTTTTTTACCGCATTGCTAATGGTTTGTGCCTGATCTGGTCTTCCCGGCATTTGTAAATCATTTCCAGCTCCTAAAGATATAGCCGCATTTTGCCCTGCAAACCAATCGCTCATCACCAGACCTTTAAAACCCCATTCTTTGCGTAAAATTTTGCTTATCAAATGGTTGCTTTCTGATGTGTAAGTACCATTGATAAGATTGTACGAAGTCATCAACGTCCAAGGATTTGATTTTTTGACTGCTATTTCAAAACCTTTTAGATAGATTTCTCTCAACGCCCGTTCGCTTACAATGGTATTTAATTTCATTCTATTGGTTTCGGTATTATTGGCTGCAAAATGTTTTACAGAAACTCCAACACCATATTTCTGAATACCATTGGTAACTGCTGCTGCAATTGTTCCCGAAAGAAAAGGATCTTCAGAATAGTATTCGAAATTTCGACCTCCCAAAGGATTTCTTTGTATGTTAAAAGCAGGAGTCAATACAATATCAATTCCATATTCTTTGGCTTCACGACCTAATATTTCACCCGCTTTTTGGGTCATATTGATATCCCAAGTGCTGGCTAATAAAGTACCTATCGGAATGGCTGTGGTGTATTTTGGTTTGTCATTAGATAAATCCAAAAAATGAATTCCAGCTGGCCCGTCTGATAAAGTAATACTTGGAATTCCCAACCTGTTTATGGCGTGTGTTCTTCCCGATGTACCCGGAACTTTAGGTGCTATTTTGTCGTCTTCGGGATCATTAGGAGGCAATAATCCTGCCGGAGCTCCCGGAATGTACATACCCATTCCTACCACTAATTTCACTTTTTCGTCAAGCGTCAAAGCTTTGATTACTTGTTTGATGTTGTTTTTATTTAGTTGCGGAAGTGTTTTTTCTTGTGCTGAAACCAATAAATTTAGTAAACAAACTGAAAGTAGTAGAATTGATTTTTTCATTTTAAACTATTTTATTTTAAGGCCTTATTAATTGCTTTTTCAGTTAAAGGCTCCATAATTTTATAACCCGCTAATGTTGGATGCACGCCGTCATTGGTAAACTCCTTTTTAAAACCTTTCTTTTCATCGACTAATGGCGAATAATAATCGAGGTAAGGAATATTGTTTTTTAAAGCATATTCTTTAAGATTATTATTCAGTTTTATTACTTTATCGATTGGCTGAATTTCAGGTTTCCAAGCAAAATTATAAACGGGTAAAACGGACGTTAATACTACTTTTATATTATTAGCTTTGGCTAAATCCACCATCGAAATGATGTTGTTTAAGGTGTTTTGTAAAATATAAGGACCAGTCATTTCTGCCACGTCATTAGTTCCACCATTGATGATTACTAGGTTTGGCTTTAGGTTAATTACATCTTTTTTAAAACGCACCAAGGTTTGACCCGTCGTTTGACCACTAATACCTCGGTCAATGTATTTTTTTTCTGCAAACCAAGTAGAATCTATTACTTTCCAATTTTCGAAAATAGAATTACCTAAAAAAATCACTCTTTTCTCGTTAGAATTTGGAGCAGGCAAATTTTTGTTTTCTAGTTCATATCGTTTTAGGAAAGCCCAATCGTAATGTAAATTGTCTTCCTTTTCTTTTAAAAACTGTTTGAAAGCTTTTTGCGTTTTGAAATGTGCCGAAATTGGAGTTGGTTGTTCTGGCCACAATAATCCTTGTAGTTCTAGCCAATCGCCAAAACGGTCTATCCAGCTCTCAACTGGTAAATCCAGTTTACGCATCCCAAAACCGTGACCACCTTTAGAATAAATATGCAATTCTGCCGATTTTCCTGCGGTTAACCAATCGCTATAGGTTTTCACGCTATTTGGGGCTAAACCCAATTGGTCATCCGAAGCGGCTGCGATAAACAGGGGAGGAGCATCAGCAGGGACAGTAGTGTTTTTTAAAGCGCCAGTATAAGCATAAATTGGGGCTGCAAAATCGGGACGATTGCTTCCTTTGGAATTGAAAACTGTACCGAGAGCAACTGTTCCTCCAGCAGAAAAACCTATAATTCCAATTCTATTTTTTTCGATATTAAATTCAACAGCATGATCTCTCACATATTGTATCGCAGTAAGTCCATCGGCTATTGCCAAAGGAACAACAGGTGCATTGACGGAATCTAATTTTTTTCTGTTTTCGAATAAGGGAAAAATCTCTTTTACGGGATCGTCAGTTTCACTTTTTACGAGCCTGTATTTTAAGACAAAGGCCGTAATTCCTTTAGAATTTAGCCATTTCGCCACGTCAATTCCTTCGCTGTTGATAGATAAAGTATGAAAACCACCTCCAGGACAAACGATTACTGCAGTTCCGTTTGCCAATGCTTTGTTTGGTTCATAAACCGTAAGTATGGGTTGTGACACATTGTAAACCATTTGGGTTTGAAAAGTCTCTGAAAACATTTCTTTTTCCTGCCAATTCCAGTTTTCTGAACCAGGAGCTTTTCCCTGATATAGCGAAATCGTTTTTTGGGCATTTGAAATAAATGCGATAAATAATACAATTAGAAAGGCTTTATTTTTCATTATGATCGGTGCTAGTTATTGGTTTTTATGCTCTTTAATTAATTTTTGATACTCAAAATAACTTTGCTTTGGAATGCGCTCCTGTGTTTCAAAATCAACGTAGATTAATCCGAAACGTTTGGTGTAACCAAATACCCATTCAAAGTTATCCCAACCGCTCCAGGCAAAATAACCAATCATTCTAACGCCGTCTTTTTTTGCCTTTGCAACTGCTTCAATGTGACGTTTGATGTAATCAGCTCTTAAAGGGTCTTTTACAATAGGACTTTCCTTGATGTCTTCTCCTTCAAAACCAGCTCCGTTTTCGGTAATCATTATTTCAGGATTGTTATACTCTTTTTTTATTTTAACAAGAAATTTATACAGTTCTTCAGGTCTTACAGGTCCATTGTGGGATTTAATTTTGTCGGTGTTTACATCCATCCACTTTGTTTCAAAAGGCTCTGCAGCATCGTATTTCACTAAGGCCGGGGCATAAAAATTAATCCCCAAGAAATCGGGCTTATTTGCTGCCAGTATTTTCATGTCGGCGGTCGTTGGTTGGAATGCAGGATCATGTTTTGTAAAAAGATTTACTACTTCTTTTGGATAAGTGCCTTTGAAATAACCATCAAGAAAAACGGTATTCAACAATTTCTCTTGTAAGGCAGAGGCTTGTCCGTCTTTTGGATTGTTAGGATCCAAAGGGGAACAAGGAGAAAAATTGAAAGTCATACCAATTTTTCCGCCCAAATTCATTTCGTGATACATTTTGATTACTTCTGCACTGGCCACCATTTCTCTGTGTGCTTTCATCATCCCTCGCGCAAAACGGGTAACAGCTGGTTCTTTGCTTTGTTCCATGTTTAGAAGATATTCTGCCACAAAGAATTCGATATAAGGCTCATTGAATGTAATGAAATATTTTACTTTTTTTCCATAACGCTCCAAAGCTATTTTAGCATAATTTTTATACCAATTAATCATTTCCGGATTTCCCCAACCTCCTTTTTGTACTAAAGCGAAGGGATAATCAAAATGATAAAGCGTAACTACCGGTTCTATTCCGGCTGCTTTTAAATCATCAATTAAAAGGTCATAGTGGGCTAACGCTTTTTCGTTCACGGCACCAATACCATTCGGAATAATGCGGCTCCAGTCTAATGAAAAACGGTAGGAGTTAACCCCTAATTCTTTCATCAATTGAATGTCTTTAAGATATTGTGTTCTATCGTACATATTGATCGATACATTGGCCGTTTCTTTTTTACCGGTAATAAATTGAGTTACACCTACTTTATTAGCAAGGAAATCCCATTTTGATTCCCCTTTGCCATCCGTTTGATATCCACCTTCCACTTGATATGCTGCAGATGCAACACCCCATAGAAAAGGAGTTGGATTTGTTTTTTTCTGCGCTTCTGTTTTTTCCTTGCATCCTAATAAGCATACAAATGCGATAATTAGAATTGAAATACGTTTTGTCATTTGTTTTAATTTTTGATTGCTTTTTTCTAAAGTTTAAAGTTGTTTTTTTTAGGAACCATATTGTAGAAACTATTTTTATTGCTATTGGAGCTTCAACTATTTGTTAAAAAATTTAATTTTAAAATGAGTTTAGTGATTGTTTTTAAGATTGCTAAAAGATTTAGTTTCTTGTAATTTAAAAACAAAAAACAAGCCCAACACAGCCATAACAGCAGATACCCATAGAAATGCAGATGGATCTATTTTATCCGAAAGTACTCCTGATACTGCAGGGATTATTACACCTCCTACAATTTCTCCTATGCCCATAACCAAGCCCATCGCTTTAGCGCGCAAGTGGATTGGCACTCCTTCTGAAGGGATTACTGCAGCAACCATAGCGATACATCCCATTGCTAAATAGCTGATAAACATGGCAGGAAGTTGGAGGGCAGATCCACTAAGGAAATGTACAGTAAAAGGGTATAATATCCCTAGACCCATAAAAATAAACATGATGGGTTTACGTCCAAATCGATCTGAAAGACCTGAAACAAGTATAGAACCTACCAACCCTGATAATCCTAATAGTCCCATAGTTTTACCCATTTCATCAGCTGACATTCCCTGTACTTCTATAAAATATTTTGAGATAAAAGGGAGTGTTGCAAACCACCAACCAAAAACACAACAAGTTAATGGGATTCCCCATTTTATATTGTTATACTGTACTAATTCAGAAAAATTAATTGTTGAAGTGGTTTTGCTTCCTGTACTTTCTGCAGTGGATTTTTTGATATAACGCCAAGCTAATAGCGCTAAAATTAAACCTGGGATTCCCGCAATATAAAATGCTTTTCTCCAACCCATACTTTCAGCAATAGCTACCAGTATAACAGGCGCTAGAATAGAACCAAAAAGTGCCGCTCCAACCCCTTGTAGAATACCTGCATTAAGTCCCAATCGATTTGGAGAAGATTCTCTTTCAACAAAATTTTGTGCAAGAGGAATTACTGCACCTTCAGAAAAGCCCATTACAAATCGAGCTATAAATAACGTTGCAAATGACAGGGCTACTCCTGATCCGAATGAGCAAAGTGAAAAAGTGATTACTGTGATTAGGAAAACTAATTTTTTTTGGTTTTTTGCTTCAGCCCATGCCACAGTAAAATAGCTTGAAAAGGCCCATGCTAATGAAAGAGACCCAGCTAGTAATCCTATTTGGGTGTCATTCAAAACTAAGTCTTTTGCTATATAAGGCATAAGAAAATTAAGTGCTAAACGGTCAAAAAATAGGCAACCGAAGACGAGTGCCATTAGGGCAACCATTCCATTTTCGTAGGTAAAAAATTTGTTTTTCATATAAGATAAAATAATCCCCCTTTCGGGGGATTTAGATTAATTAAAATTTAAAAGAAGCAGTCAGGAAAAAAGCTCTAGGCATACTTCCTTGAGTGGAATAAACCGCATTCGGATTAGCATCAATGTATGCTTTTGAAAATCCTTGGCGGTCTAAAGCTGCCGGGAAACCTCCTGGTCCGGACCAACCCATTACACCATAAGTATTCAAAAGATTATTAACATTGGCCTGAAGTCCGAATTTTTTGCTGAAATCATAACCGAAAGTTAAGTCTAATGTGGTGAATGCAGGCATTTTGAATGCGTTTTGCACATTGGCTTGTCTTGCTCCCATATAGCTTACATTTAAGGAACTATAGAATTTGTTTATATTGTAGCTTGGGCTGATGTTGAATATTAAACCAGCGTTATTATCGGTTTCATTTCCTGATAAATCCAGTAAAACATCATCACTCGGTCCATTAGCATTAGCAATCCATGTAGTGTATTTTGTTGCTTTAGAATCTTGTACGGTAGCTCCTGCTCTTACTCCAAACCGATCGGTTATGACAAAATTACTTTCTAATTCTACACCGAAAGTTTTAAAAGTATTGAATTGGTTAAGCGGGTTGTAATTGGTTCCATTGGTATTGGTAAATGTTTGCGCGGTAGCTACATTGCTCAATATACTGTAAAACGGTGTAACAAACACTTTTACTTTTGGAGTGCTTATTTTATATCCAGCTTCAATTTGTTCTACTTTTTGTGCATAAGCTTTGGTATTGTCAATAAGGAATTGAGAGGTTTGGCCTAAATAAAAATTAATATCCGGTGATTTTTTACCATTGGTATAACGTACATAAACCGCTTGATTATCACTCAATTTGTAGTTTAATCCACCTGAAAAGGAAACTGTTTTAACGGTATTGTCAATTTTTAAAGGTGCACCTTGCTTTCCTCCAAAATTATCATAGATGGTTAATGGATTATTATCAAGACCGGCTGATTCTGCATTAGCTACAGGTACTGAATTGAATCCGGCAACATTCAACGATTCATATCTGATTCCCCAGTCAAAATTCAGTTTGTCTGAAATTTTCCAATCATGACCAAAAAATACAGAAGCTTGTTTTTGTCTGAATGAAGCAACATAGGCACCACTGCTTCCTGGAATCTGTACTCCATTAGGATTGGTTACTTCATAGGTTTTGCCATCAAATCCAGCTAAACTAATGTCTACTAAATGTGGTTGGTCTTGCATAGTTCCTAATGCGATTCCAAAATCTTGTGGCCCTCCAATTCGGTCTACTTTTGAATTTCCGTAAAAACCACCTAAAATGAAATTCATGTTTTTTACTTTTTTGCTGATACTAAAATTATCCATAAACTCGTTACTTTTAGTTTCTGAATAAAAAAGTGGTAAAAAGAATAAAGAGTTTTTCTGAACATTAGATCCTGGGAAATTATTGTTAGCTCCTGGAGTAAAATTAAATCCGGCAAAATTTCCATTGATTATTCTTGGTGATTGGGTAACGGTACCTAAAACTTGTCCATTTACACGATCTGTAAATGTGTATGTTCCGAATTTCCCCAAAAGGTGTGGAATAGCATAAAACAGAAAACTATCAGTAGCAAAAGGGGTAACAACAGCAGGGGTGTTGTTCACTGTTTGATTTTTTTGCAAACGCGCATCATTTTTTAGTGTAAATCCATTTCCAAGATTATGACTCCAGTTCATACCAACAGATTTTTGTTGCGAGTGAATTTTATCAGTTGACTTGAATGTTCTGGTTGAATTATTATTAATTGGAATTTCCATGGTTAATTTTGGAAGATAATATGAGTCTGTAGATGAAAAACCAGCAGGAATTTTTGGGTCATTCCAACCTATTGTTGGAGTAAATTCTGCTACAGCGTTTCTGTCGTCCAATATTTTAGCATATACTTTAATGGTACCGTTTTTATATTTATTAACGATATTGGCTCTAATTTGTCCTCCATTATTCATTGGATAGCCTAGCGCTCTTGCTCCATCAGATTCTCTGTAAAAACCACTTACATTATAAGTCAAAGAGCCTGATTTACTTAATGCTCCACCTAAATTAAGGTCAGTTCTATAATAAGGATTTTTAAAATTACCTTCCAATCCAAATTTCGATCTTATTTCTCCGGCAAAAGTTTTTCCACCTTCTTTAGATACATAATTAAAGATTCCTCCAGGGGCATTTGCTCCTAAAATTGACGCTGTTCCACCTTTTACAGCTTCTACTTTTGCAGTTCCGGCATCAAGTCTCAGGTAATAATCTACTCCTAAATTAAGGTTGGTAACCGGTAAACCGTCTTCTTGCATGGATACATAATAATACCCATTGGCATTGTCAATAGAACCCGCTGAAATACCTCTGGAATATACAGTATTCTGTACTTCACCTCTTGCTTGGTTTACGTAAACACCAGGGATATTTTTCAATAAATCACCGGCACTTGTTGCTGCTGTTCTTTCAATTTGTTTTGCACTTATTGAAGAAATTGCAACAGATGATTGCATTCGGGTACGTTTGTCAAATACTCCTGTTACCACAACTTCATCCAAAGCGGCTTGATCATCTTGTAATGCAATGCTTAACTTACTTGTTTGTGGGATTTTTATCGAAAGTTTTTTGGTTATAAATCCTATGTATGAGATGACGACTTGATAGGTTCCATTTGCTACTTTTTCTATAGCAAAATCTCCATTAGCATCCGTTACCGTACTTTTATTATTTCCTTCGATAACGATTGAGGAACCTGCTAAACCTAAACCCTTGGAATCCGTAACAGTCCCTTGGATTTTTCCTTCTTGGGCAAACAAATTAGCGCTACAAGTAGTGATTACTATAATAAGGAAGATTCTCCTTATAATTTGCGTTGTTTTCATAATTTTCACCTTTTTAAAATTATATTAGTTTTTTTTAGTTATATAAAATATGTATATGATAATATTTTACATTACAAAGATGGGATACAAAAAACAGATCTGTTAATCAAAAAAAGGCTACTACTATTCAAAATCAACACATTTGTAAATATTCCATTGGAGTTTGACCAGTTTGTTTTTTGAAAAAACGAGCGAAGTTGCTCGGATTTTGATCGCAGAGTTTTATAGCGATTTCGGAGATGTGCAAATCGGAATATTTCAGGAGGGTTTTGGCTTCTAAAACCAACATTTCTTTCAGTAAATCTTGAGCAGTTTTATCGGTACATGTTTTGACACATTTATTCAGATAATTAGGTGTAATGTTCAGTATTTTAGCGTAATCTGAAATATTTTGGTATTTATAGATATGCTGTCCTAATGCATTTTTATAGCGTTCCGTGATTTCAAAAAAGGAGTTTTTAGTTTTTTTTATTTGAAGCGGAATTTCTTTTTTCAGAGTTTCGAAAATTACCAATAAATTATAAGAAACAAGGTTTTTATTAGCTGTGTTTTCTTCTTTATACAATTCAAGCAATCTATTCAAAATAAACTCTATGTTGTTTAATGTGTTTTCAGACATCTCAATCACTGGATTCGACTGAAATTGAAAAAAAGGAAATTGTTCGCTAAGGTAATTTTTAGGTAAATAATCGAATATTTTTTCATCGAAATGAAGATAAAAACCTTCGGCGTCATCGCTTATCATTTCGTGTTGGGTAATTTGATGGGCTGGTAAAAAAAAGATAGAAGAAGGACCAAACTCATATTTGTTTAATCCTTTACTTCTTTTTGAAATTCCTTTTTTTAGAAATATAAAATCATGTACTGTTTTACGATGTGGTAAAACCTGAAAACTGGATTTATTTGAGATATCTTCCAATCTGTTGATGTGGAATTCTTGATGCGCCTGAGTAGACATAAAGGGTCTCCAAGTTGTGGTATGAGAATGAAAATTATTCATTTCAGAAGCTATCAGCGTTGGGATATACTCTTTAGTAGTCATGGTATTTTTTTTATATTTAATAAAGTTACAAAAAAATATTATTCAATTATCGCAACTGCTCTTGTCCAACCGGCGCTGGCTCCTTTTATTTTTGCAGGAAAGCAGGCTACTTTGAAACCAAATGGAGGTAAAGCTTCTAAATTGGCTAATTTTTCTATTTGGCAATATTCTTTTTCAATTCCAACATAATGGGCTTGCCAGATAATCCCCGGACGTGGATTGTTTCTAAAATCTTCTGCCTGAATGTGTAATGGAATATCCCAACCCCAACCGTCAGTTCCCATTACTTTAATCCCTTGGTCAATCAACCAATGCGTCGCTTTTGCGGAAGCGCCCACATGAATGCGTACAAAATCAGCATCGTGAATGCGTTTGTCAGCATCACAGCGAATCAGTACAATATCAAAAGGTTTTAATGTATAGTTTATAGCGGCTAATTTTTCGATTAAATCTTCTGGCTCGAACATGTAACCGTCGGGTTTATCGGTAAAATCAAGAACAACTCCATCGTGGAAAAACCAATCCAAAGGCATTTCGTCAATCGTGCGAGAAGGCTTTCCTTCACAAGTTGGATAATAGTGGTAAGGAGCATCCACGTGAGTACCACAATGACTCGTTACCGAAAGAAATTCTCCTGCAGGACCATTGCCTTCGATGAAGACATCAGTTAATCCTTCAAAAAGTTTACCACCCATTTTTTTGGCTCCTTCTTTGTGGTCTTCATAGACAATTGTAGTTGGAAGCGGTTCTTTGATTTCTTCAGAAATCGTAACGGAAAGATCTATTATTTTCATGTTGTATTTTTTTTAAATTTATTTTTTAAATTGTATTCTTTCGAATAATTTTTCGACTTTAGACTGTTTTTTTTATTTTAAAAGTCTTCCACCATCAACAGTTATAATATTTCCTGTTGAGAACGTTAGTTGAGTTGCAACTGAAAATACAGCATTGCCCACATCTTCTCCCAAAGCAAATCTTCCTAAAGGCGTATGGTCTTTTTGAGTTTTTAAAAAACCGGGATTCATTGTAGCGGTATATTCTCCTTCGACAAATCCAGGCGATACGGAAACTACTCTTATTTTTGGTGCCAATGCTCTTGCTAAAGAACGCGTCATTGAATCCAAAGCAGCTTTTGAGGCACAATAAGCGACATTACTTCCTGTACCAAAAATTCCTGCGATAGAAGAAATATTTACGATTAGTCCAGTGGCTTCTGTTGATTTTTGTAACAAATCGTTGAACGCTCTTGCCATTGCAAAAGAACCTCTAAAGTTAGTTTGCATAATTCGGTCAATCCATTCGTCGGTTAATCCGTCAAGATCATGATGTGGAACCGGAATAGTAACACCTGCATTATTCACAAGAACATCTAGTTTACCATATTTTTCTTCAACAAATACTTTAAAGGCTTTTACTTTTTCTGAATCTGTTGTTGGAGCATGAAAAAAAGCATGATTTCCTTCCGGTAAGCTTGCAATGAATGCTTCGGCTCTTTGTGAATTAGAGTTGTAACTAATAACAACATCATATCCGTTTTCGGCAAATTTTCGGCAAATCGCCGAGCCTATTTCACCAGAACCACCTGTAACTAGAACCGTTTTACGCATATTATTTATTTAAAATGATTTGAAATTTATTTAGGATTTTATAAAATCCACCAAATCTGGGTGCGTATTTTTTGCGCAGTTTACTCTTGCGAAACTTCTTTAGCACCATATCTTCTGACGCGAATATCGGCTTGTTCTTTGTGTCCCCAGAAATTTTCTATTGCACATAAACGAGAACAATATTCACCAATCATAGCACTAGCTTCCGGAGTTCTTATTTCTTGATACGAACAAGTTTTCATGAATTTCCCAACCCATAATCCGCCAGTATATTTTGCTCCATGTTTTGTTGGTAACGTGTGATTGGTTCCAATTACTTTATCACCGTAAGCCACATTAGTATATTTTCCTAAAAACAAAGCGCCAAAATTAGTCATGTGTTTCAAGAAGTATCTTGGGTCTGCTGTCATTACCTGAACGTGTTCGCTGGCAATTCTGTCCGCTTCAGCTACCATTTCATCAATAGTGTCAACTAAGATAATTTGGCCATAATCTCTCCAAGAAATGCTGGCTACATCTGCAGTAGGTAACGTTTTTAGTTGTCTTTCTACTTCTGCCAAAGTTTCGTAAGCTAATTTCTCCGAATTGGTCAATAAAATGGATGGAGATGTTGGTCCATGTTCTGCTTGTCCCAATAAATCTACAGCGCAAATTTCGGCATCGCTGGTTTCATCAGCAATAACCAAAGTTTCCGTAGGACCTGCCAATAAATCGATTCCTATTTTTCCGAATAATTGTCTTTTGGCTTCCGCTACATAAGAGTTTCCGGGACCAACAATCATATCCACAGATTCGATTGTTTCTGTTCCTATTCCCATAGCGGCAATAGCCTGGATACCTCCCAATAAATAGATTTCATCGGCGCCAGCCATATACATGGCAGCAACAGTTGCGGCAGGAATCTGCCCATTTATAGGTGGTGTACAGGCAATAACGCGTTTTACTCCGGCTACTTTTGCAGTGAGCACACTCATGTGCGCCGAAGCTACCATTGGGTAACGACCGCCTGGAATGTAACAACCCACACTGTTTACAGGTACATTTCTATGTCCAAGAAAAACACCTGGAAGTGTTTCCACTTCAATATCATGCATAGAATTTTTTTGATGTTGCGCAAAATTTCTAACCTGTGTTTGTGCAAATCTGATGTCTTCTAAAACTTGTTCCGGAACACCGCTGATAATTTCTTCAATTGTTTCTTTTGAAAGCAGAAAACTTGCCGGCGACCATTTGTCAAATTTTTCAGATAAAGATCGAACAGCGGCGTCACCACCATTTTTAACTTCTTCTAATACGTTTTCAACTATTTCTCTAACTTTTTTGTCGTTAGATTCTACTTCAAATAATGCGATTCCTTCTTTAATTATTCGTTTCATGGGTGGATTATATTTTATTGATGGTTTGAAAATGTTCTGCAATAGGTGGATTTTGAAAATGGGGAGACAAAATAGCTCTCCATTGGGTAAATAAAGGAGATTCCCTAAAACCAATAGTGTGGTCTTCCAGTGTTTCCCATTGTATTAATACCACAAATTTGGTTGGGATTTCGATGCAATGTTGGAATTCTAATCCAAGGAAACCTTTGGATTTTGCCACCACTAATTTAGCTTCCTGAAAGGCATCAATAAAAGAAGTTTGTGATTGCTCTTTTATGTCAAATGTTGCTATTTCTAAAATCATATCTCTATTATGGGAGTTAAAAAAAATCTATTCGTTGATTTAAATACTTGATTTTTTATACAATCAATAATTAATCAAAGTAATTTATACAAAATTCTTAAAAAATACTGTAGGAAGAGAATCATTTAAACGCTAGAAATAATCAAAATCAATCATTTTTATTGATTTAACTTAATTTTAAAACGATAGAGTATTCAATTTTGACTAAAAGCAGTAAGAAATAGACTAATTACTATCTTTTTGGCTGTTATTGCTTCTAAAAATATTAGGGGAAAGACCGGTTTGTTTTTTAAACAATCGGGAAAAATAAGCAGGATCTTTAAAATTTAGTAAATAGGAGATTTCAGAGATGGAATAGGAGGAATATAACAGGTATTTTTTTGCTTCGGTAATGCAATATTCGTGCACGACCTGTAAGGCTGTTTTTTGTACCAAAGTCTGGCAAATACGATTCAAATGAACGGGGGTAATTCGCAATTCATTTGCATACTCTTTTATGAGTTTAGATTCGGGTAATGTTTTTTTAATCAGTTTTTGAAAAGCATGAAAATAACCTAATGTTCTATTATTGGATAGTTCTTTTTGGTCTTCAAAGGTGTTGTTTAAATGATGCAGTCCTATGAAGAATAATTGAAATAGTGATTGAAGACTGATTTGTTTATAGGAACTGTTTTCAGAAATCGTTTTGGTTATCTTATTTTTAAGATAAATAAAATCATTTAAATCTTGGTTGTCCAAATTAAAACTATACTGTTTTGCTTTGTTTAATTCCAATAAAATAAGCGGCGTATTTTTAAAAATAGTTTCAATGAACTGTTCCGAAATAGTAAACACTTCTCCAATTACATCTGACTGAAATTCAAAGCCATGGAAGGTATTTGTGGGAATTAAAAGAATGCATGGAGCCTTCAGATTTATTCTTTTGTTGTCTTGAATCAAAACGCCTTCACCGGAAGAAATAATAAAAATCTGGAACAGATCCGTGTGTAAGTGAACGTTAATTTCCCAATTATACAATTTGCTTCTGGTTGCTAATAATTCATGGTTCACAAAATCACCAAAATCACGTTGATTATTGTCACCATAGAGCCCTTTGTAATTGAGAAGATTTTTTTTCATGGTTATTTTGAGATTACAATAGTATTAATTTTTTTTGAATTAAAAATACAAAATGTTTCTTTTGTGCAAGATTATATAGAGATAGTCCAAAATTGTAATCATCACTTGGAATACATTTGTTTTATAGATTTTTATAACTAGTAATACTATTATATGAGTGATTTTATAGAAAGCTCTTTTGATATAGAAGTGCAACCATCGTTTTTGTATCCAGAATATAAATCCACAATTTTACGTGCGCCTAGTAAACCTTTGATTGTTTTGAAGAAATCGTTGGCAGAAAAGACAGGACCTCTTTTTGAGGATTTTAATTTGGGGATTTTAGACAATAATTTGACTAAAAACGCAATCAAAAACGGTGAACCAATAGGCGAACGTATTATAGTTCATGGAAAAGTAATGAATGAAAAAGGGCAACCGATACCTCATACGCTGATTGAAATTTGGCAAGCCAATGCTGCGGGTCGGTATGTGCATAAAGTAGATCAACATGATGCGCCCTTGGATCCCAATTTTTTAGGAACTGGACGTTGCATGACGGACTCCGAAGGAAATTATAGATTTTACACTATAAAACCTGGAGCGTACCCGTGGGGAAATCATCACAATGCTTGGCGTCCCAATCACATTCATTTTTCGTTATTTGGCAACGAAATTTCCAGCCGATTAATCACGCAAATGTATTTTCCTGGCGATCCGTTGTTGCAATATGATCCTATTTATCAGGCAGTAAAAGCGAAAGGTCGCGAACTGCTGATTTCTAAATTCGATTTAGAGATAACCGAACCCAACTTTGCGCTTGGGTATCGTTTTGATATCGTTTTAAGAGGAAATCAAGCAACACCATTTGAAAACAGATAAGAAATTCCATAGAAATAATGAATAGTAAAATGTTACAAACACCTTCACAAACCGTTGGACCTTATTTTGCTTATGGGCTTACTCCTAAGCAATACTGCTATGATTTCGAAAGTTTAGTAGGAAATCGCATCTCTGACAAAACCTTGGATTTGATAACGATAAAAGGGAAAATTTTCGATGGGGAAAATAAGCCTGTTCCTGATGCCATGATAGAACTTTGGCAGAATGACGGAGCAAATCAATTTTTTGGTAGATTTGGTACAGGAACGGATGCTGAAAATCATTTTATTTTTGAAACGATAAAACCGAAATCGGTTGATGGTCAAGCTCCTTATGCCACCCTTATCATCTTTATGCGCGGACAATTAATCCATTCGTATACAAGGGTTTACTTTTCGGATGAAGAAGTATTAAATGTACAAGATTTTGTTTTAAATACGATTGATTCAGAAAGAAGAAATACCATTATTGCCCAGAAAAAAGAAGGATTTTACGAGTTAGATATTCATATGCAAGGACAAAAGGAGACCGTTTTCTTTGCTATTTAACCATTAATTTTAAAATAGTATTTATGAGCTTATACACTCAATTATTTTATTCGAAAGAAGTAGATGCGATGTTTTCGGATTTGGAAGCTATCGGAAAAATGCTGCGTGTGGAAGTGGCTTTGGCGAAAGCCCAAGCGAATAAAGGGTTGTTTTCTAAAGCTATCGCCGAAACAATAGAAGCAAATTCTAGTGCCTCTGAAATTGATATTGAAAAACTTAAAATTGATATAGCGCTTGGGGGAAATGCTGCGATTCCTTTGGTCAAACAATTGACTCAAATTGTAAAAAATAAAGATATTGAAGCGGCCAAATTTATTCATTTGGGAGCAACGAGCCAAGATATTGTGGACACCGCAATGGTTTTGCAAATACAACAATTTATCGTTTGGTTGGATAATAAAATTAATCTTTTAGAAGAACAATTAATTGCATTAACCCTCAAGTATCGCCAAACCATTATGATAGGCCGCACGCTTTTGCAACAGGCAAAACCTACGACTTTTGGATTCAAAACTGCGGGTTGGTTAACAGCTATTACAAGAAGCAAACTACGGCTGCAAGAAATTCAAAAACGCATTTTAGTAGTACAATTGGGTGGTGCAGTAGGGAATGGAAACACAAATATTTCAACAGAAATTCAAGAAGAATTTGCCCGTTTATTGGGATTAGCGCCTTCTTTTACTTGGCATTCGCACCGAGACAATTTGGCTGAAATAGCAAGTATTTTGGGAATCTTAAGTGGAAGTTTAGGAAAAATAGCCAAGGATATTTCATTGTTAATGCAAACCGAAGTTGGAGAAGTTTTTGAAGGTGCAGCTGATGGAAAAGGAGGTTCAAGCACAATGCCCCACAAACGTAATCCAGTGACTTGTGCAGCGATATTGGCGAATACGAATCGGTTGCCACATTTGGTTGCCACGATACTTTCGGCAATGCCCCAAGAACACGAGCGTTCGGCTGGCTTATGGCATTCCGAATGGGAAGTATTGACTGAAATCATGCAATTAACGGCTGGTTCTGTTGAAAAAAGCATTGCCTTAATCGAAGGATTGGAAGTCGATGAAATTCGAATGTTAGCCAATCTTGAATTGACCAAAGGCTTAATTTATGCTGAAAATTTAGCTTTGGCATTAGCCCAAAAAACAGGCAAGTCCGCTGCGCATGAATGGATCGAAAATGCGTGTAAAAAAGCGATTCAGGAAAAGAAACATTTAAAAGAAATGGTTCTCGAAATGAATATCGAAATAGCCGATTTAGACTCGTTATTCGACCCAAAAAATTCGATTGGGTTAAGTCTGGAATTAATCGACCAAGTTGTAAAGAAATACCAATAAACAGAGATGAAAACAAATTATAAAATAACGGGAACGCCAAACAGCCCGGTTTTAGTTTTTTCTAATTCCTTGGGTACCGATATGGGAATGTGGGAGGAATTGGTTCCTTTCTTATTGCCTTATTTTCGAGTGTTGCAATACGATACTCGCGGACACGGTGGAAGTGAAGTTACTGAAAATCCTTATACGATTGATATATTGGGAAATGACGTTGTTGACTTATTAAATGAGTTGAAGATAGAAAAGGCATATTTCTGCGGCCTTTCGATGGGTGGATTAATTGGACAATGGCTCGGAATTCATCATCCTAATAGAATTATAAAATTGATTATAAGTAATACTGATTCTAAAATTGGAACAACGGAAACTTGGAACGAGAGAATCAATACCATCACCAAGGATGGAATGCAAGCTATAGTAGATGGGACTATGGAGCGCTGGTTTACCGATGATTTCAGAAAATATAATCCAAATAGAATTGCTGAAATTAAAGCTGTTTTTCTTAAAAATAATGCTCTTGGGTATGCCAATAGTTGCGCTGCGGTAAGAGATGGTGATTTCAGAAAACATTTGCATAAAATAACCACTGAAACGTTAATAATTACTGGAAATGAAGATGAAGTTACCAATGTTGCACAAGCCGAAGAATTGGTGAAAAACATCCCAAATGCAAGTCTGAAAGTACTTCCTGCACGTCATTTATCAAGCACGGAACTTCCAGAAGAATATGCTGAAATACTCATCGATTTTATTGTGGGGGAAAGCACTTTCGAAAAAGGAATGCACGTAAGACGAACTGTTTTGGGAGATGCACATGTTAATAAAGCGAATGAAAACTTAAATGAATTTAATGGGGAATTTCAAAAATTTATCTCCAATTATGCTTGGGGCGAAATTTGGACCCGACCGGGATTATCAAAACACAATCGAAGTCTGATAACTATTGCCATGCTAATTGCCTTAAACCGAAAAGCAGAATTGCAAATGCACATCAAAGCGGCTTTCAATAATGGGGTTTCTAAAAACGAAATCAAAGAAGTGATTATGCAATCCGCTTTGTATTGTGGCTTACCGGCTGCCAATGAAGCTATCCATACTGCAGAAGACGTATTTAGAGAAAATAAAAAATAGACCAAAAGACATTTAAAAAAATGAAAAATATCAAAACTCAGGTTGGCATCATCGGTGCTGGCCCGGCCGGACTTACGCTTGCAATTTGGCTTAAAAAAAATGGAATTGAAGCCGTAATCATTGAACGTCAAAGCCGTACCTATATAGAATCTCGTGTGAGAGCAGGATTGTTGGAACAAAATACAGTAGACATTTTTAAAGATTTAGGTGTAGCTGATCGTCTTGTGGAAGAAGGATTAGAGCATCATGGTGTTTATTTAAGTTTTAATGGAAAACGAGTAAGAGTCCCTTTTGACGAACTTACCGGTGGTCGAAAAATTACTATTTATGGTCAGCAAGAAGTAGTAAAAGATCTTACTGAGGCTTGGCTTTCTTCAGGCGGGAAAATATATTTTGAAGCACAAGCGGAAAAAATTGAAGATTTCGAAACCAATAACCCGAAAATTTACTTTGAACATGAAGGAGAACAAGGCAGAATTGATTGTGATTTTGCGATGGCTTGTGACGGATTTCATGGTTTGGGCAGAAAGACATTGCCTAAAGAAAGCTATAAAGAATTTACGCACACCTATCCTTTTAGTTGGTTGGGAATTCTTGCCCATGTTGCTCCATCATCCGAAGAACTGATTTATGCCTATCATGAAAATGGTTTTGCACTTTCTAGTCTTCGTTCGGAAGAAGTGAGCCGTTTGTACCTTCAAGTTGATAATGATGATACGCTGGAAAACTGGACTGACGAACGCATTTGGGAAGAATTGGCAATTCGTTTGGGAACTGAAGGATGGGAATTGAAATCAGGACCTATTTTTGAAAAAAGCATAACACCAATGCGCGGTTACATGATTGATAATTTGCAATATGGAAGATTGTTTTTGGCAGGTGATTCGGCTCATATAGTCCCGCCAACAGGAGGAAAAGGGCTTAATTTAGCTGTTGCTGATGTGAAGCATTTAGTGGATGGATTGGTTGATTTTTACAAAAATAATACAATGGAAGCGTTGGATGGTTATACTAAAACAGCTCTAAAACGAATTTGGCGTGCGCAGGATTTTTCGAATTTTATGACTGCTCTTTTCCATAAACAAGAAGAGCACGGTTCTTTTCAATACAGCATGCAACAAGCTAAATTTGATTATATAGCTATTTCTGAAGCATATGCTACGACCATTGCCGAGAATTATGTAGGATTGCCTTTTGAAGCTTTCGAATAAAAATTTTGACTTCAAAATCACATTCCATTTATAAAATTATTTTACAAAAAAAGAAATGAAACAAGTCCCTATTATAGATTTACACACGGCCGCCAAAATGGTGAAAGACGGTGATACACTGCTTCAAGGTGGTTTTGGAATGACAGGAAACCCTGTTCATTTGATGCATGCACTTGCCGAAATTGGTACAAAAAACTTAACTTTTATCGGTAATAATACTGGTGAAGCAGGTCTTGGAGGAGGGCGTTTGTTGCGAAATGGACAGCTTAAAAAGATGATTGGTTCTTTTTTTACGTCTAATCCAGATGCTGTAAAAGCAGCGCAAACGGGACAGGTCGAATACGAACTGTTGCCTCAAGGAACGCTTGCTGAAGCGATTCGGGCGGGTGGTGCAGGAATAGGAGGTTTTTATACGCCAACATCCGCAGGGACATTAATTGCCGAGGGTAGAGAAACCAAAATAATTGATGATGTAGAACAGGTTTTTATCAAAGGAATTCGGGGGAATGTAGCCTTTATTCGGGCTTGGAGAGCAGATACCGCCGGGAATTTGCAATACCGAATGACCGAAAACAACTTCAATAAAGCCATGGCAACTGCTGCTGATTTGGTCATTGCCGAAGTCGAAGAAATTGTTCCCGTAGGTGAAATTTTACCGGAATTTGTTCATACACAGGGGTGTTTTGTAGATTATTTGGTCGAAGCCAAAATCACTTTGGAAGACTTAGGAAGTTCAGCTTCTGTTTCGACTTCTAAAAAAGTAGATGAAAGCCGAATGAATATGGCGAAACGGGCTTTGACAGAATTAAAAAAAGGAGATGTGGTAAATTTAGGAATCGGAATTCCAACATTAGTTGCTGATTTGATAACTGATGAACACGGGATTATTCTGCATACCGAAAACGGAATGCTAGGCGTAGGCCCAGTTCCCACTGACGGTGGTGGTGCCATGGATTATCCTGTAAATGCGGGTAAAATACCCGTTACGGCACTTAAAGGAAGCAGCTATTTTGATAGTGCTGATTCCTTTGCGATGATTCGGGGTGGGCATGTGGATACTGCGATTATGGGTGGTTTAGAAGTGGACGAATTTGCAAATCTTGCCAATTGGGCTGTTCCTGGGAAACCTTTATTGGGTGTTGGCGGCGCAATGGATTTGGCCAAAGGAGCCAAACGATTAATCATCACCATGACACATTCGAATCCTGATGGTTCTTCTAAGATTGTCCCCAAATGTATATTGCCGTTAACTGCATCGGATGTTGTGGATTTAGTGATAACTGATTTGGCAGTTTTTTCTTTTGACGAAGGGAAACTAACCTTAATCGAAATTATGCCGGGAAGCTCTCTTGAAGAAGTACGCGCTAAAACGAGTGCAAAATTTATAGAAAAATTAAAGTAGAAAATCATGAATCAATCCTATATCATAGATGCAATCCGAACGCCGATAGGGAGTTTTGGAGGAAGTTTATCCACCGTAAGAGCGGATGATTTGGCGGCATTAACCATCCAAGAATTAGTAAAAAGAAACCCGAATATTCCTGTTGAAATGATTGACGAGGTGATTTTGGGAAACCATAATCAGGCTGGGGAAGACAATAGAAATGTGGCTCGAATGGCTACTTTATTGGCAGGTTTGCCTTTTACGGTTCCGGCTCAAACGGTCAATCGCCTTTGTGCTTCGGGGATGTCAGCGGTTATTGATGCCTCCCGCAGTATTCAGGTTGGTGATGCTGATATTATGATTGCAGGCGGAATGGAGCATATGACCCGTAGTCCTTGGGTTATTTCCAAGACTTCGAAGCCTTTTGGGAATGATGCCAAGATGTTTGATTCCAGTTTTGGATGGCGTTTTGTAAATCCTAAGATGGACGCCATGTACGGCACGGATGCGATGGGAATCACGGCGGAAAATTTAGTCGACATGTACAGCATAAGTAGAGAGGACCAGGATTTATTTGCCTATAATTCACAACAAAAAGCATTTGCTGCACAACAAAACGGACGATTTGATGAAGAAATAATTGCAGTAGAACTGACAGATAAAAAAGGAATTGTTACTGTGTTTTCTAAAGATGAGTTCATAAAAGGAAATACTTCTCTGGAAAAATTAGCGACTTTAAGAGCGGCTTTCAAGAAAGATTCAGGAAGTGTAACAGCGGGTAATGCAGCGGGTCTTAATGATGGTTCGGCGGCATTATTTTTAGCTTCTGAAAAAGCGATAAAACAATACAATCTGAAACCATTAGCCAGAATTGTTTCTTCGGCAATAGTAGGTGTAGAACCTAGAATAATGGGAATTGGACCTGTAAGCGCTACTCAAAAAGCACTTCAAAAAGCAGGATTAACATTGGATGATATTGATATTATAGAATTGAATGAGGCTTTTGCAGCCCAAGCCTTGGCCTGTACCAGAGCATTAGGATTAACGGATAATGACGCAAGAGTCAATCCAAATGGAGGAGCCATTGCACTTGGTCATCCGTTAGGAATGTCAGGAACTCGTTTGATTCAAACTGCCGCAATCGAACTTCAAAAACAAAATAAAAGATATGCATTGTGTACGATGTGCATTGGTGTGGGAATGGGGTATGCCGTGATTATCGAAAATGTGAATGTAAAATAGTTATTAAAAGAAATTTGCCTATTTAATTTTAAAGAATGCACTACTAAATAATACCAATTATGAGTAACGAAAAATTAAGAAGTGAAGCTTTGGCTTACCATGCCAAACCACAACCCGGAAAGATAAAAATTGTACCAACAAAACCATATGCTACCCAACGAGATTTGGGATTAGCGTATTCGCCAGGAGTGGCAGAACCTTGCTTAGAGATACATAAAAATAAGGATGATGTTTATAAATATACTGCAAAAGGAAATCTTGTTGCGGTAATTACCAATGGTACAGCCGTTTTGGGATTAGGGGATATTGGACCTGAAGCTTCAAAGCCGGTAATGGAAGGTAAGTGCTTGTTGTTTAAGATTTTTGCTGATATTGATAGTATTGATATCGAATTGGATACTAAAGATATCGACAAGTTTATCGAAACTGTAAAAATTATGGCTCCTACTTTTGGAGGAATCAATTTGGAAGACATCAAAGCACCGGAAGCTTTCGAAATCGAAAGACGATTAAAAGAAGAATTGGATATTCCGGTTATGCACGATGATCAACACGGAACGGCTATAATATCGGCAGCAGCCTTGTTGAATGCATTAGAAATAACCAAGAAAAAAATAGAAGAAGTCCGCATCGTAATCAGTGGTGCCGGCGCTGCCGCAGTTTCTTGTACCAAATTATACAAAGCTTTTGGCGCCAGTGCCAAGAATATCGTAATGCTTGATAGCAAAGGAGTCATTCGAAGTGACAGAGAAAATTTATCAGCCGAAAAGCTAGAATTTGCTACGGACAGAAAGATAGATACGCTGGAAGAAGCGATGGTGGATGCCGATGTTTTTATAGGACTTTCGATTGCTGATGTGGTAAATCCAGCGATGTTACTTGCTATGGCAAAAGATCCTATTGTTTTTGCAATGGCGAATCCAGATCCTGAAATTGCGTATGATTTGGCGGTAAGCACCCGAAAAGATATTATTATGGCAACCGGTCGTTCGGATCATCCGAATCAGGTGAATAATGTGTTGGGATTTCCATTTATTTTTAGAGGCGCACTGGATGTTAGGGCGACTAAAATCAATGAGTAAATGAAAATGGCGGCTGTGAAAGCTTTGGCCGATTTGACTAGAGAAGCAGTTCCGGAGCAAGTGAATATCGCTTATGGCGAAACCCGTCTTACTTTTGGAAGGGATTATATTATTCCAAAACCATTTGACCCCAGATTAATTTCGTCAATTCCTCCGGCTGTCGCCAAAGCGGCTATGGAAAGTGGTGTTGCCAAAATGCCTATTGAAGACTGGGACAAGTATAGAGAAGAATTGTTGCAGCGTTCCGGGAATGATAATAAAGTGGTGCGTATGCTGCACAGCCGAGCCAGAATGAATACCAAGAAAATAGTTTTTGCTGAAGCAGACCATTTGGATGTGTTGAAAGCAGCCCAAATTGTTTCTGACGAAGGAATTGCAGAGCCGATATTATTGGGGAATAGAGAAACGATACTAGAATTAAAAAAGGAAATCGAATTTGATGCCGATGTGTTAATAATTGATACAAATGCTGAAGAATCGTATGAAATGAGAAATCAATATGCCACTAAATTCTGGAATAACAGAAAGAGAAGTGGTGTGACGCTTTACGGTGCCCAAATAAAAATGAGGTCGCGCAATTATTTTGGTGCGATGATGGTACTTGAAGGAGACGCAGGCGGAATGATATCAGGCTATTCCAGAGCCTATCCTACGGTGGTTAAACCAATATTTGAAGTTATAGGAAAAGCTTCGAATGTGAAAAAAGTAGCTACCGTAAATATTTTGACGACCGAAAGAGGTCCTATGTTTTTAGCAGATACTGCAATAAATATTGATCCTACTGCCGAAGAATTGGCTGATATTGCCCAAATGACAGCTAATGTAGCCACCACTTTTGGTTTTGATCCAGTTATGGCGATGTTGTCGTATTCTAATTTTGGTTCTTCCATACATCCTCATGCCACTAAAGTAAGAGCAGCAGTTGAAATTTTACACGCTAAAAAACCGGATTTAGTTGTGGATGGAGATATACAATCTGATTTTGCTTTGAATACAGACTTGCTGCAAAGTAAATTTCCGTTTTCTAAATTGGCAGGTAAAAAAGTAAATACCTTAATTTTTCCAAATTTAGAATCGGCAAATATTACGTATAAATTAATGAAAGAACTGAATAAGTCGGATTCTATTGGTCCCATAATTATGGGACTTAGTAAATCAGTTCATATTCTTCAATTAGGAGCAAGCGTAAATGAAATCGTTAATATGACTGCTGTAGCGGTGATTGATGTACAGGAAAGAGAGAAAAGAAAGAAAGCAAAATTGAATGTTTAACAAGAAGATTTTTTTGAAGACAATTTAGTTTTGATTCTAAATATTAAATTAAACCTCAAGAATTTTCTTGAGGTTCCTTGTAAGTTTTTAATTAAAATTTTATATTTTTTTATTCATTGTGTTAAAAAAACACAATGAATAAATTGAATTTAATAATAAATGTATTAAATTCGATTTTTAAAATAATTTTACCTAGAATTTAAATAAAGTGCTTAAGAATTAACAGTAAAATTTATTTTCTCATTGAAATTACCTTTTCAATTTGAGTCTTATAAATTCTACGAAATCGAGATGATTCAAAAAACACGAAAATAAACTCGCATGAAAAAAATATCAAAAATTGATAGCCTCAGAATTGATGAGTTTTCTGCTACACCAAAGTACCAGCAGTTAGTCAATGCTGTGTTGAACGCTATAAAGCAAGGGATTCTTAAAAAAGGGGATTCGATGCCATCTATCAATGAGTTGAGTTTTCAATACGAAATATCTAGGGTTACGATAGAAAAAGGATATAATAAGTTACGTAAAATGGGTATTTTAGAAGCTTTTCATGGAAAAGGCTACTTTATTGCCAATACAGATGTTTCGCAAGATTTAAAAATATTCTTGATGTTCAATAAATTAAGTGCGCATAAGAAAATTATTTACGATGCTTTTGTGGATACTTTAGGAGAGAAAGCAGCTATTGATTTTTATATTTATAATAATGATTATGGGTTATTCAAGAAACTGTTAAACCAACAAAAAAATGAGTATACCCATTATGTTATTATTCCCCATTTTATTGAAAAATCAGAAGGATATCAAGTATTGATTGAGGAAATACCAAAAGAAAAATTAATCATAGTAGGTAAAAAAATTGAAGGAATTACGGGAAACTATGGCGCCGTTTATGAGAATTTTGAAGAAGATATTTACAACGCACTCAGTAAAGCCTTACTACCCTTGAGTAAATACCATACCTTAAAATTGATTTTTCCGGAAAATAGTTATTTTCCTAAAGAGATCGTAAAAGGCTTTGAAAACTTTTGTTACAGTTATGCTTTTAATTATAAAATTGTTCACGATTTAGATCTTGAAGAAGTAAACGAAGGAGAAGTGTACATCAATTTGATGGAAGAAGATTTAGTTAAAATTCTTGATAAAATTATAACGCTGAACTTAACTGTAGGGGAACAGGTGGGAGTAATTTCGTATAATGAAACGCCTTTGAAAAAATTCATCATGAATGGGCTCACAACAATCTCTACTGATTTTTCAATAATGGGAAAATCGGCGGCGCAATTAGTGTTAAATTCCTCCAAAGAACACATCGAAAATCCATTTGAACTGGTGCTTAGAGGCTCTTTATAATAGAATAATAATGGAATTACGTAAATTAAAATCGTTTCTGGTAGTTGCTAAAGAACTGCATTTTGGTAAAGCTGCTGAAAAATTGAATATTACTCAACCTGCCTTAACCCATCAAATTAAGCAATTGGAAAGTGAGTTGGGTTTTGAACTTTTTGACAAAGCAAAACGGGTTAATAATAGAAAAGTAGAACTTACTGAAGCAGGTACTTATTTAGTGAAAGAAGTAAGTCGCGTAATTGAACTTCTTGACCGAACAATAAAAAACGCCAAAATCAATAGTGAAAAAAGGAAACAATTAAAACTGGGGATCCCTAAAATTTGCCTCGTAAATGAGGTGATGGAGGTTTTAAAAAATCTTCAATTGAAATTTCCGGATACCACTTTTAAAATAATAGAATATTCTTCCGTGACATCCGTCCAAGAAGCATTGTTCAAGGAAAATATTGATATAGGGATTACTACTTTTCCTCTTGTTTTTAAAGGTTTGGATTATCAAATTTTTAAAAATGAATTCCTGAATGTTATTATGCCTAAAAAACACCCTTTGGCAAAATACCAAAAAATAAAAATAGAACAGCTTCGAAATGACAAATGGATAGAGTTAGCTAAAGATTTATGTCCTCCAAGTTTAGATGATGTAGAGGTGTATTGTCGAAATGCAGGTTTCTCCAGAGATGCAAATATTGTTCAGGAAGTTTCCAATATAGAATTGTTGGTGGGGTTAGTGCAAACAGGAATTGGAATAGCCGTTTTTCCTTCGCATTATCCAATACATTCAGGAGAAATTGTTTCTAAAGAGTTATTATTTTCAGAAAACAGCCGATTAAAAGTAACAAAAATACTTGCCTTCAAAGAAACACTTAGTCAAGAATACCAGCAAACAATAAAAAATGCTTGGTAAATAAATCAACTTTAGAATCAATTTTCAAGTAGTTTTTATCTGTAAAATAATAGCGTAATGTATTTAGTTTTTTTTAACTAATTCTTCGACTTTAGAAGATTTTTTTTATTTATAAATTTTTAAACTTTACACATTACGATAAGTAAATTTTATTAAATAAATTAATAAAATGTATTAAAAAAAGACTTGTGATAACGATTGAGTAGGACAGTTAAGTTTTTGATAATTCCTTAATTTACAATCAACAACATTATTAGTAGTCTCTTTAAAATGAAAGTACTTTTCAATATTAAAAAGTAAAATCTTAAAAGAAATCTGCAATTGATTGGTATCTCTAAAAAATAAAATAATTTCAATATATAAATTAAACATATGAAAAAACATTCTGGACTAATAGCAGTATTTTCTTTAGTATTGGCTTGTTGCACTAGTTATGCACAAGATAATAAAGAGGCCTTATTGAAGGGGTTTGCTGTACCTCCAAATTCTGCTAAGCCTCGTGTATGGTGGCATTGGATGCATGGTAATATCTCTAAAGAAGGTATTGCCAAAGATTTGTTGTGGATGAACCGAATAGGTATTGGAGGTTTCATGAATTTTGATGCTGCCATGGCCACGCCACAAATTGTGAATAAGCGGTTAACATATATGACGCCAGAGTGGAAGGATGCTTTTCAGTTTACGACTAAATTAGCGGATTCTTTAAAACTGGAAATGGCAATTGCCGGTTCACCAGGATGGAGTGAAAGCGGAGGACCTTGGGTTTCTGCAAAAGATGGAATGAAAAAACTGGTTTGGAGTGAAATCCGTGTTAAAGGAGGGAAACCATTTAAAGGTGTTTTACCAAAAGCGCCAACTGCTACAGGAATTTTTCAGAATTCACCGATGAATAAATCACTGGAAGAAGGTCTAACTGGTGGAGATGCAGTTGCTCCACCCGAATTTTTTCAGGATATTACTGTGTTGGCTTATAAATTACTAGAAACAGACGTTAACTTTATTGATTTAAAACCAAAGGTTACTTCAAGTGGTGGTAATTTTACAATCAATCAACTTGCAGATGGAGATTTGGCCACGACGGTTTTGTTACCTTCTACAAAAAACGACGAAAGTGCTTGGATTCAGTTTGCTTTTGAAAAACCAGAAACCTTTAAAGGAATAACCATTGTTGGTGGTGGAGATAAAGGTCCTTTTGGATTGTTAGGTGATAAATTGGATACTCGTAGTTTAGAAGTGAGTGATGATGGAATTCATTTTAAACAAATAACATTTATTCCTGCTGGTGGATTGATACAACAAACTATTTCAATTCCTGAAACTTCAGCTAAGTTTTTCAGGGTTACGTTTAAAAATCCGCCTCCTATTTTTAGTTTTGCAGCGATGATGGGGTCAAATGAAGCTCCAAAACCTTCGCCAGGAACGGATGTTGCCGAAATTGTTTTGCATAGCGCCACAAAAATTGATCGATTTGAAGAGAAAGCAGCTTTTGCAGCTGTTACAAATATCGACGTAAAGAGTACTCCAAATACTTTGGATGTTATTGCACCAGAAAATATTATTGATTTATCAGGCAAATTGAATGCGGATGGTACCTTAAACTGGACTCCACCTGCAGGGAATTGGAAAATTGTGCGTTTTGGATATTCATTATTGGGAATAACCAATCATCCGGCTTCACCGGAAGCAACTGGTTTAGAAGTAGACAAATTAGATCCTGTTGCCATAAAAGCGTATTTTCAAAATTATCTCGATCAATACAAAAGCGCTACTGGAGGCTTAATGGGAGATAAAGGCGGTTTACAATACATTGTTACCGATAGTTGGGAAGCTGGAGCGCAAAACTGGACGAAAAATTTACCGGCTGAGTTTGCCAAAAGAAGAGGATATAGTTTATTGCCATGGTTACCAGTGTTAACGGGGCAAATTATTAAAAGTTCTGAAGCAAGTGAAAAATTCCTATGGGATTATCGCAAAACATTAAGTGAAATGGTATCTGAATATCATTATGATCAGTTGACTACCTTATTACATGAGCGTGGTATGAAGCGTTATTCTGAATCTCACGAAAATGGTCGTGCCTTAATTGCAGACGGTATGGAAGTAAAACGAAATGCCGATATTCCTATGGGAGCAATGTGGACTCCCGGTAGCATAGGAGGAGATGGTAAGACCTTTAATGTAGATATTAGAGAATCAGCTTCGGTAGCCCATATTTATGGACAAAATTTAGTAGCAGCCGAATCGCTAACAGCAATTGGAAATGCATTTGCTTTTTCACCGGAACGATTGAAACCAACTGCCGATATGGAATTAGCCAGCGGATTGAACCGATTTGTAATTCATACTTCGGTACATCAACCTACGGATGACCATTTCCCAGGATTAGGACTTGGCCCATTCGGACAATGGTTTACCCGTCATGAAACTTGGGCAGAGCAAGCAACAGCCTGGACAAAATATTTGGCAAGAAGTTCCTATCTGCTTCAACAAGGGAAATTTGTAGCCGATATTATCTATTATTACGGAGAAGATAATAATATTACGTCGCTTTTTGGTAAAAAACAGCCTAATATTCCTGTAGGTTATAATTATGATTTTGTTAATGCCGATGCATTACTGAATGTACTTGCTGTAAAAGAGGGGCAAATTGTTACTCCTAGCGGAATGCACTATAAAGTATTGGCATTGGATGCCAATAGCAAACAAATGACATTGAAAGTTGCCAATAAAATTAGCGAATTGGTTAATGCAGGAGCTATTGTTGTGGGGCCAAAACCAACAGGGTCACCAAGCTTAAACGATGATAAAACTGCTTTTAATACGATTGTAGATGAGTTATGGGGTGTTGACAACACAGTAAAAACTATTGGAAATGGAAAAGTATATACAGGCGAAAGTATCGAAAAAGTTTTAACCGCATTACAAGTTAAACCTGATTTTGAATATACTAAACCACATACCGATACGCAATTATTATATGTTCACCGTGAATTACCGGAGCAGGAATTGTATTGGGTGAATAACCGCAATGATAGAACTGAAAATGTAGAAGCTACTTTTAGAGTTTCTGGAAAAACGGTTGAAATTTGGCATCCTGAAACAGGAAAAACGGAACCAGGTTCGTATTCATTTGCAGATGGACGTACTAAAGTAGCTTTGCATTTAGCACCTAATGACGCTGTATTTGTTGTCTTTAAAGACAATACCACTACAACAGCTCAAATTTTACCAGCTGTAATGGAAACAAAATTAGCCGCTATCGAAGGGAACTGGAATTTGAGTTTCCAAAAAGAACGAGGAGCACCTTCGGATATTACTATTGATAAACTGGCTTCATGGACAGAAAGTTCAGATACTGGAGTGAAGTATTATTCAGGAACAGGAACCTATTCGAAAATAATTGATGCGCCAAAAAACTGGTTTAAAAATCAAGGACAATTATGGATAGACCTAGGGGATGTAAAAAACCTTGCCGAAGTTATCGTTAATGGGAAATCATTAGGAATTGTTTGGAAACAACCTTTTAGAGTAGATGCAACAGGGGTTTTGAAACCAGGAAAAAACACATTGGAAATTAAAGTGACTAACCTTTGGGTAAACCGATTAATAGGTGACATGCAACCAGATGTAAAAAATAAGATAACGTATACTACGATGCCATTTTACAAAGCTGACGCTCCATTGTTGCCGTCAGGGTTACTAAGTACTGTGACTATCTTATCAGTGAAATAAAAACATCCTGTACGGCTGATTTAAATTATTTAGAGTTCAATTTTAAAAGAGGTGAAACCAAAACGCAATCGTTTGGTTTTGTCTCTTTTTTATTGTTTAAAACATTGTTGAACAAGTGTTTTTTATAGTAAGGCTTTAATTAATCCTGTTTCACCTCTCTTTTATTTTAATGGGTAGTAATTAACCTCAATTTATTTGTTTGTTACACATTTTTTATCGTAAAAAGAGACCAATATTTTTGATTTAGAATGATTTACTTTTAAAATAGGAGCACTGTAAGCCCTTATTTTTAATAGGTGTCGAACTTACATAGTTTTTTTGATAATTAAAATTGATTAATGTGATAATTAAAATGAATATAGGTAATCGGTTACACTGATAATACCATAGTACTGTATTCAGAATTCATTTTGATAGTTTTGAAATATATAAAACATAAAATTTTGTTATGTATAAAAAAATCAAAGAATAAATAAATACTAACTAAAAAAACCAGAAAATGAAGAAGTTTTTACAACAACATCGAGTTGCCCTGTTCCTGATTAAGGCATTGGTGTTGTATTTAGGATGCTGTACGCAAGCGATGGCGCAACAAATTATTCAGGGAAAAGTGACTGATGATAAAAATGAACCACTTATAGGCGTAAGTGTGACAGTAAAAGGAATAAACAATGGAATCAATACGGATGCTGATGGAAAGTACAGTATCAATGCTAAAATTAATTCCACATTAGTTTTTAACTATGTAGGTTTTAAGACAAAACAAGTTGTAATTATCAATCAAACAACTGTTAATGTTGTACTACAAGAAGATACACAAGCATTAGATGAAGTTGTGGTTACAGGAGTATTGGACAAGCGCACAAGAATGCAATCTTCAGTTTCTATCTCGACAATCAGTGCCAAACAATTTGATAAAATTGCGATTACGAGTTCTGCTGATTTATTGAAAAATATCCCAGGAGTTTTTGTAAATTCTTCTTTGGGAGAAATTCGTAATACCGTATATTCTCGTGGAGTTTCGGTAGGATCTAATGATGGAGCTTCGGGTTACTATTATGTTTCTATGCAGGAGGACGGTTTGCCAGTTACTAATGCAACTTTTGGAAATTACGGTCCAGATTATTTCTTACGTACAGATGCTACTTTGAGTAAATTGGAAGCCGTAAGAGGAGGAACAGCTTCTATCTTAGGTAATAATGCACCTGGAGGAATCTTCAATTATGTTTCAAAAACAGGAGGTAAGACTTTTGAAGGAGAAATTCGTGCTAAATATGGTTTAGAAGGAAATGGAAAAAATCCCTATTACCGTGCCGATTTTGATTTTGGCGGACCTTTAAGCAAGGATAAATCACTTACGTTTAATGTAGGTGGGTTTTTACGTCAATCTGACGGCGCCAGATATTCTGGATATCCAATGAATAATGGTGGGCAAATAAAAGCGAATTTAGTAAAAACCTACAAAACAGGTACAGTTAAAGTTTTTGCAAAATATCTTAATGATCACAATGGATGGAATGAATTTACACCAACTATTGGTTTTACAGATCCACATTATCCAGCAGGAGTAACAAATACTACTTCCGTATTAATTCCGGCAGTTACAGCTGATTTTACAGTAAACCAAGCGGGTGAAAAGATGCATTATGATTCAACAGATAAAATACATTCTAAAGATAAATCTATTGGTATTAACTGGGAGCAAGACTTAGGAAATGGATGGAAGCTAGACAATAAAATACGTTATTCAGATAAAAGTACTGTTTGGAATACTACAGCTGTGGTATATCCGTTTGCAACTGACACTCCTGTTTTTTATGCTGTTTCTGGGAATTTATTCAATTTTGGTACCTATTCTTTTAACGATCATGCAAGTGGAACGCAAATAGGTTCAGTTACTCACTCTCCAAATATAATTGGTGGTAATTTTGCTGGATTTAATGAAACAGTAAATTATAGTAACTTTCCTGGCGCTTCTATTCAGGCTAACTCGTTGTATTTTAATCCTATATTCTTCACTCAAAACAAAATGAAAGAAATTATAGATCAATTTACAATTACCAAAAAAATTGATAAAATGACTTTTACTGGAGGAATGTTTTTTGCTAAATCTAATTTAGACAGAATGGTATCTACAGGTATTGGAGAATCGTATTCTCAAATGACTTCACCACGACCTTCTTTAACTGATATTTCTTATGTTGGTTTATTTGATGGTCAAACCTATAATGTTACAAATCCTGATGGAATTACTGGGGGTTCAGGTAAAAGTGCGCCAGTAGATATTATCACTGTAGCTCAAAAACAAATGGCTTTTTTCTTAGGTCATACTTGGGAGATGAGTTCAAAAGTAAATTTTGACTGGGGTATCCGTTCTGAATCAGTATCTTTTAATGGAAACAATCAAATTTCTGAAAGTGTAGCTACAACAACTCCGGGCGGAACGGATGGAAATCCATTGACTTTGTATGATAATAAAATGGGACAAATTAAGGCTACTTATGTCTATTCTAATAAGAAAGTAAATACATTCTCTTTTTCAAGTGGTTTAAATTATAAATTTGTAGATAATCAAGCTGTTTACGGTCGGTATTCTCTTGGGAATAAAGCACCGGATATGGATATGTTTGTAACTACAAATACAGCATTTGGAGCAGATAACTTAATTCCTACGGCTCAAAAAATACAACAATTTGAAGCGGGATATAAATTGAAAACCGGAGGGACTAATTTATTTGTAACTCCTTTCTATAGTATCGTGAGCAATGTACCGCAACGAACAACTGGTCAAGAAACAGCTGATATTACTACTGCTTACAACACACCTGCTTTGTATAATAAATTTAGAACTATGGGGGTTGAATTTGAAGTAAATCAGGAATTTACAGAAAAATTTAGTGTAAGAGGTGTTGCAACTTTTCAAGATTCTAAAGCTGTTATATATAGAACTTGGGATTTAGGTGCTAATGGAGTAGCTGATGATAAAATAGTTGATTTCTCAGGAAACGAAACTGACAATAATGCGAAAGTAATTCTTAGAGTTTCACCGAGCTATACTTCTGGTAAGTTCTATTCTTCTCTTGATTTTTCTTATATGGGAAAACGTGCAGCTAACGTTCCAAATGCATTCGAATTACCATCGTACAATCAAACAAACTTGAATTTAGGATACAACTTAACTTCAAAATTACAGTTGCAAGCTAATATCAACAACCTTTTTAACCAAATAGGTGTTATGGGTTGGTCAGCTCCAGGAGGATTCCCTGCAGCATTAGACAGACAAGGATTTACAGCAGAGAAATTAGCAGCAAATCCAAATGCAGTATATTCTACTTTGAGTCTGCCGGCTAGAGCCTATTTCATTACTGTTACTTATAAATTTTAAGTTTCATAATTGTTTTTATAAATGACCAGATAAGGCTTATTGTCTTATCTGGTTTTTTAGGTAACTTTCAATCTTCAATTATTTTAAAACATTCTGAAATCTTTCAAAAATGATAAAACAAGTTCCAATTCTCGTCCTGTTATTAAGTTTTACAATTTGTAATGCTCAAAAAGTAATCCCCCTTTACGATGGAAAAATTCCTAATTCGAAAATCATAAGTGGATTAACAGATACCACCGCTGTTTTTCCATCGGGAAATAAAATGATTCATTTTGTTTTAAGAGTTGCAAGTCCGGATTTAACTATTTTTTTACCGGAGAAAAGTAAAGCCACTGGTATAGCAGTTATTATTTGTCCGGGAGGAGGTTATTCGGGATTGGCAATTGATCATGAAGGGTATGATATTGCAAAAAAATTAAATGAAAAAGGGATTGCGGGTTTTGTTTTAAAGTACCGTCTGCCTAATGCATTATATGTTGATAATAAGCAAATAGTTCCTTTGCAGGATGCGCAACGTGCCATTCAATTAATTAGAGAAAATGCTAAAAAATGGGGAATCAATCCTAACAAAATTGGTATAGAAGGGAATTCGGCAGGCGGGCATTTAGCTTCTACAGCCGGAACACATTATCAAAAAGCACTAATTGACAATCCGCTAAAAACGAGTTTGCGTCCGGACTTTATGGTTTTAAATTATCCTGTTATCAGTATGGCGGATAGTTTGACCCACTTGGGTTCAAGATATAATTTGATTGGAGAGGGATTATCTCCCGAAGCATTAAATAAAATTATGAGTGACTGGAAAACATCAGAACAAAAATTAGCCAATCTGCCGGTAAATGGAGAGAAGATTAAGGAATATTCTAATGAACTGCAGGTGACATCTGATACACCTCCTACATTTATTACACATGCCGTAGATGATAATGTAGTTAAAGTTCAAAATTCAGTATTGTTTATTGCTGCTTTACAAAAAAATAAAGTACCGGTTGAATCTTTCTTTTATGCCAAAGGCGGACACGGTTATAGTATGGATAATCCAACTAGTGATGTAGAATGGATAGACAGTTGCACAGCTTGGATTTTAAAAATTAATAAAGGATTAAAAAAATAATAATTAACCTAATAGATTAAAAAATGAAGAAAAATATTCTGATTTTAGTACTCATTTGCTTCAACACAATGGCTTTTGCTCAAGTCGATCTTCGCAACCTTACCGTTGAAAATGCATCCAATCCAATTGGTATTGGCGTAAAAACACCTCGTTTTAGCTGGCAATTGGTTTCTAATAAAAGAAACGTAAAACAAACGGCTTACGAATTTGAGGTTAAAGAAGGAAACAAAACCGTTTGGGCATCCGGAAAAGTAGCTTCGGAAGCATCGATTTTTAATAAATATGCGGGTTCACCATTAGTTTCTAATGCGAAATACATTTGGCAAGTACGTGTTTGGGATAACCAGGGCCAGACTTCTAAATGGGCAACAGCTTCTTTTGGAACCGCATTGCTTAATTCGAATGAATGGAAAGCAACCTGGATTTCATCTGGGTTAAAAAGCGATACCGTAAATGGTATTGTACCTATGTTCAGAAAAACATTTTTGTCCAATAAAAAAGTAGCTTCCGCCAAAGTCTACGTAACTTCAAGAGGTTTGTATGACGTGCAAATCAACGGAAAAAGAATGGGAGATTCCTATTTATCTCCAGGTTGGACCAGTTATGATAAGCACTTGCAATACCAGACGTATGATGTTTCTGATTTGCTTTCAGAAGGAAAAAATGCCATAGGAGTATTGTTAGGAAGTGGTTGGTACCGCACCCGTTTAGGTTGGGAAAATAAACAAAATATTTATGGAAAAGAAACGGGATTGCTGTTTCAAATGGTAATTAAATATACTGACGGAACAACTGAAACAGTAGTTTCTGATACTTCTTGGAAAGTGAGCAATAGCCATGTTACCTATTCTGAAATTTACAATGGTGAAGTTCAAGATGCAAGATTAGAACAAAAAAACTATAGCGCTGCTAATTTTGATGATAGTAAATGGAACAATGTTGTCAGTAAAGATTTTCCAACAAATTATATCACGGCTGCCATCAATGAACCGATTCGCAAACACGAAAATCTAAAACCAATTGCTGTTTTGACTTCTCCAAAAGGGGAAACTGTCCTAGACTTTGGTCAAAATTTAGCCGGTTGGGTAAAAGTAAGTGTTCTAGGAAAAGCAGGTGACCAAATCAAGCTTTCGCATGTAGAAATGTTAGATAAGAAAGGAACGCCGTATTTTGAAAACTTACGTTCGGCCAAAGCACAAGCTATTTACACACTTAGTGGAAATGGAATTGAAACTTTCGAACCTCATTTTACCACTTTTGGTTTTCGCTATGTAAAAGTGGAAGGAATAATGGGAAAAATAAATCCAAATGATTTTACGGCTATTGCGTTGTATTCGGATATTAAAAAAACAGGCTCTTTTGAAACTTCAAATGCATACATAAACAAATTACAATCTAATATTCAGTGGAGCCAAAGAGGGAATTTCTTGGATGTGCCTACAGATTGTCCGCAACGGGACGAACGTTTAGGTTGGACTGGTGATGCCGAAGTATTTTCAAGAACAGCTTCATTCAATTTTAACGTAGACCAGTTTTTTGCCAAATGGCTAATTGATGTTGCGGCGGATCAAAAAGAAAATGGAGCAGTGCCATTTGTTATTCCAAATGCTTTGAAAGGATCTTTTTTTGATATGCCTGTTGGAGCTGCCGGATGGTCTGATGCCAGTATCATTATTCCATACAATATGTATGTGAGTTTTGGTGACAAGGAAATCGTTGAAAGACAATATCCAAGTATGAAAGCCTATTTGGGCTATGTGCAAAGTACAGCCAAAAATGATTTGTGGAATACTGGTTTTCAGTTTGCGGATTGGTTGAGCTATAGAGTGGATGATTCTAAAGGAATGATTGGAATGAAGTCAGCTATTACCGATAACTATTTGGTAGCCCAATGTTTTTACGCTTACAATTTAGAAATCATGATAAAAGCTGCAACTTTATTGGGTAAAACGGAAGAAGCGGCAGCATATCAATCCCTTTTGGAACGCGTTAGAAAAGCCTTTCAAACCGAATATATGACGGCATCAGGAAAGTTAATTTCGGAAACACAAACCGCTTATATTTTGGCTTTGCAATTTGATATGTTACCAGAAAACTTAAGAGCGCAAGCAGTTGATCGTTTGGTAAAAAACATCGAAAGTTATGAGTATCATTTGACTACGGGATTTTTAGGGACACCTTTTTTAAACCCAGTTTTAACCCGTTTTGGAAGAAATGATGTGGCTTATAAATTATTGCTTCAAGATACCTATCCTTCTTGGTTGTATCCAATAAAAGCACACGGAGCCACTACTATCTGGGAACGTTGGGATTCTATGAAACCAGACGGAACTTTTCAAGATCCAAGCATGACTTCTTTTAATCACTATGCGTATGGAGCAGTGGGAGATTGGATGTACAGAACAATTGCAGGTATTGATACAAAAGAAGCCAAAGGAGCAGGATATAAAAACATACTTATTAAGCCTGAAATAGGTGGAAATCTTACTTATGCCAAAGGAAGTTTGGAAACGAATTATGGGGTAGTTTCTTCCTCTTGGAAAATAGAAAATAGCAAGTTTATTTTGGATGTAGCGATTCCAGCAAATACTAATGCCACTATTATATTTCCTACCAATAAAATCGAAACTATAAAAGAAAACAAAGCGGTTCTAAATGCCAAAAGCAAAACAGTTGGCTCAGGAAAATATCACTTTGAAATGGAACTTTAATTATTTTTTTACGAGTACCGAAGCAATCCCATAACGAAAGCAACAAATGGGATTGCTTCGGTACTCATTTGTAAAACGTTATTTTTTTAAAATGTATGTAACCAAAATAAGATATTAATTGTTTATTTTGTACGAAAGAATGGAACAATGAAGAAGCGATTTTATAAATGGATATTTTTCAAACTAATGGGTTGGAAAATAGTTGGGAATATTGATGCAGATATTAAAAAATGTGTCATGATGGCCCTGCCACATACTAGCGCCCATGATTTTTATTTGGGAATTTTTACCAGAGGAATAACAGGGCTGGAAATGAACTGGGTTGGAAAAAAAGAATTGTTTCGTTTTCCTTTTGGATTTTATTTCAAATATATGGGTGGTGAACCCTTGGATCGAACAGGAGGATTGAATAAAGTAGATTCAATTGCAGCTATTTTTAAAAGAAAGGAAATTTTTCGACTTGCCGTTGCACCTGAAGGAACCCGTGAAAAAGTAGGTGAACTAAAAACAGGCTTTTATTACATTGCCTTAAAAGCAAATGTTCCCATAATTCCTGTCGCTTTTAATTTTGGTAAAAAAGAAGTAAATCTGGGAAATCCATTAATGCCTTCAGGAAATTTAGAAGCTGATATGCTAATTTTAAAAAAACATTATATAGGAGTAAAGGGTAAAATTCCTGAAAAAGGATATTTTTTTCAATAAAAGTTAAAATAATACCAAAAAGATAAAACCAAAAGGTTTTGTTTTTCGTAAATATAATTAAATCTCTAAAATTATACTTATGAAAAATTTATTTATTACTTCCGCATTTCTAATCGTACTATTCGCATCATGCGATAATAATGATTCTAATTCTACTCCGGCAGAATTGAACTTGGTTACCTCAAGTAACACCTCGGGAAAAGTTACATATACTAATTTATTGGCAACAATGCCAACAGTAAAATCATATACAGTGGGTTCAGTAGATGCTGAGGGAATCTCATATAACGGTGAAACAGATGAGATTATAATTGCTTCCAGAACAAATAATCGCTTAGAAACCTATTCAGGATTGAAAACTGCATTTACAGCAGGAACAGATAATTTAATGTTGACATTGAATAGTATTACCGGAGAATTTTCTAATGCGAGAGAAACTGCTATCTCCGGAGATAAAATTGTGGTTGCTCAAGATCAATCGACTAGTAATGGAATGATCAATAAATTATTTGTATATCAAAAAACAACAACAGGTTTTACTTTGATGAAAACATATATAACCGATTTTAAACTATGGGGAATACACATGGATGGGGCAGATTTGTATGCTGTTGCTGATTTGACAGGTGATATTGTACAATTCAAAAATTTCATGACTAATGCTCCAGGCAATATTTTAGCTACTAAGCGTGTAACTATTGCAGGTTTAACCCGTACTCATGGAATTACATATTCAGCTTCAGATGATGTTATGATTCTTACTGATGTTGCCAGTGCAACTTCGGCAACTGATGGAGGTCTTGTCATAATAAAAAATTTCTCCAGTGTTTTTGCGTCTATAGCTACATCAGGAACAATTGCTTTGACAAACCAAGTTAGAGTTTATGGTCCTAATTCACTTTTAGGAAATCCTGTAGATGTTGCTTATGATAGTGTAACAAAGAATATTTATGTTGCCGAAAGACTTAACGCTGGTGGACAAGTATTGACTTATAGTTATCCAACAACTTCAGGTGATTTTGCTCCAATCAATGTAAGAGCCGAAGCAGGCGTAACTTCGATTTTTGTTTTAAGAAAATAAATTTACTTTTTTAAGTTTACCTTTTTTAAATAACCCCCAATTCGGAAATCTGAATTGGGGGTATTTTTTAATCCGGAATATAACTTTTAAAAGTTCCATTTTTATAAAAAATTACAATTTTATCAATTTCACTCGAATTAGATTCTTTATCTGTATTTTGAGTTTCCGTCTTTTTTGTTTCCAAAACAGTTATCGGATTTGTATTTTTTATTTCTGAGAATAAATTTTCTGGAATACTTTCATTGTTTAATGGAATAGGAATATTTTGTTTGACAACCTCTTCAAATACAGTTTCTTTTTTTTCAATATGCTCTGTATTTTTTGGGAATGTTCCTTTTCCATTCAAAATCCAATACAAATCAACATCAGGAAAAACCTCTAAAATTTTAAGGATGAAATCTAGACTTGGCTTATTTCTTCCTGAAAGTAGGTGAGATAAACTCGAACGCTGTACACCAATTTTATCTGCAAAAGAGGAAGCATTCAGACCGTAATAATCCAGTATAATTTCTAGTCTTTTTATAAAATCGTCTGTGTTTACCATTGTAAATTTTAATTAAAAAAAATCGATTTACAAATGTAACTAAATCAGATGGAAATACCAAAATTACAAGTGTAAATAGTATTTATTTCAACATTTTAGTTAAAGTAAAGCTAGTTATAATGATTATTAATTTATTGATAATTAATATTTTAATAAATAGTAATATTATAGATAACATTTGTCAATTGTAGAGGGACTGTTCGGAATAATAGAATGCGAAAAAGTGTTTACATCATTGAAATAACTTAAATTCAACTTGTTTACAAATGTAAATATAAAGATGTTTACTTTTGTAAATCAAATAATATAGTATGAATTTAGAACAATTATTCAGTCAATATAAAGAAGAATCTATCCACGGACGTTATATTACTTTAGATTCGATTGAGCCTTTATTGCAAAAATTAAATACCAATAAGCAACTAAAAGTTATTGGAAAATCAGTCTTAGGAAGGTCTATTTATTCTTATCAAATTGGAGAAGGCGAAACCAAAATTTTTCTTTGGTCTCAAATGCATGGAAATGAAAGTACGACTACAAAAGCGCTTTTTGATTTCTTGAATGTGCTTACTAGTGGTTCAGATTTAGCGAAGCAATTGCTAATGGACTTTACTTTTTGCAGTATTCCAATGTTGAATCCTGACGGAGCAACTTTATATACACGTGAAAACGCGAATAAAATAGATCTCAATCGAGACTCTCAGGATCTTTCTCAGCCAGAAAGCAGGATATTGAGGGAAACTTTCGAATCTTTTAAACCTGATTATTGTTTTAATCTTCATGATCAGCGCACTATATTTGGAGTTAGTGACACAGGTAGACCGGCAACATTGTCTTTTTTAGCACCTTCTTATGATGAAGAGAGAGAAATAAATGAATCTAGATTAAAAGCTATTAATTTGATTGCGGGGATAAATGAGGTATTGCAGGTTTATTTGCCAAATCAAATAGGACGTTTTGATGATTCTTTTAATATAAACTGTATAGGAGATACTTTTCAGTATTTAGGTGTGCCAACTTTATTGTTTGAAGCCGGACATTTTGCAAATGATTATGATAGGGAAGAAACAAGAAAATTTGTTTTTATGGCGTTAATTTCCAGTTTTACGATACTTAGCGAAAACGTTATAGTTGATAACGGAATTAATAAATATTTGAATATTCCTCAAAATAAAGTCGTTTTTTATGATTTAATGTATAAAAACATCAGAATAAATTATGATGGTATTGAAAAAATCACCAATTTTGCAGCACAATACAAAGAAGAGTTATTTGAAAATCAGATTTACTTTAACGCCTATATTTCAGAAATTGGCGAATTAGAAAATCATTTTGGTCATTATGTGTATGATGCTGAAGGAGCACTCTATAAAGATGACTCCGGCGATTTTCCGAAATTAAATCAAAAAGCTGATTTTTATTTAGATAATAACATAAAATTTGTTAACGGAATGATAAAAGTATAATATTTATATCGTTTTATTAATTTTTATGTATATTTTTATACTTTGTAATAGCAATTATTAATATTAATTAAAGAAATATGAGTAAGTTTCGTTTAGATGAAGTAGATCACCAAATATTAGATATGTTGATTGATAATACAAGAGTTCCGTTTACAGATATAGCAAAAAAACTGTTGATTTCTGCAGGAACTGTGCATGTTAGGGTAAAAAAAATGGAAGATGCAGGAATTATAATGGGATCTTCATTAGTTCTTGATTATGACAAATTGGGATATTCTTTTATTGCATATGTAGGTGTTTTTCTTAACAATACATCTCAAACAAAATTTGTTTTAGAGCGTATTAATGAAATTCCTTATGTAACAGTTGCGTCTGTAACAACAGGTAAATTTAATATTTTCTGTAAAATTAGAGCTAAAGATACTAAACATGCTAAGGATGTTATCTTCATGATCGATGATATAGAAGGTGTTTACAGAACTGAAACTATGATTTCGCTTGAAGAAAGTATAAATGATAAGAAGCGCTTAATGCATACTATTTTTAAAAATATGTAATTAATTCTTGAACGCTATATTCTAAAAATATAACCTCAAGTTTATTCTTGGGGTTTTTTTATGAAAAATTAACTAACTAAATCAACTATAACTGAATTATGTACACGCTACCTAAAATAGAACGTTTCAATCAAGATGTTCTTTCAAAATATCACATTTATAATAGTGTTTTTATTACATTACCTTTTGATTCTATAGATAATACAGGTGTTTTACTTCCTTTGTTTACAGATGTTTGTGATACAGGTTTTAAAAAACAGGAAACACCTAAAGAAATAGTCGATTTTTTTGCTAAAAGATATTTGCATAGCGCTTCAGAAACAGAAAAAATTGATTTAATGTTTCGTTTTATTCAATATATCGAACGCCAAATTGTATTATTTGACGCTATTGAAGATGCTGCTTTTCCTGTAGTAAATAACATGGAAGGAAGAGGGTCTTTAAGAGATATCAAAGAAAAATCAGAAGCAAAAGAGAAGGAAGAGGAATTGATTAATTTCTTGGAGGATTTCAATGT
Source organism: Flavobacterium galactosi (assembly GCF_048158585.1). NCBI lineage: Bacteria > Pseudomonadati > Bacteroidota > Flavobacteriia > Flavobacteriales > Flavobacteriaceae > Flavobacterium > Flavobacterium galactosi. Next base: position 85,899 of record NZ_JBLNKV010000009.1, read on the forward strand.
AAGAACGGTTTTAACTGCGCATCCTACGCAGTTTTATCCCGGTGCTGTACTTGGCATTATCAATGATTTAACGGATGCTATCCGTAAAAATAATTTACTTGATATCAAGCAATTGTTGGCACAATTGGGTAAAACTCCTTTTATTCAAAATGAAAAACCGAATCCTTTTGATGAGGCGGTAAGTTTGATTTGGTACCTTGAAAATGTATTTTACAAAACTTCGGGAGATATGGTTCATTATCTTCAGAAGAATATTTTTAATGGAAATTCAATTAAAAATCCATTAATTAAACTTGGATTTTGGCCTGGTGGAGACCGTGATGGAAATCCATTTGTAACTACAGAGATTACTTTGAAAGTTGCAGAACGTTTAAGAACTTCTATATTGAAATGTTATTACATTGAAATGAGAAATTTAAAACGTAAGTTAACATTTTCAGGTGTAGATACTTTAGTTTCAGAACTTGAATCTAAACTTTACCGTTCTGTTTTTTATTCACGAGGAGAAATTTTCATCACTTTGGATGAATTTAAATCACAGTTAAAAAAAATAAAACAGATAATTATTGATCAGCATCAATCATTATATCTTGATGAGTTGGACGCACTTTTAATTAAAGTTAATTTATTTGGTTTTCATTTTGCCTCTTTAGATATTCGTCAAAACAGTAAAATTCACGATGCTGTATTTAATGACGTTGTGGAATTCTATTTGAATTCAAATCCTGATGTTTTTCCTGAAAATTATTTTGCATTATCCGAAGAAGAAAAATTTGTAGTTCTTTCTAATGTTAATGGAGACTTAAATCCAAATGTCTTCAATGATGAAATGACCAGGTCGACTATTGAATCGATTCAGGCTATAAAAACAATACAGGGAAACAATGGAGAATTTGGTGCCAACCGTTATATTATAAGTAATAATGAAAGTGCGCTTAATGTGATGGAAACCTTCGCTTTATTCCGTTTAAGTAATTGGGAAAATCCAACTGTTGATATTATTCCGCTTTTTGAATCCGTTGATGATTTACAAAATGCGCATGCTATCATGGAAAAATTGTATACAAATCCTGCTTATGCGAAACATTTGGTAAACAGAAACAATAAGCAAACTATAATGCTTGGTTTCTCTGATGGTACGAAAGATGGGGGCTATTTAATGGCAAACTGGAGTATTTACAAGGCTAAAGAAGAGCTTACGGAAATCTCCAGAAAATACGGCATAAAAGCTATTTTCTTTGATGGTCGTGGTGGTCCTCCAGCTCGTGGTGGCGGAAAAACACATAAATTTTACGCTTCATTAGGTCCAAACATTGAAAATAATGAGATTCAAGTTACCGTACAAGGGCAAACGATAAGTTCTAATTTTGGGACTTTAGATTCTTGTCGTTATAATTTAGAAAATTTACTAAGTGCCGGTGTAACCAATCAAGTTTTTAGTAAAGGTCAAAACGAATTGTCAAGTAACGAAAAAGATATTTTGAATCAATTGGCGGAGTTAGGATATGAAAAATACTTGAGTTTTAAGAATCATCCTAAATTCATCCCGTACTTGGAGCAAATGAGTACTTTGAAATATTATGCTAAAACTAATATTGGAAGCCGACCATCAAAAAGAAGCAAATCGGAAAGTTTAGATTTTGCAGATTTGAGAGCAATTCCATTCGTGGGTTCTTGGAGTCAGTTGAAACAAAACGTACCGGGATTTTTTGGTGTAGGATCAGCTTTAAAACATTTTGAAGATACGGATCAATGGAATAAAGTTCAAGATTTATATGACAACTCTTTATTCTTTAAGACTTTGTTAGAAAACAGTATGATGTCATTGGCAAAATCATTTTTTCCACTAACAGCTTACATGAAAAAAGACCCTGAATTTGGTGTTTTTTGGCAAATAATCTATGATGAATTTTTAGAAACAAAACGTTTGCTTTTGAAAATTGCTGGTCATAAAGAATTGATGGAAAATTACCCTGATGGTAAAGCATCCATACAAATAAGAGAGCGTATTGTATTGCCATTGTTGACAATACAACAATATGCTTTATTGAGAATTAATGAAATAAATAAAGAGAAAAACCCAGATATAGACTTGATTAAAGTGTATGAGAAAATTGTAACACGTTCTCTTTTTGGAAATACAAACGCAAGTAGAAATTCAGCTTAATTGTAAAAATGAAGACAGATCAATTGCCTGTAAGTGAATATTCTGAATTTAACGCAACTTATATCAAAGCTGCGGGGAATGTTGAAATGATTGAAGAATTGGAAATTTGTCTTCACGATTTTATTCGTTTTGTACAAAATATTCCTATGGACAAATTTGATTATAGGTACGCCGAAGGGAAGTGGACAATCAAAGATATTATTCAACACATCATTGATGCGGAAAGAATTTTTGGGTATCGTGCGTTGCGAATTTCTAGAAATGACAAAACACAATTACCTGGTTTTGAAGAAAATGATTATGTTGATAATACGAGTGCAAACGATAGAAATATTCAAGACTTATTAGCGGAACTCTCAGCGGTTAGACATTCTAATTTGTTTCTTTTTAAAAGTTTTTCAGAGGAACAATTAAAAAGAATTGGAACTGCTTCTAATAATGAAATTTCAGTTCGTGCAATAGGTTTTATTCTTATTGGTCATCAAAAACACCATCAAGGGGTTTTTCAGGAAAGATATTTATAACTTATAAGAAACAGGTTGACCAGATTTTCAACTTGTTTTCAAAAGACATTGTATTAGCAGGACTAGTAGAAGGCATCACATAATACGTGATGCCTTTTATTTGTCCAAATTTTTTCAAAAAGTATTTATGACTTTCTTTTCCGTTAAAGATGATTGTAGTGATTGCCGGGAATTCTTTGAACAAGGTTTCAAAATCATTTTCTTTATGATTTTTGATGTGGATGTCCAAACTCCCTTTTCTTTCGCAATTTTCCAATACATCCCACAATCCAATTTTGTTGGTTTGCAGTACTTGTATTTTTTCTTCGAAAATTTCGGATATTGGTAAATTACCCAATAGTGTGTACATTATTTTCCAAAAATGATTTCTTTTATGTGCATAATATTCCTGTTTTTCCAGAGAAGCGATACCAGGCATAGTTCCCAAAATCAAAATTTCAGTCTGAGAATTTATAAAAGGGGAAAATGATTGTATCATAGTTTTTTAAAGTATAGCGTTTTCTTTTTCTAGTATGGACAATGCCAAGCGGATTTTTCCGTAATCTATTTTCTCCTCAAAATAATCAAAATATGGTTTTAATGCATTGGGAGATTCAAGTTTTATTTGTGCTTCAGCAATTTGAGACACTTCCTCTTTAGAAATAAACGGGTTCAAATCAATAGCAGCTCCGTCAAGATATAATTTGGCTAAATGTGACATAATCGTACTTAAACCTAATTTTCGCTTTTGAGAAATTTCTTCAACAGATAATCCGTTTTGGTACAATTCTAATGTTTCTTTATAGGTGGTGGCTTCTTTCTTTTTTTTGACAACTTTTGATTTTTGAAAATCAATGATTGCTTTTATAAAAGCATCACCATATTTTTCCAGTTTTGCTTTTCCAACACCATCAATTGCCAGTAACTCAGGATCACTGGTAGGTCTTTCCGTTTCCATTTGGCGCAAAGCCGCATCACTAAAAATAACATATGCAGGAACCGATTCTTCTTTTGAAATTTCGTAACGTAATTTTCGTAAGGTATCAAATAATGAATTTACAGTAGATTTGCTTTTCACTTCTTTGACTTCTTGTTTGTCAATATTGATTTTTTGGACTGTAGTCAATTGTACTTTTTCTCCTTCAAATAAGACTTTTTTGGCAAATGCAGTCAGTCTGATTTTGTTTTGCTGATGAAAAGCAATTTCGCAATAGCCCAAATTGATAAGTTGGATTAAATATTGATTCCAATCAAACCAAGAAAGGTCAATACCAACACCATAAGTTTTAAGATTTTGATATTCTTTTTCAAAAATATAAGCATTTTTTGAACCCCGCAAGAAGTCAATGATAACGGGTAACGGTTCTGTTTCTTGCAAACGAATAATCGCCGACAATGCTTTTTGGGCAATTACGGTTCCATCAAAAAAGGAAGGCGGGTTTTTACAAATATCGCAATTACCGCAGTTTTCCGTAACGAGTTCTCCAAAATATGAAAGCAATATTTTTCTGCGACAACTTAAGGCATCTGCATATTGTTTCATTCTTTCTAGTTTCGCCAATTGTACTTCGGCATTCAAACCTTGGGATGCAAATTTTTGTAATTGAATAACATCACCGTAACTTTCGAACAATACCGTTTCTGATGGTAATCCGTCGCGACCGGCACGACCAATCTCTTGGTAATAGCCTTCGATATTTTTTGGTAAATTATAATGAATTACCCAGCGAACATTCGATTTATCAATTCCCATTCCAAAAGCTATGGTGGCGCAAACCACTCGGCAATCATCATTGATGAACTCATCTTGGGTTTTAGACCGAATTTTGTTGTCTAAACCAGCGTGATAAGCCTTTGCATTAATGCCTATTTTTTGTAATTTTTCAGCAAGCTCTTCGGTTGTTTTTCTACTTAAACAATAGACTATTCCTGATTCGTTTGGCTTTTCTTGGATGAAATCTATAATTTGTTTTACGCGGTCTAAAGCAGGACGAACTTCTAGACTTAGATTTTTTCTATCAAAAGAAGCGACGAGTGTTTTAGGGTTTACTAGATTTAATTGGTTGCTAATGTCTTTACGTGTAGCTTTATCAGCTGTAGCAGTTAAAGCTAATATTGGAGTAGAAGGGAAGCGTTTTTTGAGATATCCTAAATTAGTATATGCTGGACGAAAATCGTGTCCCCAAGCCGAAATGCAATGTGCCTCGTCAATAGCAATAAGACTTATGGTTAAACTATTGAAAATGTTATCAAGATAAGAAAGACTTTCCGGTGCAATGTAAACTAATTTTATACTATTCGATTGTAAGCTTTCAATATAAAATTGACGTTCGGCTTCAGTTTGGCTGCTATTTATAAAACACGCTTGAATCCCATTTGTTTTAAGACTATCTACTTGATCTTTCATCAAAGCAATTAGTGGTGAAATAACGATGGTGATTCCTGGAAAAATTAATGCCGGTAATTGAAAACAAATTGATTTTCCACCACCCGTTGGCATAATAGCCAAAGTATCTTGGCCAGAAAGGACACCATTTATTATATCTTCCTGATTGGGTCTGAATTTTTCAAAACCAAAGTTTTCCTTGAGTTTGGCATGTAAAATTTGTTGCGTCATTTTGGCGTATATTTGTATTCTAAATTAACAAAAAAAGGAACTCGTTTGGGAGTTCCTTTTTTATTTTTATCGAAGAGTTGTATTAATCTTCATCATCATCGTCTTCGTCCGATATATCTTTATCATCACCATCATCGTCGTCACCATCATCTCCACTATCTTTATCGGGCTTATCAAGGTTTTCATCCTCATCATCGTCATCTTCTATTGCATCGTCATCATCAAGCTCAAGACCGCTTATTGGTTCAACAACTGCATCGATATCATCATCTTCATCATAATTTTCAATTCTGTCTGCTAATTTTGTACTGACTTTTACTAAATATATGGTGTCTTCCGTACGTACTTCGACAGCTTCTATTAATTCATTTTTAGCATTTCTAAAACGGATAATGTTTGAGTCATCATATCCTTCAGGAAATTTTTCTACCAAAAGGTTCAAAATTTCATTTGTAAGTTTTGCGTAATCAACTATTACTCTTTTCATAAAGTTATTCTATAAATCTAATAAATAAGCGAAAATTAAAGGTGCTACAATGGTAGCATCGGACTCAATAATAAACTTGGGAGTTTTTATATCTAATTTACCCCAAGTAATTTTTTCATTCGGGACCGCTCCAGAATAAGAACCATAACTGGTTGTAGAATCTGAAATCTGACAAAAATAACTCCAAAATGGAATGTCATGCATTTCCATATCTTGGTATAACATTGGTACAACACATATTGGAAAATCTCCTGCAATTCCTCCACCAATTTGGAAAAAACCTACACCATTAGTACTGTTTTTTGGGTACCAATCAGACAAGTAAACCATGTATTCGATACCGGATTTCATTGTTGAGGCTTTTAATTCGCCTTTAATCACATATGATGCGAATATATTTCCCATCGTGCTATCTTCCCAACCTGGTACAATAATAGGTAGATTTTTCTCGGCAGCAGCATACATCCAACTGTCTTTTAAGTCAATTTCATAATATTCTTCAAGAACACCTGAAAGTAACATTTTGTACATAAACTCATGTGGAAAATATCTTTCCCCTTTGTCATCCGCGTCTTTCCAAATTTTGTAAATATGTTTTTGCAAACGACGAAATGCTTCGTGCTCAGGAATACAAGTATCTGTAACTCGATTTAAACCTCTTTCTAATAAATCCCATTCATCTTGAGGAGTTAAATCTCTATAATTGGGAACTCTTTCATAATGAGAATGTGCTACCAAATTCATAATGTCTTCTTCAAGATTTGCTCCTGTGCAAGAAATAATATGAACTTTATCTTGACGTATTATTTCTGAAAAAATCTTTCCAATCTCCGCTGTACTCATAGCACCAGCCATGCTCACCATCATTTTTGCACCGTTGGCTAATTGTTGCTCGTACGCCTTAGCTGCGTCAACTAAAGATGCAGAATTGAAATGCAGATAATGCTTCTCAATAAACTGACTGATCGGTCCTTTGCTCATTTTTTAAAATTTAAAGATTTAAAAACCGAAACATTGAATTTGTATTTCAAATTTAACGAATTTTTAAATTGACTAATTGTATAATTAAGTATTTATTTTTTGTCGTAACCTAATATTTTTAAAACATCATCGGAGGTTTGTTGCTCTGAGAAAACCTCAGTTGCTAAAATTCCATTTTCGTCTCGATCTATCAGGATGTGTTTGGGTTGAGGAATCAAGCAGTGATGTAAACCACCATAACCACCTATAGTTTCCTGATACGCTCCGGTATTAAAAAAACCAATATATAGCGGTTTTTCTTTGTTGTATTTAGGTAAATATATGGCATTCATATTTTGCTCTGAATTGTAATAGTCATCACTATCACAAGTCATCCCACCTAATAAAACCCTTTCATAAGTTTCATTCCAGCGATTGACCGCTAACATGATAAAACGTTTGTTGATAGCCCATGTATCTGGCAAAGTTGTGATAAAAGAGGAATCAATCATATTCCATTTTTCTCTGTCATTTTGCTGTTTTTGATACAAAATCTGATAAATTGCGCCGCCACTTTCTCCAACCGTAAACGAACCAAATTCTGTAAAAATATTTGGAACATCGACTTCTGCTTCATCACAGGCAATTTTTATCTGATTGATAATCTCGTCAATCATATATTGATAATCGTATTCAAATGCCAATGAGTTTTTGATAGGAAAACCACCACCAATATTTAATCCATCTAATGTAGGGCATTCTTTTTTTAATGCAACATAAACTTTGATACATTTTACTAATTCATTCCAATAATATGCATTATCATTTATGCCGGTATTGATAAAAAAGTGCAACATTTTAAGTTCCAATTTCTTATTTTCTTTGATTTCTTTTTTATAAAAAGGAACGATATTTTTGTATCCAATTCCCAATCTTGAAGTATAAAACTCAAATTTTGGTTCTTCCTCGGCAGCAATACGAATTCCAATTTTGAATTTTCCCTTTATTTGACCTTGAAGTAAATCCAGTTCTTCATAGTTATCAATAATTGGAATAGCATTTTTATGTCCGTTATTAACTAATCGTGCTATGTTTTCAATGTATTGATCTCTTTTAAAACCATTACAAATGATATAAGTGCTTTTATTGATTTTTCCATTTGCCAATAAATTTTCAACAATATTAATGTCAAAAGCAGAAGAAGTTTCAATATGAATATTATTCTTGAAAGCTTCATTCATTACAAATTCAAAATGAGAACTTTTTGTGCAATAGCAATAATAGTATTTTGCCTCATATTTATTTTTTTCCATCGATTTACGAAACCAGCTTTTGGCTTTGTTAATGTTATTGGAAATTTGAGGTAAATAAGTAAATTTTAATGGTGTGCCATATTTCTCTACCAGTTTCATCAAATCGATATTGTGAAACTGAAGGTTATCTTTGTTTAAAGTAAACTCTTCTTGGGGAAAGTAATAAGTTTGATTTATTAAATCAGAATATTTTGTATTCATTTAGTTTTCAGTATTTTAGATTAAGTATGCGTAAAAATAATTAATCTAAAATTCAAACTCTGATATTTGCATAAATTATTTGAAGCTTTTCATTATCTGCTTTCAAATATTGAAAAACATCAAAACTAAAGTTTCCTTTGATGGAATAAAAACGTTTCAATATTCTTAAAAAAGACATATTGTTTCGGTTTTTCTTAGAACTATAATTTCTCTTGTTTTGACTTTTTTTCATTGCAGCAAATGTAAAAAATATTATATACGTAATGCAATCCTTTTTATAAAAAAAATAATTAAGATTTATAATCCAGAAACGCTTTAAGAATTAATTCATTGTCAACCGATTGATTGATTTTTATGTTTCCAATGCCTTCGATTAATGCAAACTGGATGTTGCCATATTCATTTTTTTTGTCGTGAATAAGCAATTCCAAAATAGGTTTAATATCATTTTCTTCAAAAATAATGTCGTCGTATATTGTTTTAATAGTTGATTTTATTTGAAAATATTCTTCCTGATTGATTAAATTTTTATGTAATGAAATATAACTTTCCAATATCATTCCAACTGCAATCGCTTCGCCGTGTAATAAAGTAGTTTTGTTTTCATTCTCCAGAAAATAGCTTTCAATAGCATGACCAAGAGTATGACCAAAATTCAATGCTTTTCGGATGTTTTTTTCAGTTGGATCTTGTTTAACAATTTCATTCTTTATTTCTACAGAACGGTATATTAATTCATCAAAATCAGCAAAATCAATGGCTTTCAAATCTAGAAATTGCTCCCAGTATTCTTTGTCATAGATTAAACCGTGTTTTAGCATTTCGGCAAGACCGGAACGCATTTCATTTTGCGGCAATGTTTCAAGATATTGGGTATCAATAAGAACCATTTTAGGCACATTGATCACCCCGATTTGGTTTTTTAAATTACCTAAATCAACACCGTTTTTTCCACCCACAGAAGCATCAACCATAGACAATAGAGTAGTAGGAATGTGAATAAAATCAACTCCTCTCTTAAATGTTGAAGCAACAAATCCGCCTAAATCAGTAACAACACCACCCCCTAAATTAATAACAAGGCTTTTTCTGTCAGCACCAAGTTCAGTTAATACATTCCAAATTTGAACACAGGTTTCAATATTTTTGTTTTGTTCCCCTGCTTCAAATTCAATGATTTCAATAGTAAGATCAGTTTCTAAAAAAGGTAGGAATTTTGGCAAACAAAACTCATTTGTATTGCTGTCTACAATAATAAATAGGTTAGAATACTTATTCTCTTTTAAATGAAGGTTTAATGCTTCATATCCTTTTTCGTTGAAATAAATCGGATAACTGTTGGCTTGAATCGTTTGCATCGTTGTTGATTAATTGAAAGCGCAAAATAAGGTAATTTTTGCTAAATAATATTTAAAAATCGCTCAATAATTAGACATAAATATCACAAATAATAAAAAATATATTCAATAAAACACAAGTTGTCTTTTTATAAAAAATTTTTCTGAGCTTTATTTAGTTTTTATTCTAATTTATTAAAAATAGTCTAGATGATGGTTTTAATAAAATAATCATTGACATTCTTGTCTCAGTATTTCTTGGGCATTACCATAATTTTTGTCTTTTGCTAAATTTAAATATTTACAGCAATTTTCTTTGTTTTTAATAAAAAAGTAACTCATACCCAATAAATATTCGGATTTTCCATCTTTTAAATTCGGAGAAATTAATGTTTTTTTTAAGTACGAAATTGCATTCAAGTATTGTTTTAAGTTATAAAAACATATTCCTATATTTTGGATTAAAAAAACATTATTCGGATCTTTGTTCAATGCTTTTTTATAGGATTGCAAAGCTTTGTCATAATTTGAATTATTAAAAAATAGAATAGCTTGATTTTCAAAAATATCTTTTTCAAATATTTTTTTTCTTTCAATTAAAAGGCTGTCGTTAGGGAATTTTTTTAATCCATCACTTATAAAAGAGATCAGTTTTTTATGATTATATCCTGATTGATTTAATGCACTTGAAGTATTTATCCAAACTTCTGGATAATCGTTATATTGAGTATAGATATTGTGAATTCTAATTATCCCTGTAGTATCTTTTAAAATAATTGCTGTATTAATCGCCTCAATATAATAATCTTTATTTCGAGGTCGAATATCTAAGGCCTTTTTGGCATAAAAATAAGCACTGTCATTTTTCCCAGTTTCTTTTGCTATTAGATGTTTATAAAACTCTGTTCTTCCAATATATGGATTTATTTTATAACCAATATTTAAAAATTTTAATGCCTGTTTGTAATTTTTCTCTTGAATATAATATTTTCCAACATAGGTAGCAAAAGGTTCTCCGGTACTAAATATATTAGGATATTTGGGCAAATTGTAAACAATTTCATCTGCTTTTAAGTCAAAATCATTTTTTAAAAAATTAGCTTTAATATCATTTTCTAATTGATCTGCTTTAAAAGTTTTAAAAGAAAAGTAAACCGTAAAAAGTGAAAAGATTTAGTATAAAAATAGAGGCTTTATTCCTAAAATTACTTATTTCAAATTCTTTGGATGTTGAAGTATTAATAATTGACAAAGCAAGAAAAAAAGAAAACCAAACCTGCATTGTTGGTCTGTATAATGGAAAATTGAAGGTAGCATCGATACCATAAGATAATAAAAGTAAAATTGAAAGTAACGCAATTATTCTAACTTCACTGTTTTCTGACTTAAAAAATCTTTTTAAATTTAGACAAAGGGCAAAAATAAAGATAGATAAATAAATTAGACCATTTATGATACCCGTTTCTGCAGTAATTTCAAGAAAATCATTATGTGTATGTCCCGAAATAGTATGATCATTTTCTATTTTTTTTTCATAAGGAATTGATTCTATTTGCCAATTCCCTATTCCTATACCCATTACAGGATTGTTTTTAATCATTTTAAAAGCATTATTCCAATAAAGTAATCTTGTGTTTATAGAAGCATCTTTTATATTAGCAACTTGTTTTACTCTGCTTGAAACAGACTCATATCGACCTGTACCTTTTCCTTTTTCAAAAATTAGATTTGCGATGAAAAATGAAATGATAATAGGTATGATGATATAAGAAATAGTTAAAATATTTTTTGGCTTTAAAGGATTTAACTTTAAGCATAATAGAATATAAATAATTGTTTCAAAGAATAGACTTAAAAAAGCAGCTCTTGATCCTGTTAAAAAAATAAGAATTGTAGCCAATAATAATGCTAAAACTAAAAACCATTTTTTCCATTTTGTAAAATGTAATATTCCTATCAGCAGGAAAGGGATTTTAATACTTAAACTAGCTGAAAATATATTGATGTTTCCAGTGTTTCCTTTTAAATTACTTAAACCATTTAAAATCGAATCTACTTTTGAAAATTGAACAAAATTAGAAAGTTCTAGAAATGATTGAGTAAAAACACTAATGCCAATAAGAAAGATGATTTTGTAAATTAAATTTAGTCTATTATATAATAAAATGGAGAAGTTAACCAGTGTAAAAAAAACTATAATAAGTCTTGTAATACTTACAATACCCAAAGAGAGATTTACAGCTGAAAATAAGGAAAGACCACAAAATAGAAGAAATAATATATAGGCTTTAATTAAATAACTTTTTTTATAGATTGAAATTAAATTTTGAGGAATTATAGACGGATTATAATATATAAAAATTCCGATTATAATATTAAGTATTGATAAGTATAAATATTGGGGCCCAATAATTTCAATACTTCTAAATTGCGGCAAAAAATCAGTAATTAAAAAACCAATTATAAAAAATAAAGTGATTACCTCAAAATAATTATTTTCTAATTTAGAATCTTGAGAATTAAACTTATTATTATCTATTTTAGCTTTCATATCTGTTTACATTAAAAATTAGGTTTAAAAAAAATATTTTGAAATTTAATTAAATCAATTGATTATTCTATTCGTAATTAGAATAAGTTTTAAAAATAATTTAAAGTGTTTTTTCATTATTTAAATATGATTTTCTATAATATTTTTTCAACTCTATCTATATTTGTACAAAAATATCACAAAAAATGAAAAAAATATTCAATAATACACAAGTTGCATTTGCATTAAAAAGTGATACCGAACTCGATAGAGCTTATTTTCTTTTCAAAATGATTGATAATCAGCCTTTAGTTCGGATAGGAACTGCGGTTACTAATTTTGCATTGAAAGCAAATCTTCCTGTTGAAGGTTTAATTCGCGCCACCGTTTTTGATCATTTTTGTGGTGGAGTAAATGAGGTTGACTGTCTTTCTGTAGTTGATAAAATGTTTACCAAAGGTGTTTCATCTGTATTGGATTATTCTGTAGAAGGAAAAGAAGAGGAAGATCAGTTTGATGCCGCACTTGATATGACTTTAAAAACAATTGAGTTTGCCAAAGAGCGCTTAGCAATTCCTTTTGCAGTTTTTAAACCAACGGGGTTTGGGCGTTTTGAATTGTATGAAAAATTAGGAGAAAAACAAACGTTAACTCCCGAAGAACAAGCGGAATGGAGTAGAGTAGTGGCGCGTTTTGATTTGGTTTGTAAAGATGCCCATTCAAAAAATGTTGCCCTTCTTATTGATGGTGAAGAAAGCTGGATGCAAGATGCGGCCGATGATTTAGTTACCGAAATGATGCGCAAATACAATAAAGAAAAACCAATAGTTTTCAATACGTTGCAAATGTATCGTTGGGATCGTTTGGACTATTTGAAAAAATTGCAGGAGCAAGCCAAAAAAGAAGGATTTCTAATCGGAATGAAATTAGTTCGTGGTGCCTACATGGAAAAAGAAATTGCACGTGCAGAAGAGAAAGGTTATCCGTCACCAATATGCGCTTCAAAAGAGGCTACAGATGAAAATTATGATGCTGCTGTTCGCTACATGGTTGACCATTTAGATGCGATGTCAGTTTTTGCAGGAACCCATAATGAGGAAAGTACCTATACGCTAATGGAATTGATGGAAGATAAAGGTATTAAAACCAACGATGACAGAATCTGGTTTGGTCAATTGTACGGAATGAGTGATAATATCAGCTATAATTTAGCCGAAAATGGTTATAATGTTGCTAAATACCTGCCCTTTGGTCCCGTGAAAGACGTGATGCCATACTTGATTCGTCGTGCCGAAGAAAACACTTCAGTTGCTGGACAAACCAGTCGGGAGTTATCAATGATAAAAGCGGAACGCAATAGAAGAAAAGGAAAATAGAATACGGTTTTTAGTGCTTATTTCTCGTTTAATGCCTATAAAATTTTCATAAAAAAACCATTTGAGTACAAATGGTTTTTTTATGTTATTAAATTAAAATTAAGAATTGCTAAACTGCAAATTGCTTAAGTTTTTATACATTCCGTTTTCTAAAGTAATTAATTCCTGATGTGTTCCTTGTTCCGTAATTTTCCCATTATCAAGAACCAAAATTTGATCTGCGCTTCGTATAGTAGAAAGACGATGCGCAATAATGATACTTGTTCTTCCTTGCATCAAAATTTCTAACGCCTCCTGAACTAGTTTTTCACTTTCACTGTCTAATGAAGAGGTGGCTTCATCCAAAATTAAAATACTTGGATTTTTCAGCAATGCTCTCGCAATGGCAATACGTTGTCTTTGTCCACCAGAAAGTTTAATTCCTCTCTCTCCCACAACAGTCTCAAATTTTTCAGGAAATCCTTCAATAAAATTTAAAGCATTGGCTTGTTTTGCAGCCAAAAGAATTTCTTCCTCAGTAGCATCTGGTTTTCCGTAGGCAATATTTTCTTTTATGGTTCCACCAAATAAAATTACGTCTTGAGGAACAATACTCATATTTCCACGAAGATTTTCTAAATCATAATCGTAAATATTTTTCCCATCAACCAATATTTCCCCGCTATCAATATTATAGAAACGCAACAATAAAGAAGCGATAGTCGATTTTCCTGTTCCACTGGGACCTACAATAGCTATTTTTTGCCCATAATTAGCTGTGAAACTCACATCTTTCAACACTTTTATTTCTTTTCTCGAATGATAACTGAACGCTACATTCTTGAAAGTAACATTACCTTTTATTTTATTGGTGTAGGATGCATTTTGAATTGAATTAATTTTTTCAGGAGTTTCATCTAATAATTCAAAAACTCTTTCGGTTGCACCGATCGCTTTTTGGATTTGGGCATAAAGTTCAGCGATTCCTCCAAAAGAAGCGCCAACAAATGTGGAGTATAATACAAAAGAAATCAATTGTCCTACGCTCATTTCTCCGCTAATGCTCAAGCGAACGCCAAACCAAACTACGGCAACAATAGCTCCAAAAAGACAAAAAATAATGAATGAAGCAAAGTATCCTCTGTATTTTCCTCCTTTGATGGCTATTTTAACGACTTCTTTTATTTTCCCGTTATAACGGGCAATTTCATACCATTCATTGGCGAACGCCTTGACAATACTAATTCCTTGCATGGTTTCTTCAACAATAACCTGACTTTCGGCAACTTTATCTTGAACGTTTTTTGAATATTTTCTGATAAATCGTCCAAAAATAACTGCAGCAACAGCCACAAGTGGCACTACGGATAACATTAACAATGTTAATTTGATGCTTTCATTTGCTAATAAAAGCACACCGCCAATAATTAAAATGAATTGCCTTAAAAATTCGGCTATAGTGGAAGTTAAGGTGTCTTGTATTTGGGTTATATCAGAACTGATTCTACTATTTAATTCTCCTACACGCTTTTGTGAAAAGAATGACATCGGCAACTTTACCAGATTACTATACAGCGCTAATCTAAGATTTGCTAACGTATGTTCCGTAAAATTGACAAATAAAGACAATCTAAAAAAGGAAAAAATAGATTGAAAAAATAAAATAACAACTAATCCCAAGGCGATATAGTTAGCCTGTGCATTATCTTTATTTTTCACACAATCGATAAGCATCCCCATTAATTTAGGAAAAGCCAGTGCGGTTGCACCCGTTAGCAATAAAAAAACCAAACCTACATAAAATTTCCAACGATGATTTCCTGCATATTGAAATATTAAAGTTGCTTTATTGAGAGAACTTGCGGTAATTTTTGATTTTGGTAAATCATTTTCTTTAAACCTTGCCATTATTTATAATTTATGCCACAAATGTAAGACTATAACAACTTAATACAAAAAAATAGTATGGTTTCATCCTGCATTTAAAGTGCTATTAGAGAGAGTGAAAGAGAATTATTGCTATTTTTTATTTTATTTTTTTAATATTTCACTTGTAAATACGATTTCTAGCTGTATATTTGCACTCGCAATAAGGAAATGAAAAAATCTAAATTGTACTAGGGCGATTAGCTCAGCTGGTTCAGAGCACCTCGTTTACACCGAGGGGGTCGGGGGTTCGAACCCCTCATCGCCCACCACCTATTTCAGGAATAATATTATAAAATTCCACAATCTTAAAGAATACCTGCAAATTTCGGATTTGCAGGTATTTTTATTTATACCAGTTTCTCCAAAATTTTCAAAAACGCTCGAAATTACATGGCATTTTTATGGCACTTATAAATTTAGAAAAAATGTGCCACGGAATAGAGGTTAAATGATTGATAATCAACATGTAAACTACGTTAACGACTTGATTTTAAGACGCTATAATTCGACATTTACTCATTTAAATTGTTGAATTATGTTAGAAAGCAGTTTTGGGTTAACCTTCTTTTTGAAGGTTCCACGAAAAAAAAGCAATCTCAGGTATATTTACCTAAGAATAACCGTTGATGGGATCCCTAAGGAAACTTCTACCAAACGTAAATGGGATATCACCAGATGGGATCAAAAAGCAGAAAGAGCTATAGGCACAAAAGAAGATGCCAGGACCACTAATTTTTTTCTTACTACAATTGAGACTAAAGTCAACCAGTACAGAAATGATTTAGTTTATTCAGAGCATTTTATTACTTCCCAAAAGATAATAGATTTTATTCTAGGACGAGTAGCCTCAAAGGTAAAAGTGCTTGAAGAATTCCTTAAACATAATAACGAATTATTAGCGCTTGTAGACAAGGGCGAATATGCCATTGGAACACATGAACGTTTTGAAATATCAAAAAAACATGTAAAGGAATTTCTATTGTTCAAATTTAACTTGGAAGACATGGAATTCCGGGACTTGAATTATGAATTTATAAAAGATTATGAATTTTATCTTAAGACGGTAAAGAGTTGTAATAATAATACTGCATTAAAGTACATTACAAATTTTAGAAAAATCGTAAGACGAGCAATTGATAAAGAGATTATTAAGGAAGACCCTTTCAAGAAATTTAAAGGAAAAAAGACAAAAACTAAGAAAAAACCACTAACAGCAGTGGAATTGCATAAGATTGAGAACCATACTTTTTCTACTCCAAGATTGACTGTTATACGCGATGTATTTATCTTTCAATGTTACACTGGCCTCGCGTACATTGATGCGTTCCAACTTAAGAAAGAAGACATCAAGATAGGCATTGATGGCGAATACTGGATTATGTCTGACCGCCAAAAAACAGAATCAGAAACAAATATTCCATTGCTGCCCAAGGCTCTTGAAATTATAGAAAAATACAAAGACCATCCGCTTTGTCTTAGCAGAAGAAGTGTTCTTCCAGTAAAATCAAATCAAAAAATGAATGCCTACCTAAAAGAAATTGCTGATCTGTGCGGGATTACTTGTATATTAAATACTCATAAGGCAAGACGGACTTTTGGCAGTACAGTTACACTGGCAAATGATGTACCAATTCATATTGTGAAAGAAATGCTCGGGCATCGATCGGTACAACAGACTGAAGAATATGCAATAACCGAGCAGCAGACAGTTGGCCGGCAGATGATTGAATTAAGAGATAAACTAAATAAGAAAGCATCCTTCGACTCTGACAATAGTTTATTAATTCTAGAAAAACTTGAAAAGGAAATCCTATATTTAAAAGAACAGTTTGCTAATAGAGAGAACTAAATATATGCATATCCAGTATTTTAATGACACTGTCCCAAATTTTAATTATGTAATGTTATTAACATTGCCAGGCATAAGTTGCTGTTTAAATACGATTAGACACAGTACGATCATGTTGATAAAGTTTTAAAATCTTAATATATCCCAGTATAACATTTAATAAATTTGACACTAAGTGTCAAATATAAATATGTCAACAGAAACTTTAGGAGAAAAGCTCAGAGAACTGAGAGAAGCAAAACATCTTCCCTTACGGAAAATTGCGGCAATGTTAGATATCGATGTGGCCATTTTAAGTAAAATGGAACGTGGTGAACGGAGATTAACAAAAGGGGCTATTTTAAAACTAGCAGAAATTTACCAATATAATTCTGACGAGCTTTTAATATTATTTCTATGTGAAAAAATCATGTCTGACATTCAAGGCGAGGACTTAGGCGAACAAGCACTAATAGTTGCAAAAAAGAGATTTAAATATTTGAAAGATAGGAAAGCTAATGACAATTAATCAGCTAATAGAAAAACATCAGTCTGATAGAAAATATTATTTGTCAGATAAACATAACGAAACATTATTACGTAGTGATTTCTTAGATCCACTGTTTGAATTACTCAACTGGGATATAAAGAATCATGCGGGTAAATCGACCAATGAAAGAGAAGTCATTCTTGAAGAAACATTAAAATCAAATACTTCGGAACATTCTAAAAAACCGGATTATACTTTCGGCTTTTTTCAGAAAGAAAATTCTTTGTGGAGGCTAAAAAACCCCATGTAAGAATTGAATCCAATGATGAGACCGCTAAACAAATTAGACGGTACGGTTTTACCGCAAAGCTTAAAATTTCTATTTTATCAAATTTCGAGTATTTAATGATTTATGATGTTTACAGCTTTATATTGATAAAATCCACAAATTCAATTTTCCTTCAAAATTGAATTACTAACTTGCGATATGAAAATTTTAATCATTGAAGACGAAATCGATATAGCAACGAGTATAAAAGAGTATCTAAAAACGAATGATATTCATTGTGAAACAGCAAACAACTATCAAACGGCATTAGATAAAATTGCTATGTATGATTATGATTGTGTTTTAGTAGACTTAATGCTTCCTGATGGTGATGGTTTTGATATATTGAAACAGTTAAAATTATTAAGCAAATCAGATGGAGTGATTATAATTTCAGCTAGAGAAGCACTAGAAACCAAAATCGAAGGATTTAATCTTGGAGCTGATGATTATCTCACCAAACCTTTCCATCTTTCTGAACTTTTGGTAAGAATTCAGGCATTGGTAAGAAGAAAAAAATTCAACGGAAATAATAAAATTGAATTCAATGAAATTGAGATTGATACCTTAGCAAAATCCGTGAAAATTAGCAACAAGAAGATTGAATTTACCAAGAAAGAAATAGATTTGCTATTATTTTTAATTGGCAACAAAAATAAAGTATTGTCAAAAAGTGCTATCGCTGAACATCTTTCTGGCGATATGGCTGATATGTTGGACAACCACGATTTTATTTATGCACATATTAAAAATTTGAAGAAAAAACTTAACGATGCCGGAAGCAATGATTACATAAAATCAGTTTACGGAATGGGTTACAAATGGGATAATGACTAGAAAACTATTACATAAAACTTTAAAATACTATTTATCCTTTTCATTGGTAGTTATGTTATTTGTAGCTCCTCTATTTTATTTTGTAACCCAATATTTATATGTACACGAAACCGAGGACGGCTTATTACTTCAAAAAAAAGAATTTGTTAGAAATTCAATTCCACGATTAGAAGAAAGTGATATTAAAGTTTGGAATAAATTGAATAGAAATGTAAAAATTAATAACGTTCAGGAAAATTTAAAGGACGACACTTTTTATAATAAAAACTATTACGATACTTTAGATGTTGAAATAGAGCCTTACAGAGTTCTTGTTTCACCGGTCACAATCAAAGGGAAAAAATATACTTTTTTTGCCCGAACAAATTTGGTGGAAAACAAAGATTTAATTATTAGTGTCGTTATACTATTTATAATTATTGTTATAATGCTTCTAATTGGTCTTTTTATTATTACAAAAAGATTGTCACTTACACTGTGGAAACCATTCTATGAAACTTTAGATCAAATTGAAAAATTTGAAATCGATAAAAATTCTAATCCACATTTAACATCTAACGACATAGAGGAGTTTAATAGATTGAATCAAGCTATAAATAAATTGATTGAAAGGAATACGCTTATCTATAAGAGCCAAAAGGAATTCATAGAAAATGCCGCTCATGAACTCCAAACACCAATAGCCATTTTCAAAGGGAAGTTGGAAACATTATTGCAACACTCAGATTTTACTGAAGAACAATTTGGAATACTTGATGATTTAAATAATACAACCACTAGACTAAACCGGTTAAATAAAAATTTATTGCTTTTATCCAAGATTGAAAGTAAGTATTTTGACATTCCGGATGATGTTGTTCTAAATGAAACCATAAACAATCAATTAGCCTTTTTTAAAGAACAGGCACTTGCCAAAAACATCACAATAGATATAGCATTAGAACCCAATATTTCAGTAAGGATCAACCAATTTTTATCAGAAGTATTGATAAGTAATTTATTCCTAAACGCTATAAATCATAATATTGAAAATGGTTATATTAATGTAGTATTGGATAAAAATTCATTAATTTTTTCTAATACAGGTATATCAAAATCATTAGTTACGGAAAAGTTATTTGAACGTTTTTCTAAAGTCAATCCTTCCTCAAAAGGAAATGGTTTGGGATTATCAATAATTAAAACAATTGCCGATAACAACCAATGGAAGCTTATTTATAATTTCAAAAATAATCTTCACGTTTTTGAGATACGTTTCTAAAAATTCAATATTTCTTCAAAATTGGTTTACAACTTTGGCTATTATAAATTTTCAATTAAATAGCGATGAAAAAATTAGCAATGGTTGTAACTTTAAGTATATTGTCATTTATTTCTTTTGGGCAAAAAGTCAAAGAAAAAAATGTCCCACAAGTAATCAAGACTGCTTTACATCAAAAATATTCTAATGCCAAGGAAATAAAATGGGATAAAGAAGAAAATAATTATGAAGCGAGTTTTGATATAAATGGAGTGGATAATTCTGTACTATTTAGTCAAGATGGAAAAATTGTTGAAACTGAAGTGGAAATCCAAATCAATCAATTGCCTAAAAATGCATTAGACTATTTGAATGTGAATTTTAAAAATGCAAGAATTAAAGAAGCAGCAAAAATAATTAACCTAAAAGGTAAAATTATTTTCGAAGCTGAAATAAAAACTTATGACATATTATTTGATGAGAAAGGTGGTTTTATCTCTAAAAATAAAGTTTAGTCTAATCCAAATAAAATTTTATTGATTGTTTTATAGAAAGGTTTTGAATTTTTAAAAAAAATATGTGCAAAATAATATAATCGAAATAAGATATAATACTTGTATTGTTCTTCCATGTTATAATGAAGAAAATGGTATTTCAATTGATGAGTACTCTGGTTTTTTAGATAAAACCCAGAATATTTTAATCTGTTTTGTAAATGACGGATCTTCGGATAATACAATTGGTATAATTCAAGTCCTAAAACAAAAATACCCTGACCAAATTCACATACTAAATCTTGAAAAAAATTTAGGAAAAGCAGAAGCAGTAAGATCTGGAATAAATTATTGCAATCAAAATTACACACACAAACACATTGGATATTTAGATGCAGATTTAGCAACTACTTTAGAAGAATTTGTGGAATTACAAAAATACTTAGTGGAAAACATTTCTTTTTGTTTTGGCTCTAGAATTTTAAAATTAGGGTCTGTTATTACAAGAAAAAACAGTCGTTTTTTAATAGGAAGAATAATTGCTACATTTATTTCAAATGTACTTCAGTTAAAAATCTATGATACACAATGTGGCTGCAAAATTTTCACGAAAGAACTTTCTTTATTATTATTCAAAGAAAAATTCATTTCTAAATGGTTATTTGATGTTGAACTATTCTATAGAATGAAAATTATTTACGGAAAGGAAAATGCTATACAAAAAATGGCTGAAATTCCTTTAAAATCGTGGACAGAAAAAGGAAATTCAAAAGTCAAAGTAACCTACTTTTTTAGACTTTGGTATGATTTGTATCAAATTAGTAATAGTTATAGAAACAATAGCACTGACTTTATTTAATTTAAATTAGCAAAATGATACCTGAAAAATTCAAAAAAACCTCTTTTTTATTATGTCTATCAGTATTAGTCCTTTTGATTTTTAGACTATTGCTAACTGCAACAATTCCTTTATTGGACAAAACAGAAGCACGGTATGCTGAAATTGCAAGAATTATGTGGGAAACCAACCAATGGATTGTCCCTCATATTGATTATGACATTCCTTTTTGGGCTAAGCCTCCTTTGTCAACTTGGTTGTCTGCGATTAGTTTTAGCATATTTGGCGTTACTGAGTTTGCGGCAAGATTCCCCTCTTTTTTATTAAATGTTATTATAGTAATAATAGTCGGTAAAATGATAAAAAATGAAGGAATCTCCTTTTGGCTTCCAGGCTTTATTTTGTTAACAATGCCCGAATTTTTAATTCATACCGGAGTAGTTTCTACAGATACTGCTTTGGTATTTTGTACAACTATGATGATGCTTTCCTTTTGGAAAACAATGGTAAATGAGGGAAAAACGTTGTGGAGATACATCTTTTTTATTGCACTAGGACTTGGATTTCTCGCTAAGGGTCCATTGATTGTAGTATTAACATTCCCGCCGTTGTTTTTTTGGTGCTTATTGGATAAAAATAGATTCAAAAGTTTGTTTAGTAAATTTCCTATAGCAATAGGTATTATCATTACTACAATAATTGCTGTTCCATGGTATTATTTTGCCGAACAGCAATCGCCAGGATTTTTAGATTACTTTTTTGTTGGAGAACATTATAAACGTTTTGTAGATTCTGGCTGGAAAGGTGATTTATATGGCAGGCCAAAATCTCAACCTATTGGAATGATATGGGTTTTTATTTTTTTGTTTGCTTTTCCCTGGATACAAATTGTAGTATTTAAACTTTGGCAAAATAGGAAAATAATTTTCCAAAACAGTTGGGTATCCTTTTTGGTCTTTTGGCTTTTTTGGACACCAATTTTCTTTACATTTTCAAAAAATATTTTGCATACTTATATGTTGCCTGTAACGGTTCCAATTATGTTTCTGATTATTCATTGGTGGAATGATTATAAAAGTAAAAAGAAAGCAGTTGCTTTTAGTCTTATTTTTCCAGTTGTTGCTTTTGTAGGGTATTTTGGAATATTTGCAACAGGAATACTGGATTACTACATCAATTCTGATAAATATCTCATTAGAAATCAAAAGATAGTAACAACTAATAATCAAATCCCATTATATTATTGGAATGAAAAAAACTATTCTGGTCAGTTTTATTCTAATGGTAAGGCTAAAACACTAAAAAACGAAAAAGAACTCGATTCTGTTTTAAGCATTCATAAAAAAATATTTTTTGTAACAGAAAATAAAAATGAAATTCTCAAAAAATATAATGACAAATTTACTTTAGTTGATAGTAATTACAAGACTTCCGTTTTTATCTCAAAACCTAAATAAACTTTAATTATAATAAAGTCATCCAATGAAATTAAAGATTTGCCTCATTTTTGTTTTGTTAAGTGCCAAATCCTTTTCGCAAGAAAAGGACTTACACTATTTTATTGAAAAGGCACAAACCAATTCTCCTTTAATTACCGATTTCAATAACCAAATAAAATCCGCTACTCTTGATAGTCTATTGAACAAATCAATCTATAAACCTCAAATTACCGGAAATCTAAATGCAAATTATGCTCCAGTCATAAATGGATTTGGTTATGATACAGCATTGAGTAATGGCCAATCGGTTTCGGGTCTGATTAGTATTAATCAGAAAATAATTGGCAGAAACCAAATCAATTCACAATCGGAAACTTTCAAATTACTAAAAGATGGTTTGGTTTTGAATAAAAAAATGGCGCAGAAAGATTTGAACAAGTTAATTGTTTCTCAATATATAACTGCTTCGGGAAGTTCTGAACAAATAGTTTACAACCAAAAAATGGCTACGCTTTTAAAAAATGAGGTCACAATGTTAAAAAAGCTAACTCAAAATTCTATTTACAAACAAACCGATTATTTGATTTTTAGTGCAACAGTGAAACAACAGGAATTAGTCCTTTTACAATTAAAACAGCAATACCTAAATGATTTGGCTTTACTGAATTATTTATCTGGAGAAACAGATACGACCTTCGTTAATTTGAAGAAACCTGATATTGCATTGAAAAGTATTAAAAATGAGGATAAAATTATATTTCTAAAACAATTTGAAATAGACAGTTTGAAACTTCAAAATCAAAATAAATTAATTGATAATGGGTATAAACCTTCATTATCATTGCTTGGTGATGCAGGATATAATTCGAGTTTTGCCTATCAATCTTACAAAAACTTTGGCTTTAGTGTTGGTTTGGGATTATCAATTCCAATTTATGATGGAAACCAAAAAACATTGCAACATCAAAAAAATGATATTGCTATTGTAACTAGTTTGGCTTACAAAAACAATTTTAAAAAGCGATACAATCAACAAAATTTAATGTTAAATCAGAAATTGAAGCAAGTTGATGCTATTGAAGAACAATTACAATCGCAACTCATTATTTCTGAAGCATTAATAGAAGCCAATAAAAAATTATTGCTTACGGGCGATGCACAAATTACCGATTATGTTATTGTAATTGGCAATTTGATAACCATTAAAAATAATATTTCACAAAATAACAGCAACAAACTTCAAATTATAAATGAAATTAATTATTGGAGTTTTAATGAATAATTCAATGAAGAAACTAATTCTATTTTTTGCCGTAATCTCGCTTCTTTTTATTTCTTGCAAAGATAAAATCGAACCAGAAAAAACCATAGACGCAAGTGTTCCTGTAACCTTAACTTCAATTGACACTTCAGCTATTGAGAGTTTTATCGATTTGAATGCAACAGCGACTTATCTGCTGAAAAATGTTATAAAAGCAAATGCAACCGGTTATTTGAATTCGGTAAATGCGGCTACTAACGATTATGTTTCTAATGGCAAAGTGTTGTTTTCAATACAAACCCGCGAAGCAAAAGTTTTAGGGAATACTATAAATAAAATTGACCCAAGTTTGAATTTTGGAAATGCCATAAAAGTACGATCAAACACAAATGGCTATATCACTTCTATCAATGTACAACAGGGTGATTACGTTCAAGATGGTGATCAACTTGTTACAATCAATGATGCCAACAGCTTTGCCATAGTTTTAAGTTTGCCTTATGAGTTGAAAAAGCAAGTTACGATTGGTAAAATATTTTCGGTATTTATGCCTGACGGAACATCGATAAAAGCAAAAGTTCAAAAGTTTATGCCAACAGTCGATGCAACTTCACAAACACAAAGCGTCATTTTAAAGATCATGGGCAAGCAAGATATTCCGGAGAACTTAATTGTAAAAGTCAGAATAGAAAAATCTTCAAGTTCAAAAAACATTTCATTGCCAAAAGCGACTGTTTTGAGTGATGAAACAGAAACTAATTTCTGGATAATGAAGATGATTAACAGCAATACAGCTATAAAAATCCCTATAAAAAAAGGAATTGAAACCGAAGACAAAGTAGAAATTCTTTCGCCAAGTTTAACTCGTAAAGATAAAATAGTACTTACTGGAAATTACGGAGTTGGAGATAGTATAAAAGTCAAAATAGTAAAAAACTAATCAAGATGAATACCTTTTTTGTTAAACATAAAAATGGTTTAAGCTCCATTATTTTCATAATAATTTTGGGAGGCTTTTTTGCTTATTCAAAAATGCAAACCAGCTTATTTCCTGAAATTACTTTTCCAAAAGTAAAAATCATTGCCGATGCTGGACAACAGCCTGTCAATAAAATGATGATTACCGTTACAAAGCCGCTCGAAAATGCTATAAAAAAAGTTCAGGATTTAAAAACCATTAGAAGTACAACCAGTAGGGGAAGTTGTGAGATATCGGCTTTTATGGATTGGAAATCTGATATAGATTTAAGTAAAACAAGGATTGAGGCACAAATCAATCAGATAAAAAACAATCTTCCTCCTGATACGCAAATTACGGTCGAAAAAATGAATCCTTCTATTCTGGCTGTTATTGGTTATGCCATTGAAGGAAAAGGTAAATCGGCAATCGAACTCAAAAAAATCGCTAACTTAACAATAAAACCTTTTTTGTCTCAAATAGAGGACGTTTCCGAAATTAGAATTATTGGTGGCAAAGAAAAAGAATATTGGTTATCGTTAGATTTTGATAAAATGACTGCGCTTGGTATTACGCCAAATGCAATTACACAGGTAATGAATGAAACCAATTTTATTAAATCAAACGGATATTTATCTGATTATCGCTATTTGTATTTAACGATTACTGATGCACAAGTCAATAAAAAAGACGAACTGGAAAACCTGGTCATTCGCAACAACGGAAAAGGAATTATCACTCTAAGAGATATTGCATCGGTAGAAATTCGCGAAGCCAAAGAATATATAAAAGTAAATGCCAACGGCAAAGAAAGTATTCTTGTGGCAGTAATAAAACAACCCAGTTCTAATTTGATTTCACTTTCGAGTGCGATGAATGAAAAGTTACAAGCGTTAAAAAAAATCCTTCCAAAAGGAATTAGCATAAAGCCATTTTATGAACAGGCTAATTTTGTAAATGATGCTGTAAAAAGTGTTACAGATAGTTTGCTCATCGGATTATTATTAGCCATAATTGTTGCCGTTTTGTTTTTGAAATCAGTGAAAGCCAGTGCCACAATTTTGATAATTATTCCGGTTACTTTGGGGCTCACCTTGATTGTTCTGTATCTCACAGGGCAAACATTCAATATTATGACACTTGGTGCGATAGCTGCGGCATTGGGTTTAATTATTGATGATGCCATTGTGGTTGTGGAACAAATTCATAGAACACACGAGGAACATCCCGATGAACCTACAGTTTCGCTTTTGCAAAAAGCGATTCATTATTTATTTCCGGCAATGGTGGGTTCATCCATAAGTACCATAGTAATTTTTTTCCCATTTGTATTAATGAGTGGTGTAGCGGGTTCTTATTTTAAAGTATTAACGGACACAATGATTATTACATTGGTTTGTTCCTTTTTTGTAACATGGTTATTACTGCCAGTTGTTTATTTATTGCTTTCCAGAAATGAAAAAGGAGATACAGTAATCGAGAAGCAAAACGAAATCAACGAAGTAAAAACTCAAAATTGGGTAGCTTATTTTATTGAAAGGCCAATAATAAGTATAGCTTTTTGTGTTGTTTTAATACTTTCAATTATACTAATAGTGCCGAATCTAGAAACTGGCTTTTTACCCGAAATGGATGAAGGCAGTATTGTTCTTGATTATGAAAGTCCGCCAGGAACATCATTGGAAGAAACCGACAGAATGCTTAATGAAGTAGAGAAAATTATAATACAAATCCCCGAAGTTGAAGCCTACAGTAGAAGAACGGGTACACAAATGGGATTCTTTATTACCGAACCCAATTTTGGTGATTATTTAATTCAATTAAAAAAAGACAGAAACAAAACCAGCAATGATATTATTGATGAAATTAGGGCAAAAATCGAAGCTACACAACCCGCTTTACGTATCGATTTTGGGCAGGTCATTGGTGATATGCTGGGAGATTTGATGAGTTCGGTAAAGCCAATAGAAGTTAAAATATATGGAAACAATCAAGCTGAATTGCACAAAATTGCAAAACAAATTACTTCTATTGTTGAGAAAGTAAAAGGAACTGCCGATGTTTTTGACGGAATTATTTTGGCTGGACCATCCATAAATATTCAGCCTAACTATTCTCAATTGGCACAATTTGGAATAACGCCAACAGATTTACAATTTCAAATGCAAACTGCGCTTGAAGGAAATGTAATTGGAAATTTGCTGGAAAATGAGCAAACAATTCCCATACGATTAATTTATCCCTACTCTGAAAAAAGGAGTTTAGAAGATATTAAGAAATTGCAACTGTTTTTACCTAACGGACAATCGATACCAATTACAAGTCTTGTAAATATAAATGTGCAAAAAGGAACTGCAGAAATACAACGGGAAAATCTTCAAACGATGAGTGTGGTAACCGGAAGATTAGATAATCGTGATTTGGGAAGTGTGATGAAGGAAATAAAAACTGAAGTAGCAAATAGTATTCATCTTCCGAGTGGTTATTATATCGAATATGCTGGAGCTTACAAAGATCAACAACAATCTTTCAAAGAATTATTAATGATTTTAATAGCTTCATCGTTATTGGTTTTTGGTGTTATTTTATTTTTATTTAGAGATTTTAGGGTAGCAATAATTATACTTTTAATTTCTGTTTTAGGAATTTCAGGAAGTTATATTTTGCTTTTCATTACAAAAACACCTTTAAACGTGGGAAGCTACACCGGAATTATTATGATTGTTGGTATAATTAGTGAAAATGCCATTTTTACTTTTTTACAATTCAGAGAAACTTTCAAGATTACCGGAAACGTAAATCAATCTTTGATTTACTCTATTTCAACCAGATTACGACCAAAATTAATGACTGCACTTGGAGCAATAATAGCTTTATTACCATTGGCTATAGGAATTGGCACAGGTTCAGAATTACATCAACCACTTGCCATTGCGGTAATTGGCGGTTTTATAATCGCTATGCCTTTGCTGTTAGTGGTATTGCCTAGTTTATTGTGTTTTGTTTTTAAAAATGAAAAACACTTTAAACATTTGACATAGTTTAGTGTTAAAAAAATCAGAGTTAGTGTATAATTTAAAAAAAAACGGATGTTAAAAATCATTCTATTTTCGTTGTTTAGTATCGCAACTATAAACGCGCAAGAGATAAAAATAGATACTATTTCGAAAGCAACTATTGCTAAAAACATCAAATTCAATTTCAAACAACTTATTATTCCGGCTGTATTAATAGGATATGGATTTATAGGTCTTGAAAGCGATCAGATTAAAAATTTTAATTCTGAAATCAAAGAAGAAGTAAATGAGCATATAGATGAGAAAATTTCTATTGATGATTTCTCACAATATGTTCCTGCGGTTTCGGTTTATGCGCTGAATGCAGCAGGGATAAAAGGGAAAAATAATCTAAAGGATCGTTCTATAATATTGGCTACTTCTTATATTATCATGTCAACCACCGTTTTAGGGCTTAAATCAATTACGAAAGTTCCAAGACCAGACGGCTCTGGAAATAATTCTTTTCCATCAGGACATACTGCAACAGCTTTTGCCGGAGCTGAATTTTTATGGCAGGAATACAAAGACAAATCAATTTGGTACGGAATTTCAGGATATATTATTGCCACAGGAACAGGGCTTTTCAGAATATACAATGACAGACACTGGCTAACAGATGTTGCTGCGGGTGCCGGAATAGGTATTTTAAGCACGAAAATTGCTTATTGGATTCATCCTTACATAAACAAGAAAATATTCGGGTCTGAAACTAATACAACATCTGTTATTGCACCTTTTTACAACGGTAAACAATCAGGATTATCCTTTGTAAGGAATTTTTAAAAGAGTTTTTAACCACTTTTTATTTAAACAATTTATACATTGAAATTTATAATCTATTATGAAAAAAAATAAAATGTATAAAATTTCATTTTTAACCGTATTGTTTTTTTTATTCATTGGTGCAAATGCCCAAAATGTAGATATTGATCTTTTGAGGCACATTAATCTCAATAGGGATAAATTATTGGACCCAATTTTTATATTTATTACCAATAGCGCAACACCTATTAGTATTGTAATTCCTATTATTTTATTTGCGTTGGGTTTGTTCCGAAAAGGGAAAATTCTTCAAAAAAAATCCATGTACATTGCGCTTTCTGTAATCACTTCATCGCTTATCTCAAGTTGCCTAAAAATAGTCGTTAACAGAGTAAGACCTTTTATAACCTATTCTTTCATAGAAAAAATGGCATATGTTACAAGCCCATCCTTTCCTTCAGGTCATACCGCTGTAGCATTTGTGATAGCAACTTCTTTGAGTATTGCTTTTCCAAAATGGTATGTAATTACATTTTCTTTTTTATGGGCTATATCCGTTGGTTACTCACGTATGTTTTTGGGAGTTCACTATCCAAGCGATGTATTAGCTGGTGCTGCTATAGGTAGCTGTTCAGCATATCTGGTTTATAAAATAAGCAAATATGTAAATATGAAGCATACGCAAAAAACGCCTTAATGAAGTAAATAAAACGCGTTAGTAAAAAGAAAACTATGACCAATGAATTATCTCCTAAAATTAAAATTATGAGGATTAAAACACTTCTTTTAGCAATCGTTTTATTGTCCTATACAGTATCGATCGCACAAACAGATACTATAGTTTCTAAATCAAAGCAAAAAAATACTTTTTTTAAAATAAGTATTTTACCAGTTTCTTTAATCACAGGAGGCTTTTTGATTAGTAACAGTAACTTCGAAAAATCTTTCCAAAAAGATATTAGAAATTTCGTAGGTAATGATTTTAGCACAAGTATAGACGATTATACCAGATACGCACCAATAGTAGAGCTTTATGCGGCTGATATAATGGGTGTAAAAGCAAAGAATCATTGGTTTGACCAAACAAAAAATTTAACTTTATCAATAATTATAACCGATTTTATAACTTTTAAATTGAAAAAAAACATTTATAAAATCAGACCAAATGCCGGAGATGATGGACAATCTTTTCCCTCAGCACATACTTCTTCTGCTTTTACTAATGCAACGGTATTGTATGAAGAGTTCAAAGATACAAGCCCATTGTTAGCCTATAGTGGTTATGTTTTTGCAACTACTACTGGAGGGTTAAGGATAATGAATAATGCACATTGGCTTTCGGATGTTTTAGTGGGTGCTGGAATAGGTATTTTGGTAACACAAGTTATCTATTTTTTTGATCCTATTATTAAATGGAATCCTTTTGAAAAAACAAAGAATGTTACTCTTATACCTCAAGTGGACAATGATCAATATGGATTCTATTTGTGCATAAGACTTTAGGAGAAGAATAATTAAAAAATAACAATAACGAAGTGAAACTAAACAGCTAATAATATAATAAGGATGAAGACATCAATAAAATTTGCTTTTATACTTGGGTTTCTTGGTTTTGCTACCTCTTTTGGAGCTCATATTGTAGCGGTAAACCTCCCTTTTTATGCGGAGAAAGTTGGTATTGGTTTAACTATGATAGGCTTGCTGATAGCTATTTATGATTTTGCAGAAATAATTGCAAAACCTGTATTTGGTGGATTGGCTGATAAAAAAGGAATGAAGAAAGCCTTATGCCTTGGTATAATTATTTTTGCGCTTGCTTCATTACTGTACCCATTTGTGCCTCCAAAATTATTAATAGTAGTGAGGTTTTTCCAGGGGTTGGGCGCTGCATCATTTTCCGCCATTTCACTTGCTATGGTGGGCATTTTATATAAAGACAATAAAGGTGGAAAAACCGGTCAAATTGACCACCACTTTCCAGTGTAAATTGACCACCAGTTCCGGAGCAAACTGACCACCATTTTCCAATTCAAATTGACCACCTAATTTCGGGGTAAATTGAT
>NZ_JBLNKV010000010.1:0-81311 GCF_048158585.1 Flavobacterium galactosi
TTTTTAATAAAAAATGGAGGTGGTCATTTTGCTCCGGAATTAGGTGGTCATTTTGAATTGGAATCAGGTGGTCACTTTAAATTGGAATCAGGTGGTCAATATCACTGGAATTTGCACACTATAGAATGGAAAAGTATTGAATATCATACGAATACTTATCAGGGTGAGATTTACCACAAAGGAGAATTGTAAAAAAACTTTCTGCAAAAATTACAAATACTATCGATAAAGGTTTTCTTCAACCCGAGGATGAGTCGTCTCCCTTAAGGCTCGTTTTTGAAAGCGTTTTTGGCGTTGCCTCTACTATAGATCATTTACCAAGAGTCGATGAACAGCCAATCATAGCCAAGAATCTCCTTTTAAAGCCGAAGATTTATTATTTCTATATCATTGTAATAATTTAGTAGTTGTGCCGATTAAAAAAAGAAATCAAAAAAGCAGAATTTATTTTTTGGTAAATGAAAATATGTGACAGTCAAATTTTATAAAAAATGATATGGAAGAAATTATAACAAAAGAAGATTTAAGGCAGTTTGGTCTGCAATTATTAGATAAAATGCGCATTATAGTTCAAGAGACCACTCATGCGCAAACGGAATTAGCACAGCCAGAATGGCTCAAAAGTAAGGCAGTCAAAAAGCTGCTGGATATCTCTGCAGGTTCAGTACAGAATCTCAGAGTGACACAGAAAGTCCGATTTAAAAAAGTTCTGGGCTCGTATTATTACAATAAAGAAGATCTTCAAAAACTTTTCAATGATGAACCAAACAAATAAACCAACTGAAGACCAAATCATGAATTGCTTATCCAACTATATGGATGATTCAAGGCTTAACGTATGGCATCTGGCAATTTTAATGGCAATTCTAAGTTTGGGATACAAGCAGGGGCAGAGGCAGAGAATCAAAGTCAGTCGTAGCAAAATTATGGCATTGTCTCATATAAATACAATTCCAACATACCATAAATATTTTAAACAGCTTCAATGTCTAGGATATATTAAGTACAGCCCATCCTATCATCCAGACTATAGGAGTGAAGTTGAGCTCCATGAAAAGAAGTTATCTCAATATTTTTGAGATAACCTCTTTCTTTTTAATATCTACTTGTATTTCCTACTTATGATTTAAGATGCTGGAATATTGTATTTCTTTTTAATTTCTTTTATTTCTTTCTCCAATCTGCTAAGTACAGCCAAATCTGTTTCGGACATCTTAGGGCTAATTTTGTTCAGTCTTTTATTGAGCAGTGACATTTCGCGTCCAATGGTTACCTGTTCTGT
Source organism: Flavobacterium galactosi (assembly GCF_048158585.1). NCBI lineage: Bacteria > Pseudomonadati > Bacteroidota > Flavobacteriia > Flavobacteriales > Flavobacteriaceae > Flavobacterium > Flavobacterium galactosi. Next base: position 1,283 of record NZ_JBLNKV010000010.1, read on the forward strand.
AATGGCATAGGCTTCCGTCTGTTTAACAGACGCATGACCTAGCATTTCTTTAACTACATTAATGGGGACATTATTGTTTAATGTAACTGTACTTCCAAAGGTTCGACGTGCCATATGTGTATTTAATGTGAAGGGAAAACCGCATAGAGTCGCAATCTCTTTAAGATACTCGTTCATTTTCTGGTTGGAAGAAACTGGTAAAACGGTGCCACGCTGTAAACAGAGCGGGTGTTCTTTATATTTTTTAATTATTTTGAGTGCTTGCGGCAATAGTGGGACATTGGTGGAAGAACCCGTTTTTTGTCTTTCAGACATGATCCAGGAATTCCCATCGATACCATCTTTTATATCTGTTCTTTTCAGCTGATATGCGTCGATATAAGCCAATCCCGTGTAACATTGGAATACAAATACATCTCTGACTACATTAAGTCTGTCTGTAGTGAAATAATGCCTTTCCAATTCATATAGTTCTTGTGTGGAAAGAGGTTTCTTAACCATTTTGGTTTTTCGTCCCTTAAAGTTCTTAAAAGGGTCTTTCAGAATGACTTCTTTATCAATTGCACGAATGACAATTTTTTTGAAGTTAGCAATATATTTAAGTGTGGTATTGTTACTGCAATTTCGGACTGTTCTCAGGTAAAACTCAAAGTCCTTTATGAATTCGAGATTAAGATCTGAAAATTCAAGGTCATCATTATTAAATTTAAATCGAATAAATGCTCTTAAGTGATTTATCGTAATGGTAAAACGATCAAGAGTTCCTTTGGCATATCCCTTTCCTAGCAGGGCAGTCATTTCATCATTGTGCTTTTGAAATTCTTCCAGTACTTTAACCCTTGGTGTAATCTTTCCCAGTAAGTAATCCATGACCTTTTGGGAAGTTACCGGTTTTCCGCTGTACATAATCTCGGTCTTGTATTCATTGATCTTTAAAATCAGTGAATCCAAAAAAAAGTTAAGGGATCTTGCATCTTCTTTACTGCCGATGGCTCTTTCGGTTTTCTGGTCCCAGCGGGTGCTGTCCCATTTTCGCTTGGTGGATGTTTCCTTTGGAATGCCATCTACGGTTATCCTAAGGTAAACGGTTCTAATTTTACTTTCATTGCGGGGCATTTTCAAAAAGAAAACCAACCCAAAGCTGCTCTCTAACATAATTCAACTTTTTAGATTAATAAATGTAGAATTATAGCATCAAAAAAACAAGTCGTTAATCTCGTTAACCTCTGTATTTACAAGTGTTTAAGTGGTATTCTGTGGCGCATTTTGCGAACACGGAAATGTGCCACGATTTTGCCATAGAAACTTTGAGCGTTTTTATAAATATTGAAAAGTGCTTTAAATGAAAAAAACCTGCGAATCCTTGGATTTGCAGGTTTTACACGTTTTTTGGGTGTTTTTGAAAAGATTGATAAAGTTGCCTTTTTTCCTTCTTTTACCCTTTTCGTGGGGAGAGCAGGATTCGAACCTGCGAAGTTTACACAGCAGATTTACAGTCTGCCCTCGTTGGCCGCTTGAGTATCTCCCCAAGACTCAATAAGCATTGCTTATTGTGCTAACCGGGTGCAAATATAGAAACTGTTTTGAAGTTTTCAAACTATATTTAAATTTAATTTCAGTATTATTTTTAAAGTATTGGTATTGAATAAAATAAAAAAATCTCCACTAGGGAGATTTTTTATTTTATTCGATTTAAGTAACTTATTTTGCTAAAAGCTCTAGAATTTTTGCTCTTAATTCGTCTCCTCTTAAATCTTGTGCTACTATATTTCCTGATGCATCAAGAATAAAAGTAGCAGGAATAGATTGAACTTTATATTGTGCAGCTATTGGCTCATCCCAAAATTTTAAATTGGAAACATGGTTCCAAGTCAATTTGTCTTTTGCAATTGCTTCTTTCCAAGCTTTAGCATCTTTGTCTAAAGATACGCCAACAATGTTAAGCCCTTTAGCATGTAACTCTTTGTAAATAGCAACTACATTTGGATTTTCCTTGCGACAAGGTCCACACCAAGAAGCCCAAAAATCAACTATTGTAACTTTTCCTAAACATTCTTTCAGAGAAATTACTTTCCCTTCAGGATTAGGACCTGAAAAATCTGATCTTCATTTAGCTTCAGCAGTAGGAGCTGGTGCAGTAGGTGTAGCTCCTACAGATGGTGATTTCATTTCAGCAAGTTTAGTTTTAATAGCTTTACCTGGTTTTGTGTTTTTTAATGATTCTTCTAAACTATTGTATAATTTTTCAGATTTTGCACGATCCGTACTTGGGTCATTAAGCATTCCTTGGATAATTAAAGCAGAAATGAATGATTTTGGGTGTGATTCAGCATAAGTTACATATTTAGCTTTTGAAGCCGTACCTACTTCTTCTTGAATTTTAGAAAACTCTTTCATCAATCCATTGATAACTACAGTATCTTTGGTTTGTTGAGCAGTATTCATCGCTTGCATATTTTTAGTCTGGAAATCGATTAATTTCTTTTGAACTTTTGTGATTTCTTCATTGAAAGCAACATATTCATCATTATTATAAGTTCCAGATACTTTAGATTTTTGTATGCTGTCTTTGTTTACAACGATGCTAATATCTCCATTTTCTAATATAAAAGGTATTTTTCCTTGTGCTCCTTCTACTTGTATTGTGTGAAAAGATGGTTCTATAGCTTTTCCTTTAATTTCAAATTTACCATTTTCAATTTTTACGGTATCAATTGCAGTTAATCCACTACCATTTTCATTTGGGGTTTCAAGAATTACTGTTTTTCCATTTTCAAATCCAGTTGCGGTTCCAGAAATGGTGTATTTATCTTTGGTACAAGAAGTCAGCATTACAACAGCCGAAAGGAATAAAATTATTTTTTTCATTATTAGTTAATTAAGTTAAGTGTGCAAAAGTATTTAAAATTATAAATTATTAATAATTTTACAGCTTAAATTTTTGTTATAATTTTTCATTCTTAATTAAGGTGCTGGAATATATTTTATTTAGTTGCCTTTTATTCCATAATTTAAACAGATTATTTTTTTAAGGTCATGGTTTATTGAAAATGGTATGTTTTTTAGCTTAAATTCAAGTAATTAATTCAAGAATTAAACATGATGTTTTTAAGCCTTATTTAACTTGCTAAAAGTTGATTAGGCAATAATGATTTATTTAATTTTTTAAAATACCCATTTATTAAACGGGTTAAAATAAAAAAGCATCCTTATAGAAGGATGCTTAAATGTTTTCTTTATTCTTTTGAAAAATTAATCTTGATTGATTGTTTTTCTCCATGTAAAAGAATTAAGGATATGTCTTTTTGCAAATCTACTAGGAGAATCGGCATTTACCATTTTTACGTAAGTTGCTTTAGGAACACTAATGTATTCGTAAACGCTTCCGTTTGAAAAATTGATAATCAATCTACCTTCAACGAATTTATAATCTGAAATTGTAGCAGTTGCTATTGTTTCAGTATATTCAGGTAGGTTTTGTTTAACAGTTTCAGGATTGATGCTTACCAAAAAGTGGTACGCTTCAATAATTTTTTTACTATTTTCCTCTGCAGCTTTTAATCCTTCGTCATTTCCTTGAAATTTGTCAGGATGCGCTTCTTTCATCGCATTACGATAAATCGTTTTTAATTCTTTAAGCTCAGCAGTTTTTTCTACATTTAGTAGTTTGCGGTATTCAACTATTTTTTTCATAAATAAGGTAACTACTTGTCTTTTAATATAAAACCAATATAATTTGATTTCTAAATCGACAAATTTTTTGCAAAGGTATACTTTTTTTTTAATTTTTGGTTTGTGACAAAAAAATATTCAAAAAAAAGAACTTAAATTCTATTTTTTTGTCGAAAAAGCAACATGAAAAGGTACTATTGTTGTGGTTTGTTATTGGCTTTGTCGAAATTTTTAGACTTTTTTGGATATTTATTATAACTGATGTCGCTTGGGTTTTCAATTATTGATTTTATTGTAATCCAATCACCTATAGTATGTTTTTGGGCCATTTTATAGTCTAAAAGATATTCACCACAAAAAAAGTTGTTGTTTTCATCTTTTTCCATAATTCCGGTGTAAACACCTTTTTGTAACATTCTTTCTTCTGAAGCTTTGGTCATAATCAATTTATTTAAAATAATTCTAGTTGGCAAAGTTAATCAAATATTACTTGTCTTGTTCTATTTTAGACTTTCTGATTACCTTTGTTTAATGGAAAAAATATTTCGTCCCAACCCGAATTCCTTCAAAAATACTTTTTGTGTCTTTCATGAAGCGTCTTTAGATTGCATAAATGGATTAGAACTTCAATACGACAGTAAATCGGGAAGTAAATATTATTATACTAAAATAGGAATGTATCGTTTGTCTAATCACTGGGGGCGATTGGCTAACAGTAAATGGCGCTTAGAACCTTTGGAACCCGAAACTGATTCTAAAATAAAACTGGGTTTTGCTCCTTGGACTAATTTTTACCCAGATAATGCAGTCGAGGAATTGTATTATTTAGAAGCAAATTATATAAAAAAAACGGCCAATTATCAGCATAAAAACAATCCAAAGTATGATAACAAAGCCATACTTCGGACTAGTTTTGAAACCACTAAGCGAATCAAGCAAATTCGGAATTTACTTAATTTGACTTCCTGGGCTAAATATTTCGACTATGATGATTTAGACGTTTTACGCCAACAAATAATAAATGAGCTAATTTTTACTAATAAAACTTTAGAAGAAATAAAAAGACAAATAGTTTAATCATTTGAGGCAATCATCATTAAATCATTGGTTGTGATAGGTTTAGATAAATAGCCTAAAATATCGGGATACGTTTTTGATTTATTTTTATCTTCAATAGCAATAGAGGAACTTACTATGTAAATAATAATTTGTTTGCTTATTTGAGATTTCAACAATTCCATTTCTTCCATGAATTCCCAGCCATCCATTATTGGCATATTAATGTCTAATAAAATGATATTAGGAAGCAATTTATCGTTTTCTAATGAATTCTGTAAGGCGTCAATAGCATCTTTTCCATTTTTGAATGTGGAAATTGCTGAAAACATTTCAGATCTTTGAATGATTTTATTAACTATGATTTGGTAAATAGCATCATCGTCTACTACCCAGATTACTTTTTTTATCATTGAATATAAATTTTAAATGTAGTCCCTATATTAGGCTCACTTTCCACGGTTATATTTCCTCCCATGGCATCAATTTGATTTTTTGTTATAAATAGACCAATTCCTTTTGAATCTATATGGTTACTGAATGTTTTGTACATCCCGAAAATTTTATCTGCATTTCTTACCAGGTCAATCCCTACTCCATTATCAGAAATTTGAAGTATTTTCATATCGTTTTCCATGAACCATTTTATTACTATAGTTGGTTTACGTTCCGGATGACTGTATCGAATAGAGTTCGAAATAATATTGTAAAGAATACTCTCTAGATAGGCTGGATTATAATTTATAATTACATCTTTTGGCATGATTGTAGAAATCGAAACGTCTTTGGATGTTATTTGTTCCTGAAGTACATTTTGTACTGTATCTATATAGTGTTGCAAATTTAATGGTTCAGAAACTAAACCAATATTATTACGAATATTTATTACTTCATTCAAATGAAACATGGTTTCATTAAGGGAATTGGAAACAGATTTTAATAATTGTATCATTTGCTCTCTTTCTTCTTCTGATTCAGAAGATTCAATTAAAGACATAATCGATGCAATATTACTGGTATGTGATCTTAAATTATGTGAAACAATATAGGAAAAATTGAGCAGTCTTTTATTTTGTTCAGTGACTAAATTGAAGGAATTATGCAAGTCTTTTTCAGCTTCTTTAGTTTTAGTGATGTCAATCATAATTCCACGTAAACTTACGGCTTTACCATTTTCAAAAACAATATTTACAATATCTTTTAGCCAAATGGCAGCTCCGTTCTTAGCAATCATTCGATATTCAAAATCATGATTTAAACTGGCTTCAGTTTGTAATTTAGAATAATTTTGAACCCATTCTTTGTCATCAGCATAAATATGGTCTGCCCAAAAAGTTTTACTTGCCAGCCATTCCTCAGGAGTATATCCTAATATATGCTCTACTTTTTTACTGATAAAAGTAAACGAAAAGCTTTCAATATCACATTCCCAAACAATTCCGTCAATTGTATTAATCAATGATTCCAATCTTTGTTTTGTATCGAGAATAATTTTTTCGGTGGCGCTGCGCTGCGTAATGTCCTCTGTAGAAACAATAATTCGTTCGAATGTTTTTCTATAGCCTCGAATTACATTCCACCTTAAATTAACATCTCGATATTCTCCTTCGGCATTTTTTATCCTGGAGTCTATAATAAATTGTTTTTTACCTTGAGTAATTGCAATTAAATGTTTAATGAAATCATCCGTAGATCTGAAATCTAATAGATTAGATTTGGTATTAATTAATTCTTCTTTGGTTTTAACTTTATGAAGTTTAAGACATGCATTATTTACATTAATTAATTTAACTAATGAATTACATTTAGTAACTATTTCTGGGTTGCTATGGAAGTAGTTAGAAACGATTTCTGTTTTTTCATTGATTAGATTTAATTCTTGAAGGTATATTTTAATTTCCGAAAAATCTTCTTCTCTTAAAGGTAGGGGTGAGTCATCAAATAAACTTTTAAATCGTGTTTCTGTTTTTTTAATTTGTTCTTCAGCTTCTTTTTTTAACGATATGTCTTCAACTATTGCGATATGGCTAGTTACTTTTTCGTTTACTTTCCAGAGTGGGGACACAGTAAGATTTACCCAAATAATAGTACCTAATTTTGTCACGTACCGTTTTTCCATGGAATACGCTCGGATTTGCCCTTTCCTTAGTTTTTCTAAATTGATTAAATCTTCTTCTAAATCATCCGGGTGTGTAACGGATTGAAAATTTTTATCTTTCATTTCCGGCTGTGAATACCCTAACAGAATGCAATACTGCTTATTAATCTCAATGAAATTTCCAGAAAAAGAATCTATGTATGCAATTCCCACGGCAGCCTGATCAAAAATAGCCTCAAACTTTATCTCAGAATTTAAAAGTTTTGTTGCTTGCGTATTTACTAAAGACTGTAATTCTTTAGGTATTTTTAAAAGAGTATATATCAAGATCCCAAAAAGTGCCGCTAAAATGAGTCCTATAATTGCTGGAATTAAAATTGGGTAATAAAAATAATTTTGGTGTTTAGATATTAGGTATAATTTCCAGTCTCCATCAGTAATATAGGTAGAGATATTGTATTTTTTAGAAAAATCACTTTTATTGGGTAAATAAAAAACTTCTTTTTGTACAGTAACATTTTTCTTTGAAAACTGAAAATAATATTTTGACTCATCAATATTGTTAATTCCTGAAGATTTTAAAAAAGTTTCTAGTTTAATGATAACAGCTGAAAATCCCCAAAAAACATTATTTCTAAAAACAGGAAATCTACCCACAATTCCCATTCCGCCTTGTTTTAATTTTAATGGACCGGCAAAATACATCTTTTGATTTTCAATAGATTTTAAGGATTCTTTCCTATAAGGAGCCTCTAAAATATTTAAATTCATAGCTGCGTCATTCCCCTTCATTGGATAAATATACTTAATCACCCCATTAGGAACTAATTGAACGGCATTAATACTATTATTTGATTCCATAAGTTTTTTGCCTACATAATCAAAATTTTCGGGAACGCCTTTGTCATTAATTGTTAGTGCTAATGTCAAGGTAGTTGTATAACAGTTTTTAAGCGATTGCTCTATGTTTTGATGAACAACATGAAGAATAGTATTCATTTCTCGTTGCTCATCCTCTTTTATAAGTTGATATTGTTGCGAGACAATAAAACTTGTAATACAACTTAGAAATAGGAACGTAAAGAACCCCGTAGTTTTTGGTTTGTTTAAGAACCAGCTGATGAAATTAGGGCGTTTTTTGTTATTCATTTATGCTATTTGGGCGGATTGATGAAACTTAATAGTTTAGAAAATAAATGTATAAAAAAATAGAATAATAGTATAATATTTTTTTAGTATAGTTATATTGTTAATTTTTAACGTATTAATTTTTTTTTATTCTGATTAATCTTATTTATTGGAATGTCATTTTTAATTTAAAACTAATAATTGTAAAAAAAAGTATCTGACTTGTGATGAATTTTAAATTTAAGACAAGAGAAATAGCCTTTAAAAGAAAAGAAACTATAAATTAAAAATAATTTGAATTTCAAGAAATAACCCGAACTTTGCAGAAGTTCTTGAGTCAAATAATTGGTTTGATAATTTAAAGGAAAGTGTCATGAGTAGAAATAACGAGCGAAACATAAAAAAGCACAACGATAAGTTGCATAAAGCTCAGGATAAAGTAAAACAAGCTGAAATTCTTAGAAAGGAAAAACTAAAACAAATTACTAAAAAGTTCAATGAAGATAAGGCTTTAGAAAAATAATAAAAGATGGAAAACAATAAATTTGCAGAGTTGAAAAATGGTGTTCAGGAAATAATTGATTTGATTGCCAATAAAAATGCTAAAGAGGCTAACAATAAATTAGTGGAAGTTAGTGAGGAGCTAGATGAATTACTTGACTTTGCCGAAGAAGATGAAGATTTAATTGAAATTAGTAAATATCAAGTATTATTAAATCAATTGCATCAAAAAATAATTGCACTTGACGGACAAGTAACAGGTTCTTTATAAAAAAATGATTGAAAAAATATGTTATTGCGGTTCCCAAAAAAACTTTCAGGAATGTTGTGAACCAATTATTAGAGGGATTCAAAAAGCCTCAACTGCGGAAGTCTTAATGCGTTCCAGATATTCAGCATATGCTACACATGAAGTTGATTATTTATTGGCAACAACAGATATATCTGAGAGAGAATATCATTCTAAGGTCGAAATTCTAAATTGGGCAATTTCAAACCAATGGCAAAAACTGGAAATTTTAAAGACTACAGAGAATACCGTAGAATTTAAAGCCTATTTTTTGGACAGTAAATTTCAAAAACAAATTCATCACGAACTTTCTACTTTTAAACTCGAAAATGGAAGTTGGTTTTATGTTGATGGGAAATTTTTTAATTAATTTTTTTTGGGTTCAAGCGCTCTTTTTTTATGGTTTCCATGTTTTAACTTAAAATTAATAAACGTTTGTCTGGACTACATTTTAAAATAATGTAATTTTAAAGTCTATGAAAAATGACAATAAAAAAGGATTTTATTTCAAGCAATACGAAGCCCCATTCCAGACTCCGTTTGATAAGCTCTTTGGTATTTTCAAAGAATTAATCGTACATACTTCGGGAGATTTTGATGAAGCAATAGACTGGTTGCGAGAATTAGACAAAGAATATAAACTCACTGATGAACACTATACCATTGATGATTTTATAGAAGATTTAAAGAAAAAGGGGTACATCCGTGATGAACTTAAAGATGATGGAACCTCAGGAATTGGAATTACTGCCAAAACGGAACGCGCCATTCGGCAACAGGCTTTAGACAACATTTTTGGAAATCTAAAAAGATCCGGAAGCGGCAATCATAAAACTAAGCATTCAGGAAACGGAGATGAGCATACCGGTGAATTTCGGGAATTTCATTTTGGTGATGGATTGGACCGAATCTCCTTAACTGAAAGCTTGCGTAACGCCCAAATCAATAATGGAATAGCAGATTTTATGTTGACCGAAAATGATTTGGTCGTTGAAGAAACACAGTATAAATCCCAAATGAGTACGGTTTTGATGATTGACATCAGTCACAGCATGATTTTGTATGGCGAAGACCGAATTACGCCAGCAAAAAAAGTAGCGATGGCTCTTGCTGAATTGATTACGACACGTTACCCAAAAGATACTTTAGATATTCTGGTTTTTGGGAATGATGCCTGGACGATCGCAATCCGGGATTTACCGTACTTGAAAGTCGGGCCCTATCACACTAATACTGTCGCCGGTTTGCAACTGGCCATGGATATACTGCGTCGAAAACGAAACACCAACAAACAAATTTTTATGATTACCGATGGAAAACCAAGTTGTGTTCGCGAGAAAGACGGTTCCTATTATATGAACAGCAACGGACTCGACGAGTATATTGTCGATAAATGCTACAACCAGGCGCAACAAGCCCGAAAATTACACATTCCAATAACCACTTTTATGATTGCCAATGATCCGTATTTACAGCAATTTGTAAATCGGTTTACCGAAGCCAATCAAGGAAAAGCATTTTATACCGGATTGAAAGGACTCGGCGAAATGATTTTTGAAGATTACGAAACGAATCGTAAAAAAAGAATAAAATAAAAGGATTAGAGAAAAGAAACAAGAAGAAAGACACTTTACACAAATGAAAATAGAAAATATAAAAACACTCGGAGAATTAAAAAATTCAGGTTACATAAGCAAAAGTATCAAAGATGAATTGCGTTCCAACCTTAGAGACAAAATAAAATCAGGAATAGCTACTTTTGAAGGCGTTCATGGATTTGAGAATACCGTAATTCCAGAATTAGAAAGAGCCATTTTATCGCGTCACAACATCAATCTGTTAGGTCTTCGTGGTCAAGCCAAAACAAGATTGGCGCGCAAAATGATTGAATTGCTCGACGAATACATTCCATTTGTGACCGGTTCAGAAATTAATGATGATCCTTTAAATCCAATTTCGCGATTTGCCAAAAATATAATTGAAATTGAAGGGGATGAAACTCCAATTTCATGGTTGCATCGAAGCGATCGCTTCTACGAAAAATTAGCCACACCAGATGTTACCGTTGCGGATTTGATTGGCGATGTCGATCCGATAAAAGCAGCCAATTTAAAACTCTCTTATGCAGATGATCGTGTGATACACTTTGGGATGATTCCAAGAGCGAACCGTTGTATTTTTGTCATTAATGAACTGCCTGATTTACAGGCTCGAATTCAGGTAGCGCTGTTTAATATTCTACAAGAAGGCGATATCCAGATTCGGGGTTTTAAGTTGCGAATGCCTCTCGATATGCAATTTGTTTTCACCGCAAATCCCGAAGATTACACGAATCGTGGGAGTATTGTAACACCATTAAAAGACAGGATTGGTTCCCAAATTTTGACACATTATCCGGAAACCATTAAAATTGCTCGTACCATTACAGAACAGGAAGCAAAACTGGATCCAGTACAAAGTGACGTGGTTTATGTACCTTCGTTAGCGCGGGATTTATTGGAACAAATAAGTTTTGAAGCAAGAGAAAGTGAATATATTGATAACAAAAGTGGTGTGAGTGCCAGATTGAGTATTACGGCTTTAGAGAATTTATTAAGTACAGCAGAAAGAAGAGCATTGAAGTCTGGAGAAGATAAAACAACTTTACGTCTGTCCGATTTCATGGGAATTATTCCTGCTATTACCGGTAAAGTCGAATTAGTTTATGAAGGAGAGCAGGAGGGAGCAGCCGTTGTGGCGCAACATTTATTAGGTGATGCGATTCATACTTTTTTCCCTGCCTATTTTCCAAAAATTGAAAAACTAGAAAAGCAGGACGAGAAAACGCCTTATACCGATATCATCGAATGGTTTTTTGCCGAAAGCGGGTTTGAATTATTGGACGATTGTTCCGATGAGGAATATCAAAGAATCCTGGGAAGTATTGTCCCGCTTGAAGTTTTAATCAAAAAATACCAACCCCAACTAGAAAAAGAAGATAAATTTTTTATGAAAGAATTTATTCTTTGGGGATTAGTAGAATACAAAAAATTGAGCAAAGACCGCTTCTCTGAGGGTTATCAGTTCAAGGATATTTACGGAAGTTTTATTAGTAAATTATAAAATAACAAAAAGGGTTTGGATTAATTTCTAAACCCTTTTTTTATTAAAATTCAGCAGCATTTTATTCCTTGAATATGTATAGATTGAACGATTTAAGGCATTTAGGAATCATAAGTTTAAAGTTTCTATAATGTACTATAATGTCTTACATGGTTAAAATTGACATTTTCTGTTTTTAAACGAGGTGAGTTTGTAATATAATTTTTTATTTATTTCATAATCAGTCTCTAACGATTTTATTTAGTCTACCTTGTCCCGTTGGCAGTCTAAACAGTCAATAAAAAAATAGACATGGAAAATAGCTTTGAAGCTTTGATTGCTACTTATATTGAAAATAAGGTAGGTATATCCGAACATTTTTTAAGTACCGATTTGGCCAATAACTTAAAACAAAACCTAATTACTTTGAATCAGGACAGCCTATTGATGGCTGCAGGAATCGGGAATTCTGAGAAACTTTCTTATGATGGTGCGATACGGAGCGATTCCATTTATTGGCTTGACAAAAAACACAACAATGCATTCGAAAATGAATTCTTTGCTCAAATTGAAGCATTTATTCTTTATCTGAATCAAAGTTGTTATGCCGGAATAACAGGTTATGAATTTCATTATTCGCTGTATGAATCGGGGGACTTTTATTTGAAACATTTGGATCAGTTCAAGAATAATCCAAGCCGAAAATACTCCATGATTAGTTATTTGAACAGCAATTGGCAAGAAAGTGACGGTGGCGAATTGCTTATTCATCAATTGGATAACAATCAGAAAATTTCGCCTACTCAGGGCAAAACTGTTTTCTTCAAGAGTGACGAATTAGTTCATGAAGTTTTGGTTACCCAAAATACCAGAATGAGTATTACAGGATGGTTGAAAAGTGATTAATTCCTAAAAAAGTGTTCCCTGTATAGGTTCTGGTTTTGGATTGTTGTTAAATTTAAAGGTATTGATTACAATAAACTGTTTTATAGTGTCATCAAATTTTCGCAAAACAATATTGTCACACAAAAAATCTATGTCTATTGAGGTAAATAAAGCTTTAGCTCTTTCGAGATTTTCTGGAGTTAATCTTCGCGCAATGGAAAGATGTGGATCATTACTTTTTTTTATGTTTTGAATGTGAAGTGACTCCTGAATTCGTTTCATTATGGGTTTCAAAATACTTTTAGAATCGTTATTTAGTGAAATAAAAAAGGCGCCATTTGGATAAGAACTGAGTTCATTTAAACATACTTCAATCGGATGTAAAGTATCACACAATCGATCCAGTCGATTTTTAATAATTTCAATTTGTTTATCAGTTGTTTTGAATTCACAGATAGTAATATGGACAACAGAATTTTTACTGTGAAACCAGCCCACTTCCTTTGCTAATTGTTCTTTCATAGACTTAACCAATGAAATAATTGCCTCCGAAGGATAAATGGCAACAGAATAATTATTTTCCATATTTTAATGATTTACACTTTATGCAAAAGTAAAGAAATAGCTATTGTGACCTTCTGTACATTATATAAATCTAGGTATTGTATTTCTTTAATTTAGTTTTTTTATTTTAACAATGTGATTATTTCCTTAAAAGAAGCTTTTCTTTAATTTGATGAAAGAGTAATATAGAAACATAAATAGTAATTTTACCGCTAAAAATATTGTCTATGTTATTTCTAATTCTAAGCATTATATGTAGTGTAACTGTTGGTGTATTATTTAAATTTTCACGTAAGTATAATGTAAGTAACACACAAATCGTAGCCTCAAATTATATATTTGCTCTTATACTTTGTTATTTGTTCTTCAGTCCAGATCTTAATGCAATAGGAACTTCGGCACCTTGGGGTATTTATATAACTATTGGTGTTTTGCTGCCCTCTATATTTCTTTTTTTAGCTGCATCGATAAAACATATGGGTATCGTAAAAACTGATGCTGCTCAACGACTTTCGTTGTTTATACCTATTTTGGCAGCTTGGCTACTCTTCAAAGAAGATTTTAATATGTTAAAAGTTGCTGCGCTTGTTGTTGGTTTTCCAGCATTATTGCTCATTCTCGCTAAGCGTTCTCAAAACACCAAAAATAAATGGATATATCCAGCAGTAGTTTTACTTGGTTTTGGAGTTATAGATATTCTTTTTAAACAAATTGCCCTTTATACAAGTTTGCCGTATACTACTTCATTATTTGTTGTTTTTGGGATTGCGCTGCTAATTATGGTTGGGGTTGTTATTTATGAAGTAGCAATCAGTAAAGTGCGATTAAATATTAGAAACATTCTTTTTGGTGGTTTTGTTGGTATTTTCAACTTTGGAAATATTCTTTTCTATCTGAAAGCACATCAAGCATTTGTTCAAAATCCGTCAACTGTTTTTGCAGGGATGAATATGGGCGTAATTATTGTTGGCAGCCTTGTTGGTATTTTAATTTTTAAGGAAAAATTGACCAAAATGAATTTTGTAGGTCTTTTTTTAGCTTTGATAGCAATAATTTTAATAGTAATCTCACAGACAATTTAAAGATGCCCAAACGATACATCTTCTTTAACTAATTAAGAAATGAAGATGTTTCATTGCTTTTAGTAACTGTCTTTACATCTTGCCGTAAACACGTATGATATAATTTCCGTTTAAAAATTGTTTTGGATCAATTTGGCTTTGCAAGACAACTCCGCTATGAGGGGTTTCGAGCAACAATTGGGCTGCTTGTACTAATGGTGCTGCCGTAGTGGTTTGGATGGCTCTCAATTGATGTTTCCCTACTTTTTGCGGAAGGATGCATTTTGCAATCTCTTTTCTACGCAACATTCCAGCTGCATCTTTGCCTTCTACCGCTGTATATAAAACAATTTTGTCATCTTCAATATGAGGAATTATAGCTTCCATTTTTTCTTGAAGGCTTTTAATTGCGTTAGGTGAATTTCCTAAATTAGCAAGTTGTTCTTGGACCCAAGCATAATGACCTGGATGTCTCAAGGTTTTGTAGTCAAGTGAACGCACTTTTCCTAATAATGCGTCAGGTAAATCCGCTGCACCACCAGAGGTTAGATCGTCTTCGTAAGAAATGCCATCAATAATGATAGTTGCTCTTTCCGATAATGATGGTAGTGTAGTTTTTTTAAAATCCCTTAAGACGATTGTCTCTTTCAGATATTCTGTAGCTACTCCCACCGGACTCCAAGTAAATCCGTAATAATGCGGAGCAACAGCATGATTGGTCAGAGCGCCAACTTTCATTTCTAATTTATCCACTTGATCTATTTCAAAGTCAATGCAAAACTGTTGAAAAAGTCCATTGGCCAGCAAGTCGATGTAGCCAGGAGCGAGACCAGTTTGAAGTATAAAGCCAGTTTTTGCATCTTTTGCCAAAGCCATTATTTCTTCGGTTTCTGAAACATATTCTGTGAGATTTGCGTAATGTAGATTAAAATCTTTGGCGAATTGGGCTATCCTAGGTGCTTGGCTACCGGGTAAGCAGTCCAGAATAATATCTCCTTGACGCAAGATTGCTTTCATTTCATCCGTTATACCTTTTTCAGCAAGGTGGAAATCCTTAATGAAACCGGATTTTGTTGTTCCTTCTTGAATCCAATGTGCTACTTTTTTTGCTTTTGAATGGGTTCTGTCGCCAATAAAGAGAGTAGGGGTTACTTCACTCCATTCCATTAATAACAAACCAACAGCTTCGGCAATTCCACCGGCTCCAGCTATAACAATATTGTGATGTTTTTTCATATATTAAAGGTACTATTTTTTCTTGATTTAGGATAGTAATTTGTTGATTATGCAAACCGGATTCCTGTCAAGAATAGTAACGAAAAGGCCTCTTCCTCCTGCGGACTTGTACTGAATAAGAGGATTTGTAGTCCTCTTTTTTTGTTAGTTTGTCCCATACTAAAATAAAGCTTGTCAAAATGGGAGCATTTATTATTTTTATACACTTTAAAGGAAATAGGCATTCTATTGTATTCATTTTTATAAAGAAGTACTAGTTATAAATTATTTTTTACTTCGTAACCAGCTTGTAAGACGTACTCCCGCCATTCTTTACTGTGCAATAATGCCTTTATTCATTAAATTTTGAATGTGTCAATAAAAACTGTAGAACAATTATACTTTGCGATTATGATTTTGAATTTCCAAAGGATATGCTGCAAGCAATAGATCGCTTTGAACGCTAAGCAGAAAAAAATAGGATAGAATTGTTTAAAGCAATTTTACAATATTCAAGAGAACTGGTAATAGAGCATGGATTGTAAAATTACCGTCATAACAGTAAAAAATTGAATTATATTTGTTTATTTAAGTATTTAGATTTATTCAAAATTTTCAGGACCGGACTTAATAATGTTGCAAGCGATACTCTAAGTAATAATAAATTTTAAAAATGAAGTTAAAGAAAAGTGCTGGAATACTTTTATATAAAAGAGCCCATGATCAATTGTTTGTCTTGCTGATACATCCCGGTGGTCCTTTTGGGAAGAGCAAGGATTCGGGTCATTAGTCTATACCAAAGGGAGAATTTAATGAACATGAAAATGCATTTGATGCCGCTATCAGAGAATTTGAGGAAGAAATAGGTGCTCGTTTAGATGGCTATTTTATAAAACTTTCTGCTGTAAAATTAAAATCAGGTAAGGGTCTTATTTTGCAATTACTAGGGAAGAAGGAACCCTGAATAAGACCAGTGCATTGAAAGAAAAATATCAAGCAAATCTATAACGAACAATTGTATTGGATGTTTGCGTTAAATTATAATAATCCTAATTTTTTAGCTTTATCTATTAGATCCCAATCACTGCCTTTTCCCATTAATAACTGTTCTTTTATATTTGCTTTTCTTTTTTCTATAGCACTCATAGAAAGAGGAATATAGTCAGGAAGATTAACCGTTTTAACTCCTTGTGAAATTAGAATTAGAATCTGACTGTCATGTTTATCCCAATTTATATTTTTTTTAAATAATTCTCTCTGAGATTCCAGTATAGTGGGACTTCGGAATATTTCCCCAACCATAATTTTTTTACAAATAATAGGAAATAATTCAAAATTAATATCACTTTTAGAAACAAAACCTTCCGGGTTTATCTCTTTAATGATTTTATCTACAGTAAGGGGTTCACTGTGCATTGTAAGAAGAATAATTTTACAATTTTTATAATTTTTTCTTAGTAGCGAAGCTAGGTTAACACCATTTTCAATATTAAGCTCTTTACAAGGAGGAAGACTAATATCTAATAATGCCAAATCAATATTTGTATTTTGCTTTAGATGAAAAGATATTTGGTTGTAGGCATCTTGACAATTATAACTTTTTATAAAATTGGGAATATTTTTTTGAAATTGGTTATCTGATAAAAGGTTACTATAGCTATCAACTGTCATAGGGTGGTCATCAACTATCAAAATATTAAGGGGCTTATTCATCTTTGTTGGATTTCGTGCAAAATTAATTAAATATTACGGTTATACCGTAATATTTAAAGACAGTAAAGTTGTTTTTTTGTGATTAACCCAAATTTAATTTTTATGAAAAGCAAATTGTACATAGCGGGAATTGTTTCCCTTTCTTTTTTAACTTATTCGTGCTCCAGTGATGATGAGAGTTATGACGTTCAAGAGGTTAAAACTAAGAATTTTCAAATCACACCTCAGGCTGTTTTGAATGCAAAAACCATTGATTCCACTACAGTGAAATCAGGTCCGAAAATAAGTACTACAAGATTAAGTGAGGAAGACGGTGATCCAAATAATCCGATACCCCCACGATAGTATTAAGTTATACTTAACTGAAACAAAAGTACCATATGATTTATTTGTAAATCATATGGTACTTTTGTTTCAAAATACTATATTTGAAATTATAAAATAATAATTGCATTTTGAGTACCCCTACTAAAATAATCTGTTTGCTTCTCCTATTCTTTTTTTTTTCATGTCAAAAGAATGATTCGAATGTCTCTGCAAAAAACGATACTGCTTTATTTAACAAAACTTATTTAGATGGTTTAGGAAAAAATAAAAAAGAGAAATACTTAGATTCAATAGGTGATTTATTAAAATCTAAAAAAAATGATTCCATTGTCAGAGAGGCGTATTTAAATGTCGCGACGGAATATTATTATATCAATAATTTAGAAAAATCTTTATCTTCCAGTTTAAGAGCTTTAAAATTATCAAAGCAGGCTAA
This sequence comes from Flavobacterium galactosi, assembly GCF_048158585.1. NCBI lineage: Bacteria > Pseudomonadati > Bacteroidota > Flavobacteriia > Flavobacteriales > Flavobacteriaceae > Flavobacterium > Flavobacterium galactosi. The sequence continues at coordinate 19,309 of NZ_JBLNKV010000010.1, forward strand.
CGATAGTGTCAGAATTCCAAAGGCCTTATTTTATGTGGGTGATTGTTATCGAAACTCAAAAAGTGACAGCGCTTATTTTTACTATTTACAAGCAGAAAAATTATATTATAAAATTCACGATTATGATCAATTGGGGAGAATGTTATTTAATAAAGCCTATGTTTTATTTTATGATGGAAATTATGTAGAGTGTGAAGTTGAAATTTCTAAAGCATTACAATATTTAAAAAAATCTACCAATTACCGCTTAATTTATTCCTGTAATACGTTGATGGGAAATTGTTTAGAGAAATTGGTTAATTATGACGAAGCCTTGCGATATCATGAATTAGCCTTGCGTGATTTAGAAAAAATGAAAAGTAAAGGCGAAAACAAAGATGTAATAAATAATTACAATGTAATTTCGGTTATTAATATATGCAATTTATACGATTTAAAAGGGGAGTTTTCGAAGTCCATAGAAAAACTACAAAGCTTACTTTCAAAAGATTTAAGAAAGAAATCACCGGGTCTATATGCTAATGTTTTAAGTAATTTGGCTTATTCTAAGATGAAAAGTGGGAATTATAGAAATGTTGATTCCATGTTTTTTGAATCCTTAAGAATTGTCGATAGTATAGGGGATGAGTCGGATATTTTGTATAAAAAAATACACATAGGTGAATATTTTTTAACTCAGAAGGATACTGTAAAATCAATTCAAAGTTTAAAAGAAGCGAATCAATTAGCCGTTAAAATTAAGAACAGTAATGAAATTTTAGCTTCGTTAAAATTGTTATCCGAATTAGATAAAAAAAATAAGTTGTTTTATGCAAATGAATACATTAAAGTAAGTGACAGTATTAATCGAGTTCAAAAAAACACTCATAATAAGTATGCCAGAATTGAATATGAAACTTCAAGAATAGAGGATGAAAATAAAGTTCTGACAAAAGAGAACTTTTATATTTTAATTGTTTCGTTTGGATTAGTTTTAGTGCTGATATTAATTATTGTATTAAGATATTTAAAATATAGAAATAAAGAGTTACAGTTTATTAAGAAACAGCAAAGAGCTAATGATGAAATATACCAACTATTGACAGAGCAACATAAAAAAATTGATCTTGCAAAAGAGAGTGAGAAGCGCAGAATAGCCAAAGAATTACATGATGGTGTAATGAATAAAATTTATGGTGTTCGAATGAATTTAGGTTTCTTTAATTCTTTAATAGACGAGAAAACAATTGAAAAAAGAAAAGTATATATTTCTGAATTACAGAATATTGAGAGTGAGATTAGAATGATAGCACATGACTTAAGTCGCGGCTCTTTTTTTGATGGTAATGATTTTAATGTACTATTGTCAAGTTTAATAGAAAATCAAAAAGAGTTCACTAAGACCCAGTTTAAATATGTAAATGATGGAATGTTTGAATGGACCACTGTTGAAAATATATATAAGATCAATTTATACCGTATCATTCAGGAGGCTATTTTAAATATTAATAAATATGCAAATGCAAAGAAATGTGAAGTAATAATTCAGAGAAAGGATGACAATATTTTACAACTGAGTATTACTGATGACGGAGCTGGATTTAATATGAAAAGTAAAAAAGGCGGTATTGGATTAACTAATATGAAAGAAAGAGCGAATTCTTTAAAAGGTCAATTTAACATTGAATCAAAAATTGGAGAAGGAACAAAAATTGAAGTTGTTTTTAATCTTCAGACACTATCTTATTAAATATTCAAAAGAGTGAAGCTGGTAAAAAGTTCACGTCTTCGTGAGCTTTAAATATTTGCAAACAGATAGTGCCATTATATTACTAACAATAGCAAATGTACTAATTGCAAATAGTTGTAACAATTATGATTCTCCTTTTTTGAGCTCCTCAATAAAAAAGGAGGTTGACATTTCAGCTCTCGCAAGAAAAGCATTTGCAAACCTTTGCGTACTACTAAAACCGGCTTCTTCAGCTAATGCCATGTTAGTATAATTCCTTATTCTTTTATCTTGTTTTAATAGCAAAATTATATAGTCTACTTTAAGATCATTAATATACTTTGTGAATTTTTTTCCTCTGTAATGGTAGATTATCTGTGACAGATATTTACTATTAGAATCAAAAGCTGCTGTAAGTTTTGCCAATGATAAATCTTTTTTCAGAAATTTTTTATCTTTTCAAATTTTTCCAATTGTTTCAAAACAGACGCAACGGTGTCTTTATTGATGTTTAATACTCTTTTGTTTATATTTTTAACTTCAACTTTAGTAACCTCATTTTTTTTCATAAGATCCTCAAAATTTTGTCCGTACATATTCTTGTTTCTAATATGTCTATAGGTAAGGAACAATATAGAGAAAAATAATAAAGCGATTACAGTTATAAAAATGAAATCATTATGTTTTCTTCTATCAAGAAGGGTTTTTAATATTGTTTCTTTCCAAAAGAAGTTCTTTAGTATCATATTCTTTATGAATTCTACCGGATAAATATTGGTATTTATTATTTAAAATACTGTCCGCTTTAAGTAATTTTCTGATGCAGTGACGTTGGACTTTCAGATTATGATGGGTCTTATAATACCTTATTATCAATTCGTAGTTCTCACTAAGATCAGGGGGAATGTAACTTTTAGCATCAAAAATTCCATCTGCTTTCCGATGCAGAAAATAAAGGCCCTTATTTACTGGGGTTTACAAAACTTGAAGTACAAATAAAGTACTGATTTTAACAAAATAACGCGAAATAACACAAATTTTGATCCATTATTTCAAGTGGAACGCCGAATTTAGTCGATTTGTAGAATATCTTTTTTAAGAACATATAAACCCAGTGGTTAAAGCAAATTTATAAAATTATAAGTTATATTTTTATAAAAATAGCCACAACATATTGTTTATCAGGACTAAAATAAACATCCTTTACACCATGCCGCATAGGTTCATTATCTATTAATTGATAAGATTTTATAGTGATATTAATAGATTTTATAGTAATTACACTATAAAATCTTAGTAAATTATAGCAAAGGTTCTATTATCTTGATTTCCAGGAGTCCAAAAATCCATCCAAGCTGAAAGTTGGTTTGAAAAAAAATTGAAAATTATTTTTATGGAGAAAAGAAAGACCACAATTTATTTTGTAAATAGCTGTAAATTATGCAATTATATTTTAAAAAATCCGTTGGTGCATACGTAAATTTTGAAACTAATTATAAAAATAATGCAACAAAATAAAGAAATAGTTAGCGCAACTTTGTATTATAATTTAACTAAAATGAAATTAAAAAACTGTCAGAGTTTTTAATAAGGGTAAAGGTATAATTAGTAAAACTAAATCTTATTAAGATGAATTAGCAGAATAATAAATTATTAATTAATTCTTGTAATAAAGAATTTATTTGATTATTTGAATTTACTCCTGCTTATTTTTAATAACTTTATAAATGGTAAATGAGTTTGATATTATATGTGTTTAAAAATATCTATTTTACTGTAAATCAATGAATTATGATATTTAAAAAAATGGGTCTAATTCCTGAATTAAGTCAAATTGTCCTTATACGGGAGTAAATAACACTTTTAATATTTCAAATTTATTACTATAGTTTTACTTTTATCTTGTTAAAATTAATGTTAGGACGTTTTAGTATATTAAAATTAAATCTCAATATTAATTGTTTAAATCTTTTGTTATGATTAAGTCCAATGTATATATAAACATTAGAAAGATAAGAGAATTGAAAAATTTAACTAGAGAATATGTAGCTGAAGAATTGAAAATGAGTATGAGTGGATATGGTAAAATTGAACGAGGTGAGGTTGATTTAACTGTATCTAAATTGATTGAAATTTCTAAGGTTTTAGATGTTTCGATAGAATTTATATTCAAATTTGATGTTTCTATTTTTTTTAATGATACTAAAGGACAATAAAGCTAAAGAAATTTTTACAAAATAAATGCACAATTAATTAAATTATGATACTCTATATAATGATTATATAATACGAAATGTTCTTTTTTTTTACTGAATACTCCCCAAATGAGCCTACATGATTTTATGGATTTTAAACATTAATTTAAAAAACAAAATTATGGCTGTAAAAAACATCTATATTAATATTAAAGAATGCCGTGAGCAAAAAAAGCATAGCACAGATTATGTGGCTATACAAATGGAAATGACTGTTAAAACATATCTAGAAATTGAAAAGGGAAGTGTAGACTTAAAATTATCAAAACTAGATAAGTTGGTCAAGATTTTGGGTGTCAAAAAAAGCGAAATATTTAAATTAGAGTATTAATTATTTCACTTTTTTTGAATCCTAAAATTGATGTACTACTGCTAATTTTTATTAAAAAAAGAGTTTTAATAAAGGATTTTTTCTTCATTAAAACTCTTTTTACTTGTATTTATATTTTTACTTTTAAAACATATCCTAAAGATTCTAAAATTAATATATAATGCGTTTTTGTAATGTCTTTTATAAAAGCATTTTGTTCACAAAAAGGTCCAGAATGTAACTTTATTTTATCTCCGATTTGGTACTGCATAACCGAAATCTCCGTTGCAGTATCTCCAATGGTGAGCCATTCTTTAATAGTCTCAATTTCTTTGTCTTTTACAATAGCATGTTTTCCTAACCAAAATAAATACCTCTCAACACCAGGTGACAGGAATACCATGTTTCTATCTTTTTCAGCTATTTGCACAAAGATATAATGGTTAAATAAAGGTACTTCTACCTTTTTTTTCCTGTCAGATCTTTGCACTATTTTTTGAATCATGGGGCAATAACAGTTTACCCCAAGCCGCGTTAATTGTTCAGCGGCTCTTTTTTCCCATTTGGGTTTTGTGTATACTACGTACCATTTCATAGTCTTTATTTTTTAAAATTTAGAATTATCTACTTTTAGATGTTAGAAATAATGCTAGACTAGTTTTTAGTTTTTGTAATTGTAAAACTAAAATTTCTATTATCGTTAGATTGTATTCAGATTTTTGATTATCAGTTAATTGTGTATTAAAAATCAAGGTTTTCTATTATTTACTAACTAAGTTTTAGGATGATAAATTTAACTTCTATCCTTTCCGTTTACTTATTGTTAATATGTTTTTTTATCCTGATTAAGGATTTTTAGCGACTAGAATCTCGTTTTTAAACTTCATTCCTAAGTTAATTTTGTTCTTGTTATCAGTAGTTAATTCAATGGTAATATTGATTTTATTTTTTGGAGTTTTTGTTTCCGAGATTTAACTCAATTGGTAGAAGTTAAAAATGCTGATTTTTAATTGATACAACATTAATTTTTTTCTTTTTTGAGTAGTTATAATGTAACTATTCACGGGGAACCCTTATTCAATTCTTAAAAAAAACATTGAAACCAAGAAAACGGTTCACAATATTTTTCAAAAATCAATTTAGATTACCAAAAAACGATTTTTTAATTTTAAAACATTAAACAGATGAAAATTGGAATAACCTTTAGTGCTTTTGATTTGTTACATGCAGGGCACGTTAAAATGCTTGAAGAAGCTAAACTAAATTGTGATTATTTAATTGTTGGTTTACAGACGGATCCTACTCTAGACCGCCCAACAAAAAATAAACCTACCCAAACTGTTGTAGAACGCTATATACAATTAAAGGCCTGTAAGTTTGTTGATGAAATAGTCCCTTATGCAACTGAGCAAGATTTAGAAGATATTTTGAAGTCTTTTACCATTGATTTGCGAATCGTAGGTGATGAATATAAAGAAAGAGATTTTACTGGGCGAACTTATTGTGAGGAAAAGGGAATCGAGCTCTATTTTAATACCAGAGACCATCGTTTTTCGAGTACTAGCCTGCGTCAGGAAGTGTATCAAAAAGAACTTTTAAACACACACTAATGGTAATTAGTAACGATATAACTCATGTAGTTTTAACAGGCGGAATTGGTAGTAGATTGTGGCCTCTTTCAAGAAAAAGTCAACCTAAACAATATCTTGAGCTTTTTGATGGGCAGTCACTTTTTGAAAAAACAGTGGCTCGTAATGAAAATGTTTCCAATAAAACGATAGTGGTTGGAAATATTGAAAATTACAAAATGAGTAATACCATTATGTTAAAATTCAATAAACCATTTACTCATATTGTAGAAGCTATTCCGCGTAATACTGCTGCTGCAATTGCTTTTGCCGCATTTGCATCAAAACCGGAAGATGTTTTATTGATTACGCCATCCGACCATATTATAGAAGGGAGCGATTTGTACGATTCTGCTTTAAAACAAGCGATCGCATTAGCTAATCAAGATTATTTGGTGACTTTTGGAATAAAACCCACTAAACCAGAAACAGGATATGGCTATATTGAATTTGATGATGAAAATGTAATTGCTTTTCATGAAAAACCGAATTTAGAAACGGCAACAACGTACCTGGAAAACGGAAATTATTTTTGGAACAGCGGACTTTTTTGTTTTAAATCAGGTGCTTTTTTAACAGAATTAGAAAAACAAGAGCCAGAAGTTTATACCACTTCAAAATTGGCTTGGGAAGCCAATAAAAAGGGTTTTCTAGACTACGAATTGTCACTAAAAATTCCTTCCATCAGTGTCGATTTTGCGGTAATGGAACGAAGTACTAATATTAAAGTTGTTCCGACTCATTTTGATTGGTCTGATTTAGGTTCGTTTGAATCGGTTTATGATTACTTGGTCCATAAAGGACATCCCACTGATGTCTCTGGGAATATTGTAATAGGTACCGCTATTCACACCTCTTTTGTAGGGCTCGAAAATTGTTTGTTGATTCATACTGATGATGCCTTATTGGTCTTGCAAAAAGAAAATTCACAAGAGGTAAAACAGGTATATCAGCAATTAGAGTTATTAGAATCCCCTTTATTATAATCAAGGTTTTTCTGAACGATAATAATATATAAAAGAGTTATTTAATTCTATAAACGTTACAATAAAAATAACAGATAAAAACCTTTAATATGATTCAAATAGAACATGATAACAGACCTTGGGGAGAATATTGGGTGTTAGAAGATGCTAAAACCCATAAAGTTAAAAGAATTCAAGTAAATTCAGGAGGCAGATTGTCCTACCAATACCACTTCCATAGATCAGAAGTTTGGACTGTTGTATCTGGTATTGCTCGTATTACACTGGATGGAACAATAAAAGATTATTCGGTTGGTGAAACGGCAATAATCCCACAAGGCATGCATCATAGAGTTGAAAATCCTTTTGACGAACCATTACTATTTATTGAAGTGCAACACGGAACCTATTTTGGTGAAGATGATATTGTTAGAATAGAAGACGATTACCAAAGAGCATAATAGCTATTTATTATACGAATCTCATGATAGATAAAAACTCAAAAATATACATAGCAGGTCATAATGGAATGGTAGGAAGTGCCATTTGGCGAACCTTGACTACAAAAGGCTATACTAATCTAACTGGCGCATCTAGCAAAGAGTTGGATTTGAGAAAACAAAAAGAAGTGAGTGATTTTATCCAAAAAACAAAACCCGACGTCATTATTGATGCTGCTGCTAAAGTGGGAGGTATCTTGGCTAACAAAAATTTTCCGTATCAATTCTTGATGGAAAATATGCAAATACAAAATAGCCTTATTGATGTAGCCCATCGTTCGGGTGTTGAGAAGTTTATTTTTTTAGGAAGCTCTTGTATTTATCCCAAATTAGCGCCACAGCCATTAAAGGAAGAGTATTTGTTAACAGCTGCTTTAGAACCCACTAACGAATGGTATGCTTTGGCAAAAATCACTGGTGTAAAAGCATGTGAAGCCATACGTAAGCAATTCGAAAAAGATTTTGTGAGTTTAATGCCAACCAATTTGTACGGTACACATGATAATTTTGATTTGAACAGTTCTCATGTTTTGCCCGCTATGATTCGTAAATTTCATGAAGCCAAACAAAATAATAATGCCGTAGTAGTTCTTTGGGGAACAGGTACCCCCATGAGAGAATTTCTATTTGTAGATGATATGGCGGCGGCAGTAGTTTTTGCTTTAGAAAACCAACTTCCTGATTATTTGTATAATGTAGGAACAGGGGAAGATTTAACCATCAAGGAATTAGCTGCTACAGTCCAAAAAATTGTTGGGCATTCTGGGGAGATTATCTGGGACGACACCAAACCTGATGGAACTCCACGAAAATTAATGGATGTTTCCAAAATGAACAACATCGGATGGAAGCATCAGGTAAATTTAGAAGAAGGAATTCAAAAAACCTACAATTGGTTTTTGGAAAATATCAAAAATTTTAAACAAATTAGTTATTAATAGTCTGCACTTGCAGTACCCTCCAAAGTTCTTTACAGTAAGACTTCATAACTTTTGCGACTTTGCGCCACAATGCCTTTGTGCCTTATAATTACAACATGAACCCATTAAAAAAAACTGCCTTCATCACGGGAGTAACAGGACAAGACGGAGCCTATCTAAGTGAATTTTTATTAAAAAAAGGCTATATCGTACACGGATTAAAAAGACGTTCTTCTTCATTTAATACGGATCGAATTGATCATTTGTATCAAGACCCTCACGTAGAAAATAGGAACTTCATTTTACATTATGGTGATATGACTGATAGTACTAATTTGACTCGTTTAATTCAAGAAATTCAACCTGATGAAATTTATAATTTAGCAGCTATGAGTCATGTAGCAGTTTCATTTGAAACTCCAGAATATACAGGAAATGCGGATGGATTAGGAACCTTACGACTTTTGGAAGCTGTTCGTTTCTTGGGATTAGAAAAAAAGACTCGTATTTATCAAGCATCAACTTCAGAGTTGTATGGTAAAGTGCAAGAAGTACCCCAATCAGAAACAACTCCTTTTTATCCACGCTCGCCTTATGCAGTAGCCAAGATGTACGCCTTTTGGATTACCGTAAATTACAGGGAAGCCTATGGCATGTATGCTTGTAACGGAATTTTATTCAATCATGAATCACCCATTCGTGGAGAAACTTTTGTAACTCGCAAAATTACTAGAGCGACTTCAAGGATTGCCTTGGGATTGCAAGACAAATTGTACTTAGGAAATCTGGATGCGAAACGAGACTGGGGCCATGCCAAAGATTATGTGCGTATGATGTGGATGATTTTGCAAGCTGATGAACCCGAAGATTGGGTAATTGCCACAGGAATAACAACTCCAGTTCGTGAATTTGTACGCATGAGTTTTGCCGAAGTGGGTATTGAATTAGAATTTAAAGGTGAAAGTGTAGACGAGAAAGGCTTTGTGAAATCTTGCAGTAACCCAGATTATCAAGTTCAAATAGGTCAAGAAGTATTAGCAGTGGATCCAAAATATTTTAGACCTACAGAAGTAGATTTGCTAATTGGTGATCCTACAAAAGCCAAAACTAAACTGGGTTGGGAATGTCGATACGATTTAGCAACATTGGTTAAAGACATGATGCAATCTGATTTAAACCTCATGAGGAAAGACCAATATTTGAAAGAGGGAGGTTATACTACCTTGAATTATTTCGAGTAGCTGATGAAAGGAAATAGTTAAAAAATAACTGAAACATACAATTTTCTGCCTCATAAAAAAATTATTAAAATGAAAATCAAAAATATTTGCTGTTTAGGTGCTGGCTACGTAGGTGGTCCAACAATGTCTGTTATCGCCTTGAAATGTCCAGAAATTAAAGTGACTGTAGTCGATTTAAATGAAGCACGCATTGCGGCGTGGAACGAAGAAAATTTAGATAAACTACCCGTTTATGAGCCTGGGCTTGCTGAAGTGGTTCATGAGGCAAGAGGACGTAATTTGTTTTTTTCGACTGAAGTGGAAAGTGCAATTGACGCTGCGGACATGATTTTTATAGCAGTAAATACTCCTACTAAAACCTATGGTGAAGGGAAAGGAATGGCCGCAGACCTAAAATTTGTTGAGTTATGTGCCAGACAAATAGCCAGAATAGCCAAAAACGATAAAATTATAGTCGAAAAATCAACACTTCCAGTACGAACAGCCGAAACTTTACAGACTATTTTAGACCGAACAGGGAACGGGGTCAAATTTGAAGTGCTTTCCAACCCCGAGTTTTTGGCCGAAGGAACAGCCATCAATGATTTATTTAATGCAGACCGTGTTTTAATTGGAGGAAAGCAAACCGAAAGTGGTCAAAAAGCGATTCAATCCTTGGTTGATATTTATGCGCATTGGTTGTCACCGAAACAGATTTTAACCACGAATGTATGGTCTTCTGAATTGTCAAAATTAACGGCCAACGCCTTTTTAGCACAGAGAATCTCTTCGATTAATGCATTATCTGCTTTGTGTGAAGTCACTGAAGCCGATGTTGATGAAGTTGCCAATGCCATTGGAACCGACAGTCGAATAGGCCCCAAGTTTCTTAAAGCCTCTGTAGGTTTTGGAGGATCTTGTTTTCAAAAAGATATTTTAAACTTAGTGTATTTGTGTCGTTATTTTAATTTGCCTGAAGTGGCTAATTATTGGGAGCAGGTAATTATCCTGAACGATTACCAAAAATATCGTTTTGCAAAGAATATTATTAGTTCTCTTTTTAATACCGTTAGCGAAAAAAAAATAACCTTTTTAGGTTGGGCTTTTAAAAAAGACACCAACGATACTCGGGAATCGGCAGCTATTTATGTAGCGGAACACCTAATTGAAGATGGTGCGGAAATCCATGTATATGATCCCAAAGTTTCTGAGGCAAAAATTATAGCCGATATGTGCTATTTATGGGAATTGAACGGACTTACAGAGCAGAAAATTGCATCCAAAATGAAACAAATTTTTGTATATCAATCCCCAATAGAAGCTCTCGATCAAGCGCATGCAATTGCTGTTTTGACCGAATGGGACGAATTTAAAACTTACGATTGGAATGCTATTTATATCAATATGTACAAACCTGCTTTTGTATTCGATGGTCGTAATATTCTGGATGCAGGAAAATTAAATGCAATTGGTTTTGAGGTTAAAGGAATTGGTAAAGGCTAAGCCTATCAATCGCAAAAAAATCTATTTTTTAACTGTATTAATTCTATTTTTTGAAAGATACTTTGATAAAACTCAAACAACATCCCAAGTATGATACGGTCGTTAGTTGGGGTAAATTAATTTCTATTACAGGAAGTGCCCAAATTATTGTACAGGCTGTTGGATTTGCTTGCGGGATTCTCATCATTCGCTTATTACCCGTTCAGGAATATGCTTTCTATACTCTGGCCAATACGATGTTAGGTACAATGACCGTATTAGCTGATAGCGGAATCTCTACTGGAGTCATGGCGCAAGGGGGAAAGGTATGGCAGGACAAAGAAAAATTGGGTGCCGTTTTAGCGACAGGTATAGATTTAAGGAAAAAATTCGGCTTTGTGAGTTTGGTGGTTTCTGTGCCTATTTTGTGTTATCTTTTAATCCACAATGGAGCAAGTATTGTAACGACTCTGCTTATAGCATTAGCCTTGATTCCTGCTTTTTATGCTGCCTTGTCAGATTCATTGTTGGAAATAGTGCCCAAATTGCATCAGACAATACTTCCCTTACAGAAAAATCAAGTAAGCGTTGGTTTAGGCCGCTTATTATTAACGGGATTGACAATGTTTGTATTTCCCTGGGCATTTATAGCCATTTTGGCGGCAGGTTTGCCCCGTATTTGGGGTAATGTTCAATTGAGCAAAATAGGTTATGACTTTGCCGACGAGAATCAGCAACCCGATAAGGAAATCCGTGCCGAGATTTTAACTTTGGTAAAGCGGATCATGCCAACGTCTATTTATTATTGCGTATCGGGACAAATTACCATTTGGTTAATTTCTGTTTTTGGCAATACTAATTCTATTGCTCAATTGGGAGCTTTGGGGAGATTAAACATGTTGCTTTCACTGTTTAGTGTTATAATCACGACTTTAATTATTCCTCGTTTTGCTAAACTGACATCTGATAAATATCTTTTATTACAACGCTTTATGCAAATAATGGGAATATTAGTTGTTCTATTAAGTGCAGTTGTTGTGATAGTTTATTTATTTCCAACACCAATCCTCTGGCTCCTTGGCGATGCTTATAAAGGATTGCCCTTCGAGTTGTTTTTGAGTGTTATGGGAAGTTGCATAGGATTAATGACCGGAATAGTTTTTTCATTATACAATTGCAGAGGTTGGGCATTTAATCCTATTATTGGAATACCACTTGGTGTATTAGGGATTGTTTTAGGAGCATTATTTTTTAAATTAACTACTCTTTTAGGCGCATTGTATTATAACCTTTTTTTAGCAGCTTATTCATTCCTGGTTAATGTTGGATTTGCTTTTTATAGTCTGCATAACTTGAAAAAAAATAATTAAAATGTTTTCCCTGTTTCAAATTGGATAAATAAAAAGTTAAGTAAAAAAAGATGAAATTAAATATACTGAGCAATAAAATAGGTTGGTTTGGGAAATTCTCCGGTTATGAATGTCTAACAGAATATTTTCCCAAGGGAGTAAGTTTGCAGATTACAAGTTCAAAAAAACATTTTTTCAGTAAGGCTTTTGGCAAATTAATTCAAAAATATAGGAAATGGAATGGAATAAGTACTTCAGAAATTTTTGCGGAATTTAGTTTTATCAACAAGATGTCTTATAGGAGTATGTCCCATATCCTTTACTTGGAAAGTCACCTTCATATTCTGTCTTTAATACAAAAAAAGAAGAAAAAATTAGTAGCTACTATTCATTTACCGATCAGTCAATGGAGCGAAGAAAAGCTTCAGAAATTAACTTATTTAGATAATGCCATCCTTTTATATGAAGAAGAGACAGACGAATTTGGTAAATATATATCTCCAGAAAAAATCCATATTATAAAACATGGGATAGATATTGATTTTTTTAAACCGGGTGATCAAACTTTGGTTAAAAAGAATAAAGTTTTGTTTGTTGGCCATTTTCTACGTGATTTTGAAATGTTTATGAAAGTCTATTATTTGCTTTTAGATAGTGATTTTGGAAAAAAACTAGAGTTTCATTTTATCATACCAGTAGCTTTTAGAAAAATCGCTGCACTGGCTCCTATTGTTAACTCAAAAACGGTATTTTTTCACGGAGGCTTAAGTGATGAAGAACTACTGGAATTTTACCAAACCAGTTATTTAATGTTGATGCCAATGATTGATTCTGGCGCTAATACTGCAATTGTACAAGCCATTGCGACAGGATTGCCCATTATAACCACAGACATAGGAGGAATAAGATCTTATGGAGGAGGAGAAGTATTTGAGGTGGTTAAAAGAGATGACTTTGAAGCCATGACAGCCCTTTTTACAAAATATTATAATGATTCCGATTTTAGAAATAATGTTGCCCTAAAACAGCGGAATTTCGCATTGGAACAGTTGGATTGGAATGTCGTTGCAAAACAGCATTTAACTGTTTATAAAATAATTATAGGAGAGTTGAAAGCTAATACAGTTTCTTAAACGATAACGATGTTTGCCGTTTTTTAGAATTGTATCATTAAACATATACCAACTTATGAATCCAACTACAATAGGATTGTTCTTCAATAAATTAAATTATTTTTCAAATAAATTTAGAATTATATTTTTTAAAATTAAGGGGCTTCAAGTTAAAAAAGGAACTCGTATAGGAAAGATTTCATGTGAATGGCCAAATAATTTATTCGTTGGAAGTGATTGTGATATTCAAAATAATATTGATTTTCGGATTGGTTCTCCTTTTAATAAAGAGTGTAATATAACTATTGGAGATAGAGTATTTATTGGTCGTTGTTGTGAGTTTGTATGTAGTACAAAAATAAAAATAGGTAATGACTGCTTTATAGCCAGTAACATCACTATTATTGATACAGGCCATGAGTATGCAAAACATATAAAAATAAAAAATCAGCCAATAACAACTGCAAAAATAACCATTGAAGATGATGTTTGGATTGGAACATCTTCGGTTATATTACAAGGAATTACAATAGGTAAGGGTTCTATAATCGGAGCTGGATCAGTAATAAATAAATCAATACCAGAATATGAGATTTGGGCAGGGGTACCCGCACGTTTTATAAAAAAAGAATATAAAACATGAATTCAGCAATTTGGACTTTAATAAGAAGGTCATTACCACCACGGTTTACAAAAGTAATAAAATGAAAAAAGGCATTGTTTTAGTGGCCAATTTAAAAAGCCAATTGCACAGTGAAAATTTAATTTATTCCATTCGGAAAAGTGCTTGTAGTTTACCTATTCGATTGATTCACTTTGGGGGAGAACCAGTAAATTCTAAATACATCCTAGATGAGGTTGAATTTTTAACTGTAGACGATTTTTCTGAAGAAGCAAAAGCTTTTGTAAATAATTTAAAAAGTGTTTTAACGGATTGTCCAATGGGGTATTTATACCGTTTTTTAGCTTGGTTTTCAGATTGGGATGAATTTATTTATTCAGATAACGATATTGTTGCTTTGATGAATTGGGAACGTTTGTTTGAGTTTACAGAAGGATTTGACTTGGTTCATGCCGATAAAGAGTACACCACTATTGGAATTTATAATTATTTACAACCTCAAAAAGTAGAAGAAATTTTTGGGAAGGATAGTTTAAAATCAGCAATTACAGCGGGACACATGCTGGTGAAAAAAAAATCAAAAATGATTAACGATATGAATGCCGCCGTAAATTGGTTTAATCAAAATCCTGAAATCCCAATAAAACATGACCAAGCCTTAATACATATTGCAGCTTTGCTGGGAGACTGGAAGCAGCTTAATTTATGCAAGCCCCCACACAATTGGTTGAGCACTTGGTCAGGAGATTATAAAAATAGTTTGGATTTAATTCAGGCTCTTCAAGGATGTGAAGAACGAACTTCAGCACCTACCGAGAAAGTAACCATAAGCCATTTACATTATTCAGGCAGAGGAAGATTAGGTTGCGAACCAATTGATGAATTAATATTTTCAAATCAAACGAATAGCAATAGAAAGTGGCTTCTTTTTAAAATACACTGTGCTGATTTATTCCATATAACTTATATAAAGGAACAAATTAAGCGAGTCAAAAGATACATAAATCGTAAAATGGCAACCAATAAATAAAATTAATGATTTCAGCAATTTGTACTCTTTTTGAGGGCAATTACCATCATGGTGTTGCTACACTTTCTAACTCACTTTATAAGCAAGGATTTCGAGGAACCATTTATGTTGGTTATCGCGAAGAATTACCCAATTGGGCATTAAAAGGAAAAAAAGAGGCTATTGGTAAATGGAAAGAAGCAGTTGTTTTAAATCCGGTTGAAGGAATGCAGCTTGTTTTTTTGCCTTTAATTACCAATTATAGTTTAACTAATTACAAGCCCGACTTTATGTTGGAATTATGGGAAGGTCCCGCAAAGGAAGCAGCAGCGTTGTTTTATTTTGACCCCGATATAGTAGTTCATGATTCTTGGACTTGTTTTGAACAATGGGCAAATTGTGGCGTGGCACTTTGTGAAGATCTTAATTCTCCTTTTCAAGAATTTCATCCCCGCAGACAAGGTTGGAAGACCTATTATAAAAAGTACAATATTGATTTGCAGTTTAAAAACCAAATTTATGTGAATGGCGGTTTCGTCGGACTTCTTAAAAAAGACATTTCTTTTTTGAGTTTGTGGATTAAGCTGCAAGAGCATATGGGGGATGCAATAGGAGGTCTTGATAAATCCATTTTTTCAAAACAAACTTACAATTCAACTATATTGAAAGTGGAAGGTTTCCAGATTTTTGACAAATCAGATCAAGATGCCTTAAATGTAACCATTGAAGCATACAACGGCACCATTAGTTACATTGGTAAAGAAGGGATGGGATTTGGCCCCGGTAAAGCAACGATGTTTCATGCATTGGGAAACAACAAACCGTGGAACGTAAATTTTTTGCAAAGAGCATTGCAAGGAAGATCTCCTAGACCTGTTGATGAATGGTATTGGCAATATGCAGTTTATCCCATTTTATCCCATTCTAAAGGAGAAAAAAGCAATAAATTGAATGCTATTAAGATAAGCAAGTTTCTTGGACGGTTTTATAAAGTTTAATAAAAAATGAAAAGTTTAAGGGCAAGAATCATCTTCCATGTTTTTCATAAAATAGGAGTTTCTAAAAGAATCAACACGAGTTTTTGGAAATTCTTGGGACTAAAAATAGGTCAAGACACTTACATTGGTAAAAACACAAAAGTTACTTGGCCTCATCAAGTTGAACTAGGGAATAATTGCAGATTAGAGCATGGTATCTATTTTCATTATGATGGCATCTATTCACAAGGCCCCTCCATTTGTATTGGTAATGATGTATTTATTGGCAACAATACAGAGTTTAATATAACCGATAGAATTACAATTGGGAGCAATTGTTTGATAGCGGCAGGCTGTCGTTTTGTAGACCACAACCATGGGCTCGAAAAAAGTATGCTAATCAGAAACCAACTAGCACCTAAAAATGAAATTGTTTTAGAAGAGGACGTTTGGTTAGGATGTAATGTAGTTGTTTTGATTGGTGTAAAAATCGGCAAAGGTGCGGTTATAGCTGCTGGCTCGATAGTAAACAAAAACATTCCATCATATGAAATTTGGGGCGGTGTACCTGCCAAAAAAATAGGAAAACGAAAGACAACATGAATATACTCTTCATTTGCGGCTCAGCAGAACCTGGTAAAGATGGTGTGGGCGATTATATCCGACGTTTGTGTGGAGAATTGTCAAGAATAGGCCATCAAGCCCAGATTCTTTCCCTGTGCGATAAACACGCCGACCTTTTTTTTACAGAAACTCAATTTGTCGAAGGGAGTTCCGTTATTGTGAGTCGCATTCCTATGGGCAGTTCTTATAACCAACAGATGGCTTGGTCTCAAGAAATTTTGAATGCAGCAAATGTCGATTGGATTAGCCTGCAATTTGTACCTTATAGTTTTGATTCCAAAGGATTGCCGTTTTGGTTGTCTGGATTTTTAAATAAACTCAAAGGAAAACACCAATGGCATTTTATGTTTCATGAGTTATGGATAGGAATTGAGCGAGAAGCGACATTCAAAAAAAAATGTGTCGGTTTTTTGCAAAAAAAAATAATTCAAAAACTTGAAAAAAGTATTGCCCCCAAAGTGGTGCATACCCAATCTAAAATTTATCAGCATTATTTATCTAAAGTAGCGATAATTTCTCATTATTTACCGCTTTTTGGAAATGTTTCCGTGACTGCTTCCAAGAGCGAGGGTCCAGAATTAGTCAGAATAGTAGTTTTTGCAACAATTCACGACAAGGCTCCTTTTGAAGATTTCATAATAGACTTAAAAAAAGAGCTGGAGCATCTGCACAAAGAATCAAAATTTGTTTTTATTGGCCGTCATGGTGCCATGTTGGGTACTTGGACCAATATCTTGGAACTGTATGCAATTGAATATGAATTATTAGGGGCGTCCAGTGAAGAAAAAATATCAGAAGTATTGACAAATAGTGATTACGGGATTTCTTCCACCCCTTACAAGATTTCAGACAAGAGTGGCGTTTTGGCTGCAATGCGCGAACATCAATTGGCCATCATAAGTGTGGCTAAACCTTGGATTGACCAAGAGGATATTCCGGTTTCATTCGATGATATTATTCAGTATCAAAAGGAAAACCTGAGTTTGATTAAACCGTCCGAAACGGGGATGAATAGTTTAAGTAGTGTGTGTGATGTTTTCTTGAAATCTATTCGCAATTAATTTTAAATGATACAGAAAAGAGTTTTTGGTTTAGATTTTGCCAGAGCATTGGCTATAATTCTCGTTTTAGTATCTCATTTTTTTAAATTTTTTGATGCTTTAGGCTTTTTTGGAGTAGAATTGTTTTTTGCTCTAAGTGGGTATCTTCTAGGTCAAATAATGTGGAGAATTTTTGATAAAGGTAATTCTCCTGAGATCGTGTTTAATTTTTGGCAAAGAAGATGGTTTCGAACAATACCCAATTATTTTTTGTTTTTATTGTTAATGATACCTTTTCATATTTATATAAAAAAGGATACTATAGATTGGTCCGTAATTAG
The DNA here is from genome assembly GCF_048158585.1 of Flavobacterium galactosi. Lineage (NCBI taxonomy): Bacteria > Pseudomonadati > Bacteroidota > Flavobacteriia > Flavobacteriales > Flavobacteriaceae > Flavobacterium > Flavobacterium galactosi. The sequence goes on from NZ_JBLNKV010000010.1 coordinate 37,371, forward strand.
TGAGTATTTCTATTTTGGTCAAAATTTATTAAAAGTATCAAGCGGTTTTTATGGTATATCCTGGAGTTTGTGTGTGGAGGAGTGGTTTTATTTGTTGTTTCCAATTCCAATCTTTTTATTCAGAAAATTAGGTTTCAAAAATATAAATTCATTTTGCTTTACCATTCTATTATTTTATGTGTCGTGTTTTATAGTTAAAAATTATCTTTTAGCAACTGGAATACATAATTTAAGAATGGTAGCATTGGGAAGACTAGATTCAATAACATCTGGAGTATTGGTGGCAGTTATCAAATTAAATTTCAACGAAAAAAAAACAAATGCTTTAGCCTTATTGGGTGCATTATTGTTCGTGTCAAGTTTAGGTTTAATGATGTTTTCCAAAAAGGATTCCAGTGAAAGTATTTTACTCCTTTTCCTGATTCCATTGTCCTTTTCATTCGTGCTTCCAAAAATAGAGCGGCTAAAATTCCCGGAAAACAAGTTTGCTTTTATAAGAAATGCCGTTGCTAATTTAAGTTTGTGGTCTTATTCCATTTATCTAAGTCACATTCCCATATTATTTACTTTGTATTACTTGACAGATGGGTTGACAAGTAGTTTGTTCATGAAATTATCAGTTAAAGTTTTGGGTTTTATACTCACCATTCTCGTTTCGAAATGGTTGTTTGTTTATTTCGAAACTCCTTTAACCAATAAAAGACCAAAAGAGGTTAGACCAACTTCACTTGCTTTTACAAAAAAAATACAACTCTAATTCAATATGAAGATACTCTTATTCAGTCATTCGTTTTACCCTAATATTGGTGGTATCGAAAGCATCTCATTGATGTTGGCCAATAATTTTGACAAGCGACAAGATGTTTCTGTAATTGTAGTTACGCGGACCAAAGAAAAAGGGAGTAAGTTATTTCCGTTTCAGGTTGTTAGAGATCCGTCGTTAAATGAAATCACTAGTTTGTTAAATTGGTGTGATGCGGTATTCGAAAATAATCCTTGTTTTGGGATGTCTTGGCCTAATCTTTTAATCCGAAAGCCTAAAATAGTAGGTTTGCAAACATGGATAGTTGCTCCAAACGAAAAGGTAACGTTTCAGCAACGATTGAAAAAAAGAATATTAAATGATTACAATGTAGTTACGGCTTGCAGCAATAAAATTAAAAACTTCACTTTTAACAATGCCCTAGTAATTGGAAATCCCTACGATTCCAATAATTTTCAACAACATGCTGTAATTAAAAAGCATGATTTTGTATTTGTGGGACGATTGGTATCCGACAAAGGTGCTGATATGTGTGTTGAATTATTGAATGAGTTGAATAACCTTAACGAAAAAAAGTATTCCTTGACAATTATTGGTGATGGTCTTGAAATGAAAAAGCTTAGGGAATTAGCCACAACATACAATCTAACGAATGAGATTCGTTTCCTTGGATTTTTGCCAGCAGAGGCTATTGCCAAGGAATTAAATAAGCATCGTTATTTATTAGTGCCTTCTCGTTGGGAAGAACCCTTTGGAATTGTTGCGTTAGAAGGCATGGCTTGTGGTTGCATTCCCATTGTATCAGACGGTGGAGGCTTGCCTGATGCGGTAGGAAAAGCAGGAGTAGTATTTGAACGCAATTCTGTATCTTCCTTAGTTCAGTCAACGATTCAGCTTTTAGGGAACAAGGAAAAACAAGAAAATTTGAGACAATTAGCAGCTGCCCATTTAAGTTTACACACAGAAAAAATAGTCAGTGAGCGCTACTTTGATGTTATTTTAAACACCTTAAAATAATGAAGGTTATTTATACAGCGCCTAATAGAGCCCACCATTATCGATATGCTTCTAGTTTGAATAAAGCCAACTTATTATCGGTATTTGTTAGCGGTTTTCCAAGGTTGAGTCCAAGAGCTAAAATAGTTGAACTAAAACAAAAATTATATCGTGCCGACATTCTTCAAACTATTTATTTACTAAGCCTAAAAATGCGTGCGTCAAAAAAAATGAGCAATTATTTGGCTTATTTGGCCAAAATCGAACAAGATTTTGCCTGTAAAAAGTTTCTAAAAGAGGCAGATGTTTTTGTTTTCTACAACGGAAATGGATTGTCAAGTTGTAATTATGCCAATAAAATGGGAAAAATAACGGTCGTGGAAGTTGTTAATTCCCATGTTGAATATCAAGAAGATTTATTAAGAGAAGAACATAAAAGTCTAAATCTTCCTTGGGAGCCTTTTCATAAAAAGGATAAGGAGCGACGATTAAAGGAATATGATGCTGCGGATTATATTCTTCTCCCTTCGGAATTTGTTAAACAAAGCTTTTTGGCCAAAGGTTTTCCAGAAGAAAAGTTGTTAAAAGTTCCTTATGGCTTTACAATCCCGGTTCAAAAAGCCAATAACGATGTAAAAGCGCATGCTACTTTTAATGTGCTTTATGTCGGTTCAATATCAGTACGAAAAGGAATTCGTTATTTGATAGAAGCGTTTAAAAGGCTAGAAATACTTAATAAAAAATTGACTATAGTAGGACCTGTGGAGCAAATTTCCGGTATCGAAGGCTTAGAGATAACGGATGATATCGAATTTGTTGGAGTATTAAAAGGAGCTGATTTAGAAAAGGCTTACCAATCGGCTGATGTTTTTTGTTTGCCTACAATTGAAGATGGTTATGGTTTAGTTTTAGGAGAGGCATTGTCCTATGGATTGCCTCTAATTACTACCACAAATTCTGGAGGTCTGGATTTGATTACTGAAGGAATAGAAGGTTTCATTGTGCCCATAAGAGATTCATTGGCAATCTATGAAAAATTGAAACTGCTTTCATCCGATAGTGAATTGTTGGATAAAATGAAATTGGCGGCTCTAGGGAAAGCTGCCGGCATGAACGGATGGGAGGCAAGTGGATCTATTCTCTGTGAAAAATTAGAAACGGTCTTTTTAAAAAATAGAAAGAATTGAATAGTATAACAAATCAGGAAGCAAAGGCTAGAAAATTGATATATGCCTTATTGGTAGTACTCGTTTTTGAAGGGGTTTTGAGAAAAGCCCTCCCTGCAATCGGTGTTGGAATCTTTTTTTTAAAGGATTTATTGTGTGTAGTTGGATTGTATTTTTTTGTACAAACAAAACTTTCAGAGACTTCAAAAAAGACAGCTAAGTTTTTCAAAGCAGTGATTATTTTGATTTACCCATTGCTGCTTTATAATTTATTTATAGATCCTATTTTGATTGTATGGGGGGGGAAATTATATCTACTTTATTTTGTAATTGCCATTTTAATGACAATAGCATTTCCAGCAGATTATAAAAATAGATTTGTTTTTTTTTCAAATCTTTTTGCAATATTAATTGTAACTACTGTCCTCACGGGAATTTTGCAATTAAATTTGCCTTCAACTCATTGGTTAAATAGATCTGTGGGAGGGGATTCATTAGAAAACTTTAGTGCAGCGGGTCAATTAAGGATAAGTTCAACATTTTCATTTACAGCTCAATATTCCTTTTTTTTGGTTTTTGCTGCTGCTGTTTTTCTTGCTTTTTTCTTTATAAACATTAAAAACAAAAAAAATTCCGTGTTGTTCTTTTTGATTCAAGCAGGAACGCTTTTGATGTTAATAATTGGGGGGTTTAGTACTGGAGGAAGATCTGCAGTATTGGGAATAGTTACAATAATAGTAATTGGGTTTGTTTGTATTGGATTGAATAATCCCTTTTTTGCTTTAAAAAAATTAATTGTACCCGTTCTACTTTTTTTGTTTGTTTTTCCTGTTATTAAAATTTGGAAACCAGAATATTTTGCAGCGTATGCAGAAAGAAGCAGTGGGGATAATAATGATGCAATCTTGGATAGAATCTTAGAGCCATTTGTCCAGCTTTCGAGCAGTTCATTTCTTGGACATGGTATGGGGGTAATGACTAACGGTTCGGATAAAATTAGTTCTTATGCAGCATCAATTCGGAATTCCGGTTTTTGGACAGAAACGGATTTTAGCACCATTGTTTGGGAAGGTGGACTGTATTTAACTGTTGTTTGGTATGGATTTCGATTGTTCGTGATTTTTACCGCATTTAGAATTTTACTTTCCATAAAAAACAAAGATTTTTACAGTGCTGGGGCTTTTCTATTTGCTTATATACTGGTCCAAGGATTAATAGGAACATTGACCATCCAGCCTCCAATAGCGATTTATTTTTGGTTTTGTTTTGGAGCATTAATTTGTATTCAAAAATTTGATGAGTATGATTCGAACTATAATAATAAAATATCTAAAGAATGAAAAACAATAATTTAAATATTGCTATTGTAGTGTCACATCCTATACAACACTTTTGCCCGCAATACATAAGTTTGAGTAAGTTTCCAAATGCCAATGTCAAGGTGTTTTTTGCCTCTATGTTGGGTTACAAACGCTATTTTGACGAGAATTTCGGAAATGAGATTGTATGGAATAATTTACGAATGGATGAGTTTAAGCATATATTCATGAATAAGGATCAAGTTTTACCCTCTGATAAAAACCTGGAAGCCCCAACTCTTGAATATGAATTAGAAGCTTTTCAACCTGATGCGATTATAAGTTATGGCTACTTTCAAAAGTTTCAAAGAGCATGTCACAAATGGGCCAATAGTAATGATATTCCGCTTGTTTATATAACAGATGCTGAAAACAGACAACATCGCAAATGGTACAAGAATTTCGTTAAGCTTTTTGCTTTAAGATGGTATTTCAAAAAGATCGATTACTTTTTTACGGTTGGTAATGCCAATGAGGATTATTATAAACTGTATGGAGTAAATCCAAAATCATTCATCAGGATGCATTATCCAATTGATATCGAGGTGTACAGTAAGATATTTGATGAAAAAGAATTTCACAGAAAAACCATTCGGGAAAAATTTGGTATTTCTCAGGACACTTTTGTAATCAATGTCGTTGGTAAATTGGTAGAATGGAAAAACCAATCGCATTTGATTGATTTATTAGAAAACTTGGAAAGTAAGGGTAAAAAAGCGCATGTAATTATTTTAGGTACAGGTACTACATTAGAAGAATTAAAAACCAAAGCGGCTAAACTAAAATCAAATGTGGTGCATTTTGCTGGTTTTGTGGATCCAATAGATTTACCCAAATATTATGCGGCAAGTGATTTGTATTTGCATCCAGCGAGAATAGAACCCCATTCCTTGGCCATTAGCGAAGCCATTTTTATGGGATTGCCTGCTGTTTTAAGTGACAGATGCGGGAGTTATGGAGAAAATGATGATGTGCAAGAAGGAAAAAATGGGTATGTATATGAATTTGGTAATATTGAAAAAATGTCCAACAAGGTCATAAAGTTGATGGAAGACAAAGTGTTGCATAAAACATTTAGTGATTATTCCGTGAAAATTTCCAGAACTTTTCAAAAAAGAGCGCATGAGGATTGTCTTGCAGATTTGATTGAAAGAATTAAATAAAATAAATAGCAATGCATATAGTTCTATTTACCCATCCTGATTTTTTAGGTTCCCAAAGTATGCCACGTTATGCGAGTATGTTGTTGAAGGGAATGCAAGAAAGAGGACACGAGGTAGTTGTTTGGACTCCTAAAGCTCGATTTTACAAACTGCCTTTGATGAAATCCTTGAAAAAATGGCTTGGTTATATCGATCAATATTTTGTATTTCCAATAGAGGTAAAATTAAAACTGCGCAATTGTTCCAATGGTACTCTTTTTGTATTTGTCGATCAAGCCTTGGGTCCCTGGGTGCCTCTAGTGAAGAATAGAAACCATATTGTACATTGTCATGATTTTTTGGCTTTGAAATCGGCCTTGGGAACAATCCCGGAAAATCCAACATCGTTTACAGGTAGGCAATATCAAAATTATATCAGGAACGGTTTTTCAATAGGGAAGTGTTTTATTTCCATTTCTAAAAAAACACAACAAGATTTGCATGAATTGCATCTAGGTAAGATTGTAAGTTCTGTAGTCTGTTACAACGGTTTGAATCGTCCTTTCCATTCTTTATCGTCAGTAGCTTCTCGGGATTTATTGGAAGCTAAGTTAAATATAGTATTATCTAGTGGATATATCATGCACATCGGAGGGAATCAGTACTATAAAAACAGAATAGGAGTAATAGAAATCTATGACACTTGGCGTAGCAATTATAATGGAAAAATACCTTTAGTCTTGATCGGTGAAAAACCCTCGGATGAATTGATAACGTTTAGTCAGAAATCACTTTTCAAAGAAGACATTCATTTTATTACGGACTTATCCGATGACTATATCAACAGTGCTTATTCGGGAGCGAATTGTTTGTTGTTTCCATCCTTAGATGAAGGTTTTGGCTGGCCCATTATTGAAGCAATGGCTTCAGGATGTCCTGTCATAACTACGAATAAAGCTCCCATGAACGAAGTAGGCGGAATGGCAGCTTATTATATTGACAAAAAACCAACAAATACTGCTCATTGGCAACAATGGAAAGAGGATGGAGCGAATATGTTAGAAAAGGTATTATCATTAAACACATTTCAACGAAACGAGGTGATTGAAAGATCTTTAAACCAATCTCAAAAATTTACTACGGAGTATTCCTTAAATGCCATTGAAGCCATGTATAAAGAAATCAAGCTAATTGTATGAAATCGCCATTAACAACAAGTTTGCGCATGCAAACACCGATAAATAAAAAGGCGATACCATGTTTGAACACTGACAAATAAATTTTACATATATGAAAGTAATTCACTTTATTGCCGGAATTGATAAAACAGAAGGAGGAACTACAGAGTACATGCGATTATTAAGTTCTACGTTAAAAAATCATGTGGAACTTATTGTTGTTACTGGAATTTCAGCACATCCGATAGTTATTTACGGGGTAAATATCAAATTTTTTAAAACAAGTGTTTTACGATGGTTTTCCATGATAAAAGAATTTTCTGTTTTTTTAGAAAAAGAAAAACCCAACCTTGTTCATATTAATGGGATTTGGAGTCCCCAAAACTGGGGCTTTCAAAAAGCGGCTCAAAAACTAGGAATTAAAGTGATTGTTTCTCCTCATGGTATGCTGGAACCTTGGATCATGGCACATAATCCATTGAAAAAAAAAATCGCCTTGTTTTTATACCAAAAAAAAGCCATACAACGGTCTGTATACCTACATGCAACTGCACAAATGGAAGCCAAAAATATCCAAGCTTTAGGTTTTACAAAACCTATTTGTATTATTCCCAACGGTATTGATTTAACTGATGTAAAAGAGATTAAAAAAGATTATGGAACCAGAAAAATGGTGTTTTTATCTAGAATTCATCCTAAGAAAGGGATAGAATTATTATTAGAAGCTTGGCGCAATAGTAATACAAATGGTTGGATACTGGAAATTGCGGGTAATGGTGATGAAAATTATATCGTACACTTAAATCAAAGTGCCCAGGATTTACAAAATGTTCATTTTGTAGGTGCAAAATACGGTGAAGCCAAATGGAATTTTTTACGATCTGCAGATGTTATGGTGCTGCCCACTCATAGCGAGAATTTTGGCATTGTAGTGGCCGAGGCTCTAGCAGTAGGGGTTCCGGTAATAACAACTCAAGGCACACCTTGGGAAGATTTAGAAATACACCAATGTGGTTGGTGGATTAATTTATCGGTTTCAAATTTAGAAAAAACCATAGTAAAAGTAACACATACCTCTCCAGAAGTTTTGAAAACAATGGGAAATCATGGACGTAGTCTTGTTTCAGAAAAATACGAGATAAAAGCGGTAGCAAATAAAATAATTGATTTATATCAAAAAGTACTTAATTAAAAAGCAACATATTGGATTTATCTACATATAGTCACTCCTTTAGTTTAAAAAACAAAATTTCGAGATTGGTTTGGAATGTTGTTCGTTTAATTTTATTTCGCCCATTTGCCTCCAGATTATTTAAAAAATGGAGAGTTTTAGTACTGAAATGTTTTGGTGCAAAGATAGAATGGTCCTCGCATATCTATGCCTCGGTAAAAATATGGGCTCCCTGGAATTTAGAAATGGGTACTAATTCTACTCTTGGACCTAATGTAGATTGCTATAATCAAGGAAAAATAAGCATTGGTACCAATACGATAGTTTCACAAAAAACATATCTATGCGCTTCTTCTCACGACTATACTAAAAAAGGTTTCCCTTTAATATTAAAGCCAATTGTAATAAGAAATGGGGTTTGGGTCGCGGCAGATGTCTTTGTAGGGCCTGGAGTAATCATAGGAAATAATGCTGTAATTGCTGCGCGTGCTGTAGTTATCAAAGATGTGGAGGAAAATGCCATAGTAGGAGGGAATCCTGCCAAAATTATAAAATCGAGAAGTTTTGAATAAAATTCCTATTACCGTAATCGTTTCAGTCAAAAACGAAGAATTAAATTTACCATCTTGTTTGGAAAAATTAATGCGATTTGCTCAAATAGTTGTGGTGGATTCAGGTAGTACTGATGATACAATGAACATTGCAACCGCTATGGGAGCCGAAGTAGTACAATTTCAATGGGATGGTAAATTTCCTAAAAAACGCAATTGGGCGCTGCAAAATGCAAACCTTCTCTACGAATGGATTTTGTTTCTTGATGCCGATGAATTTGTTACAGATGAATTTGTCAATGAAGTAGCAATTAAAATCCAAGATCCTCTTTACAATGGCTACACCATACAGTTTGAAAACTATTTTATGGGAAAGAAACTGAGGTATGGCTATGGGTTTCAAAAGTCGGCTCTTTTTAAAAAATCCAAAGGAGCCTATGAAAAAATTGAAGAAGATTTGTGGAGCCATTTGGATATGGAAGTACACGAACATCCTATTATAGAAGGCAAGGTTGGAGTGATTAATGCCAAGGTTGTTCATAAAGATTTTAAAAACTTGGATCATTATATTGCCAAACACAATGCTTATTCCACTTGGGAAGCCCAAAGATATCTGCAACTTCAGCAATCTAAAAACAGTGATTTATCCTTAAATCAAAAAATTAAATACAGTCTTCTCAATACAGGATTACTTCCTGCTGTCTATTTTATAGGAGCCTACTTTTTAAAATTCGGCTTTTTAGATGGTAAGGAAGGTTTTTATTTAGCTCGTTTTAAAGCACATTACTTTTTTCAAATACAGACGAAGGTTGAATCATTGAAAGTGAAATGATGTTAATCAGTTGGTTATAGTGTTTTTAGGTGTTAAAAACACTGTGGTTGAATTTAAAAGAGGCTATGAATTGTGCCAATATTTATAGCAAACAAAAAACCAAATTAGGAATATACAATTGCATTTAGAGGTTTAATACTAAATATTTGGAACTGAACATAAAAATAATTTAGTGGGTAATTAAATTAATAAAAAAAACATGAACATAGCATTTAACATTAATAGGTTAGCAATGATAGGTCTTGGAGTGACCTTAAATTCTCTATTAGAAAACTGTTCTAATCCCAAAAAAATAAATATTTATATTTTATGTGCTGATCTAAATCAAGATGATAAAGAAAATATTTATAAGTTATTATTTAAATACGGTTTAACCAATGTAGAATTAATCGATTTTAATGCTAAAAAACATTTTGGGAATTTTAAATCTTTACAAGGAGATTGGACACCTTATGGTAGATTATTATTACAGGATTATATTCTGGAAGATACGGTATTGTATTTAGACGCTGATCTTGTTGTTGAATTAGATGTCTTATCACTAGAGGGGTTTGATTTTCAGGGTAAAGCAATTGCTGCCGTGAATGGAGGACCTATTCGATATTCATTAGAAAATCTGTTTTTTTGCGATGAGATTGGAATAAATCCAGAATTGGCCTCATTTAATTCAGGAATACTTTTAATGAATTTAAAAGTTTGGCGCGAAAATGATATTAAAAATCAGTGTTTAACTTTCGGAAGAAGTTATCCAAATAAATTAAAATCTGCTGATCAAACGATACTTAATGGTTTGTTCGCTGGAAATTTTGCTTATTTACCTGATGAATTCAATCTCGCTTGGTATGCTCATATTAATAGACCACTGAGTAAAAAAGCAACTTTACATTTTGTAGGCTCTCCAAAACCTTGGGATTTATTTGGAAGATATTTTCACAGGGGATTTTCAGTTTGGAAAAGTTACTTGGATGCAGATTGGGAAAAAGCATATTATAACTACAATTATAATGATTTTTTAAGAGTATGGCATATAAGGAAATCATATGCTAGATCATTCATTTTAAAAAACAAAATAAAATAAAATTTTCAGGAGATTTCATAAATAAATTAGAATTATTTCCTGTTTAAATCGGGACTTATTTAAAAGTTACAGTTTGATTTCGGGAGGAGAATTTTTCTTTTATCCCAGAATATAAAAACCTTAAATAGATTAAAATGAAAAAGATATTAATAACTGGAGGAGCTGGATTTGTTGGTTCCCATTTATGCAAAAGATTATTGAATGAAGGTAATGAAGTGATTTGTTTAGACAATTACTTTACAGGAGCCAAATCCAATATTATTGATCTACTAGATCATCCTTATTTTGAAATGGTGAGACACGACATTACAGAGCCTTATTATGCTGAAGTTGATGAGATTTACAATCTGGCTTGTCCAGCATCTCCAGTGCATTACCAATATAATCCAATTAAAACGATTAAAACATCTGTGATGGGAGCTATTAACGTGTTGGGATTAGCAAAACGCGTCAAGGCCAAAGTGTTGCAAGCCAGTACGAGTGAAGTGTATGGAGATCCTCTTGTACATCCCCAAACCGAAAGCTATTGGGGGCATGTGAACCCAATAGGTATTCGTTCCTGCTATGATGAAGGCAAGCGCTGTGCCGAGACTTTATTTATGGATTATCACAATCAAAATAAGGTAGCCATTAAAATCATTCGAATTTTTAATACCTATGGACCCAATATGAATCCTGTAGATGGGAGAGTAGTTTCTAATTTTATTGTACAAGCTTTACAGGGAAAAGATATTACTATTTTTGGGGATGGTTTACAAACGCGTTCGTTTCAATATGTAGATGATTTGGTAGAAGGCATGATTCGAATGATGGGGTCAGATCCAGCCTTTTTGGGGCCGGTAAATTTAGGAAATCCAAATGAATTTACGATGCTCGAATTGGCTCAGGCAATTATTGAATTGACGGTTTCCAAATCAAAAATCATCCATCTGGATTTGCCACAAGATGATCCCAAACAAAGACAACCCGATATTTCTCTGGCTAATGAAAAACTAGAGGGCTGGGAACCCAAAATACAATTGCGTGAAGGCTTGATTACTACTATCAGCTATTTTGACAAGCTATTGTTAAATCAATAAAAGACTTCTTTTTTACAAAATATCACGATTTATTTCTACTGTTTTTTTCTCAATTTCTTATTGAGGAATCAGCCTTTTATGCTCTAAAAAGTTCAAGACAGTATTTTAATCCTAAAAATAAATTTTATGCGAATTACTGTAATAACGGTATGTTACAATCGAAAAGCTACTATTGAAAAAGCCATCAAAAGTGTGTTGGAACAAAATTATCACAATATAGAATACATTATTATTGATGGCAATTCTACAGACGGGACAAAAGAAATTATTGAGTCTTATCGGGATAAAATAAGCCAATATATCTCAGAACCTGATGAAGGTATGTATGATGCCATAAACAAAGGACTCAAATTGGCAACAGGTGATGTTATTGGTTTGATGCATTCTGATGATGAGTTTTATGATAAAAATGCCATTACTAAAATTGTAGCTCGTTTTAATTATGACCCAAGTACAGAAGGCGTTTATGGCGATGGTGTTTATGTATCGAATGATACTGAAGAGCGCTTGATTCGGAACCGTATTGGAGGCGCTTTCAGCCTACAAAAAGTCAAGTCGGGTTGGCTGCCTTTGCATCCTACCGTCTATTTGAAGAAAACTATAATCGATAAATATGGTTTATATAACCTTGATTTTAAAATAGCCTCCGATACCGAATTTTTACTGCGCTATTTGTATAAATACAAAATTAAGATGGACTATATCAATGCTTATATCGTTAAAATGCGAATGGGTGGCATGAGCACCAATACAAAACGCGCTTTTGAAGTTTTATATGAAGATTACAAAATATATAGATACCACGGCTTAACTGCATTTCTGGTTGTCTTTCTTAAAAAATCTATTGCTTTAAGGCAGTACTTAGTTCATTAATCATTTCGGTAAAATTAACATTAATTTAAATTACTCACATAAACAATAATTACCATGAAAAAAATCCTCCTAACGATAATTCTATTGCTTTTATTTCTGCAGTCTTGCACCACAAAGAAGCAGATGTTGTATTTACAAGATTTAGATCAGTATTCTAATTCGACTCTGACTTATGCAACCGCTAAAATACAACCTAATGATATCTTAAAAATTGATGTGAGTGATCTCAATCCTGTAGTGGCTGCACCATTTAACATTAATGTGGGATCTAGTGCACAATCATCTGTAGAAATGATGAAGTTAACAGGTTACTTAGTTAATCCTTCAGGGAATATTACCATGCCTATTTTAAATGAAATTAATGTTGGTGGTTTAACACCTTCTAAAGTGGAGACTAAAATAAAAGATCGTCTAATAAAAGAGGGATATTTAGTTAGTCCTACAGTATTGGTTCGAGTCCTCAATAATAAATTTACCATTTTGGGAGAGGTTAAATCTCCGGGTGTAATACCTTTTACCGAAGAATCCATTAGTATACTCGATGCAATAGGATTGGCAGGGGATCTTACTTATTCGGGAATTCGAAAAGATGTTATGTTAATTAGAGAGATTGACGGTAAACGTTTGGTTTATCATGTTGATTTAACGACAGCTTCATGGATGTCTGATCCAGATTATCGAATTAGACAAAATGATGTTATTATGGTAAAACCTAATAAGCTAAAAGCAAATAGTGGAGGTTTAATCAAAGATCCGATACAAGTGATGGGTTTAGTAGCCTCTCTTTTAGCAGTTGTTTTACTAATTACAAATTAAATAAAAATTATATGGATTTTAAAAAAGAATTTTTCAAGTATTTCCAGTTTTGGCCTTGGATAATGGTTAGTTTAATTTTGTGTGTGGGTGCTGCCTTTTATTATATCAAAACAGCATCACCTACTTATCAAACATCAGCACTAATCAATATTGATAAAAAGCAGGAGGAAAATGCAAAAATAAACACTTTTAGCAAGGAGAGTGTTGAGAAAAAAGAGGTTGACTTGAATGACGAAATAATACTTGTCACTTCTAATGATTTCTTATCAAAAGTGGTTAACAGTTTGCAACTGAATATTAACTATTTTGAAAAGGGATATATCCAAAATAAAAGTATAAATGACGTTCCTTTTGTTATTAATACGACTGTATCAAATGATTTGTTACCTGAAATAGGATATGATGTTAAAATAGTAAAAGAAGGATTCCTTATAAGTAATCCTGTTGCTGAAAAGAGTTATTTAATTCGCGGTCATAGTACTAGTCAAGCCTTTGAAGGTTTGCCTTTCACGATTCAATTGACTTCTAAGGCTAAGCAGAATCTTTCTTATTATCTAAGTAAAGAGTATGTTGTCAATATTGAACCTACTGCATCAGCAATAAAAAATTTAAAATCTGGACTTAGTGTTAATACATCTGAAAGTCAAAACACAAACTTACTTTTGACTCATGAAGGAACAAATCCTGAACGTTCCCGAAAAATTTTAGATGAACTTATTGTATTGCTGGATAAAAATATTGTTTACAACAAACAAAAGTTGTTTAACAATACAGTTTTATACTTAAACCAACGGATAGCAGTTTTTTCAAAAGAAAAAGACTCTATTGAAAGTGTGAAAGAGAATTATTTGCAAAATAATGACATATTGGTTTTGGATAAATATATTGTAGATAAAACTAATGTTAAGAATCTTAAAAAAGAGAGTTCCATGCTCAATGAAAGACAAATTGCATTAACAAAATTTGCAATTAATGATATAAGAAGGACAAGTAGTACTTCTGCTTTGGGTACGGGTTACAACTTAGAAGCACCTACTGTCAATCAATTACTTTTAAATTATAACGCTAGCATATTGGAAAGTGAGCTTATCTTACAGCGAGCGCAAAAGAATAATCCGACCTATCTTAATTTAGTAGTGCAATTAAAGATGCAAAAACAAGCTATTTTGAATACTTTGGATGGATATTTAAACTTTCTAAATCAAAACAATGCTGCAAACAGATCGGAACAAAATATCGCCAATTCAGAAGCTAAAAGCATTCCTACAAAAGATAGGGTATTAGGTAATATTAATAACAATATTGACTTGAAAGAGGTAACTTATTTGGCTTTATTACAAAAAAGAGAAGAAGCCATCTTGAATGGTGCCGTTTTAGAATCTAATTTAAAAACCATAAATCCATCTCAAACCAATTATTCGGCTATTTTCCCGCAGCCCAAATCCTTTATGATAGGTGCTTTTATGTTTGGTTTACTTCTTCCTCTTGGAATCAAATATCTTAATTTACAGTTGGATACCAAAATACACAACGAGGAAGATATCCAGAAACTATTTTCTCATATTCCTTTTCTAGGAATTATTCCTAAAGTAGATGATTCTGAAAAGTTAGATAATACGGCTACTTCACGTTCTATGATAGCAGAGGCAACACGTACTTTATTTTCTAACATATCCTATTTACTACCCAAAAAAAAGGAGCAGAAAGGAAATGTATTATTGTTTTGCTCTTCTATTCAGGGAGAAGGAAAATCTTTTTCTGCCTTTCATAGCGCTGTAACCATTAGTAATCTTAATAAAAAAGTATTACTTATTGGTGCGGATTTAAGAAATCCCCAATTGCATGATTATTTTAATATTGAAAAAAGCAATTTTGGCCTCTCTAATTTCCTGTCCAATAAAAGTGATGACTGGAAAGAATTCTTGGTGAAAAACACTAATTTTTCTGAAAATCTAGATACGCTCTTCTCGGGAGAAATCCCTCCTAATCCGACTCAATTATTAACCAATACCAATTTTGAATTATTGATTGAGGAGGCAAAAGATCTTTATGATTTTATAATTATAGATTCTGCTCCTGTTCAAATGGTGTCTGACACACTCAATTTTAGTTATTTGGCTGATGTGACGGTGTTTGTTATGAGATACGATTTTACGGATAAGAGTGCTTTATTTCAGCTAAACAATTTTATTAAAAAAGAGCAATTGAAAAATGTTGGTATTGTTATTAACGGAGTAATTATGAAAAATGAATATAATTATGGCGCAAACTACAGTTATCAGTATCAAGAAAAAGAGATAAAGAAGCCTTGGTTTAAAAAAAGTTTAAGTTAATAATTTTTCTTTCTGCAAATTTATCTTAAGCAATAAAAGCACTTATTTACTAAAATTAAACATTACAAAATGTCTAAAAAAATAGTCCTATTCCTATTATTTTTTGTAATTGCTACCGTTTTTTATTTTTCCTGGTTGTCAAATCCTAGTTTGGAGAGTGAAACCTATTTACCTAAATGGCTTTTGAACTGGAGTAATGATTATTATAATTTACGTACTGCTATTCCTTTTGTATTTGTAGGCTTCCTATTAGAAGCCTATACGGAACACATGAGTTCAAATCGAATAAATCATAATAAAAATTCAAATTTCATGCAAAACATAGGTATTGCAACAATTATCGTTTGCATAGCCGAAGGAGGACAATTTTTAGTTCAAAAAAGAAATCCAGATTTAATGGATGTTTTTTTTGGAATACTAGGAAGTTTCATAGGAGGACTAGGATATTATTTGGTTAATACGGTAATGAACTTTAAAAGATTAAGAAATGCGAAATAGACATAAATTCACCTTCATAATTAGCTGTGCTGTTGCAGACATGGCTGCTATGGTATTGGGTACTATGATATTTTTGAAGTTTGCCACTGAAGCGGATGTTACTTGGAATGCTTTGTTTGTTAATAAAATGATTCCAATTACGATATTGAGCTGGTTATTTTCAGTTTCCTATTTCCGATTGTATCGAATGGATACCCTTTATTTTAGTTTAGAAGATTTTTTCCGCAATAGTTGGCGTGCGTTTTTGATACAAAGAATCCTTTGGTATAGTTACATTTATTTTTTTTATGATTATAAACTATACGTCTTTGAAGGTAATGCCAATTTATTGCAATTGAGCTTTTTGCTGTTCTATTTTTTGTTATCCAGAATTCTGTTTACCCTAGTAATAGTAAAAATTAAAAGATGGGTTGCTAAACGTTATACAGTTGCAATATGGGGATTTAATAAAACGAGTATTGAATTAGCGTCTCATTTGGAAACCAATTCCTATTTTATCCACTTTGTGGGTATTCTCAACGAAAGTTCGTCATTGGACCATGAGACGCAAGATGATTTTACCACTGCACTTTCTAATGCTATTAATTACGCATCTGAAGAGAATATCAGTGAGTTATACATTGTGGCAAAGCCTGATTTTATTTCAGATTTGAATTATTTCTTTGAACTTGGAGATAAGCTTTGTATGCGTTTAAAATTCGTTCCTGATTTTTCATCCATTTCAAAACATCATTTTAGTGTAAGCAATTTTAATAATTTCCATGTTATATTACCCCGTAATGAACCACTACAAAATGCTTACAATCGGTTAACCAAAAGAGCGTTCGATATTGTTTTTAGTATACTGGTCATTTGTTTCGTCTTGTCATGGCTGTATCCTTTATTAGCATTTCTTATTAAAAAACAAAGCAAGGGTCCTGTATTATTCAAACAAATGCGAACCGGTAAAAAAAATGAACCCTTCTACTGTTATAAATTCCGAAGCATGTTCATCAATGTGGGTGATGAAAGTCAACAAGCTAAAAAAGTCGATGCCCGAATCACTCCAATTGGTAAATTCATTCGTCGTACCAGTTTGGATGAGATGCCTCAATTTTTCAATGTTTTGATAGGGAATATGAGTGTTGTTGGACCACGACCTCACATGATTAAACACACTACAGACTACAATGGCCATATTAATAATTTTATGGTGCGTCATTTTGTCAAACCTGGAATTACTGGTCTGGCCCAGGTTTCGGGTCTTAGGGGAGAAACTAAAAAAGTTTCTGACATGAAACGCCGCGTGACTACAGACATCGAATATGTACAGCGTTGGAGTCTCATCACTGACGTTAAAATATGTTTTCTAACAGTTATAGTAACCTTGAAAGGGGATAAAAATGCTTTTTAAATTTTAAAAAATAGAACTTATGGACTTTACTAATTATTTTATTGGATTACTCACAGGAGTTTCCATAACTGCCTTCTTTATAGGTAAAGAATTGTATAAATATTATACAAAATACACGATTCAACAAAAACAGTTGAATAGAATTTTGAAATTGAATGATAAAATTCAAAAATTCAAAAATTTGAAGTCAGTTAAAACGCCAAATTTTAATGCTAGCATGTAGTTTTGTTTTCTTGTGTGTATTTTTCCACGGATCCTCGTGGATTGAAAAGAATCCAGAATGCACATTAAGTCAGCAATAGATAGATTGTTTATATAAATCAATCTATTGTTTAGGGAATACTCTTGATAATATTTATTTGAATGTAATTAATAAAATGAATTATGAAAATAGTAGTGTCAGGAGGTTTAGGATATATTGGTTCTCATACTGTTGTCGAATTACTGAATGAAGGTTTCGTAGTTGTCATTATTGATGATCTTTCTAATTCATCCGTTGAAGTTTTAGACGGAATTATACGGATCACAAAAAAGATTCCAATATTCGAAAATTTTGATTTAAGAGAGAAAAACAAAGTGCAGCAATTCTTTAAAAAGCACTATGATGTGGCAGGATTCATTCACTTTGCTGCTTCAAAAGCGGTTGGAGAAAGCGTCCAAAAACCGTTGTTGTATTACGAAAACAATCTAGCTCCCTTAATTTATATTTTACAAGAATTACAAGAAAAACTTGTGGCTAATTTTATTTTTAGTTCCTCTTGTACCGTTTATGGTCAGGCAGAGTCCATGCCAATAACTGAAATGGCTTCCATTCAACCAGCGGTTTCGCCTTACGGGAATACCAAACAAATTGGAGAAGAAATCATCAAAGACGTTGCAAAAGTAAGTAGCTTAAATGCTGTTTTGTTGCGTTACTTTAATCCAATAGGTTCACATTCTTCCTTAGAAATAGGAGAATTACCTATTGGAATCCCTCAGAATCTAGTGCCTTATATTATGCAAACAGGTATGGGCTTGCGTAAGGAATTATCCGTTTATGGAGATGATTATCCTACTATTGATGGTACTTGTGTTCGCGATTATATTCATGTTGTCGATGTAGCAAAAGCACATGTTGTTGCCATACAACGATTGATAAATGGAAAGAATTTAGAACAGGTTGAAATATTTAATCTAGGGACAGGTAGGGGAAGTTCTATATTAGAAGTAATTCAAACTTTCGAAAAAATTAGTGAACAAAAATTACCCTACAATATTGTAAATCGAAGGAAAGGAGATGTAGTCATGGCCTATGCCAATACAGAAAAGGCCAATGCCATTTTAGGATGGAAAACAAAATTAACTCTAGAAGATGCTATTGCAAGTGCCTGGAATTGGGAAAAAAAAATTCGAAAATAGTAATTCAAATCACTGTAATACAATGTTTTATGAATGACAAAGAACCCAACTATATTATCGCTATCGGTGCTTCAGCTGGAGGCTTGGAAGAGATAAATACTTTTTTCGAGTATACACCTCTTGATGGGGTGGCTTATGTCATTGTACAGCATTTATCATCAGATTTTAAAAGTCGTATGGTCGAATTATTGTCAAAGCATAGCCGTCTGTTAGTTAAGGAGGCTATGCAAGGAATGATTGTTTGCACCAACATAGTCTATCTTATTCCAAATGATAAGTTTATGACTATAAAAGACGATAGACTCTATTTGACGGATAAAGACAAAATACGTGGTCCACATCTCACAATAAACACATTCTTTAATTCTCTTGCGGCCGACAGTGGCAAAAAAGCGATTGGTATCATACTTTCAGGATTGGGTTCGGATGGCAGTGAAGGCATCAAATCTATAAAAGAAGCTGGCGGAATGACTATTGCACGAAATCCGGAATCAACCAAATTTAGCAGTATGCCTAGCCATGCTATAGCTACCGATATGATTGATTTTATTTTGGAGCCTCAATTTATGCCAACTGCTATAGAGTCATATGTGAAACAAAATGATGAAATATCTGAAAGCAATAAATCGGATGAAAAAAACATCAGTGCAATTATTGACTATATACACCAAAAATTGCCTTTTGATTTTTCAGATTATAAAATGACAACCATACTCCGACGGACTAAAAGAAGGGCTGCATCGGTTAATATTTATAATCTCAAAGATTATTTGCTCTTTTTGAAGGATACTCCCGAAGAAGTCAAGGTTCTGTCTAAAGATTTTCTAATCAGTGTCACTTCATTCTTTCGGGATACTGAAGCTTTTGAATTCGTACAAAATACTGTTTTGCCACGAATACTGGAAAATCTCTCGCCTAATGACGAAATTAAGTTGTGGATAGCTGGTTGTGCCACAGGTGAAGAAGCATATTCTATGGCCATTTTGCTAAAAGAACTCTTAACAGGGAAATTTAAGGACACTATTGTCAAAATTTTCGCAACCGACATTGATTCGGCTGCATTACTCTATGCGGGTAAAGGGATGTATGCTTCTGATAGGGTAAAAGGCATTAGTCAGAAACGACTTAAACAGCATTTTAATTTTGACGGAAACAATTATGTAATTAAGGCTGAAATTCGCGAGATGCTGATATTTGCACAACATGACCTGGTAAAAAACCCACCATATTCCAACATGCATTTCATTAGTTGTCGTAATTTGTTGATATATATGACACCCGTTCTTCAAAAAAAAGTATATACTATGCTTTTATTCGGACTTAAAACAAATGGCTTCCTATTTTTGGGCTCAAGTGAGAATCCATTAATAATTATTGACAATTTGCAAATAATCAATAAAAAGTGGCGTATTTATAAAAGCCTTAAAGATAACCGCTCTCCTAAAACTGATATGTTTGTATTGCCTGAACTCATTAATTTACGACAAATTACAACAATCAAGAATGAGATTTCTAAAAACATGAATAATTCTTTAACGGAAACAATAAACACAACTCTTGCAAATCAGATAGGATATCTTGCTATTTGCGTGGATCAGGAAAACACGGTAATCAAATCGTATGGAAACACCTCAAAATATCTACTGGCGAAAAATTTTAATACAAATCTCCCTGAATTATTGCCACGCGCATTGGCAGTGGCCTATAATACGCTGAGTAAAGAAGCCTTCAAAAATGAAGAACGCACATGTGTAAAAGGTATATTTGTCAAGCATAATGATGTGGTAATGGAAGTAAACCTGTCTGTAAACCCAATTTTGATTGACGGTCATCAACAAAAAGGCTTGATTGTAATTTTTAATGATGACGAATCATCTCGCCCCGCAAAACAGAAATACCCTATATTTGATGAAATAACCTATAACGAAAGTTATACTCAAGCATTAGAAGCAGAATTAAAAGAAGTTAAAAATAAGCTTCAGGCTTCTTATGACAAATTAGACGCGTCCAATGAAAATATGCAGTCTTTTAATGAGGAGTTGATTTCTGCCAACGAAGAAATGCAAAGTACTAATGAAGAGATGCAATCAGTTAATGAAGAGTTGCATACTATAAATACCGATTATCATTTAAAAAATAAAGAACTGCTGGAAATCAATGACGATCTTAATAACTATTTCAGGAGCAATATTAACGGACAACTTTTTATTGATAATGATTTGAAATTGATGAAGTTTTCGCCTGGTGCAGTAAAGCACATCAATTTGCTAGATACTGATATCGGGCGTCCAATCAATCACATATCAACAAATATAAAATTTGATACCATCATTGAAGATACAAGGTTGGTCTTGGAGAAAGGGATTGTAATCAGTAAGGAAATTGAAACGAACAATGGGAAATGGTATCAAGTGATGATAATGCCTTACGTTCAATCAAGTAATAAGAATAATGGAGCTATTATTACTTTTAATAATATCACTGAACTGAAAAAAACGCAGTACGAACTCAATAAAAAAAACCAGAGTCTTATACGCATTAACACAGATCTTGACCATTTTATACATGCTGCATCACATGATCTCTTAGCTCCTCTGGGTAATATTGAAGGGAGTATTGAAATGTTGAATGATATAAAAATATCAGACACCAACTTCTCAGAATTTTTATTTATAATCAATAGTTCAATCAAGACATTTCGGGCGCTGATAAAAGATATATCTATCATAGCCAAAGTGGAAAACGATATGATTGAAACAGAAAAAGTCGATCTCGACGAAATCATAGACAATATAGAATGGAGTCTGAAAGATAAAATTGCACTATCAGGAGCAAAAATCACACGGCAGCTTAAGATTAAAGAAATTCTTTTTTCTAAGAAAAATATGCGAAGTATATTATATAATCTTATTTGCAACTCTATAAAGTTTAGAAGCAAACAACATCCAATAATAACAATCAATGCATTGCAGGAGGGTAATTACTGCGTTTTAACAGTATCCGATAATGGCATTGGAATCTCTGAAAAAGGACTCCCTAAAATTTTTGATATATATGGCAGACTGCATCAAGATATTGAAGGCAGTGGCATTGGCTTATACCTTGCAAAAAAAATAATTAATGCAGCGGGAGGTAACATCGTTGTAGAAAGTAAACTGGGAGTAGGCACAAAATTTATTATTTATATGAATCAAGAATTGATTGAAGCGTGATTTAACAAGTCAGTAAATATAGATCTGCTTTTTATAAAATGATTCTATGCTGATTATCCCTAAAAGTTTCTTGCAAATTCTAGGGATATTGACCACCCAATTCTAATTTAAAGTGACCACCTCCTTTTTTCATTAAAAACTACTTTTTTATTAATTATTTCAAAGCTTGATTCTTGGACTTCAAATAAAGAAACATACTTCTTTGCCGTATATCTAGAAAGCTATAAGTAGCTATTTCATACCATTACAATAGAATTTAATTACTTTTCTAATTTTATTGATGTCAGATGTTTTTGTGCCATAATCCGTATTTTTTTAACAAATATATGATTCTAACAACATGAAATAATTAATAGTCTTAGTATCTAATTTTCCTCAAAATTTGGTAGTCAGTTTACTCCGAAACTGCTGATCACTTTAAATTGGGTAGTGGGGTAAATTTCTGTAATCAGATTGAGTTCCGCTGGTTTCCAAAATTTTCCATTTCATTTTGCAAAATCGCCATTGATACCAATATTTATGGATTGTGGCACATAACCTTTTGCAAAATCACCATTATCTCTGGTGTCTAGAATTAAAGCTCCCGTTTCTTCCGCTACAGCTTCAACTTCGCTTGCATTAATCGGTCTCATTCCGTTATTGAAAACATTTTCAAAACTTTCAATTCCTTTTTTGTTCATAGCAACATTCATTTCAAAATAGGCTGGAGGTGGCAATCGTGAGCAGGATATACGATTACCTCATCAGCCAGCGTCATTACTTTGTTTCTTAACGAATGGAATAATATGGCTGCTAATTCGTTTTGATTCATGTGGGCAGCTTTTTGAACTAAATCTGGGCGACCAACATCACCAATGAATAAAGTATCTCCAGAGAAAATGGCGTGGTCTTTTTCGTTTTCATCTATTAATAAATATGAGGTACTTTCCATTGTGTGACCTAGCGTGTGTAATACCTTTATTTTGATGTTGCCAATTGCGAATTCCTTGTCGTCTTTGGCAGAAATAAATTCAAATTCAGGATTAGCATTTGGACAATATACAATTACAGCACCTGTTTTTTTACTCAAATCTAAATGTCCGGAAACAAAATCAGCATGGAAATGGGTTTCGAAAATGTATTTTAATTTCACACCATCTTTTTCCAATCTTTCCATGTAAGGTTCTGTTTTACGAAGTGGATCAATAATGGCAGCTTCTCCATTTGAAGTAATTTAGTAGGCACCTTGTGCTAAACATCCTGTGTATATTTGCTCCATTTTCATTTTCTTAAATTTTCGTTATTTAATTATAATACAAAGATATAACATGAATTTAAGGAAGATAGTGACAAATGTTACACAACAAAAAAAGTTGCTGTAATTGTAAATTTTTTAAAATATAATTCTTGTGTTTTCTGGGGATTGTAACGCATAACTAATTTTTAAAAAATAAAAACACCAGCTATTAACTGGTGTTTCTATCATTAATTAATAGTGATTTAATATTTATTTTGATATGGTGTTTTGTTCTACTACTTTCCGATGCAGAAATTAACAGCCCAGTATTTACTGAGGTTTACAGATTTTTAGGTACAAATCTGAACAAAATAAGACAAAAGTATAAACAAACAAACTTTTATCCATTGTTTCAGTTGGAAGGAAGTTTTTTTTGTTAATCCTCAGTAATAAATCTTTTAAAAGAACACATTAGCCCAATGGTTAGAGCAAAGTTATAATTTTTTTGATGATAATTTAAATTATATCGTTTATAAGATTAATATTTTGAAGTCTTTTTTGCAATTGGGAATGATCATTTTATGGAGATGAGAAAGAGGCTCTGAAACCTTATATATTAAACCCAGTAAATAAGGGCTTTTACACGCTTCTCTAAGAACAGGTTACCTGTTTGATTTATGTACGTTTTATTGGTATAGTATTGTATATCTTTCTTCCAAAAGTATTTTATATTTTTCTTTGTATTCTTCTGATAAGAACGAATTATCAATCCAGTGGATAGCAACGGTTTTGTTTTTGAGGAAACGTTTCCTAATACCTTCAATTTGTTTGTCGTTTAGTTCTAATATTTTGCCTAATCGTTCGAAATTTTCCCATTTGATCTTTTTCTTTTTCCCTTCCAAAGTCAAAGCCAATTCTTCGGTGTCGTCTGGATTGACTATAGCTACGTTTAGGAGGTCATAAGCCGGAGCTAATATCCATTTGTTTTTTGTGTTTATCATAGAGAAGTTTTTCAGATGCATATCGTTGTTACCAGTTAAAAAGCTAAAAATCGCTAATTCTAGAAAATACACTTTGTCGAGTAAAGTATTATCGGAATACTCGTTTAGAGCTTTACCTATTTTTTCCATTGAGCTTTTATATTTATCAAAAGCCTCAGTAATCTGGAACATGTCGAGCATATGGATTTTCTCGGCTGTATCTTTTCTGTCTATGCGTTTGGTAATATAAGAAAGCTCTCCTGATTGCAATCGAATCAAACTTGACTTTACGACATTTATCCCAAAGGCTTCAGCAATACGCATCGTTGTATGTTCGTTTTCCGGCATTTCCGGAAAGTGGTCGGAGGGTGGTTTGAAAATGTAATTTCCTCCTAAAGCACCTACGACGGTAAGACGTCCTTTGTTTCCGTCCTGAATAGTATCATTTACTAAAGATAAGGAAAGTTTAGGCTGTACTCCTGGAACGGCCACACTCCTTTCTATTACATTTTTTGCCAATTCTACCATCTGTTTCAGTGAATGTTCAAATAATGGCTGCTGTTTGGTTCCGAAGAAATCCAGACTGCACTGTTCGTGAAAATCGCCGGCTGTATTCTCATCCAATACTTTGTAACAATATAAACACTTTTTATTATTCATTTTCCTGTGGTATTGGTTCGACACTTACTGCCCCGATACAATTCTGGCAACACGCCAAAAGCAAGCCCATACGGTCATTTTGATTTATTTTCCAATTTTTGGAAGCAATATCTAATAACCATCCTTCGGGAATCAATCCTTCGAAAAAAGGAAATAGACGTTTATCAGTGTAGGGTTTTGGACTTACTGGCATAGTAAACGTGAGAAACTGCTTTGGGTACTCTTTGATGTATTTTTCTTCGTATTGAAAAACATATTCACCTTCATCAGTTTCCGTGAGTATTCCCGCCAATAGGTCTTTATAGTATATAGCTGCTTTTCTCATCCTTATTATTTATTGGTTTTGGCTAATTCTCTAGCATTTACCGGAGCCAGAGTATGTCCAAACATTTTGAGTACTTGATTAACCTTTTCCAGATTGAGATTTTCTTTTCCTTGTTCTATTTTTCGGATTACCGTAAGCGCTACTCCGGCACGTTCGGCAAAAGCCTCTTGTGTCAGGTTTACTTCTTTTCTTTTCTCTTTTACAAAATCTGCTAGTGTCATAATTATATGCTTATACAACGAATTTAAACAAATATACTAAATTATATGATTAGACATATAATTTAAACATATAAAAGTTATTTATATGTTTAAGCATATAGAATTTGGTACAGGCTATAAAAAAGAGTCTTGGGATTTTTTTAGATGGTAATGAGCAGATAAAAAATAGATGCTTGTAAGCTTTCAAATTCCAATGGCGTTAACCACCTCATATCCCACCTTAACATGATAAATTATATAATAGGTGATATTTATAGAAAATCTCCTGAAGCTTCATGAATGCTACACTAGCGGGGAATGGGTAGACTCACGAGATTTGATTGGTTCGATTCACCCTGAAAATTTCACGATTTTAAAAAATGAGTTTCGAACCACTAGAATCAATGAAGTTGTGGGTATTATGTATTTGATTAACAGTCGAATACTCTTAAATAAAAATGGGACAAGGAAGAGTTTTTCTTCTTTGTCCCGGAAAGTGACCCTGATGCGACAAATTTCGAACCATTTTTTAGATGTTTGAAGAAATTAGGAATGTTTTTTAATAAAATTTTACCGGTAGAATTTTACTTTTGTTAAATGAGATAAAGCTTAAATGAAATTTATTGTTTTTTATTTAAATACCTGAATCCAATTTACAAAATTTGCTTCGGTAGGAGTTGCGGTAAATGTATTAATTGCTGTTTCTAATAGTACAGTATCATTAAAAGCTTTCTTATAATTTACGAAGGCAATATTTGCGTAGTTCTCAACAACTTGTTTTTCTGTTACAGTAGAACTTTGGAATCATCATTATTACAAGAAATAATTAGAATTCCTGACAATAAAAGCAACGATGCATTTAGAAATATTTTTTTCATAGTGTTTTTATATAGAATAGATAAATTTAAAAAAAATATAAAGTTTGTTAAGTCACTATATTTTATTTAGAATAAATTTAAATAAAAATTTGTTTATTATCGTTTAGGTTTTATATTTGCATAAATTATTTTAATTCAATCTAAATTAATCGAAATGAACTTTAAAAAAACATCTCTTTCCGCATTATCAATTCTATCTTTGGCACTTGCTTCTTGTTCAAATGACGACACACCGGCTGAAGAAACTTTTAACTATACCGTTCCGGCAACTTACACATTCGAAAGAAACGCAGTGACTTCTGTAGATTATTCAGGACAATCGAGCCGTTTATTAATGCTTGATGAGATGGGAAAATATTTTAGTACAGCCGCAACAAACGGAACTGTAGCTGATGATGCGGTTTTGTCTGAAATGTATTTAAATACAAACAATCGTTTTACTGGTGCGGGTTTAAATACTTCAGGGAAACAATTAAAAGATAAAACGGCTGCTTCAAAAGATTATTTTTCATTATATCTTGGTGGTGGTTCAATAGCTGAACAAGTAAGTGTTCGTAATTTATTTGAAACCCAATTCGACAATGCTGATGCTGCCAGTCAAGGAGCAACTGCTTCAGCGGGTGTTGCAGGTGTTTATTTAGATGGAACAAGCAAACGCTTATTTGCAGCAAATGGATTAGAGCCTCAACAAGTTTTATTAAAAGGAATGATGGGCGCTTGTTTTATGGATCAAATAGCTAATAATTATTTAAGTTTAAATAAATTAGATGAAAGCACCAATAAAGCAGACAATACTGCTAAAATTTTAGTTGCAGGTAAATCCTACACAACAATGGAGCACACTTGGGATGAAGCTTATGGTTATATTTATGGAGCAGATAATTTAACTGTTACGCCAAACACTTTCAAATTCTGGAGCAGTTATATCAATCAAGTTAATGCCGATACTGACTTTAACACTCTTAAAGCCGATATTGATTTGGCTTTCCGTAAAGGTAGAGCAGCAATTGTTGCCAATGATTATAAAGTTCGTGATGCACAAATTGATATTATAAAAGCAAAATTAGCAATAATTCCTGCGGTTAGAGCAGTATTTTATTTGCAAGAAGGAAAAGGTAAATTAGCAACTGATAATGGTGCAAAAGCTTTTCACGCTTTGACTGAAGCTTATGGATTTATTATGTCACTGCGTTATACAAATAAACCAGGAACAAATAGTCCCTATTTTACAAAAGCAGAAGTAGATGCAATGTTAGCCTCTATGGTAAGCGGAACAAATGGTCTGTGGGCTATCGATACATTGGGAGCAAAACTAGATGTTATATCTCTACAAATTGCAACAAAATTTGGTTTTACAGTTGCTCAAGCTGCAACAGTAAATTAATTCAATAAAAAACAAGGCAAGAGAAATTAACTTCTCTTGCTTTTTGTACTTTTGTGAAAATTTTTAAGAAATGAAAAAGATACTATTAATTTTAAGTCTTATTATTATAGTTGTAGCTTGCTCATCAAATGAGGGAGAAAACAATAGTGACGGAAATAATTATGATAGAACGGCACTTTTAACAAATTGGGCAGATAATATCATTGTTCCAAGTTATGTAAATTATCAAGCAAAGGTTCAAACATTGATAACTAACACAAATACTTTTGTTGCAACTCCAACTGAAGTAAATCTTCAAACGGTTAGGACTTCTTGGTTGGAAGCTTACAAAGCCTATCAATATGTATCGATGTATAATTTGGGTAAAGCAGAGGAGATCAATTTTAATATGGCTTCCAATACTTATCCAACAAATACAATAGGTATAGAATCAAATATTTCCTCCGGAACTTACAATCTGGCATTGTTGTCTCAACTTGACAAACAAGGTTTTCCAGCATTGGATTATTTGATAAATGGTTTGAGCACAAATGACGCATCAATGGTTGGTTTTTATACTACAAATACAAATGCTACAAATTACAAGCAGTATCTAACAGCTGTTGTGAGTAAACTAAAAACAAATATTGACGCAGTTGTAACAGACTGGAATTCAGGATTTAGAAATAGCTACGTAGCCAATAACGGGACTTCGGTAAGTAGCTCAGTAAACAAAACAACAAATTTATTTGTAAAAAACTTTGAAAAAGACATTCGTACCGGTAAAATAGGAATTCCAGCAGGCGTTTTTTCAAGTGGTGTTAAATATCCGGAAAAAGTGGAAGGGTATTATAAAAATGATATTTCAAAAGAATTGTTGAATGCTTCAATAAAAGCAACTCAAGATTTTTTTAATGGAAAACATTTCAATAGTACAACAACTGGCGAAGGCTTAAAAACCTATTTAGATTTTTTAAATACGATTAGAAATGGTCAAAAATTAAGCGATATTATAAACAATCAATTTGCTACTATTTATACTGTAAACAATACGCTTAACAATAGTTTTTCACAGCAAGTAAATACTGATAATTCAAAAATGATTGCCGCTTATGATGCTTTACAGCAAAATATAATCTATACAAAACTAGATATGATGCAAGCATTAAACATCACTATTGATTATGTAGATGGAGATGGCGATTAATTATGAGTTTTAGCATAACAAAATATCTAAATAAATATTCAGAGGCATCAACGCTAGCTTTTTTTAGGCTAGCGTTTGGCTTTATGATGGTTTTAAGTCTCATACGATTTGTGAGTTATGGTTGGATTGAAAAATTTTATATCCAACCGCAATTTCACTTTACGTATTATGGTTTTGAGTGGGTAAAGCCTCTTGGGAATTATACGTATTTATTATTTTTTATTTCAGGGTTGGCTGCTTTACTTGTAGCCATTGGATACAAATATAAATTATCGATCATTACCTTTTTCCTGAGCTTTACCTACATAGAATTTATGGATAAAACCACTTACCTGAACCATTATTATTTTATTACGGTTGTGAGTTTTATAATGATTTTTCTGCCGGCAAACGCCTATTTTTCTGTTGATGCCTATAGAAATCCAAAAAATGCCTTTCAGAAGATCCCGAGTTGGACTATTGATATTTTAAAATTGTTGTTAGGAATTGTCTATTTTTATGCAGGCTTAGCAAAACTCAATTCCGACTGGCTTTTTAAAGCTATGCCACTTAAAATCTGGTTACCCAATAATTCCAATTTACCTGTCATTGGTTCTTTATTAAACGAGAATTGGGTGCATTATGCGTTCAGTTGGACAGGAATGATTTATGATTTAAGTATCCCTTTTTTATTATTATATAAACGAACCCGATTATTCGCTTTTGTTTTAGTGGTGGTATTTCATATTCTGACTAAAATACTATTCCCAATTGGTGTTTTCCCGTATATAATGATTGTAAGTTCATTACTCTTTTTTGATGCTAATTTTCATAAAAAGTGTTTGCAAGTTGTTTCAAGATTATTCAATTTCAGTATAACTGTTTTTGAGAACGGAAAAGAAAAAATTCAGAATTTCAATGGAATTTATAAAACTAAAATAGCATTTTTAACTTGTTTTATAGCTTTCCAATTATTGTTTCCTTTTCGATATTTATTATATCCGGACGAATTATTCTGGACCGAGGAAGGATTTAGATTTTCATGGCGCGTGATGCTTATGGAAAAAGCCGGTTATACACAATTTATTGTTACCGATGCGAAAACGAAAGAAAATATAATGATAAACAACAGTGATTTTTTAACCACTTTTCAGGAAAAGCAAATGTCGTTTCAACCGGATTTTATTTTAGAATACGCACATTTTTTACACGATTATTACCAAAAACAAGGTATTCATAACCCGGAAGTTAGAGTAGAAAGCTACGTCGCTCTCAATGGAAGATTAAGTCAAAAATATATCAATCCAACAATAAATTTAGCCAAAGAAAATGAAACATTCCATCACAAAACTTGGATATTACCTTTTAACGATGAAATTAAAGGATTTTAGTTGCATCCTATTTTTATTGTTTACAATAAATAGTTTTTCCCAATATAAAATTTCAGGAATAACTACAGCTGACAATGGTAGAATACTGGCTTCCGTTGAAGTATATAATAGATCTTCCGGGACTAAATACCTATCTAACGCTAAAGGAGAGTTTTCAATAGAATTAGACAAATCAGGTAATTATGAACTCGTTTTTTACAAAGAAAATTATGCCTTTTTAGAAAAAACAGTTTCAACATCTGAAGAAAGTATTGTTATTATTTTAGATAAAATCACCAACCTTTCGGAAGTATTTATTAATACACAAAAGGAAAAAATATTTGCACTCAATAAATTAAAGGATATTGATGAAACGGCCATTTATGCCGGAAAGAAAACTGAAGTGATCTCGTTAAACAAACTTACGGCAAACAAGGCAACCAATAATGCACGTCAAATATTTGCTCAAGTTGTAGGATTAACAATCAACGAAAGTTCAGATGGAGGTTTACAATTAAGCATTGGCAGTCGTGGATTGGATCCAAACCGAACATCCAATTTTAATACCCGACAAAACGGTTATGATATCAGTGCCGATGTTTTGGGTTATCCCGAAAGTTATTATGCAACACCTACCGAGGCTCTCGAAGAAATTCAAGTAATTCGCGGTGCAGCATCATTGCAATATGGAACCCAATTTGGCGGATTAGTTAATTTTAAATTAAAAACGCCAAGCAAAAAACCATTCGAATTTACAACAAGAAATACCATTGGATCTTATGGTTTGTTTTCCAATTTCACTTCATTAAGCGGTACAAAGGATAAATTCAGCTATTACACCTTTTATAATTACAAGCAAGGAAATGGTTTTAGATCCAATTCTGAATTCGAGAGTAAAAATTATTTTGGAAATTTAAATTATCAATTCAACGATAAAACTTCCTTGCATTTCGACTACACTTATTTTAATTATTTAGCCCAACAAGCCGGCGGATTGACCGATGTGATGTTTAACGATAACCCATCACAAAGCAACAGAACCCGGAATTGGTTTGCAGTTAACTGGAACTTATTTGCATTGCGCTTAAAACATAAATTTAATGCTAATGCCGATTTTTCACTGCAATTATTTGGGCTAGATGCTAGTCGCAAAGCTGTTGGATATCGTTCCAATAGAGTTTCTAATCCTGATGTATTAGGAACGGAAAGAGATTTAATAGTAGGGAAATTTGTCAATTGGGGTGCTGAAGCACGATTTTTAAAACGGTACAAAATAAAAAACAACATCAGTGCTTTTTTAATTGGAGCCAAGTATTACCAATCTGAAAATTCCGGAATTCAAGGTCCGGGAAGTTCTGGTAGTGATGCCAATTTTGATGTTGCTGATGCAGAATTCCCTTTTTATCAAAATCAATCCAATTATACATATCCGAACTTGAATGTATCTGTTTTTGGAGAGAATATATTTAAAATAACGCCTAATTTCTCTGTTACTCCCGGTTTTAGATTTGAAAAAATAAAAACACAAGCCGAAGGTTCTTATCGGAAAATAAATCTGGATTTAGCAGGAAATGTGATTTTAGACGAAACTAAGTTTGAGAATAATATAAAAGACCGAAACTTTGTTTTATTAGGAGTTGGATTAAGCTATAAACCACGAAACAGAATTGAATTTTATGGAAATGTTTCACAAAACTATCGCTCTGTAACTTTTAATGATATTCGAACCGTAAGTCCAAGTCAGGTGATTGATGAAAATATTACAGATGAAAAAGGCTATACTTCGGATATTGGAATTCGCGGGCA
This sequence comes from Flavobacterium galactosi, assembly GCF_048158585.1. Taxonomy (NCBI): domain Bacteria; kingdom Pseudomonadati; phylum Bacteroidota; class Flavobacteriia; order Flavobacteriales; family Flavobacteriaceae; genus Flavobacterium; species Flavobacterium galactosi. Next base: position 69,192 of record NZ_JBLNKV010000010.1, read on the forward strand.
AATAGGCGACAAAGTAACTTTTGACGCAAGTGTTTACGGATTGTATTATGATGATAAAATTGGTGAATATGAAACTAGAAATCCCAATGGTTCAGCAGCAATAGTAAGATTCCGAGATAATATTGGAACAGCAGTGACGTATGGTTTTGAAACGATGTTCGATTGGAGTTTAAATAAAACATTTTTCAAACAAAACGACAACTTTTCTTGGAATGTATTCTCCAATATCGCTATTACCAATTCGGAATATCTAAAATCGGACGCACCAAATATTGAAGGGAACAAAGTGGAATTTGTACCGCTTTACAACATAAAAACAGGAACAGGAATTGGGTATAAAAACTTTATTTCAAGTGTACAATTCACCTATGTATCTTCTCAATTTACGGAAGCAAACAACAGTAAAACAGATGCAAATGACAATACATATGGTATTTTTGGTCAAATCCCAGCCTATTATGTAGCAGATTTTTCAACTTCCTACAAATGGAAAAACTGGAAACTGGAAGCTGGAATTACTAATTTCACAAACAATAGTTATTTTACAAGGAGAGCTACTGGTTATCCAGGTCCAGGAATAATACCTTCTGATACCAGAACTTTTTATACAACTTTAGAATTTGTGTTTTAGAGTAATAAAAGTTTACTGATCTTCTCCTAAAGTTGTTGGTAAGTATTAAAATCAGTCAATTAGTGGAAGTTGCCCATGAGTATTTTTACCATTTTTTTTTATCTCTCCATTTCTTGGCCTTCTATTTTATTAAAAACGAGCAACGGTACTTTGGCATTAAAGGAATAATTGGCTGAGTTACTGGAGAAAAATATTTTGTCGAAAAAACTTCTGTTTTGTTGCGTGAACATAATCATCATGGAGGGTTTTGACTGCTTAATTACCGCTTCTATGTTTGAAATTAAACTCTTGGCCAGATTGATATTTTCGATATGCAGTTTAATATTATGCTTTGAATTTTTTTTTACCAATTCATCTATGGTGTTTTTATTTGTTGTTATTTCGGTGGGGTAATTGAAATGGAGTATTTCAACTTTTGCCTTTAATGGCTTTGTGAATTCAATTACTTTTTTCAGTTCATTTTCAAGATTTACAAAGTCGGAGGCGTAAATGACGCTCTTTATCTCACTTCGACGATAATTATGGGGTACGGCTATAACAGGGACTATTGAATGGGAGATTAGACTGGAAGTGTTTGTACCGAATATTTTTTTTAGTTTTCCTGAGCCTCTGGTGCTGATGCAGATAAAACTGAATTTATTTTCCTGAGCATATTCCCTGACATTGCTGTCTGCAAAAACAGCACTTTTTATTACACACTTTTTATTTTCGGAAACAACATCAATGTCCCTATAAACCGATTCTACAAATTGGTTCAGTTTTTTTTGAATTTTATCCGCTTCTATTTTTTCATAATCAACGAAGATGGCATCACTCCTTGATGTAAGATTTGCAATGTAATAGGAATGAAAAAAAGTTAACTCAAATTTATGTTGGGATGCCAATTGAATGGCAAAACGCAACCCTGCTTTTGAGTTAGAAGAAAAATCGGTGGTAACAAGAATTTTATCCATAATCTTTTATGTTGATTGTTATTATGCCAAAAAACCATTTATATAACTGATTAAACCTATTGTAATCTCTTGTTGGACATCAATGATGCTCCTATGCTCACAAATAAAACAACGACAATTACCAACAATGCAATTTGTATTGGCAATTTGTAGAAATCAACTAGCAACATCTTTAGCCCGACAAATATTAATATCAAAGCAAGTCCCTTCGACAAATACCGAAATTTGTCCATCATTCCCGCCAGTGCAAAATACAAAGAGCGCAGGCCAAGTATTGCAAACACATTTGAAGTATAAACAATAAAATGGTCTTGTGTGATTGCCAGTATCGCAGGAATGCTATCTGCCGCAAAAATCAAATCGGTGGTTTCAATTAACACCAATACTAAAAACAAAGGCGTTGCAAACCGTTTTCCATCTTGTTTTACAAAAAATTTACCACCATGCAGTTCATTAGTAACAGGCATTACTCTTCTGAATAATTTTATAAGTGGATTTTTCTCTGGCTCAATTATTATCTCCTTTTGCGTAAGCATCTTATATCCTGTATAAATCAGTATCGCTCCGAAAACATAAATCGTCCAATGGAATTTTTCGAGTAACGCCACTCCCGCAAAAATAAAAGCAGCCCTCATTATTAACGCTCCGATAATTCCCCAAAACAAAATTTTATGCTGATGAATCGCCGGAGTTTTGAAATAAGAAAAAATTAAAACGAATACAAAAATATTGTCTACGCTCAATGCCTTTTCAATTATGTAGCCCGTAAAAAATTCCAACGCTTTTATCTCGCCTTGCCAATAATAAATAAGGCCATTGAAGCACATGGCAAGTGTTACCCAAACCCCTGTCCAAATCATGGCTTCTTTAATGCTTATTTCATGCGCTTTACGATTAAACACACCTAAATCCAATGCAAGCATCAACAATACAAATACATTAAAGCCAATCCAAAAACTCAAATCCGTTTGCATATTCGCATCTTGTTTAATTATCCATCACGCTTATTTCATCAAATTCATTTGGTTAATTTTTACAGTTTACCAAAATGTTTGTCTATTGAATCTTACTAAAACACTTTTCTATTTCGATGGTCTGATAGTCTGCGTCTACAAGTCGTTCGGGGTTTACTTGTACAAACTGTATGGAACGAAAACACTTCTTAAAGGTACTAAACTTTATGGCAAATGCCAATCAAAATGTTATACCGCAAAAAAAGCACTTGCAGCTTACATGAATCCTTTACAGTTTGTGATGCCTATGCAATTGATTTTATAGTCATCCCTATTCTTGTTTGTTTTTTCATATACGGTTCGCATTGTTTTTCTATAATACGCTGCAAGTTTGACACAAATGTTGTGGCATAAAAATCTTGCTTAATACTCCAAACGGCATGACCACTAAATTATTCTTGTTGATGTTGTTGTTCTTGTTGTTGTTCTTTACCTGTAAATGATATTAGGCCCTTCTTCTTGCAAGTGCTTCCCGACTTCTGTTGTACTAAGACCTTCAGAGGAAGCTTTGAGACCCTCTAATACATTATTGTATGAAACTGAATGCCATTCTTTATTGGACTATGCTACTCATTAAATCTTCAATTATCGTTGCTTTAATTATCTAAAAAAATTAAAATTATTCAGAAATAGGTGCTACTTAAATTTGTTTAGGGTTTGTTTTGTGGTGTCTTACAATATTTTAATAAAAAATAAGTAAGACCGAGTGCAGCAATTAATAAAGCTAAACTTATAATAATATTACTATTTGTTTGCTGTATATCTAGTGTGATTATTTTAGTTGAAATAGCAATAATTGAGATTTCTATAATTGGAACAGTAGGAATTATATTGGATGAAATAATTAATAGCAATGCTTTTATAAGTTCATATCCAACCGCAATAATCAATATCAAATTAAATACTTCGAATAAGGTGGAAACATCAATCAATAAATAAGGAGGGGCAGTAATTTTTTTAAATTCTAAATAGATAAGATGTAATGTACCCAGTATTAAACTTAAAGTCATTATGCCAATTAAAACACGAATTACATTTTTATTAATACCTATAATTATTCTTAAAAATTTATCTTCGCTCTTCATGACATTTTTTTTTACGGATTAAAGTTCGAGATTAATTGTTTCAATTTTTAATCTTTGGCTAGACAAATCGGCAAAAAGCCCTCCAAAAATTGATCTTAAGTTTTAGATATTTTATGTTTGTCCTCTGTGTCAATTTTATCAGGTTGTCTTTTACGCTATTAAAGTCCTGTTATTACAAGTAAATTTAGTTATAAAAATGTGGACCTTTACCAATATAATTGGTTTTTTGTTTTTCATCCCTGTTCGCAACAAACTTTGTTGCAGTTTTTTCAGTCCTTCTACTCTTCGCCATTGGTATTCGGTATGCAGTGCAATTTTTGGACTTATTTTAAATGTGCCGGTGTAGGCAAGCCAGCCAATACTATTTATTATCCGTAATTCTTTGTTCCTGCGAATACGAATTACCTCCTATTGCAGTAAGCATCAAAAAGAACATTAATTGTTTTAAGAACATCATAGGCGGTTAAATATAAAAACGTGTAGCCGAATTATAACTACACGTTTTGTAAATACTATTTTTTATTTTTTTTGTGGCGCGTTCTAATCTATCGTTAATGGATTTTCTAGCGCATCCTCTTTTCTGGCAATTTCTCCCGAAAAAGTTCCCAATGTATCAGTGTCAAATTTATCGGATACAATGCAACTTACTCCTAATTCGTTTTCAAGAATTGGTGCAATCACGTTTTCTTTTTATGCTTAGTTGCTTTAAAAAGTTTTCTACCTTGAAACATATTAATTATTCGTTAAAACTTATTTCAATCTTATCTATTTACAATCATGGTATCATCATAGAAAGTTACTATACCAGTTGTAATATCATGTGTTCCTCCTACAATTCCGATCTCACCTTTTTCTATCATTTCTTTTAGAATTGGGCTGCGCTCCATCATGGCATGCACCGTTCTTTTTACATTTATGGTAGCCACTTTTTCTACGAACTCCCCATTACTTGAACTGCGATTTTCGGTTTCGGTTTTTTCATCGTAAACTGCGGGTTGAATTTTACTTAACAGAGCGGTTAAGTTCCCCATTTCCACATGATCACATGCGCCTTTTATGGCACCACATTTTGTATGCCCCAAAACTACAATTATTTTCGATCCAGCCACTTTACAAGCGAACTCCATGCTGCCTAAAATATCTTCGTTAATAATATTGCCTGCAATACGAACACTAAAAACGTCTCCCAAACCTTGGTCAAAAATCAACTCCGCCGAAGTTCGAGAGTCTATGCAACTCAAAATAACGGCAAAAGGGTGTTGCCCATCCGATGTTTCATTAGCCTGCTGCAAAAGGTTACGGTTTATTTTAAGATTATTCACAAATCTTTTATTACCTTCTTTTAATATATCAATCGCCATTGTAGGGGTAATGGCATCTTGCATTTCTTTGTTTAATGTTTTCATTGTTCTCTGTTTTTTATTTTTTTAAAAGTTTCTGTTTTAAGCCGGTTCGATACAGTTTATTTTTTCAACCGTTATGTTCTTGGTCTTGGCATTAATCTGATAGTCTTTTATGAATTCTACCACATCATAATCAATGGATTTGGAATTAGAACAGTCAATAATCACTTTTGAATTTGCAGGAATGCTATCCAGCGCTTGTATGACACTTGGTTTATTGAAAAATGAAACCTCTTCGGCCAAAACAATATGATGCACTTCATGTCCCTCTTCGGTAGTCGTGACATCTTTCAATTGGTACGAATTTCGGTAGCTGTGGCGCAAAGCATAAAAGCCGCCCAATAGCATCCCTACGGTAATCCCTTTTAGCAGATCGGTTGCCAAAATAGTGGCAACTGTGGCGGTAAAAGGAATAAACTGTTCCCATCCTAATTTATACATCTCTTTAAAAAGAGCCGGTTTGGCCAATTTATAACCCACCATTAATAAAATAGCCGCCAAACTTGCCAATGGTATCATATTCAATACACTTGCAATAGTAATGGCGCTCAACAGCAGAAAGAAACCGTGAAGGATAGCGGACATTTTTGTTTTTCCGCCAAAAGATATATTTGCCGAACTTCGAACAATTACTTGCGTAATAGGTAACCCACCAATTAAACCAGAAATTATATTTCCTAAACCTTGTGCTTTTAGCTCTCTATTGGCTGGCGTAATTCTTTTATCGGGGTCTAATTTATCGGTTGCCTCAACACTTAATAAAGTTTCTAAACTACCCACAATAGCGATTATAATAGCGACTTTATACACTTCTGGATTAGATAACGCGGTAAAATCAGGTAAAGTAAACTGCCCGAAAAATTCTGAAACGGAATGCGGCACCGGTAATCGTACCACTTGGTCGGCAGCTAAACTAAAATTCAGTATCCCGTTTTGGTAAAAATAATTCATCACAATACCCAATGCCACCACCACGATTGGCCCTTGTATTAATTGGAATATTTTATGTTTTTTTGTCAATACCTTATCCCACAATATCAGTATAGCCAAAGATATTACTCCAATAAGCACCGCCCCTGGCGTTATAAATTCAAATGCTTTAAAAATCTCAGAAAACGTATTTTGTCCATCCGACTGCAAAAAAGCATCATCCCCAACAGCGTCTTTGTCCCAGCCTAATGCGTGGGGTATTTGTTTTAATATAATCAAAAGACCAATACCGGTAAGCATCCCCTTAATCACAGAAGACGGAAAAAAGTAAGCAACAAAGCCCGCTTTGGCATATCCCAAAATGAGCTGGATAATTCCAGCCAAAACAACGGCCGTTAAAAATGCTGTCCATGAACCCCCAAGCGAAGCAATAGAAGTTAGAACAATAACTGCCAATCCGGCAGCAGGCCCACTGACACCCAAAGGTGAGCCACTGGAAACACCCACCACAATACCACCGACAATACCCGCGATAATACCTGCAAACAATGGCGCACCCGATGCCAATGCGATACCAAGGCATAAAGGAACGGCTACGAAAAACACAACAATACTTGCTGGCAAGTCATTTTTTAGTTCCTTAAACATATTTTTTAGTTCCATAATCAGTTTTTAGTTTAATATGCCAAAGATAGAAATAATATTATTAATGATAGTAATACTATCATTAATAGTTGTAAAATAAATTTTAGCTATATTTGCCAGGCAAAGAGGAAGGATCTTCTTTTTTGTCATTTATTATACAAAGACTAATTAATACAAGGATTTAAATGGAGTTACAGTTGCAAATAAAAATGAATGAGGCGTTATTTCTCCGCAATCCTGAACAAACGGAGTTGGGAAAAAAGATTCTTATGCACAGCATTCAATTGATTTACAAAAGTGGTTTTGAAACCTTTACCTTTAAAAAATTGGCAAAAGATATTGGTACAACCGAAGCGAGCATTTACCGATACTTTGAAAACAAACACCGCTTGCTGTTATATCTTGTAGCCTGGTATTGGAGTTGGCTTGAATACCAGATAAGCTTTCACACTAATAATATTAATGATCCTATAATTAGATTAAAATTGGTGATCAAATTATTAGCCACGACAGTAAAAGATGATGAAAAAACAAGTTATGTTAACGAAAGTTTGTTGCATCAAATTGTTATTTCAGAAGGCTCAAAGGCATATTTAACAAAGCATGTCAGCGAGGACAATAGACACCATTTTTTCAAACCCTACAAAGACCTTTGTGCTGTTATTGGAAATCTAATTTTAGAATGTAATCCGAAATACAAATACCCGAAATCATTAGCTACTACAATTATTGAAATGGCTCATTTTCAGAATTTTTTCATGAACAACTTGCCTTCACTTACCGATTTTGGAAAAAATAAGGACGAGGCAAAAATCATTTCTTTTCTTGATGATTTGGTGTTTTTTAGTATAAATAAAATTTAGTTGTCGATGAGATGTCTGTCATTTGGATGGGATTCACAATAGAATTGAAAACAATTGTTCGTTTGCTATTTGGAATATTTTAAATGACTACAAAACTTATCTCGTCGGAATTGGAATCGTTTTTAGTTCCGTTTAGAAATACAGAAACACTGTCAAGTGCTTCTTTTGTTGTACGATTTCGTTTGGAATGTATTCTCCAATATTGCTATTAAAAATTCAGAATATTTAAAATCGGACGCTCCAAATATTGAAAGGAACAAAGTGGAATTTGTAACTCTTTATAATATAAAAACAGGAACAGGAATTGGGTATGAAAACTTTATTTCGAGTGTACAATTTACCTACGCTTGAGTTTGTTTTTTTAACATATTAAAAGCCTATCTTTTTTAAGACAGAAACCTTTCAATTGTATTTATTGTTTTACTGCTATCTCTTCTTTAACAAACAACGCAACTGCAATTCCAAAAACAATATGACCTATTATACTTCCCGCCATAATTAACAACAAATTACCTTCCATCGGAGGCGTTCCTTCTATTATGGCTCCCAGTATAGCCAGTATAATTTGGGCAAAGATAAATATGGCTATTCCAAAGAGTATACCTCTAAAAATAGAGTTGCTAATTTTCTTAACTAAGTTAATAAAGAAGAAAGCGTAAGTCATTGCGAAAATTATTCCTATCATGAAATGCATGAACCAACCTATTATGATTGGAACACCCAGCATCATAGAGAGCATATAGGCGGGCTCATTTTAGGTATTCCCACCATCGGAGCAGCCCACATCACTATTGACATTACGGCTGTGCCTATAACACCGCCAATTAAGGATTGGATGATTTTAGTATTCATTTTCTTTTTTGTTTATGATTGTGTCAACATTTGACCAGCAGCTGAATAAGCTTCTACATATTTTTTGCAAGCCGCAACGAATTTTTACTATATAAAGTTACAAAAAAATTAAAAGTATTACATGATTTTAAAGTAGCGTTAAATTATTCATTATATTAATATGGTTTGTTTGTGAAACACCTTATTCTTAAAGAAGACACGTAATTGCTTGTTTGGAGGTAAGTTTACCAAATATTCTCAAATCAGGCTAAAAGCATGGTGGAGACCATAGATTTCTAAGTATATGCTGAATTCAGGAATTTAAAAAAGGCTGTCTCAAAACAAAAAATAGACAGTCTCCCTTTTGTTTTACCTGTTTTTCTTTTTAAATGAAAAAGGTCTGGAAATACTAAATCCCCATCGGAATTGACCTTTCCTCCAAGAAGTTGTGCTATAAGGAATAAATTGATTTTCTAACAGCGCCGTATTATTCATAAATGTCAATTGAAAAACATGGCCTCCTGTTTCAATTTCAAGACCAGCTGCCAAAGGGTTATAAAAAGGCAGTCCGTTTTTTTCAAAATAAGCTTTGCGATTTTCGCTATCGAAAGTATAAAAATAATCGGCTATTAGTGCCATTCTTTTGGTTAATTTAGCTCTTGCTCCAATTCCGACAGCAAAAACATCATTACTGTCTCCATACCCCACACGGTTATAGTGGGTGTAGGTTGGTAGTAATGCTAATGAAAAATTGCTACTAAATTTCCTAACTATAATCGTTTGGGCCACAAAAGACCAACGATCATAAAACGTATCAAAATGATCCGGAACTTTAGGATTAATATTAGAGCTCATTGTGGAAACAACAGCGTTACAAAAGAAAGTAATTCCCAAAGGGATACGGTCTTTTTCGGTTTGTTCGAGAAGCTTATATTTACAATTTGCTTCAAGCAACTGACGAATAGCGGTTGCTCCTTTTGTTCTGGAGATTCCAATAGCTAGACGGTCTGATAGTCCATAATCCAAAGCAATTTTAATATCGGCGGCATTGTCAGTTCCATAGAAGGTTTTAAATCCACCGTAATGACCTCCGGCATCGCCAAATCTATGGGAAATTATAAAATCAAGTTCTCCTTTATGAACTAGTTCATTGGATCTGGCATTAATAATTTTGGAGGATTTAAAAGTGGCATAAACCGGAATCGTGTCTTTTTCGCTTGTCGTTTCCGAGGATAAGTAGTTCTCCATATTGTCTTGAGCTGTAACACTAAATACAGGTAACATCACAACCAAAACGATTCTAAATATTTGATTCATTTTCATTATACTTTTTTGTAAGGCTTATAATTTGCTGTGATTTTTATCTCTAATTGTTCTGCAATTTTTGCAAAGACGACCGTTGGAACCTCCACTCCATGATCGGCCAGTTTAATTTTAAAATCGGAAGTTAAAACTAAACCGTTTTCATTACTGGAAAGTGTTCCTGCTATTTTATATTCTTTCTTTTTTCCATGTATGTTTAATACACCAACGATGGTTACTTTATGATTTCCATTTTTTGAAAAATCAACATCTTCTAAAATTTTACCATTAAAATCAGATACCGGAAATTTGTCACTTTCCATATAGTTTTCATTGAAATGCTCTTGCATTAATTTTTCCCTAAACTGGAAAGTGGTATTTTGAATTTTAAAATATACTTGTTTGGTTTTGTTACTTAAAACGGTAGCTACTTTATAGCTGGTTCCGTCGATGTCTTGTATGGGGGTTTTAGAGTAGAAACTCACTTTTGCGTTTGAAGTTGTAAAAATGTCTTGTGAAAACATTGAAGTAAAGGACAATGCTGCTAGTGCAACAAAAAATAATTTTAGTTTCATTGTATAAATATTTAAATAAGTAATTGATTAATTTTCAGGCATTCCTTTTGCAATCCATGCAGCGATTAAATCGCGATCGCGTTGGGAAAAAGGAAATTTTGGTGGTGGAGGCATGGTTCCATTGATAATTGTGGTTGCTATTGGATTAGCATATCTAACAGTATTTTCATAATTATGGGAGTTTAACCACCATGTTTCGGCAGAGCCGTCAACACCATGACAGGTGGCGCAGTTTTTTGTTAAAAGTGGTTTAACATAATTTTGATAGGTTACATTTTCTGAAGTAATTTCAGGAGAAGCAAATACTATTCTATCATTAATATAATCACCCTCTTTTGAGCAAGAAAACAAAAACAAAAGAAATAAAAAGTGTACAGGATAATTTTTATTCATTTTTATGTTACAGTAAATTTATTTTAGACAAAACTAAATATTTTTTTAGATAAATAACATGACTATGCCGAAAAAATCAGATAATTTGAGCTTTTTTAATATTTTATGCTTTTTTAAACTCGAAAATGGATAACCTTCAACTATCCTAATTTTCATATTTTCTCACAATATTACTTGTGTCAATACAGAAAAATTACCATTATTCAATGTAATAACATGCTTGCAACATAACAAGTGGCGCGTTTTTTTTATTAAAAGAGGTTTAACATAATTTTGATAGGTTACATTCTCTTGGGTATTCCAGTCCAAAGTGCGCTATTCTTGTGTGATGTTTTTTACCTGTATTTTGTGGTAACTAAATCACAGGATATGAGCAATAAAACAATAGGGTCAATTATGATACGAGAAATGATTAGAATGAAAGAAATGGGATTTTCACTGCGTAAAATCTCTGGGAGTATTGGTAAATCAAGAACTGCAATTTCAAAATACCTCGCTCTAATTGAAGCTTGCGATTTAAGCTTCAAAGAGCTTTTAGAGCTTACAAGTGAGGATAATTATTAATCGATCAAAAATATCGGAAATTTTTTCGAACCAAAAAAAGCCCGCAAAATCAATGCTTTTCAGGCTTTTTTAATATTTTATTGTGACCTTGACTGAACTACAAACATTGCAATTATTTAAAATCAATTACATTTTTATTATTGCAAATATATTAATAAACATAATACTTACAGTGATTTACTGAAAATAGATTTGTTTAATAGATTGTTTTAAAATGTAAGTAATTGTATTTAATCGTACGGTTATCGTACAAAATGATTATTTTTGTATTATTCAAAATATCAATAGTATGGCAACAGTTAATTTTTTATACCGTTCAACAAAAAACAAAGCAAATTTGCAAATAAGATTACTGTATCGTTTCAATGATAATGATTTTGTCTTTGGATCAAATACGAAATTTGAAACTACAAAAGACTACTGGAGCAAACATAAAAAAAAGTCAAGGGATATACTTTTGAACAATGAACAGACTAGAGTTAATACAGAACTCAATAAAATTGAAAACCACGTTTTAAATGCGTTCAATTATGTTAATCCTGATGAAATAAATAAAGAATGGTTACAAACTCAAATCGATAACTATTATAACCCACCACAGGAAGTCGAACCTTTACCAAAAGGACTTTTAAAATACTTTGATTATTTTATTGATTGCAAAAAAAATGAGATTACAAACGGAACATTAAAAAAGTATAATGTTTCTAAACATTTATTGCAACGGTACGAACTGGAAAAAAAAACAGCAATTCAGATAATTGATGTAAATGACAAATTCAGATTAGATTTTGAAAAATATTGTTTAAAGCATAATTACTGGAAAAACCGGTCAAATTGACCACCACTTTCCAGTGTAAATTGACCACCAGTTCCGGAGCAAACTGACCACCATTTTCCAATTCAAATTGACCACCTAATTTCGGGGTAAATTG
>NZ_JBLNKV010000011.1:0-33456 GCF_048158585.1 Flavobacterium galactosi
TTTTAATAAAAAATGGAGGTGGTCATTTTGCTCCGGAATTAGGTGGTCATTTTGAATTGGAATCAGGTGGTCACTTTAAATTGGAATCAGGTGGTCAATATCACTGGAATTTGCACCAATGAGCAAATAATGCCACTAACCCTACTTCCATACAATGATTTCGCCATACTCACTTCCTCTTCATAGGAGTCATGAGATTGCATAATAATTACATTATATCCAGACTTTTGGGCTGCTATTTCTATACCGCTAATCAATGAAGAAAGAAAAGGTTGGGTAACTGTCGGTATCAAAACTCCAATGGTGTTAGTTTTATTACCTCGTAAACCTGCCGCCAAAGTATTGGGTACATATCCCATTTCTTCAGCCGTCTTCTTTACTTTTTTTATCGTTTTAGTACTAATTGTTGGATGATCTTTTAACGCTCTTGAAATTGTTGAGGTCGCAAGATTTAGCTTTTTAGCAATGTCATAGATAGTAATATCTTTGTTTCCTTCCATAAAAATAAAAAAGAGATTGAGTTACAAATGTACTGTTTTTTGTAATACTTTATTCTTATGCTGATTTACCCTGTTGAGAGTGATTTAAATAGTATTTATTTCAGGCAAACCGATGTATTTATTAATTTAATTTATTGTAGTTAAATTATGGTTTGTTTTATTTGGTAAATGAAATAGGGGGTTATGTTTATGTTAAAGAGTTTTTTAATCTTTTATCCTAAGTAAACGTCTGATAAACAATGTTTGTTTTGAAATAAATATAAACATTTTGATGTAAAAAAAATAAAATTTTTGGTTTTAAAACTTTTTTTATCAAAAAATATAATTACTTTAGCATACCGGAACAGAACAGTACGCTAATTATGAACGAAAAGAATTTTGCATTTAGTATTAATCACGAAAGCGATATACCAAAGTACCAACAATTGGTAAATTCCATCAATAATGCCATTGCAAAAAATCTTTTAAGCAAGGGTGATTTGCTGCCCTCGGTGAACAGTATTTGCAAAGAAAACAAACTCTCGAGAGATACTGTTTTCAAGGCCTATTCTATTTTGAAAGACCAAAGAGTCATAGAGTCAGTGCCCAATAAAGGGTACTATGTGGCAGGCGAAACCCGAAAAGTGCTTTTGGTTTTGGATACTTTCAAGGCCTATAAAGAGGTTTTGTATCATTCCTTCGTGAATAATTTGCCCGACAATATCATCACAGACGTGCAATTTCACCATTACAACATAGACAATTTCAAAACCATCATCAACAACAGTGTTGGCAAGTATTATAAATACGTGGTGATGAATTTTGACCATAAAGAAGTGACTTCGGTCTTGAATAATATTTCCAATGAAAAACTATTGTTGATTGACTGGAATATCCATTCCAAACCAAAGAACAATTATGTTTTCCAGGATTTTGGAAAAGCTTTTTACGAATGCTTGATAGAAGCCGTCGACTTGTTTAAAAAATATAAATCAATAGATTTCTTGTATCCTGGTTTTACCAATCACCCAATGGAGACCATTACTTTTTTTAAGAAATTTTGCAAGGAATTTGGATTTGAGCACAGCATTATTACCGATCCAAAAGAATTCGACATCAAAAAAAACAAAGCCTATATAGGAGTAAGCGACAGGATGCTTGGCATATTTTTGGAGCAATGTCGAGAAAAGGATTTTGAACCTGGAGTGGATGTGGGTTTCTTGTCCTACAACGAAACCCCGATGAAAAAATTCATTTACAAAGGAATTTCGGTAGTTACGACAGATTTCAAGGAATTGGGAACCAAAGGAGCCGAATTTGTGACCAAAGACGAGCCCATGCAGTGCTATGTGCCAACCAAATTAATAATAAGAGAATCATTATAAAAATAAATTTATGTATTATATAGGATATGATATAGGAAGTTCTTCGGTCAAAGTAGCCTTGGTTGAAGCGGCTACAGGGGAAAAAATAATTACCCTCCATGAGCCACAGGACGAAATGGCAATAATTGCGTACCACAAAGATTGGGCAGAACAAGATCCAGAGATTTGGTGGCAACACATTTGTGTTGGCACAAAAAGAGCCATCAAGGAAGCTAATATCGATGCTTCAAAAATCACAGGCATTGGTATTTCGTATCAAATGCACGGATTGGTTGTGGTCGACAAAGAAGGGAAATCCTTGCGCAACTCCATCATTTGGTGTGACAGTCGAGCCATAGAAATTGGAGACAAAGCCTTTGCAGAAATCGGGGAGCAAAAATGCTCAGAACATTTGTTGAATTCGCCGGGTAATTTCACGGCTTCTAAATTGAAATGGGTAAAAGAAAATGAACCGGAGATTTATGAAAAAATTCATAAATTTATGTTGCCGGGAGATTTCATTGCCTACAAACTAACGGGAGCAATGACCACGACCAAAAATGGTTTGTCCGAAGGAATGCTTTGGGATTATAAAGAAAATAAAGTGGCCAATTGGTTGTTGGATTATTATGGAGTAGACCAGTCGTTGACACCGACAATTGTCGAAAATTTTACCAATCAGGGAGAATTACACGATCAAGGTTCCAAGGAAACAGGGCTTCCTGTTGGTATTCCCGTAGTTTACAGAGCTGGTGACCAACCCAATAATGCTTTGTCGTTAAATATTTTGAAACCGGGAGAAGTTGCTGCAACTGGTGGAACTTCGGGAGTGATTTATGCCGTTACCGATCAATTAAAATCCAAAGAAACTTCGAGAATAAACAGTTTTGTGCACGTAAATTATACCAATGAAAATCAAACGATAGGAAAGTTGTTGTGCATCAACGGGGCGGGAATTCAATACCGATGGTTGCGTAATCACAGCGTCGTGGATTCATATGAAAACATGAACAGAAAAGCTTCAAAAATTTCTGTAGGTTCAGATGGAGTTGTTGTAATTCCTTTTGGAAATGGAGCAGAGCGTATGTTGAACAATAAAAATGTTGATAGCCATATTTTAAATCTGAATTTCAACAAACACAGCCATGGACATTTATACAGAGCTGCACTGGAAGGCATCGCATTTTCATTTGTTTATGGAATGGAAATTTTAAAGAACGACAATGCCGAGATCAAGGTGATTCGTGCCGGAAACGACAATTTGTTTCGCTCCGAAATTTTCTCTAACACTGTAGCGACATTAATCGGACACGAAATAGAAATTTACAATACCACAGGTTCTGTTGGGGCTGCAAGAGCCGTTGGATTGGTAGATGGCGATTATGAAAAATTTGGTAAAAACATTATGAAAAATGACCATGTCATGACGTATATGCCATTGCAAAACTGCGAACCTTATGTTGAAGCATATAATAATTGGAAAAAAGAATTAGAAATAATAACAAATAAATAATTACAAGATGATAGTTTTAGGAAATAAAGAGTATTACAAAGGAATTGGTCAAATCCAATTCGAAGGAAAGGATTCAGATAATCCATTAGCATTCAAATATTACAATCCTGACCAAATTGTAGCTGGAAAAACGATGCGTGAGCACTTTAGATTTTCAATTGCTTATTGGCATACTTTCTGTGGTCAAGGGTCTGATCCGTTTGGTCCCGGAACTCAAAATTTTGCTTGGGATCAATCTAATGACCCAATTCAGGCAGCAAAAGACAAAGCCGATGCAGCATTTGAATTTATCAGCAAAATGGGATTTGATTATTTCTGTTTTCACGACTATGATTTGATTCAGGAAGGACCAACATTTGCTGAGTCTGAAAGAAGATTGGCAGCGATTACTGAATATTTAAAAGAGAAAAAAGCTACATCTGGAATCAAATTACTTTGGGGAACTGCCAATTGTTTTTCGAATCCTAGATACATGAATGGTGCGGCTACCAACCCAGATTTTAATATATTGGCAAGAGCAGGAGGTCAAGTAAAACTGGCTTTGGACGCTACAATTGCATTAGAGGGAGAAAACTACGTATTTTGGGGTGGCCGTGAAGGCTATATGACTTTATTGAACACGGATATGGGAAGAGAATTAGACCACATGGGACAATTCCTAATTCAGGCCAGAGATTATGCAAGAGCACAAGGATTTAAAGGGACTTTCTTTATTGAGCCAAAACCAATGGAGCCTATGAAACATCAGTATGATTTTGACTGTGCGACTGCTATCGGATTTTTACGCGAGTATGGCTTAGAGAAAGATTTCAAAATGAACATCGAGGTAAATCACGCTACATTGGCACAACACACTTTTCAACATGAAATTGAAGTGGCTGCAAAAGCGGGTATGTTAGGAAGTTTGGATGCTAACAGAGGGGATTACCAAAATGGTTGGGATACAGATCAGTTTCCTAATAATATTCAAGAAGTTACTGAGGCTATGTTAGTTTTCCTTAAAGCAGGTGGACTTCAAGGTGGCGGTGTGAATTTTGATGCTAAAATCAGAAGAAACTCTACGGATATGGAAGATGTATTCTTAGCTCACATTGGCGGTGCGGATACTTTTGCAAGAGCTTTATTGACAGCTGATAAAATTATCACTTCTTCTCCTTATGATAAATTACGAACACAACGTTATAGTTCTTTTGATTCTGGAAATGGAAAAGCTTTTGAAGCAGGAAAACTGGATTTGCAAGCTTTATACAAAATTGCTCAAGAAAACGGAGAGCTTTCACTACAAAGTGGTAAACAAGAATTATTCGAAAATATCATTAATCAATACATTTAATATATTTTGAATTAGTTTAAAAACAAGGTGTCGGGAACATTAATAGTATAGTTAATAGCTTTCTGATCCCTTGTTTTTTTTGAATCACAATATTTTAACTAATCTTAAACCAATTTTTTTCTATGAACACTTTGCAATTAGCAGATTACCTAGTCTTTCTGGTCTATTTTTTGATCGTTTCTGTATATGGATATTCCGTTTACATACACAAAAAAACAAAGTCAATATCGGCATCCCATGATTACTTTTTGGCAGAGGGATCCTTGACTTGGTGGGCAATTGGGACTTCATTGATTGCTTCTAATATTTCATCAGAACAATTTATTGCCATGTCAGGTAATGGCTTCAAGATGGGATTGGCAATTGCAACCTACGAATGGATGGCGGCCCTAACTTTAATTATCGTGGCCGTATTCTTTATTCCAGTTTATTTAAAGAACAAGATTTATACGATGCCCCAATTTTTGAGCCAAAGATACAATGGGAACGTGGCAATGATTATGGCTGTTTTTTGGTTGTTGCTTTATGTAATAGTGAATTTAACTTCCATCCTTTATTTGGGAGCTCTGGCCATTAATGGAATTTCAGGAATTGAAATTAATTTATGCATGTATGGATTAGCATTCTTTGCGATTATAATTGCATTAGGTGGAATGAAAGTAATTGGATATACAGATGTAGTTCAGGTGGTGTTTTTAATATTTGGAGGATTAGTGACCACATATTTAGCGTTAGACAAAGTAGCTGAATTAAACGGACAGCACGGTATGGTCGAAGGTTTTAATTATATGTTGAATCAATCAGGAGACCATTTTCATATGATATTTAAAAAAGAAGATGCTAATTTTCCAAGTTTGCCGGGACTAACGGTTCTATTTGGAGGGATGTGGATCGTGAATTTAAATTATTGGGGATGTAATCAATACATCACGCAAAGAGCTTTAGGAGCCGATTTAAAGACGGCGAGAAGTGGTATTTTGTTTGCGGCATTCTTGAAATTATTGATGCCGGTAATCGTGGTTCTACCAGGAATTGCAGCCTATGTAATTTACACAAAAGGTGGTTTGCAAACCGAAATGTTGGGTCCTGATGGAATCATAAACCCAGACAGATCGTATCCTGTATTATTGAATTTACTACCTGTGGGATTAAAAGGGTTGTCTTTTGCTGCTTTGACGGCTGCTGTAGTAGCTTCGTTAGCTGGAAAAGTAAATAGTATTTCTACCATTTTTACCTTAGATATCTTCAAGAAAAAAATTAACCTAGGTGCAAGTGAAAGGAAAATGGTACAAGTAGGGAAAATTACGGTTGTGGTAGCGATGCTTATAGCGATTATTATTGCTCCCCTATTAGGAATTGACAAAAAAGGAGGATTTGAATTCATACAAGAATACACCGGATTTGTAAGTCCGGGGATTTTTGCCATGTTTATTCTAGGATTCTTTTGGAAAAAAACGAGCTCAAACGCAGCGATGTTTGCCACTATTGGTGGGTTTGTATTGTCGGTGATATTTAAATTCCTACCTAATTTTATGAATTTAGAATTCTTGAGCAGCACGGGATTCGCGACATTGGTGGAGCAAAAAGACAAAACAATGGCCTATGAAATTCCATTTTTGGACAGAATGGGATTTGTTTTCGCAATCTGTGTTTTGCTAATGATTGTTATCAGCTTATATGATGCCAAGAAAGGTCTTAAAGTAAAGGGACTTGAGGTTGATTCTAATATGTTTAAAGTTAGTAATGGTTTTGCAGTAGGCGCAATGATTATTTGTGGAGTGCTTGTAGCCTTGTATTCAATTTTTTGGTAGAATATCTAAAAAATAATTTTTCAACTTATTGATTTTTAGCAAGATATTGCAAGTAGGTTGAGTTAAAAGAAATAATTAATTCCTTTTTAAATAAGGAAAAAAATAAAATAAAAGACAATGAAATTTTTTATAGATACAGCAAATTTAAGTGAAATTGCAGAGGCACAAGCCTTAGGAGTATTGGATGGTGTAACAACTAATCCCTCGTTGATGGCCAAAGAAGGAATTACTG
This sequence comes from Flavobacterium galactosi, assembly GCF_048158585.1. Taxonomy (NCBI): domain Bacteria; kingdom Pseudomonadati; phylum Bacteroidota; class Flavobacteriia; order Flavobacteriales; family Flavobacteriaceae; genus Flavobacterium; species Flavobacterium galactosi. The sequence continues at coordinate 6,733 of NZ_JBLNKV010000011.1, forward strand.
GTTCGGACAATATTTTGAAGCATTATGTAGCAATTTGCGACATTGTTGATGGGGATGTTTCCGCTGAGGTGATTGCTACAGATTATGAAGGAATGGTACGTCAAGGAGAAGAATTGGCGTCTTTGCATCCACAAATTGTTGTTAAATTACCAATGATTGCCGCGGGTATTAAAGCATGTAAGTACTTCTCGGATAAAGGGATCAGGACCAATTTAACCTTAGTTTTTTCTGTAGGACAAGCATTGTTGGCAGCCAAAGCGGGTGCGACTTATGTGTCTCCATTTTTAGGAAGACTGGATGATATTTGTACCGATGGTATGGGATTGATTGCCGAAATCAGACAGGTGTACGATAATTATGATTTTGAAACCCAAATTTTATCAGCTTCTGTTCGTAATACCATGCATGTTATTAATTGTGCCAAAATAGGATCGGATGTAATGACAGGTCCTTTATCATCAATTACGGGATTGTTGAAACACCCATTGACCGATAGCGGATTAGCACAGTTTTTAGCCGATTACCAAAAAGGAAATTAAATATGGAAATTAGTAAATTACAAGATATAGTATTCCAAACCAGAAGGGATATTTTGAGAATGGTTCACAAAGTAAACTCGGGTCACCCTGGAGGATCTTTGGGTTGTACAGAGTTTATGGTGACTTTGTATAATGAAATAATGGAATTGAAAGACGGTTTTGACATGAATGGACTTAATGAAGATGTTTTCTTCTTGTCTAACGGTCATATTTCGCCTGTATTCTATAGTGTTTTGGCTAGAAAAGGATATTTTCCAGTTGAAGAGTTAAACAGTTTTAGATTATTGAATTCAAGACTGCAAGGGCATCCAACTACTCATGAAGGATTAGAAGGTATTCGGATAGCTTCGGGTTCATTGGGACAAGGAATGTCGGTTGCGATTGGAACGGCATTGACAAAAAAACTCAATAAAGACACTAATTTAGTGTATAGTTTACACGGAGACGGTGAATTACAGGAAGGTCAAAACTGGGAAGCCATTATGTTTGCTTCTGCAAAAAATATAGACAATTACATCGCTACTATCGATTTCAACGGGCAACAGATAGATGGTCCTACGGATAAGGTTTTGAATATGGGTAGTTTGAAAGCCAAATTTGAAGCATTTGATTGGGATGTTGTTGAAATTAAGGAAGGAAATAATCTCGAAGCAGTCATTCATGGAATGAAAGAAGCAAAGTCAAGAACCGGAAAAGGAAAACCAGTTTGTGTATTGCTTCACACTATTATGGGACACGGAGTTGATTTTATGATGCACACGCATGCTTGGCATGGAAAAGCGCCTAACGATGAACAGTTAGAAAATGCTTTGGGTCAAAATTACAATACTGGAGGACAAAGCGATTACTAATCAGATTTCAGATTTCAGTGGCAATCCATTCACCTTTTTAATTTAGAAAATGAAAAAATATACATATACAGAACAAAAAGATACCAGAAGTGGTTTTGGAGCAGGTCTGGCCGAATTAGGACGTACCAATCCTAATGTAGTGGCTCTGTGTGCGGATCTTATCGGCTCACTCAAAATGGAAAAATTTATAGAAGAAAACCCAGAACGTTTTGTTCAGGTAGGAATTGCCGAAGCTAATATGATGTGTATCGCTGCAGGTATGACTATTGGCGGGAAAATTCCTTTTACGGGAACTTTTGCCAACTTCTCCACAGGTAGAGTGTATGATCAAATACGTCAATCAATAGCCTACTCGGATAAAAATGTAAAAATATGTGCATCACATGCCGGTTTGACTTTGGGAGAAGATGGGGCTACTCACCAAATCTTGGAAGATATCGGACTAATGAAAATGCTACCGGGAATGACTGTAATCAATACTTGTGATTACAATCAGACTAAAGCAGCTACCATTGCCATTGCAGATTATGAGGGTCCTGTTTATTTACGTTTTGGTCGTCCTGTCATTCCTGTTTTTACACCGGCAGATCAAAAATTTGAAATAGGAAAAGCAGTTATGATTAATGAAGGTGCCGATGTGACTATTATAGCAACTGGACATTTGGTTTGGGAAGCTATTTTGGCCGGCGAAGCACTTGAAAAGTTAGGAATTGATGCCGAAATCATCAATATTCATACGATTAAACCATTAGACGATAAAGCTATTTTAAAATCGGTAGCGAAAACGGGTTGTATTGTGACATGTGAAGAGCATAATTATTTAGGCGGACTTGGAGAAAGCATTGCAGGATTATTATCCTTAAATCAACCTACTCCACAAGAATATATTGCGACTAAAGATACTTTTGGAGAAAGCGGTACTCCGGCACAGTTGATGGAAAAATACGAACTCAACGCCGAAGCAATTGTAAAAGCAGTGCAAAAAGTAATACAAAGAAAACAAAAGTAAGACCTTCAAACTATGGATAAATTAGAAGTTTTTGTAATCAAGAACACAAACGGGATGGAACTGGAAGTTTCTAATTTTGGGGCAACTCTTATGAGTTTGAAAGTGCCCAATAAAAACAATTCAGTTACCAGTGTCGTTGTAGGATTAGAAAGAGCCGAAGATTATTTGTCTCCTCCTTATATTGATATTCCTTTGTTTTTGGGGTCTTCAATAGGCCGTTATGCAGGACGAATTTCCAATGGAAAGTTTCAAGTGGAAGGGAAATCATATCCCATAAAGCATGATAATGGAGTACATCTCCATGGAGGTAATGGTTTTGATAAAAAATTCTGGAATTTGAAAAAACGAACTCCAGAATCAATATTATTAACTTATGTAAGTACACATTTAGAAGAAGGATATCCTGGAGAATTGGAAGTAGAGGCTTTGTTTGAAATAACGGAGAATAACTGCTTAATTGTAAGTTATTCGGCGACAACAGATGCTCCTACGCCTGTAAATTTAACATGTCATCCCTATTTTAATCTCAATGCAACTGCTTCTGTTTTGGAGCATGAATTGTGGATGAACAGTAACCAGCATTTGGAAGTTGACGAACAGTTACTGCCAACTGGAAAGATTAAAGATTCAAAAAACACTGTTTTTGATTATACTAAAAAGTCCAAAATTAATAAGGATAATTTTGTTGGGTTTGATGATACATTTATTTTAAACAAAGAACATTTAAAAGCTACATTGTCATCAAATGAGACTGGGATTGCTATGAATGTCTATTGCAGTCAGCCAGCAATGGAGTGTATACTCCAAAAAAATTCCCAGAACTGCCATTTAAAAATAAGGTTGAATTCCCAGAATTCCCAGCGATTTGCTTTGAACCTCAAAATTTTCCCGATGCTCCCAATAATGATCATTTTCCAAATTCTGTACTTTTCCCAAATGAAATGTATAGTAATAAAATTGTTTTTGAATTTTCAATAGTAGAATGAAAATTATTCCCATTTTGTTGTTTTGTTTTTTATTTGAATTGTTTCGCTCAAGATAAAGTGATACACTAAAAAATAAATTATTATATTAAAGTAGGGATATGTTTTTAGTAAAGACAATCTTACCGATATAAAGAGAAGTGCAAATTCCAGTCATATTGACCACCACATTCCAATTTGAAATGACTACTGAATTCTAATTGTGTTGTTTGTAAAAATAAATGGTAATGTATTGATTTTTAATATACTGATTTGTGTTTGAAATGGATTATTTAATATTTTGTGCGCTTGTTCCAAACGCTGTTTGGCGTTGGAGGTGTGTCGGATACGGACGGTATTGGTTTTCTGTACATTGCCGCATTAAGGGTATTGGCACAGATAATTCGGATACGATGCTGTCAAAAAAAGAAAAAGCATCCCTGTTTTGTACGATTTGCTAGTCTTTACCCACGACACCCAATACAGCATCGTTGTCTGTGCGGATGTTACGAAGTAATTAGGCACTTCAATTTTATTGCAAATAGTTTCTCCTTCAACGCTTATTTCCTCGGAGCTTGGAGTAAACAGTTTTCGCTTTTCTACTTTATAATCGAGTCCTGCATGTTTGATAGCCTCGGCACTAGTAGGGTAGTCTTGAATAATTTGTCCTAAATTGTGCCATGCTTTTTCTTTTACGCTGAAAAAACTGTGTTTCTCTGTCTGTATGTTGTAATTTATATTGTCTGCCATTTCTGGGTGTTGTCCTTGTTTTGCTGAGTGAGATGCTCCATTATTTTCTATTTGTTCTCTTCTTTTAGCAAAAGCTAAAATTTTAAGGCTGTTAATGTGAAACGTAAGGCTACCCGTTGCTTTGCCTTCGGTGTTGCTGTACACATTTAAGCCGATGCGTCCAGACAATTGTACGATTGCACTTTTCTTAGCCACTGTGCTGTTTTTGAATTGAGCCAATACGAACAATTGATGTAGGTTGTAACTTCTATTACTTCGGTACTTCCTTTAGGCTTATAGCTGTCATTGTCGATGAAGCTCATCATATTGAGGCAAGTGAATGGAAGCAAATAAAAGTTCTGTTTAAGGAATCTAAAATAGTTCAGTTTACGGCAACTCCATATAGGAATGATCGTAGACCAATCGAAGGAAAAGTTGTTTATAATTATTCATTTGCTAGGGCTTTAAAAGACAAATGTTTTTCTAAAATTTCTTTAATTTCAGTAGATGAAAGACATCCTAAAAAGAAAGATAGAGCAATTGCTGAAGCAGCAGTAGCAAAACTCATTCAGGATAGGGAGAAAGGATGGACAAGACATAAAATGATGGTTCGTACTGAAACTGCTCCAAATGCCGAACAATTATTTAGGAATTATAAAAAATGGTTTCCTGATGAAAAGATAGTTGTAGTACATTCAAAAACCAAAGAGCGAAAAAAAATAATTGATGATATAAAGAATGGGTCCTATGACATTGTCATTTGTGTTGATATGTTAAAAGAAGGATTTGATTTTCCAGATTTTAAGATTGCCGCTGTTCATAAACTCCATAAATCCCTTGCTGTATTATTGCAATTTATTGGAAGATTTACAAGAACTCAGGATGGACTTGGAGATGCATCTTTCATAGTTAATTTTGCAGAGGAAAATCTCTCGGTTGAGTTAGAAAATTTACTGCAAGAAGGTTCTGGTTGTGAAGATGTTATAAGTGAAATTGCCGATGCAAGGAAAGCTCACGCAGAGTCTCTTTTATCTTTTTTGCAGGGATGCAAGCCATATTCAGGATTCGATTCTCCTGATACAGAACTTAACCCAAAACTTGTATATCCTGCTTTAAGTTGTGTATGTTATAAAGCAGAGGAGGTTGATTGGAGTAAATTTAAAGATGCATTTAATCTTAATAAATACGCAATTACGCAACCATATTATAACAAAGAAGAAAATGTTTTCTATTTTACGACCCAGAAAAGAGAAAAAGTAAAATGGGCTAGAACTGATAAAATGCGTGATCAAACGTGGAATTTGATTGTTATGCATTATGATAAAATATCTACATTACTATATATTGGTTATTCAGAAAAATTGCTGTACGTTGAAGAACTGGTTGATTGTATTACAAGTAAACAGCCTGTTGCTTTGAATGGTGACTGTGTATTTAGATCATTTGATTCGATTAAAAGATTAAGCATTGTACATGCTGGCATTTTTAAACCGGCAAATCATTTACACAGATATTCCAGATTAAGTGGAGCTGATGTTACAACTGAGCTTTCGAAATGGAAAAAGGGTAATAGATGTCAAAAGTCTGATTTCGTTGGCATAGGATTCCGGGATGGATTTCCGGTAAGTGTAGGTGCGTCAGTAAAAGGAAAGATTTGGAGCCCTGCTAGAATTGGTGATTTAAAACAATGGAAGGAATGGTGCCTAAATATAGGCAAGTTAATTACAGATGAGACTATTGATTCTAATCAATTGTTAGAAGATTCAGCTGAGAAAACACAAATTGATAAATATCCTGAAAACTTGATTGTCTTAGCATGTGATTGGTCAGAGGAGCTTTATGATAAAATTCATAAGATAAGTTTAGAAACTTCTACTGGAAGTATCTTGCTGGCTGAGTGTTTTCTAAAAAATATGGACGTAAAGAATAATAAATCTAGTTTTACACTTAATTTACCTGATCAGGTAATCAATTTTGCAATAGTTCTAGGAGGAGAAAAAGGGCATACTGTAGAAGATTTAGATGATTCTAAAGTTTTTATCGATGGTTTAAAGAATGAGCTACTATCATTAAAAAAAATCTTTGAACAAAATCCTCCGACTATGTTTTTACTAAATGAATGTACAATTTCGGGTTGTATTCATACAAATTATAATATTTCTCCCTCCTTGCAAATACCTACTGAACGAATTGAAGTCTTACAGTGGGAAGATGTGAAATACACTGTAGAATCAATGTATAAAAAAGGTGAAAGGCATGATAGATCGGTTCAAAAATACATGATGAAGCGCTTGGTGGATCAGGGTGCGAAAATAGTTTTCAATGATGATAATTCTGGAGAGTCTGCCGATATAGTAGCAATTTTTCATCATGTGGAGCTAATTCGTTTTGAGCTAATACATTGTAAGTATTCTAAAGAAGCTTCAGGTTCACGATTGAATGACTTGTTTGAAGTTTGTGGTCAGGCAATTGTATCTTTAAGATATAAGTGGAAACCTTAAGAATTGTTAAAGCATTTTTTTTGTTTTGAGGTACAATTCAGGTACAAAATACGGTTAAGAAGTGTAGTTTTTTAAGTAAATTATAAGAAAAAAGGTATTAATTTGTGATGAAATTAACACCTTTTATGATATTTTTAAGTGCCTACTTTCCAATGCAGAAATTAGCAAAAATATTACCCAGCAATTCGTCGTTCGTAACCTGTCCGGTAATCATCCCAAATTGGTACAACGCTTCTTTAATATCCAATGCCATCAAATCAGAGGACAAGTTGGTTTCAAGGCCAAATTTCACTTTCTGTATCTCGTCTAAAGCTTTTAGTAAGGAATCGTAATGCCTTGTGTTCGTTACTATTGTTTCATTATTTCGTAAAGCTCCGGTATTCACAAACGAAAGTAATTGATTTTTTAAATCCTCAACTCCTAGTTTTTCTTTAGCAGAAATAAGTAAGATTTCAGGAATTTCAGCTTTTAGATTTTGGATTTCATTTTCTTCTAATTTGTCGGCTTTGTTACCAATAATAACTAGGGGCTTCAATGGAAACTGATTTTTAATTTTCTCCAGTTCCACTTTCAACTTTAAACCTGAAACTTTAAACTCCGAACTGTCAAAAAGAAAAACGACAACTTGTGCTTGTTCAATTTTTTCGAATGTTTTCCGGATTCCGATGCTTTCCACCACATCTTCGGTTTCCCGAATTCCTGCAGTGTCTATGAATCGAAATCCTATTCCGCCAATCACTAATTCATCTTCAATAGTATCACGCGTAGTTCCAGCTATTTCAGAAACGATGGCGCGTTCTTCATTCAACAAAGCATTCAAAAGTGTCGATTTCCCCACGTTGGGTTCACCCACAATTGCCACGGGAATTCCGTTTTTAATGACATTTCCCACTGCAAACGAATCGATTAAACGTTTGAGGACAAATTCAATTCTATTCAATAATTCGTGAAATTGGGTTCTGTCGGCAAATTCAACATCTTCTTCGGCAAAGTCGAGTTCTAGTTCAATTAGGGAAGCAAAATTCAACAGTTCTTCACGTAGTTTGGCAATTTCATTAGAGAATCCACCACGCATTTGCTGCATCGCAATTTGATGGGATGCTTCATTATCACTTGAAATCAAATCGGCAACAGCTTCTGCTTGAGATAAATCCAGTTTCCCGTTTAGGAATGCTCGTAATGTAAATTCTCCCGCATTTGCCATACGGCAACCTTTTCGAAGCAGTAACTGAATAATTTGCTGTTGGATATAAGTAGAGCCGTGACAGGAAATTTCGATAGTGTTTTCGCCTGTATAGGAGTTTGGACCTTTAAAAATGGAGACTAAGACTTCATCCAATGTTTTGGTATCATCAATGATATGGCCTAAATGTAACGTATGGGTTTTTTGCTGTAATAAATTTTTATTTTTAATGGATCGAAAAACAGAATTACCAATAATTATGGCATCTTCGCCAGAAATTCGAATTACGGCTATCGCTCCGGCTCCCGAAGGAGTTGCCAGTGCCACTATAGAATCGTGAGGTATCATATTTTTATTTCAATTTTATGCAAAAGTAAGTAAAACATGTAAAGCAACAAGATTCCATTATAAAACCATTAACTTTATTTCTAGTTAAAAATAAGACTATCCAATAATTACCCTAATTAATTTATTTTTTTGTTGTAATTTTATGTAGATAATTGGCTAACAATTAATTAATAGGTATCATGAAGAAAATTCTATTTCCGACCGATTTTTCAGATGTTTCTAATAATGCATTTATTTACGCATTAAAATTAGCAGATTTCATAAATGCTGAGATTATTACGTTGCATGTTTATCAGTTGCCACAGGCCAATTATATTAATATTTCGGAATATTTACATGAAGTTTATGATGTTACTGAGTTGAGTAATTTTGAGAATTACAAAGACGAAGTTCCCGTTTTAAGAAGCATTGCCGAAAATAATAATTTAGAGTATATAAAAATAAGCCATGTTTTGATTTTGGGTAATTTAATTCATGAAATCCAAAAAATGACTAAGGAAGATGCTATTGATTTTGTGGTTATGGGAACTAAAGGCGCCACTGGATTAAAAGAAACTTTTTTGGGTACGGTTGCAACCAAAGTTATGAATGATGTCAAAACTACTGTCTTGGCGATACCGGAACATTGCCAATATCAACCCATAAAAAAAATACTTTTTGTCACTCAATTTAGAACCGAAGATATTGAGTCTTTGAAAAGGATAATCATATTGTCCAAATTTTTTCAGGCACACATTGATTGTTTGCGCGTACAAACTTCCAATCATGGAAACAAAAATGACGCTATGGAAGAATGGAGTCAAATCATTAAAAACCAGGACATTTTGTTACATTCTATAACTGGAAATGATGTGGAAGGAATTATTTTGAATTTTATTGAATTGCATAAAATAAATATGATTGCAATGCATGTCTATCATAAAAATTTCTTTGAAAAACTATTTAAAATTAGTCTTTCCAAAAAATTAGCTTTTCATGTCAATGTACCTATTCTCGCTATTCATGAATGAAATTAATTTGAACTCTATTAGAATATAAAGTTTTAATATGCGTTTATATTAAGAGTTTGATTAGAAGTGTTTTTTTTTGCTTTTAGATTATAAATACCTGATAATTATCATATTGAAAGTTAATTGTTGTAATTAGCTTTGATAAATGAATCATTTTAATACTTATAGATAATGAAAAGAATTCTATTCCCAACAGATTTTTCTGAAGTGGCCGATAATGCCTTTGTGCATGCTTTAGAATTTGCAAAAATAGTTCAGGGTGAACTCATTTTACTGCACACGTTTGAATTACCTGTATTTGATAATCAGTTTTTTCCTGAAAATTATGCAGTCATCTATGATTCATTGGAGTTATCCCAATTTGATATGTTTAAAGAGGAGATTCCAAAGCTTCGCGCTATAGCTGAAGAACGGAATCTCGATAAAATTAAGATGAGTCATAGGCTTATGGACGGTGATTTGCTTTTTAATATTAAAAGAGCAATTAAAGAAGATAAAATAGATTTTGTTGTGATGGGTACTTCCGGGGTTACTGGATGGGAAGCTTTTTTTGTGGGAAGTAATGCTGGTTCTGCCATCATAGGGATTGATGTTCCTATGTTATGTGTTCCATTGGAGGCTAAATTCAAAAAAATTGAAACTATTGGATTTACAACACGTTTTAGAAATAAAGATAAAAAAGCACTTAAAACCATATTGGATATCGCAGAAAAGACAAAAGCTAAAGTAAAATGTCTTTATGTAAGAACCAGTGATTCAGATGTTTCAAAAGATACAATAGAAGAATGGGAAACAGAGTTTATGGAAAAACGAATTGAATTTTTTGTGGTAACCAGTGATGAAATAAAGGAAACTATTTTAGACTTTGTTTTATATAAAGACATCGATCTGTTAACAATGCTTACCTACAAAAGAGGTTTTTTTGAAGGGTTATTTAAACCAAGTTTTACTAAAAAAGTAGCAACTAATTTTGATATACCAATTTTGGCCATCCATATTGATTAAAGAAGTCTTAAAATTTAATAGTTGTATAAATAATGTCATTTGTCGGATATTTATAGTTGAGTATTCTAATGTTCCAGCAGATTATTTGTTGTAGTAAGCACTATATTTGTAGTTCATCAATTTGAATTATGGAAGTATACAAAGCAAAAAAGACACGCTTTTCGGCAGAATTAATTACAATCAATAAAAAATACAATAGTATCAGCATTTTCAGGCTTTTTACTATTGTATTTTTTTTGGTGTCCATGTATTATTATATTAAAACGAGCGAAGCTCTTTTTATCGCTTTGGCTGTGTTCTTTTTCGGATTATTTATAATTTTGATGCGTTTTCATTCCAAGTTGGTTTTTCAAAAACAAATCAAACAGGCGCTATTAGATATTAATGAAAATGAAATATCCTATTTGGAAAGAAAAACTATTCCATTTGAAAACGGACAGGAATTCAATGATTTTCATCATCCTTACGCGTATGATTTGGATATTTTTGGGGAGCATTCTATATGCCAAAATCTGAATAGAACGGCCACATTTATTGGTAAAAAAACATTGGCGAACCAACTTCTAACGCTTTTGCCAAATGCGGGGATTATTAGAAATCATAAAGCCATAAAAGAATTATCCGGAAAATTAGATTGGCGTCAGGAGTTTTTGGCTTTAGCCAAGGTAAGCAACGATAATAAATCCAGTTATGAAGCTTTATTGCAATGGAATAAATTCGAAAGTACTCCGTTGACTAAAACGAGTATAATAGTTTCTTTTATTGCACCAGTTCTCTTTCTTGGGACAGTTGTGGGTTATTTAATCACATCAAATTCAGCGTTTTTATCGCTATTATCAATTCTATTTGTTTTTAATTTGGGTTTTTTAGGCAAATTTTTTAAACGAATTCAAATTGAAATTGCAAATGCATCCAACATTGATAAAATCATTAATCAATATGGTTTATTGATACAAAAAATCGAGAATGAATCTTTTCAGTCCGAAAAACTAATCGATTTGCAACAAAAACTAACCTTCAAAAAAGAAAATGCCAGCATTCATTTGAAACAATTGGCTTCATTCTTTTCTAATATGGACACCATTGGGAATTTTGTGACGGGATTATTATTCAATGGAACTTTTTTATTTAATTTTCATGTTTTAAAAGGATTGATTCAATGGAAAAAAGATCATACCGAAGTACTGGAAGATTGGCTAGAAGTAATTGGCGAATTTGAGATGTTGAACAGTTTAGCAAATCTTTCCTATAACAATCCTGATTTTGTGTATCCAACATTGAATACCAATTTTGAAATTGATTTCTCCAATTTAAGCCATCCTTTATTAAATGAAAAAACTAGGGTGGGGAATACCGTGAGTTTTCATCCGGAATCCTTTATGATTTTGACCGGTTCTAATATGTCTGGGAAAAGTACGTTTTTAAGAAGTTTGGGAATCAATATGGTATTGACAGGAATGGGTTCGCCGGTTTGTGCCAGTAAGGCTAATGTGCATCCGTTACCCGTTTTAGTTTCCATGCGGTTGTCTGATTCGTTATCAGATAGTGAATCGTATTTCTTTGCGGAGATCAAGCGCTTAAAGCAAATTATGGACGAATTGGAAAACAGACCTGCTTTTGTATTACTAGATGAAATATTACGCGGAACCAATTCAGATGATAAACGCAATGGAACGATAGAAGTAGTTAAAAAAGTAATTGGTAAAAAAGCAATTGGAGCCATTGCAACGCATGATATCGAAGTTTGTCTGACTACCAATAATTATCCAAAGATACTTACCAACAAATGTTTTGAAGTGGAGATTGTCAATAATGAGCTACATTTCGATTATAAATTACGTGACGGCATTTGTAAAAATAGAAGCGCTACGTTCCTGATGAAAAAAATGGGAGTGATTTAGAGTATTATTAGATTTCAATCTTTTCTCGATGTTGTCATTCCAACGAAGGAGGAATCACAAGTTAAGAAATTCCTCTTTCGTCGGAATGACAAAAATATAGGGTGGGCCGGAAGAAAACAAAAAACCGCAATTTCAAAAGAAGTTGCGGTTTTTTAAATATAAAAATGGTTTGGTTAATAGCATATTTGTTATACAATGGTAAGTATTATATTTGAATTTTAAAAATCTAAATATAACAAAATCAAAATATAATGTTAACTGTTTAGCATTACCGGCATCACAAGCATGGTAACAGTTTCTCCTTCTTCTAATCCATCAACAGGGGTAAGGATTCCGGCTCTGTTTGGTAATGACATTTCAAGCATAATCATATCAGATTGTAGGTTAGTCAACATTTCAGTTAAGAAACGAGAATTATACCCTATCTGTATATCATCACCTTGATAATCACAAGTCAATCTTTCTTCCGCTTTATTGGAGTAATCGATATCTTCGGCAGAAACATTCAACTCTGCACCAGCGATTTTCAAACGAATCTGGTGTGTAGTTTTATTCGAAAAAATGGCTACACGACGAACAGAACTCAAAAATAGAGAACGGTCAATCATTAATTTATTTGGATTTTCTTTTGGGATTACCGCTTCGTAATTTGGATATTTTCCATCAATCAAACGACACATTAATACATAATTATCGAAAGAAAAAGTAGCATTTGAATCGTTATACTCAATTTTTACTTCAGCATCTGAAGTCGAAAGAATATTTTTTAAGATGTTCAAAGGTTTCTTTGGCATGATAAAATCAGCAACTTGCGAAGCCATTACATCGGTACGGGCATATTTTACTAATTTGTGCGCATCAGTGGCAACAAATGTCAATCCTTGTGGAGAAAACTGAAAAAATACACCAGACATTACCGGACGTAAATCATCATTTCCTGCAGCGAATATTGTTTTGCTTATGGCTGTTGCCAAAACATCAGCAGGAACAAGCGTTACCGAAGGATCGTCTAAATTTACAGATTTAGGAAATTCAGCACCAGGAGCATAAGCCAAAGCATATTTTCCGGAATTAGAACTGATTTCAATCGTACTGTTTTCTTCAACTGTAAAAGTTAATGGTTGTTCAGGAAATGTTTTAAGGATTTCCAAAAGTAACTTTGCCGGAACAGCAACACTTCCTTTGCTCTCCGAATCAATTCCTAAAGTAGCAGACATTGTAGTCTCTAAATCGGATGCAGAAACTGTTAGCACATTGTGATCTAAATCAAATAGAAAGTTATCTAAAATAGGCAAAGTATTACTACTGTTGATAACGTTACCTAAAACTTGTAATTGTTTCAATAAGTACGAACTCGATACTATAAATTTCATCTGTTTTATTTTATTTTTTAACGTATTTCTCCATATTTAAAATACGATACATTTTACAAATATATCGTAAACAATTCTAGTTTGGAAACTTTTTTATTAACATCTACTTGCTGTATTTTCTTTTTCGAAGGAAAGTAAACACCACACCAAAAAGCAGCAAAATTAGAATTGGAAGCCCGATAGTTATGAATTGCGTAGCACTATAGTTTTCATAAACTTTTTCTTTATCCAATAATGGCAAATCAAGATCCTTACTTCGAATGTTAATAAGTCCGTTGTCATCCAATAGGTAATTGACACAATTTATGAGAAAATCTTTATTGTCATACAAATTTCCAGATCTTTGATCGTAACCTAATTCTAGCGGTTGAAAATTTTTATCCAATTGATTTTTAATCAAATCTCCATCAGAAATCACAATCATTTTATTGTCTTTTCCTTTGGTTTCAAATGTTTTTTGGTCAAATGGCAAAACTCGATTTTCAAACATCGAATGAAACGAACCTTCCAATAAAACGGAAAGTGAAATATTCCCTTTATTCAGGTATTCAGTAGGCGAAGTTTCCTCGGTAACACTATTCAAATTCACTTCTGTTGGAGTGCCTATTTTTTTCGAATATTGTGAGGATTGTAGCAGAATCGTTTTCTTAATTCCGTTTTTCAACGTATCGATAGGATTAGCAAAATCAAACCGGATTCCGCCTAAATTTTTCACAATTGGATGCGGATTGTTAGGATAAACCTGAGGTGCAAATTTCCAGTTAAATTCTTGAAATTGAGTAGCACTTCCTTGTTCTCCGGTAGCCAGTTTTATGGGACTTCCACGTTCGTCTTTTATAATATCTGGATTGATTCGAATGCCGTATTTGAAGAACATATCATTCAAATTCAAATCTCGTGGATACGCTAAAGTAGCACCAGCAGAATTGTATAAACTGTCCATCTCAACAGCTACTTGATCTACAAGCCATAATGTTTTTCCACCGTTGATAATGTATTGATCTAAAACTTGTTTCTCTTCCTCCGAAAAAGTTTCTGTTGGTTTAGCAATAACTGCCAAATCGTATTTTTCTAAAGCTTCTAAACTTCCTAATGGATTTTTTGCAACTGAATCTAAAGTAAATGGACCAATATGATAACTTTCTCTTACTTGCATCAGAAACTTAGCCATTAATACATCTTGAAGCTCGCCATTTCCTTTTATTACAGCGATTGTCTTTTGTTTCTCTTTGGTAATTTTATTCAAGGCATCAGCAATTGAATATTCCAGATGTTGTACGGAACCAATAACTTTTTGGGTTGTGGAAGCGCCCATTCTGTTTTTCAACAAAGGAATATTAACTTCTTTATTGTTGTAAACAGCAATTGCCCAAGGAAAAACCATTGCTTGGGATTGTTTTCCTTTGTCGTCAACCGTTATATTTATTGGAGTGAGTCCTTTGCGATACAACTCTTTTATGTTATCCATACTTTCGTCTTTGTTTTCCAATGGATTTACAAATTCGAAAATAATATTCTTGTTGTATGCCTGAAATTCTTCCAGTAATTGTCTGGTTTCTAGTTGTAATCGTTTAAATTCAGCTGGTAAATCGCTTTGCATATAGACTTTTATGGACAAAGGATTTTTTACTTGTTTGATAATATTCAACGAAGTAGCCGAAAGGGTATATCTTTTATCTTTGGTTAAATCAAAACGATGGAAAAATGAATTTCCAATACCATTTACAAGTAGTAAAATAGCAATTATAAACAATAGGTTTTTGTTTTTAAGGAGTATCATTACGATTTAAGAGATTTTAGATTATAAACAGTAAACGAAAGAAATGCGACTGTAATGCTTACAAAATAGATAATATCTCGAGTGTCTATTACACCTCGGCTCATGCTTTTGTAATGATCTTGCATTCCTAAAGCCGAAATAAAGTTTGAAATAGTTGGTGTAACTGTAGCCAGACCTTCAAATCCGAAGTACAGAAAAAAGCATAAAAAAACCGCAACAATAAACGCTACAATTTGGTTATCCGAAAGGGTAGAAGTAAAGATTCCAATAGAAGAATAGCCTGCAATCAGGAATAATAATCCAAAATAGGAACCAATAGTGCTTCCCATATTAATATTTCCTTCCGGCATTCCTAAACTGGAAATCACTTTTACGTAAATAAAAGTTGGGATAATTGCCATTACTATTAAAAGCAAGGCTCCAAGAAATTTCCCGTTTACAATTTGCCAAATACTCAAAGGTTTTGTTAGCAATAATTCTAATGTTCCTTGTTTTTTTTCATCCGAAAAACTGCGCATCGTAACGGCCGGAATCAGGAAGATTAGAATCCAAGGAGCTAATGTGAAAAATGGAGTCAAATCGGCAAAACCAGTATTTAAAATATTGTAATCCCCTTCAAAAACCCAAAGAAATAATCCGTTGATAATTAGAAAAATGGCAATAACCAAATAGCCAATGGGCGAACCAAAAAAGGATTTTATTTCTCGTAATACTATTGATTTCATTTTTTGTTTTTGTTTAAGGTTTTAAATGTTTAAAGTTTAAAGTTTCCAATGCAACAACTTTAAACCTTAAACTTTAAACTATTTTTTATTCTAAACTTACTAATTTATCCACACTCCAAGCTTCCGGTTTGTCGTTGAATAATTTCTTGGTGAATGTCCAAACATCATAAAAAAGTTCAGAATTTCTATAATTTTCTAAATCCGCTTCGGTTTCCCAATAGCTGTAAGTTAAGAAAATGCTTTTGTTGTTTTTATCCTGATACAGTTCTAAGAAACGGTTTCCCGGCGCATTTCGTATTTTATCTTTCATTAACTCGAAGTTTTCTAAAAAAGCAGGAATATTTTCCTCGTGAAAACTCAATTTTACAATTCGTATAAACATTTGATTTATGATTGGAGATTAACGATTTTTGATTTCAGATATAGGTTTAAATCATTGCAATTCTTGATTTGATGCAAATTTTTCTTTACTAGATTGGTTTTTAATAAATTGCGCTACTTCTAGATAATTCTGTTTTAAATTTTTAAATCTAATTTTTATAATTGTTTTCATATTAAGTTGCTTTACATCTGAAATCATACATCTGCAATCAAAAATCTTTAAATAAATTTTATAGTTACAACATCCCTATAATTCAATCCCAATAAACTATTTGCAGAGCCTACTTTAGAAGGATTGCTTCTAAAAATGGCAATTTCTAGAAAACCGGCTTCATTGAAAATGGCCAATTTTTCCCCTTCATAATATTTTATCGGATATTTATCAGAACTCGCAATCGCCGAATAATTGGGTAAAATGGTTTTGATATTTTTGGTTTTCATGACAATTTCATAAGGCCGTCCTTTAGCAACTTCAATAAAATATTTCTTAGTTATATTGGTCACTACATTCCCAAAATGGTCAATGTAAATGACATGTCCTTTCAAAGAATTACCGTCAACGGCTATTGCAGGCTGTAAGTCGGTGACTTGCTTGATGGTATTTATTTCTTTACCAATAACGTTCATTAAACCGCCTTTGGCAATGTGGCAGGCTACTTTTACAAAAACATCAAGATCAGTGGCTTCATTATGCAAACGGTCGTGGATATTTATTGCCACCATTTTTTGCGGAACAATTTTTTGCGAAAGCATACTCAAAATGCCATTATCAGCGGCAATAAAATAATGATCGTTCCATTGCATGACGATGTGTAGATTCTCTTTATTGGATTCCATATCTACTCCAATAAGATGAACAGTACCTTTTGGAAAACTTGCATAGGATGCGCCAATAATGTAACTTGCTTCTACCGTGTTGAATGGATCTATGTCGTGTGAAATATCAATAATGGAAGCCTCGGAATACTCAGATAAAATCTTCCCTTTCAACGCACCTACAAAATGGTCTTTCAATCCGTAATCAGTAGTAAGGGTAATTATTGACATAAATTTGTTTATAACTATTGGTGTTATGTAAACCTTATTTTATTAAATTTGAGAAGTGCAAAGCTAATAATAGTAAACTCAAAAAAACGAAAAACAAAAAACAAATTCTATTTAAAAACTAGAAATTTACCCGACAGCCAATTGATTTATAAAAAAATTAATTCTAATTTAAAACTACCTCATTTGAACGAAAGAATAATCGAGCTCATAGACATCGCTCCAAAAGACTTTTGGGGCGCTCAAGACACTCATCTTGAAACAATTAAAAAATATTATCCCAAATTGAAGATTGTTGCTCGGGGAACAACCTTAAAAGCTTTTGGAGAAAAAGAGGTTTTAGACGAGTTTGAAAAACGATTTCAACGGTTAATGGTACACTTTTCACGATACAATAATATTGATAATAATGTAATTGAACGTGTTATCCTTGGGGATGGTCAGGAAGAAAGAAAATTCCAGGGACAAGATAAAATATTAGTGCATGGTGTAGGTGGGAAAATCATTAAGGCAATGACTGCCAATCAACAATTGTTGGTGGATACCATGAATAAAAATGATATGGTTTTTGCTGTTGGACCTGCAGGAACCGGAAAAACCTATACTGGTGTTGCCATGGCGATAAAGGCACTTAAAGAAAAAGAAGTCAAACGGATTATACTTACACGTCCGGCAGTAGAAGCAGGGGAGAACCTAGGATTTCTTCCTGGTGATATGAAGGAAAAGCTGGATCCTTACATGCAGCCTTTGTATGATGCGCTACGGGATATGTTACCCAATGAAAAGCTGGAGGATTATATTTTAAAAGGAATTATCCAGATTGCACCTTTGGCATTCATGCGCGGTAGGACATTGGATAATGCTTTTGTAATCTTGGATGAAGCCCAAAACACAACGCATTCGCAAATGAAAATGTTTCTGACCCGTATGGGGAAAAGTGCTAAATTCATGATTACCGGCGATCCCGGACAAGTCGATTTGCCACGAAGAACTATTTCCGGTTTAAAAGAAGCAATTTTGGTTCTGAAAGATGTTGACGGAATTGGAATTGTTTACCTTGACGATAAAGATATTGTGAGGCATCGTTTGGTCAAAAAAGTGATAGATGCATATAAGCAAATTGAGAATAATGATTAAATAAAAAAAAGGCTTTACAAAAGCCTTTTTTTTTGTGAATTACTTTTTCTGTTTTTTTCTTAAAACATAGCACTCCAATTTTTGAATTCGATATCCGAAAGTTTGTATTGATTTAAACTTTCGATAAAAGAAAGATAAGCGGTATTGAATAATGATTTTAGTTTGCAATGGTGTGGTTGAAAGATACAAGGTTTTGAATCACAATTAATGATAGGCGTATCGTCTTGTTCTAACAGATGAATTAAATCACCTAATCGAATTTCTTTTGCTTTCTCAGAAATCAGTATTCCGCCATTTTTTCCTCTTTTGGTAATAATTAATTGATTTGCTGATAAGAATTGAACCACTTTAATGAGATGGTTTCGCGAAATTTTAAAAGTATTTGCTAAATCATCTAAAGAACTTTGCGGATTGTCTCTTTTTTGATTCAGATACATCAAAACGCGCATACTAAAATCGGTAAAGTGATTCAATTTCATATTAAAATGTGCTAATTAAGGCTTAATAATTGGGGACCAAATTCTTCGTAAAGTATATTTTCTCTTTTTACGCCAAGTGCAACCAAAGATTGATATTGAACTTTTATAAAAATTGCCGGTCCGCAAATATAATATTTTGCATCCTTAATAAGGATTTCTTCTTTAATTTGATGCAAATCGATTCTTCCTTCAATGGCGTTTGTTTCTGATTCGGGTAAAGTTTCATAAAAAACAAAAGAGGTTAACCAATCATTTTCGCTGTTTAACTCCTCGATTGTATCCTTAAACGCATGAACATTTTCATTGCGACAACTGTGAATCCAAACTGTTTGGTTTTTTTGAAGGGAGTTTTTATTGGTTTCTACCATACTCATCATTGGTGTAAGTCCAACGCCTCCACTGACCAATACTAAAGGATTTCTTGCTTCCGGATCAGCAAAGAAGACTCCCGCAGGTGCACTAACTTCAATTGTATCACCCTCTTTTTTGTTATGTAATGCATTAGAAACTATTCCGTCAGGAGTTGTGTTGTGACTGATTTCTTTTTTAACCGAAATTCTATAATAGTCATTATTAGAATAAGAAGACAGGCTATATTGTCTAGGCTGTTTATGACCTAATTCCGGAATAAATATACTCACTGACAGGTATTGACCTGGATAGAAATCGGCAATTTCTTTGTTGTCTTCCGGTTTAAGGTAAAAGGAATTAATTTCGTCGCTCTCTTTTACAATTTTGGAGATAATGAAGGTTCTCCAGCCTTTCCAGCCTCCTTTTTTATTGTTTGTTTTTTGATACATTTCGGCTTCTATACCTATCATTATTTGAGCCAGTTCATTGTAGGCACAGGTCCAGGCTTCAATTAATTCATTGGTTGCTAATTCTCCTAATACTTCTTTTATCGATCCAATTAAATGATTTCCAACAATAGCATATTGCTCCGGTTGAATATTTAGACTTACATGTTTATTTCCAATTGATTTTAACGTATTGATCAAAACAGTAGGGTTTTCTATGTTTTCAGCATAAGCAAGAACAGCGCCACTCAAAGCATTTTGTTGTTTTCCGTTCGCTTGATTGGCCATATTAAAAATATTTTTCAGCTCAGGATTATTGGATAACATTCTTTGATAAAAATATGTTATCAAATCATTTCCATTAGTTCTTAAAATTGGCACAGTTGCTTTTATTAATTCTTTTTGACTTGTATTCATGATTTATAAAATTTATATTTTTACAAATATAGCAATCATTTTACAATTGTTGTATTTAATATGCAACAAATATTTTAATTGTATTTTTTAAAATATATTTAGAAAAGATTAACCCAAACTTATTATAAATTTTTGCGTTTCTCTCTAAAATTGAATAAATTTGGAATAATTAAAAATGACAGTGAAAAACGAAAAATGATACAAGAAAAAATAAAAGTCGTGATCAGCGATTTAGACGGAACTTTACTTAATTCAGACCACAAAATTTCAGAATATACAAAAAGTATTTTTCAAGAACTCCACAATCAAAATTATTTAATTATTGTAGCAACAGGTCGCCACCATTTAGACGCGATGCCGATTGTGGAATGTTTAGAGATTCCTCTTTATTTGGTTACGTCTAATGGAGCTAGGATTCATTCGCCAACGAAAGAACTCCTTTTCTCGGTTAATATGGAAAGTGAGTCCGTAAAATCGGTGTTGTCTTTAGATATTGACCCGGAGATTACAACCGTTTTGTTTAGAGAAAATGTTTGGCAAACCAACAAACACAATGAAAAACTAAATAGCTTTCAAACGGAATTAAATTATCATCCGGAACTGGTAGATTTTAGT
This sequence comes from Flavobacterium galactosi, assembly GCF_048158585.1. Lineage (NCBI taxonomy): Bacteria > Pseudomonadati > Bacteroidota > Flavobacteriia > Flavobacteriales > Flavobacteriaceae > Flavobacterium > Flavobacterium galactosi. The sequence continues at coordinate 27,519 of NZ_JBLNKV010000011.1, forward strand.
ACGGTTGAAGATTTAAGTGCTATAAAAGTGTTTTTTACCCATGATACCCATTCCAAATTATTGGAACTAAGAGAACAAATCTTAGAAAATCATTCCTCCCTTTTTAGTCATGCTTTTAGTCTTCCGCTTTGTTTAGAATTTATGGACAAATCAGTAGATAAAAGTGTTGCGATTGAAAAAATTTTAGAAAAAGAAAATTTGTTTTTCCATGAAGCAATGGCTTTTGGCGATGGATTCAATGATGAAAACATGCTTAAATTAACCGGTAAAGGATTAATTATGGGAAATGCCCCGGAGAGTTTGAAAGATAAACTTTCTCATTTAGAAGTGATTTCAACTAATGATAATGAAGGAGTTGCTAAATACCTGTCCCAAAAATTATTAAAAAAATGTACTTCAGAAGTAGAGTAGGTGTGAGTAATAAATTTGTTTTATTTTGAATTTTCCAAATTTATTGGTAAAGCATTATTTATTTATACTTCGAGAATGATGATTCTTTGCTTTTCTTTCCAAAATAATCATAAATTTGCAGCTACTTAAAAAAATAATACAACACTAATAATAATGAGCAACACCATAACAACTACTGATTTTAATTTTCCAAACCAGAAATCTGTATACAGAGGTAAAGTAAGAGAAGTTTATAATGTAAATGATGATCTTTTAGTAATGGTTGCCACGGATAGGCTTTCGGCTTTTGATGTAGTTTTACCAAAAGGAATTCCTTATAAAGGTCAAATCCTAAATCAAATTGCTACTAAATTCATGGAATTAACGCAAGACATAGTACCTAATTGGTTAATTGCAACTCCGGATCCTAATGTAGCTGTTGGTCATTTATGTGATCCTTTCAAAGTGGAAATGGTAATACGTGGATATGTTTCCGGTCATGCTGCTCGTGAATATGCCCTTGGCAAAAGAGAAATTTGTGGCGTTACAATGGCGGAAGGTTTGAAAGAAAACGATAAATTTCCCGAACCAATTATAACACCAACTACCAAAGCGGATAACGGAGAACATGATGCTGATATTTCAAGAGGCGATATTCTTTCTAAAGGAATAGTTTCTGAGGAAGATTATGTGGTTTTAGAAAAATATACCAGAGCTTTATTTCAAAGAGGAACTGAAATTGCTGCCAGTCGCGGATTGATTTTGGTTGATACCAAATATGAATTTGGTAAAACCAAAGAGGGTGTAATCGTTTTGATTGATGAGATTCACACACCTGATTCGTCTCGTTACTTTTATGCAGAAGGATATCAGGAAAGACAAGATAAAGGAGAGGAACAAAAACAATTATCAAAAGAGTTTGTTCGTCGTTGGTTAATTGAAAATGGTTTTCAAGGGCTGGAAGGACAACAAATTCCTGAGATGACAGATGAATATATAGAAACGGTTTCTGAAAGATACATTGAGTTATACGAAAATATTCTAGGCGAGAAATTCGTTAAAGCTGATATTTCAAATATTGATGAAAGAATTGAAAAAAATGTTTTGGCTTATTTAGCGAAGAAATAAAAAGACTTTTAAGAAAAAGAAAAACCGCAATTCTGAATTGAATTGCGGTTTTTCTTTATAAAAAACAGTACTATTTTTCAAGAACTACTTTGAGATTATTCAATCCATCTTGTAAATCTTTTCCAAGTATTTCTTCCATATTCATTACAGCTAGCATTAGATTCATCGGATACGGCATTTTGCCGTCAAATCCCCACTTTACTTTGGTTTGATTTGGCGAAATGGCTTCCGTTATAATGTAAGCATTATCGGTTGATTCAAAAGGAACTTTAAAACGCAATTCAAAATCAATCCGTTCTCCTTCAATGATTTTCTTGATTTCCTGTTCTCCAACACCTACATTTTTGTCTTGGCTATTCCATGAATATACAAATCCAACCGTGCCGTCAGTTCCTGAAAAGGTTTTAATCATTTTTGGATCTTTTCTATTCCAAACACTAAAATTATCCTGATTTTTAATGTATTTAATATAATTGTAAACACTATCCTTGGGTTGGTTGATAGTGATTTCCCGTTCTACAGCATAGTTTTTTGGCAGAAATAAAGCAACAATCAATACCAGTGCAATAAGTGCCAATAAGCCTAAAATAATTTTTTTGAGAATGTTCATAGTTTTAAAAATTAAGGTTAGTAATTATTTTGATTTTTTAATTTGTGACTCGTAACAATTAATCCAGTCAGTGACAGACATTTTTTGCATGAGCTCTGCAATTAAATTAAAAGGAATTTGATCAAATTTTTTAAATCGAATGCAACTTTTTCCCATCTCGATTTTTTGAGTACTGTATTTTGGATATTCCGACATAAACCATTGCAGTAATTCCGGATTGGCATAAATTCCCATATGATAAACCGCAATAAAATTCTTTTGGGAGGCAATGTTTACAAAAGGCAACGGTAGTTTGGAATCACAATGATATCCATTAGGATAAATAGAATGTGGTACAATGTAACCAATCGTTCCATAAGACATTTGTTCAACAAATCCTTTAGGAATAGTAGCAACTATAGTTTCTCTAAGTTTAAGAAATACTTGTTTTCTTTCGTCGGGAATTTCTTTTAAATACTCCTTAACATTTTTTGCTTTTGATTGCATTTTAAGAATTGTTTAAGTAAAAATACTAAAAAAGGAATAATTATAATTTGAATTCTATACTTTTTGTTAAAGCATGAAGAGGTTGTTTGTTTAATTATTTAATATGTAGAATTTTTAAAACGCAAATACTGTTAAATTTTGCTGACTAAATCGTTTGTATATAAGTACGTTATGATTTAAATAGTAATTCATAAAAGTTAATATTTTGTTAAAATTAAGTACCTTGTAAAACAAGATACCTTTCTTTAGACGTATATTTGCATAGAACATTAGTTCAAAATTTAAATCATCAAAAAATCAATCAATTAACAAAAAATCAATCATCATGAAAAAATCAATCGTTTACCTAGGAATTGCTTTAGTTACATTCTCAACTGTTTCTCATGCATCAAATCGCAATTATTTTACTCAAAAAGAAATCAACCATTCCATTTATAAAGGTGTAACTCCTTTGTGTGTTGCAATCTACAAAGGAGAAATTGATCTTATAAGAAAATTAATCGTATACGGTATTGATGTGAACGAAAAATCAAATGGGTTAACTCCATTGATGATAGCTGCAAGGTATAATAAAGTTGAAATCATCAAATTGTTATTAGCCAATGGAGCACAACTAAAAGAAAAAAATGAGATTGGTGTTAATGCATTAAAATATGCCGAAATATCTAATGCAAAAGAAGCTGTAGCGTTTTTGAAATTTTCGGAATCAAAACCTGTTGCTAGTCTTTAGTATTTAATTTAAATTAAAAAAGCATCATCGTAATTTACAATGATGCTTTTTGTATTTGCAAAATAAAACTAAGACTATTTAAAATAAGAAAATGTTTCTTCGTTTTCTAACTTCAACAATGTTTCATATATCAATTTAATCACATTTTCAACATCATCACGATGAACCATTTCAACGGTTGTGTGCATATAACGCAACGGTAATGATATCAAAGCTGAGGCAACGCCGCCATTACTATAAGCAAAAGCATCAGTGTCAGTTCCAGTTACGCGAGAAGAAGCCAATCGCTGGAACGGAATTTCTTTAGCCATTGCAGTTTCTAATATCAATTCTCTCAAATTATTCTGAACAGCAGGAGCATAAGTAACCACAGGACCTTTACCAATTTTTGTTTCTCCTTCGATTTTCTTTTCAATCATTGGAGTAGTAGAGTCGTGGCAAACATCGGTAACAATCGCTACATTAGGTTTGATGGTTTTGGTAATCATTTCTGCACCGCGAAGACCTACTTCTTCCTGAACAGAATTCGTGATATATAATCCAAAAGGAAGTTTTATTTTATTTTCGTGTAACAAACGAGCCACTTCGGCAATCATGAAACCACCCATACGGTTGTCAATAGCGCGACAAACAAATTTGTTTTCGTTCAAAATCATGAATTCATCAGGATATGTAATTACACAACCTACGTGAACGCCCATTTTATCTACTTGATCTTTAGTTTCGCAACCAATGTCAATAAATAGATTATCAACTTTAGCTACTTCTTCCTTACTTCTGTTTCGAGTATGGATCGCTGGCCAGCCAAAAACACCTTTTACAATTCCGTTTTTAGTATGAATATTGACACGTTTTGAAGGTGCAATTTGGTGATCAGAACCACCATTTCTAATCACGTAGATTAATCCGTCATCAGTAATGTAATTCACATACCATGAAATTTCGTCAGCATGACCTTCAATTACTACCTTATAAGGAGCATCTGGATTTATAATTCCCACTGCAGAACCGTACGTGTCTGTTATAAAAGTATCAACATAAGGTTTCAAATAATCCATCCATAATTTTTGCCCATCGCTTTCGTAACCTGTAGGTGATGCGTTGTTAAGATATTTTTCTAAAAACTCAAGTGACGACTTCTTTAATATTGATTTAGTGCTCATGAAATTATTTTTTTGCTAAATTATAAATTTGGCATCACAGTTGTGTATATAATGTATAATTTTGCAATTAAATTTTTCGATCCATGAAGATTATTCAGCTTTTCTTTTTTTTACTTTTTACAACTATATATGTCAATGCACAAGTAACTCCAAAGGATACAACCAAGATGGGTTATGTATTGACCGAAAATGATTCTATACTTAACGACACCATACAATTAGAAGAAATAGTAATTCACAAAGAAAAACTGGATCCCGAAGCAAGAAAGCAATTTTTGATTCTTCAAAACCGAGTTTATAAGACCTATCCGTATGCAAAATTGGCTGCTGAAAGGTTAACAGTGCTGAATAGAGGCATGGCAAATCTTAAAACAAACAAAGAGAAAAAAAGATACTTTAAGATAGTAGAAGGGTATCTTAGTAATGAATTTGAAGCAAAACTAAAAAAACTATCGCGCAAGCAAGGTCAAATACTCGTTAAGTTAATCCATCGTCAAACCGGAATCACAACGTATGAGCTAGTCAGAGATCTCAAAAGCGGTTGGAAAGCCTTTTGGTCGAATACTGCAGCCAGCATGTTTGACATTAATCTAAAAACAAAATATGCACCTTACGATGTCAATGAAGATTTTTTAATAGAAACCATATTAGTAAGAGCATTCGATTCAGGAAGATTACAAAATCAAAAACCTGCAACACCTGTTGATTATGACAGTCTCACCGATACTTGGGAAACCAGAGCTGCTAACTTAAAACAGTAAGTGTTATTTGGGCGTTCCCCATTATAAAAAAGAGGCAATTATCAGTATAGGTAGTTGCCTCTTTTTTTATAATGGGTCGGGCTTTACGCTGCAAGTCCTCGAAAAATTCCATTTCATTCCATTTTTCTGCCGGCTTTCCGCTGCTATCCCTAACGCGGGCCATCGTTTTTAGGAACTTTGTTGTTTCTGTGAAGGATGAATTTCTACCTGCTAATTGCATTTCATTTGACTTTGTCATTTCGACAAAGGAGAAATTTCACTCATTGGTATTCATTTGCTACCTTATATATAGGACTGTAGCTTTCACATGTACGTAGTATTCATTACCTAAATATATAATGATTGTCACTAATCCTATCTATTTAGTCACCCTTTCCTTTGGAGAGTCCCGAAGCATCGGGAGGGGAGAGGAAAATAGTTTCGTTTCAAGTCGCATGTTTCCAGCGAGTTAAAGATTAAGTTAAGGAGACGTCAAAAAAAAGGTTTAAAAAAGCTTGTTAAAGCGAATAAAGGGACTACTTTTGCACCCGCAACAACGCATACGTTCTTTAATAAACTGGCAAGTAGTACGAATCAAACGGGAAAATTTATTTTCTAAAAAAGATTCAGAAAAGCTTGTGAGATTAGAAAACGGATGTTACATTTGCACCCCGCAAAACAAGCAAAGTTC
>NZ_JBLNKV010000012.1:0-14909 GCF_048158585.1 Flavobacterium galactosi
AACAATCCAAGTGTAGGTACCGGCGGTAAGGCCAGTGTATACTTTTGGAGAGGTTTGAGCCAAGAATCCTGCGCCATTGAAGTTCACCATATAAGGGCCGGTTCCACCGCTGAATGTCACCGTTACGGAACCATCGGTTCCACCGTTACATTTCACGTCGGCATGGGCATCGGTGGCTACAATAAGTGTCGGTTGGGTGAGTGTAACCGTACCTTTCAAGATACAGTTATTCGCATCTTTTACCGCCCATAGATAACTTCCGGTGGTAAGTCCACTAAATACATTGGATGATTGGTAAGTTAATCCGTCATTTTTTGAATACGTCAGCGTGCCTGTTCCCCCTGAAGCTGTGATAGTGATAGAACCATCGGTTCCGCCATTACATTTAGGATTTACTAGAGCCGTTGATGATACCACTATAGGTGGTGGTTCAGCCAGAACTACAGAACCGGTTGATATACACCCTTTAGAATTTTTTACTTCCCAATGATAAGTACCTGCTTTAACATTACTAAGATCCTCCGTGATTGCTGTAAAATTATTTGGACCTGTCCATGAATAAGTATAAGGAGCAAGACCTCCCGTTACAGTAAGATTTATTGAACCAAATCCTCCATTGCAAGCTGGACTAGTAGCAACTGCCACTGCTTTTGGATTTGAGTCAACTGTAAATTGGATAGGAGCTCCTGGAAAATCTTTCAATTCGGATTGTTGTGAATTTCCAGAAGATCTCGTTCTAATAAATAATGTGCTGAGTGAAAAGCAAGGATCTTTTGCAGCGGTGAACACTTGACTGAGATTGATAGCACCCTCAGCCCATTGATTCACACCATAATCACCTCCCACACCGGTACCATTGGGATCGCTACCATATACATCAAAGGGTACATGGGTAGGTGAGGTATTATTAGTAATGAAAATTCGGCCAAGAAACTCTGAGTTGGGATGAATTACATATTCATAACCACCTCCTGCTATAGCTGTCCATACTCGAATTACTGCATTTGCATCACCCCCTCCATTGGTAAACTCGATAGTGATCAGGATGTCTCCGACTGTACGACCACCATCAGTACCTAAAGAAGTAAAGCTTCCGCTACCTCCCGTGATATTTCCAGTAGCGTCAGTCGTTGCACCAGTTATAGTCAATGATTTCTGTAAAAATTCGAAATCAATATAACTACTACCAGTAGTAACCTGACGATCACCGGCAAATAAACACCATAAATCCGTTGCTAATCCTCCCAAAGCCGGATCACCATAACTAAAATGAGCACCCGCATTTTCGATTTCATTTTTGTTGGGTGAATTCCCTGGACCCCAAGTATAAGTATTGGGATTGTCATTAATTTTATTGGATTGAGTAAAAATACTTAAATCGTTTATATACCTATCCTGCAGAAAAAAAGTTTGGCCCGGATAAAGTAGCTCCCCTGTGAATGGGTTAATCACACCGTGACCGTCAATGCCAGGATGCTGCGAGTCAAACAAGTCACCTACATTTTCATATCCGGCAGGTGAATGAGCATAAGCATCGCCATCAACTCCAGAACCGCTTTTAGGCGATATTACAGGTACAATACCTCTAATAGACCCCTGTGCGTTAGTATTACTTGTCATTAAAATTGTCACCAATAAAAGTGACACAGTAAGCCATTGATGCCAATAATGACACCATAATCTCGACAGGTAATCTTTAGAATTTCTCTTATTAAATTTTATTAAATTTAATTTAGAAATAGTGTTTTTCGTTAAAAAGCAACATATTATTTTGTTGTATAAGAAATCGAAAAACTTGAAAAATGTATTCTTTTTCATAATAATAGTATTTTAACACCATACATTTGATTTAATAGGAAGTTTACAGATTGAGGGTAAATACACATCTTCAGATAAAATCATGAAGTCAACCATCATCAAAAGAATATTTTTATCAGGACAATAAAAATATCTTTATCAGTTACCAAAATCGATTTGTAAAAATTTATTAGATTAATTTCAAAACGATTAAATTAAAATAGGTAAAAAGGTTATTACTGGAAGGTTACACATTGGGGAAATGTATCTAACCGCTATTAAATCTTCTTCAATTTAAATAATTGAAGCGAACCCTCAAACTTAGGGATATAAAATGTGGGGAACCAAATCTATCTCCTAATACGAACCTAAGTCGTCTAAAAAACAACTTAATACTTTTCTTGCCAAAGTTAGGTATTACATCATAAAAGAAAAAAAAGACAGATCTAAACAAGACAACATTCCATTATTCTCGACAAAGAACATACTTCGCTAAGAAAAGCTTTATAGTAATAAAATATTAACAATAAATTAGTGGTTAATTATTTGATTATTAATTAATTAGTAATTTTATTACATAGATTATGTTAATGATAAAATTATGTTAATGGTAATAAATCATTATTACACTTTAATCATTTTATTGGATTTATATTGATTTTTAGATGACAAATTTTCGGAATTATTGATAATCTTAAATTATTAAAAATGATTCTTTTTTTTTTAAGTTTTCGAAATATCATAAGAATTAATAATTTTAACACGTTGGGTGCGGAAAGCACTTGAATGGTCGGTATTCAGAATATATTGTGTTAGTTCGGAATAAACATGTTGTGGTTCATTGTTGGATTCCATGCTTGATGTTGACAAAGGAAAAATAACAAATGAAATTTTTCATGAAGTTTCGGTGCAAATTCCAATAACATTGATCATCTAATTCCAATTTATAATGACCATTGAATTCTATTGTATTTTATTACTAATAATTCAATCGCAATATTTTGATTTTCAGCGCGATAAAATTGTGTTTAAAAATGTGTTGGTTGTGATCCAATTACATTCATGCTCATTTCATAATGTTGGTTTTAAGGTTTTAAAATTATTTCTTGCAGTAACGATGTAAAATAACCGTTCTCATATCGTTTATTAAGTTGATGTTTTGATGAAATTGCTCTTCTTTGAGTTCTAATAACCTCAAGGACTGTACATCTTTCCGATGGCTTTCAAAATCTAACAGCATTTCATTGACTTTTGTGGAGAAATTTCCTTTGAAATACTGTATTCTTAAAAATGGAATTACCGAACCACACAAAAACTGGTGCCAGAATTTTGCTTTCCAAAGACTATAGGCTAGCCAATAAACCGTTTCGGCATCTTCTTCGTTTTGAAATAGGATGACAAAGCTATTGGTAAACGGTACTTTTTGAGGCTTGCCACTGTTCATCCCTTTGTTGAGTATGAAGATTTGGTTTGCTTTGTAAACTGCATTTTTTTGGTGCGTTTTAATGATGAAATTCGGCATGGTGTATTGGTGTTAAAGATTCGACCTTAATTTTTTGAAAAGAAAAAAGAGAAAAAAAGAAAGCCGTTTTAACAGCAGAAATGACGAACGAAAATGGAGGAAGGAACGACCGACTGAAAGTGAGGAATGGATGCTATGTTTGCTGCGTTTTTTTTCTCTTTCTTTTCAGGAAATTGCACGATTGTTCTTGTGAAGTTCTTTTTTGAATGTTCTTATGGAAACTGCTATTAACACTCCCAAGCACCGCAGAAAATGATGATTGTAGCGATAACGGAAATTATTATTATTCGAGGAGCGCAGTGGCGGGGTTGCGGCAATCGAACAGCCACCTGAAGCCGAGAATTGCAGCTGGCGAGGAACGAGACGCAAAATGGAGGAGTAAGAGCGTGAAACGGCGGGGAGAAATAAAAGAGAGCCAGAGACGTTCCTTGATTTAGGGCAAAGTGCTAACGGAGCCAACCTCGATGGCTCTGCGAAGGAGCAACCGCTGAAAAAACAAGGGGCGACAGACACAATACGGCTGGAATGTAGTGTAGTGTAGGCTGCGGAACGAAACGGAATGAAGCGGTATTGTAGATGTAGTAGCCCTGCCGAACGTAGGGTAGAGAACGTGTGAAGATGAGGAACGAAGCGGCGCAATAAAAATAGCTGCTTATTTTCAAGCTGCTATTTTTATTGTGCTGCGTAGTGTCTGCTGAATGGAGGGAGGAGGCTTTTACTGCTGACGACTGACTGGAGCAGCCGAACGGAACGAAGGGAACGACCGAAGAGAGACCGCTTGATTGCCCGTGATGTTTGTAAGGTAAATGTTTTATATTTTTATCTATTCTTAATTTTAATTTTTGCATTTCTTCGCTTACTTTCCTTTGGATAACTTTACCATAACTTTCCGGAGTGATTATACTATTGGAATGGCCTAATAATACTGAAACGATTTCCATTGGAACATCATGATATTAAAAATAATAGTGGCAGGAGATAAACACATCTCTTGCCACCAACAAACCTTATTTTATAAAATTAATAATGCTAGGACGTAATATCTCGTAAGTTTTTTACCTTGTCATGATCCGCTTTTATTAATCTATATTGTGCTTCTAGCATTTCACGTTGTTCAGAAGTTAGATCTTCAATATCATCTTTTAATGCTTTTTCATAGGTATTTACAGCAACATCCTCACCATACTCGCATGAATTGAGTATTGCTTTACGATCCTTGCCGGTTAATGCGGCTTTAACATCCATCCAAACTCTAAAAAACTTACCTGTTGTTCTCGTTCCTTCAATTGGTTCTCCCCCCCAATTTTTGGACTTCGCTAACTAATTCCATCTTACAATTTTGACTGGTTTTCATTAGTTGAGAGAATAAAGCTTTTAAATCGGATTCTTCAGTCTCTTCTAAAGCGGTTTTGTACCCTTCAATTCTGTCATTGTTTATTTCGATGAGTGTGTTTAATACGTCAATTGATTTTTCCTGATCCATTTTATTTGTTTTTAATTGTTTAAGAATAATTATTATTTACTAGAAAATTTTTAAATTTCAGATTCAAGTTCTATATTTTATTCAAATTGTTCCGTAGAATAATTCATCCTGTCCGGAAACCTTGCCACGTTTTTCTCACTCCGCACTGTTTGCAAAAAAAAACACCTCATTTATGGAGTTTCGACAGATTTGTGATCCATGGTGACAGCTCTTCCCCGATTGTCTATCAATTTTGTTTTTCTATTTCATTTTTTGCTATAGTAAAGGGAGTTTGTAAATCATTTGAAATATTTCTTAACTTTTAAGTTTTAGGTGCTTTGTTCATATTTTTTTTAAATCGGAAATTGAAGGTCCATTTATTACTTTACCTTCATTGGTAAAACGGGAGCCGTGCAAAGGACAATCGAATGTTTTTTCGTCGGCATTCCATTGTAGTATCCCTCCTAGATGCGGGCAAACCGCCGAGAAGGCATGAAGATTATTCTGCGGGTCCCTATATGCAGCGATTTTTTTTAATCCAACTGAAATAATTCCACCGTCACCCAGTTTTAAATCGTCTATTTTTTTTATATGTTCTGGAGTAATCCAGTCTCCGAATTGGGCTACCATGTTTCCAACTTCGTGTAGGTAATCAGCGGTAGTATTTAGGGTAATGCGTGATGGGCTGTATATTTTAATCCAAGGATTTTCTTTTCCGATAATTATGTCGGAGATAATCATTCCGCCAAGTGTCCCGTGTGTCATTCCATTACCAGAATGACCTGTTATAATGTAAATGTTTTCGTCAGCTGGATTCTTGCCAATATATGCCAATGAATCAATCGGTTCCAGTACCTGACCAGACCATTTGAATTCAATAGCCTCAATAGCTGGAAAACGTTTTTTTGTCCATTTTTCCAGTTTAGCATAACGCTCTTCCTCTTTAATCCTTTCATCATCTGCCTGTCCTGTGCGATGGTCTTCACCGCCAGCAATCAGCATGTCATATTGTTCATCAAGCTCTTCTAAACGAACATAATGATAGGGCTTTATGATCCATTTTGAGTTAGCATCACCAGTGTCCCACCACAGCGCATAAGGAAGTATTCCTTTAGGGACTTTGGCTGCTATCACATAGGTAAGATATGGCCATTGTTTAGTATGCATCATTACCCAGTCATTGATTGGAGCATTGGTTGCAACTACAATGTGATTTGCTTTTATTTTAAAACCGTTTGCAATAGCACCCACGGTCGTAATATTGGCTGCTTTTGTTTGTGTATAGATTTCTCCACCCAATTTTATAAAGGCGCTAGCTAATCCTTTAAGATAAAGAAGTATATGAAACTGGGCCTGATCAGCAAATTTGAGGCACCACTTTCCTTTTTCACCTACAACAGACGGAACAGAGTTTAGGAGCTCAGTATTAAGTCCGGCGCGTTTTGTAGCTTCATATTCTTTCTCTAAGGTTTCCTTCGTATCAGAAGGGTGTAAAAACAAATAGCCATACACTCTTTTAAAATGACAATTAATTTTATGATGTTTAACCGTATTTGCTATCCATTCAACAGCAGCCATATGACTAGTGGCTGCTAATTTTGCAGTTTGTACATCGAAAGTTTTTTCCAATTCAAAATAATGATTGTCAAGTGCACAGGTAATATGAGCAGTAGTTCTTCCAGTTTCGCCGCTTCCAATATATCCGTCCTCGACTAAAATTACTTTACGTCCTTCCTTTGCAAGACAGTAAGCGGTGGTCAGCCCTGCGATACCACCTCCTATAACTAAAATATCAGTATCAGTATTGTGGGTTAATTTCTCAAAAGTAAGTGGCTTTATTGCTGATGAAAACCAATAAGAAAGATTTTCTCCCGAGGTTTTAGTGCCATTTTCTGATTCAGAAGTATTTTCCGGAGTTTTCATTTGAGCCTTTTTTAGTGGTGGATTTCTCGTATGCTCATTTCAATTTCCTTTTCGTTTTTTGGGAAAATAAATTTACAAAATAAATTTACAAAATAAATTTACAAAATAAATTTAATAGAATAAACCGTTGAATGAAATAATTTTAAATAAAAAAAATAATTAAATTTTTGTTAATACATTGAAATTCAGTATATTTAAGGTGTAAAATGATCTGTACATGTGTAGGGGTAATTAATGTTGACGGAAAGCCAAAAATGATAAATAGTAAGGTTTTCGCATTGAGTTTGCCTCTTGCATTTTAGTTAACAACTATTTCAAATTATAATCTCATGGCTAAACCAAAGAAATTTCCGGAGCAAAGTCAAGATGCGCCCGGACTGGAGTTTAAAATGCGTCCGCAACCCGAAATTATAAATACAAATTATAAAGGAAGCGGAAAACTGGAAGGTAAAATTGCTCTGATTACAGGTGGTGACAGCGGGATAGGCAGGAGTGTTGCCGTGCATTTCGCTAGGGAAGGCGCAAACGTGATCATTATTTACTTTAATGAGGAAGTTGATGCGTTGAAAACTAAAGAACTGGTGGAAAGTGAAAACAGAGTATGTTATCTTATTAAGGGCGATTTGAAACAGGAGAAATTCTGTAAAAGCTGTATTGATAAAAGCATTAAAAAATTTGGAAGTCTTAATATTATTGTTAATAATGCTGCTTTTCAGATATCTAAAAATAGAATTGAGGAAATTACAAAAAAGCAATTATTTGAAACCTTTGAAACTAATATTTATTCCTTTTTCTTTATTGTAAAAGAAGCTATGCCCTATTTAAAAAAAGGGGACAGTATAATAAATACCACTTCTGTAACTGCCTATAGGGGCAGTGAACATCTTCTAGATTATTCGTGTACCAAAGGAGCAATTGTCACCTTCACACGTTCGCTGGCGACAATGCTCGCTAAAAAAGGAATACGGGTGAATGGTGTTGCTCCCGGACCAATTTGGACACCTCTAATCGTTTCCACTCATAAAAAAATTAGCGATTTTGGGCAGGATACTCCCATGGGGAGAGCTGGACAACCTTCGGAAGTGGGTCCTGCCTATGTTTTTTTGGCCAGTGCCGACAGCAGTTATATTACCGGCCAGATTATCCATATTAACGGAGGGGAGATAGTTGGCGGTTAAAATGGGATGTGACTTAGATAACTTTTTGCAAGTCATATATTAGATTTATCAATGGTAGAAATACATACTTAATTAGTACAGTTCTTACCGGAATAATTTGCAGTATAATTTCTAATAAAAAGCCTTTTTGTTTTAATTAAGTAATAATGAATAATTAAGTACTTTGTGTATATGAAATTTAATAATAATTTAAAAAAAAATAAATTATGATAAAAAAAATAATTAGAATTTAAAAAGTCACTTTTAGAGTTACTATGCCCAACGTTACTGTCGTAATAATATGGGCACAAATCGACATAAAAACCCTAAAGAAATGCCAAAGAATATAATAATGGCAAAAGAACAATTAGGGAGTATGCTGGGTACTAATTGTTGGTATTGAAGTTGAAGTATGAAAACCAGCCAATTTGCCTTATCAAGAAATGTTTTGATACCGTATGGTGTTATAAACTAAGAAAAGAATGGACTTTTAAAAAATAAATCAAAATGGGAAATTTACTCTATACAATTGCTGTAGTATTAATTATAATATGGGCAATCAGTTTTTTTGGTGGATTTGTTTCAGGTGGGTTAATACATATTTTATTGGTGATTGCTGTAATTGCAATTATCTTAAGGCTTATCCAAGGGAGACCACCTTTGTAAAATAATGTAGTAGAACAATGATTATTTTTAGTGATAATTAATTGATTTATCAATTTTTACATTGATTGCTATTTCAATAATAGTGCACAATATAAATGGTACTAATTGAACAAAGTAGTATTTTTTTGTCACTATCTTTTTGGTCACGGATGAAAAATCGCCCCATTTTTATATGGTTTCAACTTCGCTATTTCACTCTGCTAAAAAGTATTTATTTAAAAAGTATTCTCTGTTTTTTAGTCTTATTTTTACTTTGAAAATGGGAAATCTTATTAATAAAATCACTAACATTTGATTTAATCGTTCTTTAAATATAAAATGCCGCTCCGTATTTAACGGTTGCGGCATTAAAAAAAATCTAAAAAAGTCTTAATATTTTTTGCTATAACACATTATATAAATTGATTTTTTCTATTCATTTTCAAATAAGACTCCATTTGATTTTTAACACTTTTGGAATGTTTAGATCTTTTTTTGAATGCTTTTTTAACGGTCAGCCTTGCCATTAAATAACTTACTGTTGATTCTGCTCCTTGATTCAAATTGATGTAGGTGTCCTCCAGTCCATCATAGCATCCGCCGGTACACGGATTGTAAATAATTTGGGTTAAATGATTGTTCCCTAAAAACCAACTGAAAGCAATTTCCATTTTTTGTAAATAGTCCTCTTCTTTAAAGGCATCATAGAATTTGCTTAACGCCAAAATGGTATAGGCAACATCTATTGGCTGTTCGCTCCCTATTGGTGTTGAGACAGACTCTTTTTCTTTATATAACCATCCTTTATTAGAAATTACATTTATGCGATCATCTTTAAAAATTTTTGATAAAAGAAAGTCAAATGATGATTTGGCAGTTTCTTTATATACAAGATCTCCAGTTGCCAGCCAGGCACATAATAAGGCTTCTGGCAAAATGCTGTTTCCATAAGTAAGATAGCTCTCGAACCAAGTCCATTCTTTGTCAGATTCATGTCTATACATTTGAACCAACCGGTTGGCCAGTTCTTTTATTAAAGCTAAATTTTGGTCTGATTTATTTTTTATATTGCTATAATACACGCCTTTTATTACAAATGCCATCGCTCGTGTAGAATGAATTTTATTTACATTCACCAACGCAGTATCGATTACTGCCTTGGTCCCTTTCGCTATATCTTGGGGTATCAAATCACTTATTGAGATCAAATATCCCAGTGCCCATACTGCTCTTCCATTGGAATCGGCCAGATTGGTTGTAATATTTTGTTTTGTAAAAAGGCTGTGTTCATCCACATAATTTAAAAAATAGCCTTCGGTTTGTAGACAATACTTTATAAAATCCAAATATATTTGGATGTATCCTAAATCTGTTTCGTCTATCGTCAATTCATAATGTTGGCAAATTGCAACCAAAGCTCTTGCGTTATCATCTAACGTGTAGCCAGAATTTATATCTGGTTGGTTGATATTTGAAAACTGAATCATCCCAAAAGAAGTTGTTAATTTTTTTATGTGGTTCAAATTAATTTCAGGGATCTTATAATGCAATGTTAGTGTGTTTTCTGCTACTTTTCCGAACAATAAAGCGTGAGCAATTGCAGCATTCTCCCATACAGTTGGTGCTGTTTTATGCAATTCATTGGCAGTGATTTTCTTTCTCAACTGCTCGTCTTGCAGCAAATGGTTTACTACTTTGCCTAATTGCTGAACATTTCCAAAATCTACAATCATTCCAGAATCACCACACAATACTTCACAAGCATGCGGAATAGGAGTAGAGACAATAGGGCAGCCGCAACTCATAGCATAAGAAAAAGTGCCGCTGACAGCTTGGTTTGGAATTTTGGAAGTAAATAAATAAATATCAGTAAGCTGTAAATATTCCAATAGATCGGATAGGGACAAATAGCGATTTATAAATTGTACATGATTTTGAAGTTTTAAGTCTCCAATCTTTGCTTCCAACATCAGTCGATATTTTTCTCCCTCTTCTTTTGCAACAGAGGGGTGCGTTTTTCCAATAATTAGAAAGAGTACATCATTATTTACTTTGATAATACTGGGTAATGCATCCAGCGTAGTTTCAATGCTTTTTCCAGAACCAAGTAACCCAAAAGTAGAAAGTATATTTCTACCCGTTAATTTATATTTTTCCTTCAAAAGTGCTTGATCAGAGTGAGGAACTAAATGCGTACCATGTGAAATAATGGTAATTTTTTCTGGAGCGACCCCATAATCATTTATTAGAATTTTTGCGGATGAACTGGTCATTACAATAATAGAATGAACCGATTTGGTTATTTTTTTTACATTATCTTTTAATAATTCATTAGGATTGGGAAATATGGTATGGAAAACAATGATTACCGGTTTTAGAACAGCATTTAAAAAGGCTCTAAAATCGGCCTCGTTTTTTCTAAATAAACCAAATTCATGTTGAATCAATACGATCTGAATAGCTGTATTATCATTAATTTTGGCGGCTAAATTTTCGAAAGCATTTAAATGATCAGTATTCAGAATATATTGTATTGGTTCGGGATAAACATGTTGTTCATTTATGGATTCTAAGGGACAAATTTTTATCTTGAACGAACACTTGAATTTTTTATCCAATGCCTTAATCAAATCCTGAGAATAAGTCGCAATGCCACATTCGCGAGGAGGATAGGAAGTGATAAATAAAATTTCTGGTAAATTATCTGGATTATCAGTATTATATAAAGCATTTGGGTCAGATGAGTACTCCTATTTTGAATTTTTACAGATACTGTATTGAATTTTTGAGGTGTGATTCTATTTCTCATATTTTTTAGTATTTAGTATTAATTCTTTCAGTATTCCGGAGAAGCTAATAAATACACAACCTCTTGGTTCATGCTTCATAATAAATGTAAAAGTATCCAAATCATCCGTATCAGCTGGAAAACATAGATCATAGTTCCATCGTAGAGTTACCGTTTGTTTAAAAATGGCAAGCCCAAACATATTCTTGCTGTAATCCTTTATTTTCAGGTCATCCGTCTCTTTGCCATGTGCGGCAACCAAGGCTTCTTCCCTGCTTATGACGGTTGTTTGTGCATCCCTTCATTATTATACTTTTCTCTAAAGAAATAGCCTTATATCTTTTTGCAGCAAGAAGATTTTTCATGCATTTCGAGAATCGTTTTTGTCCACGGCATAGTACTTGAGTTTAATTTATTTTTTAAAGAGACCGATGAGCCCGCCGGAGGCAAGGATATGCAGATCCATTGCTTTGAGTAGTGAAATTTTATCAGCACCTATAGGCAGATTCAATCGGGTATTGAGTGCATAAACCTTGAAATTATAATGAGATGTACCTGAAGGCGTGCAAGGTCCTAAATACTTGTTTTCACCTTTTCCGTTTTTTCCTTGGACCCCTGGAGCACTGTTCTCTCCTATTATGTTAATTACAGGAATATTCCACATAATCCAATGATCAAAGGTGCCAGCGGGCGCATCGGGATAATCAACGATAAGCGCCAAAGATTTTGTACCATTTGGAATGGAGCTAATGAAAAGAGCTGGATTTACATTGGAACCAACGTATGTGTATTTACCTGGAATCAGTTTATTATTTGCAAAAGCAGGGCTTTCGATTGCTAGCGGTTTATTGAGGACAATTGCCATTCATGAAAGGTTTTAGTTCTTGTTTTTATCCAAATTTCTCTTCAGTCCCCAAAGCTCAGCTTGTGCTCTTTATCCTTATTGTTGGGGATGCTTTACATATAAAAGTTATTTTATTTACGATTAGTCGCCACCATTCAGTGATACCGCCCGGTTCTTACTTTCGTAAAGGCTTTTGATGCTTTGCCAAATTTTTACCTTTTGATGGACTCTGCTTTGAAAAAAATTAACAAATGACACCAGATTGATGATGATATCGGCGATCTTCATGTTGATTATTTGGGGACATAATATTTATAAAAAAGATTATATCACCTCACTAATTTCACCATTTTTATAAAAATCGCAATTCACAATAATTTTTTATTTACAATTAAACATCTTATTATGTGTTGGTTATGAATTAATAAAAGTAATAATAAATATAATATTAAAATAATAAATTATTATAAAAGTTTATTATGAGTTAGGCTCCCAGTTTTCCGCATAAGGCTTGACTAATCTGATAACTAAACTAGAAAGCATTGGTGAACTAATCGATAAATTAAATATTTCTGCAAGTATCAGATACTAAAAACGGGAGAGGCATGTATTCTAATCTTTACTCTTATCTTTTCATAAAACGCTCAGGGAATTTTTTTCAGGGCCAAGAAAATCATTAGACATACATCCGCAGATGTTAGATTGATTTCCTTTGCCATAATCTATTAAAACAGTACCTATAAATATTGGTTTTAAATTTTGAAGTTTTAAGAGCCATTTTAAGGCTTTTTACGGATTGTTTTCTTTCAAGAACAATCAAGTGGCTTTTTTAAGATAGAATTTTAATTGTAGTTTAAATCCCATATATTTACTTTAAAAAATAGTAAAATAAAATTCGTTTTGGAGGTTTTATCCTGCGCTTCGTGAGAACTGACATTAGTAGTAAACTGCTTTCGAAATTTAAAAAACATAATGGAAAAATACTTACGACAATTAATTTCAATAGAATTTGACGACAAAAAAGCAATCTTTGGTGGTTTTCTTATTGATTGGACTGAAGATTGGATTTTACTAAAAAATAATCCTTTTGATTTTGTAATTGATGGCTATACGGTATTAAAAAACGAAAATGTAAAGTCAATTATTCAAGACAAGGATCATGAATTCACAGAGCGCGTAATTAAATTGAAAGGTTTAAAAACAAGTGCAGAGGAGACAGTTCCACTTAAAGATTTGTCCTCAATTATAACATTTCTAGTAAATAAGTATGAGATTTTTCAGCTAGCAAAAAAGTCAGATAAAGCTGTTTATCTCGGTAAACTCATAGAGCTAAATGAAAAAGAACTGGTAATAGATTTTTTTGGAACCGAAGGGAAATTTGAGGGTGAAATGAGTTTTAAACAAAACAAAATAAGAGTTATAGAATTTGATACAGATTACATCAATTCTTTGAAACTAATTGTTGACGAAGAAAAACTATGAAAAGGGAAAACATTAGGCCTTTAAAAAAGAAGGCCTTTTTAAAGGGCCTCCGATTGTAGATTTTGATTTACCATTTATCAACTCATTCTTTTCAGTATGAAATGACTATTTGAATCAGCTTTTCTTTTCAGATAGTTTTACTCAAGTGATTAATCAAAACCACACTCAAAGATATAATTTTATTTTCCCATAGTAACTGTAAATCATCGGTTTAACGAATCATTAACTCTGATTTATAGAAACCTTAAATTATTGTTGCTTTTTATTTCTGTCATTCTTTTTTCAATATTACTTTGGTTATTTTTTTCAAAAATATAATAATGTTTAAAATAGAAAACAATTCCTGTAGGATATAAAAAATTGGTTCGTGCTGAAAAGAGTTTTAAAAATAGAATTATCTTTTTTTATTGCAAATTTTTCAAGATAAATATTTTTGCTTCATAAAGTTTAAATGCTATATTTCTCTTTGTCAATTGTTTAACATTGTTATTTATCTTTACACTAACAATAATGTTTAACAAAAAACCACAAATAAGATGAAAAAGATGATTTTTTATGTATGATGATGTTATCATTAATTGTGATCCGACCACAATTATTGCAGCTGAAAAAAAATCCAGTTAGAGTAACAAACGATCCAAAAGAAATGCCTGAAAAGGTTAAAATCATGCTTGCCCGCTTAGATGAAATAAAAATGAACGACAAATCATCTTTGAAACGTTCAGAGAAAAAAGAAGTTCGAAAAGAAGTTCTTCCTAATTAACGCTCAATTAAAAACTGCTAGACACGGTATCTACCTATCTGTTGTTGCTATTATAATTATTATTCTTTTATTGATTCTTTTAGTATAATTAGATTTCGAAATAAAAAAAGGAATCATTTTTATTTTATAGTAATAAAGATTGTACAAAGTGGGATTAAAGCGTCTCAAAAATGGAGTTTTTGATAATCTTAGTTCTAATTTATAGGCGCAGAAACCACGACTAATGTTTTTGAAAATATTATAATGGTTAAGGTTAAGCGTCTGAATTTGTCACACCAAATTTGCATGTAAAATTAACAATTAAAAAAAGATGCGACTATATAAATACTCTTTTTGTGCAGTATTTACAATTACTGCTTGAGACGTAGTTGTATTTCTTTTTGACTTTAATTTTCTTTAGGTTGTCTATTGGAAAAACCGGTCAAATTGACCACCACTTTCCAGTGTAAATTGACCACCAGTTCCGGAGCAAACTGACCACCATTTTCCAATTCAAATTGACCACCTAATTTCGGGGTAAATTGAT
>NZ_JBLNKV010000013.1:0-10607 GCF_048158585.1 Flavobacterium galactosi
AACGAACGGAAACTGTGCCAGCAACTATACCCTTACCAGAACTTGGACTGCGACAGATGTTTGTGGAAACACCGCTTCTAAATCACAAGTCATTACCGTTCAGGATAAAACTGCTCCAATTATCGCTGCATTGCCGTCTGCTTCGACAATCTCTTGTCCAGCAATACCTGCATTTGCTATTGCAACAGCAACAGATAATTGTGCTTCGGCTGTAACCTTGACTTTTGCTGATGTGACTACAAATGGTCAATGTGCAGGATCCTATTCTGTAACTAGAACTTGGATCGCTAGTGATGCTTGCGGAAATACTGCTAAAGCTACACAAACCATTAACGTTCAAGATACAACCGGTCCAACAACAAGCACTGTATTTAGTCCAACTATCAATGTTAGTTGTGATGCAATTCCCGCCAAACCTGAACTTGTATTTGTCGATAATTGCTCAGCAGTCTCGTCAGCAATGTTTACTGAAAACATCATTAACAATACAGCAAATTCCTATTCAATAGTGAGAAAATGGTCAGTGGCTGATACTTGTGGAAATGCATCAGAGTTTACTCAAATCATTAATGTTAACGTTACAAATAATATTGTAGCATTAGTAGGTTCAATTTGTAATGATGGAGAAATTACAACTGCTAACCTAAACGATTTATTACCTATTGGTACTCCTGCAAACGGAACTTGGACCGATGTAAATAATTCAGGTACCTTACAAGGCAATGTAATTAATGCTGCTAGCCTTGTTGTTGGCGATTATATTTTTGAATATAAAATTAATGAGGGAACTTGCCCAAGAACTATAAGAATTACCATGACGGTTACTACTGATTGTGGTGGTATTGTATTGCCTTGTGGAACGATATTAGTTCATAATGCCTTCTCTCCTAATGGAGATGAAATTAATGAAAATTTCATAATTGACAACATTGATGATACAAATTGCTATCCTAATAATACAGTTGAAATTTATAACCGTTGGGGTGTATTGGTTTATGAAACTAGTGGTTATAATAATACCAGCAAAGTGTTCAAAGGTATTGCTGAAGGTAGAACAACTATTAGTCAATCCTCGGGTTTACCAACCGGTACCTATTTCTATATCTTAAATTACACCTCAGTTGATGGTGTAGGAAACATTATAACAAACAAAAAAGACGGGTTTTTATACCTTATAAATAATTAAAATTCATTAAACTTGGGGACTATGTTGTCCTCAGGTTTAATGGAATAATACCAATAGCCCTATTCCTGAACGATAAACCCGAATCAAATTTATCAATTAACTACTGAATTCTGACAAATGAATTCGATAGATAATTAAAAAATAAATATCTTCTATGAAAACAAAATTATTTACTTTCGTTTTGATGTTTACAGCCATTGTAAGTTTTGCTCAACAAGATGCACAATTTACTCAATACATGTATAACACAATCAATATTAATCCCGCTTATGCAGGATCTAATGGGGCTTTAAGTATTTTCGCTTTACACCGCACCCAATGGGTAGGACTCGAAGGTGCACCTGTAACTAACGTTGTGTCTATGAATACGCCACTCAACTCAAATAATTTAGGATTAGGGGTATCGATTATGAATGATAAAATTGGTCCTACTCATGAGAATACCATCTCAGCTGATTTATCTTACACGGTTCCTACATCGGAAACTTTTAAACTTTCATTTGGAATTAAAGCAACGGCTAATCTTTTTGATTTGGATGTAACCAGATTAAATCCAGCTGATAATGACCCAAGCTTACATGATTATAATAATAAATTCTCCCCAAATATTGGTGCAGGTATCTATTGGCATTCTAACAAAGCTTATGTTGGATTCTCTGTTCCTAACTTTATAGAAACCAATCGTTATGATGATAATGAAGTAGCTATTTTTAGAGAACAAATTAATTACTACTTGATTGCTGGTTATGTATTTGATTTAAATAATTATATTAAATTTAAACCCGCAGTTCTCACCAAAATGGTTAAAGGTGCTCCGCTTCAAATGGATGTATCTGGAAATTTTATGTTCAATGACAAATTTGTGGTGGGACTTGCCTATAGATGGAGCGCTGCACTTAGTGCTATGGTTGGATTTCAGGTTTCGGAAGGTTTGTATGTTGGATATGGGTATGATCATGAAACAACCAACTTAGATAACTATAATTCCGGTTCGCATGAAATTTTCCTGCGCTATGAATTATTCAAAAACAATAATAAAATCACGAGTCCTAGATTCTTCTAAAAAACAAGTTTTATGAAAAAAAATATGCTCGTTTGCATAACAATAGTAAGTATTTTTTCTTTTAACATTTATTCTCAAAAGACAAAATTAGTTACAGCTGATAAAAAATATGACAACTATGCCTATGTAGATGCCATAAAAACCTACGAAAAGGTTGCTGAAAAAGGGTATAAATCTGCAGACCTGTTTAAAAAATTGGGGAATGCCTATTACTTTAACGCAGAGCTGGACAAAGCTGCCAAATGGTATGGTGAATTATTTGTCATGGACACTACCAATCTAGAACCGGAATATTACTATCGTTATGCCCAGACTTTAAAATCCATTGGCGAAAATGATAAAGCCAATGAAATGTTGGAACTATTCAATCAAAAATCTGGAAACGATATTCGAGGAAAGCTTTTCAAAAAAAACACCAATTATTTAGAAGCCATAAAAGCTAATTCGGGTAGATATCAGGTGGAAAATGCAGGTATTAATTCGAAATACTCTGATTACGGAACCGCTGTATATATGAATAAAATAGTATTTGCTTCTGCAAGAGATACTGGAAGTTTAGGTCACAGAAAGCATGCTTGGACCAATCAATATTTTACAAATTTGTATACTGCAGATTTAGGAGACAAAATGACTCCAAGCGCAACTAAAAAGTTTGATAAAAGTATAATTTCGAAGTTTCATGAATCTACTCCTACTTTTACGAATGATGGAAAAACAATGTATTTTACTCGAAACAACTATTTGAATGGCAAAAAAGGAAAAGATGGAAATGATATTACTTTAATAAAAATTTACAAAGCCAGTTTAGAAAATGACAAATGGGCAAATGTAACTGAACTGCCTTTTGACAGTGATAATTATAGTACGGCCCATCCCACTTTAAGTCCTGATGGGAAGACATTATATTTTTCTTCTGATATGCCGGGAACTATAGGCCAATCAGATTTATTTAAAGTAAAAATAAATGACGATGGCAGTTTTGGTACTCCTGAAAACTTAGGAAATACAATCAATACTGAAGGAAGAGAAACCTTTCCATTTGTAAATGATGAAAATGAACTTTATTTTGCCTCAGACGGGCAACCTGGTTTAGGTGGATTAGATGTTTTTGTATCCAAAATAAACAAAGACAAGACTTTCAGTGAAGTTCAAAATGTGGGAGCTGATGTTAACTCGCCTAAGGATGATTTTGCTTATTTAATTGATACAAAATCAAGAAGAGGATTTTTTAGCTCCAATAGAGATGGTGGTCAGGGTTATGATGATATTTATAAATTTTTAGAAACAAAAAGGCTAATTTTTGAACAGGAATTATATGGTAAAATAACGGATATAACTACCAAAGAATTACTACCAAATGCTAAAATCACTTTATACGACAACCAATTTAATTTGATAAACACTACCAATTCTGATGATAAAGGCAATTATTCTTTTACTGTTGAATGTGGAAAAACTTATAATATAAGAGCTGAAAAACCAGAATACACCACTAAAGAACAAAAGATTACTATTGCAGCAGAAAAAGGAAAAACATATTTACCAATCGCATTGGAAAAATCAAAATGTAAAGTAACCGTTGGTGATGATTTGGGAAAATGTTTTGGCATTAAAATGATCTACTTCGACTTTGATAAATCTAATATTAGAGTAGAAGCTGCAATAGATTTAGAAAAAATATTAGATGTACTAAATCAATACCCTAGCATGAAACTTGATATTCGCTCTCATACAGATAGCAGACAAACCTTTAAATACAATGAGGCATTATCAGACAGAAGAGCTAAATCTACCATTAATTGGTTGATTAAAAATGGAGTTAATTCCAATAGATTGACTGGCAAAGGTTATGGAGAAACTCAACTCGTAAACAATTGTGCCGATGGCGTAAAATGCACAGAAGATGAGCATCAGCTCAACAGACGTAGTGAATTTATAATTACTGCTCTATAATAATAGATTTGATATAAAAACCAGTAAACTATTTTAAATAAACAGAAACCTCGAAAGTTAAACTTTCGAGGTTTCTTGTTCTAAAAATTAAGTATTTAATGAAATATATAAAATTTAAAAATAAATCAAATTTTGGGTAGAGAAGCATTTATTTTAAATTTACTTTCTTATCTTTTTTATAGCAAAATTTTATGTTAAAAATTATTTTCCTTTTCATCATTTTTATAATTTTTTGATAATTGATATTTATGCTCTTTATTAGTTGCGGATTTTTAATAAAGATCATTCTAAAATTATTAGTAAATAACTTATTTAAGAATAAAACAAATGTTAAAATTTTAAATCCAAAAATTAATTTTTTCTTAAAAAATTACAATTCAACGAGTATTTAGGTTACTGGTAGAAAAATAAAATCAATATTAGTTATTCTTTGTAACTTTGGTTGTATAAAAAAATAGCTGTTAAATAACTTAAAAATAGACACTTAATCTTACGAGGTAGAAATTTTTTAAACCCCAAAAAAAATATTTCATCCCTAAAAAAATTTAGAAACCTCTAAATTTTTAAGACTTTAATTTTGAAATGTAAATTTACAAATTATTCCAAAAAGGGGAATTAAAAATTAACAAATTAAATTCAGAAAAAATACTCGAACATCTACTTAATAGAATAAAAAATCTTGATGTTTGATATAGCAAAATCATTTTATTTTTAATACCAATAATTAAATATTATGAAAAAAAAATCTATTACTTTAATTAAAATTAGGCAATTCCTTTAGCTATTAATTTTCAACAAGAAATCGACTCCCTATAACCTATAATATTAGATAAATTAAATATATCTATACATTATAATTATAAAAAAGGACAATACCACAAATCAATTTTATAAATTAAAAACTGATTGTATGTATACAAAAACTACTCCCCATTTATTAGCTTTCTACATATTCATTGGTAATTTATATTCTCAATTTGATACTAAAACGCATTGGAATATGCTAAACTCTATTCCAACTTTTAAATCACTAAAGTTTATTTATTTTAAACCAATAATTAACTGTTTAAGTGTGTCATCAATAACTATTTTTTCTAAAGTTATTATGTCTGAATGTTCGTCGAGAACTATTCATACATCAAATCGTATAACAACTTTCAAAAATGAATTTTGCTACTTACAACCATTTCATTTTCTAACGATTTAAAACAAATCAATATGAAATCAATTTTTACTTATTCGACAAAATTATTTTCGCTTTTTTTAATAAGCTTTTTGAGTATTTCAACCGCAGTTGCACAAACGGCAGTTCCTAATCCAAATACTTCGTGTACATCCGGGGATCTAGAGTTAGTTGGAGCAACTCTTACTGGGGGAGATTTATGTAATTCATGTCCCACAAATACTATCCTAACCAGAACATTGACATTGTCTATCAATAATACAACAGGTTCAACAAGAACATCCTTTGCTTTTTGGGGGAATTTAGAGGAATATAGCGGTATCAACGGTTCATTAGTATCCACAATTGCAATTTCAGGCTGCGGAGGACCACTTCCTGGTCATACGATAACTAGTTTAACCTTTGATCAAGTTTCATATACTTGTGGTAATACATTAAAAATTACCAATTTATTCTTAGCATGGACTGATGCTTCTCCAGGTAGTATTTGTCCATTAAATCCTGCCACAATTTCTCCTAAATGTGGGAAATTACCTTTAATTAAAATAAACGCTGGAGTTAATGGTGAATTTGTTTTAACCAATTCTCAATGTGGTACAGCAAACGGTAACATCGACTTAACTCCAATCGGTGGCACAGCACCTTATACCTATTCCTGGACAACTTTGGATGGTGTTATACCTAACGGACAGGAAGACGATCAAGATCTTATTAATGTAGTTGCAGGCACTTTTGATGTAATGATCACCGATGCCAACGGCTGTACAATTACAAAAAGTAGAACCATAACCGCTAGCCCTCCTACAGTTGCTTCGTTTGCTCAAGTATCTGATATTACAGCAGCCTGCGGAGCAGCAACCACAAGCACTCTGAATTATACGAACAGCTCAACAGGAAATTGTCTAATGAGCGGATCTGTGACGTCTACTCTTAGTTCTCAATCACCAACTGGTTCATGTGGTGGAAACATAACAGAATCATGGACCTTTACAGACAATTACTCAAGAACCATTATTGCCTCAAGAATCATCCATGTTAGTCCGGCTGCTTTGCCAACAATGACAGCTCCTGTTAACATTACTGTAGCTTGCGGGTCAATACCGGCACCGAGCACTATCAACTTCAGCAATGGATTGAGTGGCGGTTGTTTAATAAGCGGAACATCAAATCCTTCCACTTTCTCTGCCACCCCTAACGCCTGTGGCGGTACAGTGACAGAAACCTGGACTGCCACTGATATTTGCGGAAGAATAATTACGACTGTATCGAGAACAATAACTGTTAGCCCAGCTACTTTACCAATAATGTCTGCACCTGCTACTATTACTGTAACCTGCGGGGCAATACCTGCGCCAAGTACCATCAGCTTTAGTAATGGATTGACTGGCGGTTGTTTAATAAGCGGAACGTCAAATCTTTCCACTTTCTCTCTTACTCCAAACGCCTGTGGCGGAACGGTGACAGAAACTTGGGCTGCCACGGATATTTGTGGAAGAACAGTTACGGCCGTATCAAGAACAATAACAGTTAGCCCGGCTTCTTTGCCAACAATGACAGCACCTGGCAATATTACTGTAGCCTGCGGGTCAGTACCGGCAGCAAGCACCATCACCTTCAGCAATGGATTAAACGGTGGTTGTTTAATAAGCGGAACGTCAAATCTTTCCACTTTCTCTGCCACTCCAAACGCATGTGGCGGAACGGTTACAGAAACCTGGACTGCCACGGATATTTGCGGAAGAACAGTTACGGCTGTATCAAGAACAATAACAGTTAGCCCGGCTGCCTTGCCAACAATGACAGCACCGGGCAATATTACTGTAGCCTGCGGGTCAATACCAGCACCGAGTACCATCACCTTCAGCAATGGATTAAGTGGTGCTTGTTTAATTAGCGGCATATCAAATCCTTCCACTTTCTCTGCTACTCCTAGCGCCTGTGGTGGAACGGTGACACAAACCTGGACTGCTACTGATATTTGCGGAAGAACCATTGCGAGTGTATCAAGAATAATAACTGTTACTCCAGCTGCTTTACCAACAATGGCAGCGCCTAGCAATATTACTGTAGCCTGCGGATCAATACCAGCACCGAGCACGATCAACTTTAGCAATGGATTAAGTGGCGGTTGTTTGATCAGCGGAACATCAAATCCTTCTAGTTTCTCCTCTACTCCTAACTCATGTGGTGGAACTGTTACGGAAACTTGGACTGGCACTGATAC
The DNA here is from genome assembly GCF_048158585.1 of Flavobacterium galactosi. NCBI lineage: Bacteria > Pseudomonadati > Bacteroidota > Flavobacteriia > Flavobacteriales > Flavobacteriaceae > Flavobacterium > Flavobacterium galactosi. The sequence continues at coordinate 7,610 of NZ_JBLNKV010000013.1, forward strand.
ATGTGGAAGAACAGTTACAACTGTCTCAAGAACGATAACTGTTAGCCCCGCTGTTTTACCAACAATGACAGCTCCTGCTACTATTACTGTAACCTGCGGGGCAATACCTGCGCCAAGTACCATCAGCTTTAGTAATGGATTGACTGGCGGTTGTTTAATCAGTGGAACATCAAATCCATCTACTTTCACAACAACAGTATCTGGTTACTGTAAAGGTCAAGTTATCGAGACATGGAATGCTACTGATATTTGTGGAAGAGCACTTGCTTCCGTATCAAGAACTATTACCATAGATGACAAAACACTTCCGACATTTACACCTCCTCTAACCAGTACAATCTATAAAGATGCTAATTGTAATTACAACGCCGATCCAAATATAACGGGCAATGTAAATGATCAAGCAGACAACTGTACCAACAAGCCTGACATTATTGTTTCACATAGTGATACCAGTTGTTTTGGAACGCAACAGGAATGGAATGTAAATGCCGGAAATGGTATACTGATCGATTTTAACGTTGAAGGATTTGATGGACAACCAGCGAGTGCCGTTAAAAATATTACCTTATCATTTAATACAAATCAAGGTATTGGCCACGCTGAAATCACTTTAGTATCCCCACAAGGGCAAGCTATCATACTGGTTGGTCCTTATTGTTCCGATCCTTCTTGCTCCATTGACGGAGCTGCATCTTATACTCCTGTCTTCTATGGATCTGGTTATCCACAATGGAATAATGTCAATAACCCTACTGGAGCAGGTAATTACACTCCGCTAGGAGGTACTTCGACAAACTCACAATATATACCTGAATTTAATGGTTATATTTCAAACTTTAGCGAATTTACGGGGGAAATGAATGGAACCTGGAGGATTTTTGCCCGTAAACAAAGTACTGAAAATGGAACATTAAATATTAATAATGTTTGTTTCACTCCTAGCGAAAAATGCGCTAATGATGACTTTATTGTCAGACATTGGGCCGTTAGTGATGCTTGTGGTAATACCAAAACCGCGGATCAAATTATCCTTATAAAAGATAATATGGCACCGGTAATTACTTCTTGTGCTCATGATCAAACTATACCTGCAGATTTAAATTGTAAAGCTCTAGTTCCGGACTTTACTTCTGATATAACAGCAACTGATAATTGTACACCATCAGCATCTTTAATTATAACTCAGTTTCCTCTTGCAGGTACTGAAGTTAGATCAGGAACAACTACAATTACCTTGACCGTGAAAGATGCTTGTGGTAAAGAAACTTCTTGTGAAGCCAAACTAATTGTAACAAATTATATTGTTGCCAATGACGATGCAGGGACAACTATTAACGGATATACAGGTGGCATCTCGTTTACCAACGTATTGGCTAATGATCTATTAAACTGTATTGCAGTTAGTGTTAATGATGTCAATTTAAGTATAATCAGTTCAATAAATACAGGTATTACTGTTTCCGGCACCAATGTGGTAGTCGCTCCTGGTACCCCAACTGGAAACTATACATTGACTTACGAAATCTGTGAGAAATTAAATCCAACAAATTGTGATACAGGTATTGTTACTGTTACAGTATATATTCCTTCTATAACTCTTTTGAAAGATGGTACTTATGTTGACACTAATAATGATGGAATTACCAATGTTGGGGATACTATAAACTATAGTTTCGTGGTTACTAATTCAGGTAGCTCAACACTTTCAAATGTAACAGTTACTGATATTAATGCAGCTGTTACTGGTGGACCTATTGCTTCCCTTACTGTTGATGCTTCCGATTCAACTACATTCTCAGCGGTTCATGCAATCACGCAAGAGGATATTGATACCGGTTTTGTATACAACTTAGCAACTGCTACCGGTACTCCACCATCCGGCCCAAATGTAACAGGCAGTTCGTCAGATCCTACTCCTTGTACTTCATGTCCAGTTAACCCTAAATGTCCAGATTGTACCATCACTACATTAACACAAACTCCTTCAATAGCAATCACTAAAGATGGAACTTATGTGGATGCCAATAATGATGGAATTACAAATATTGGAGATACTGTAATCTATAACTTCGCTGTTACCAATACAGGAAACGTAACCCTTACCAATGTGACCGTGACTGATACGAACGCAGTGGTTACTGGAGGACCTATAGCTTCTCTCGCTGTTAATGCTTCCGATTCGACTACATTCTCAGCGGTTCATACAATCACGCAAGCGGATATCAATACCGGTTTTGTGTACAACTTAGCGACAGCTACCGGTATTCCTCCATCAGGTCCGAATGTAACAGATACTTCGTCCGATCCTACTCCTTGTACTTCTTGTCCTGTCAACCCTGAATGTCCGGATTGTACGATAACTCCATTAACACAAACTCCTTCAATAGCAATCACTAAAGATGGAACTTATGTGGATGCCAATAATGATGGAATTACAAATATTGGAGATACTGTAATCTATAACTTCGCTGTTGCCAATACAGGTAATGTGACATTAAATAATATAACTGTTACTGATATTAATGCAGTAGTCACTGTTGGACCTATCGCTTCTCTTACAGTTGGCACTTCTGATTCGACTACATTCTCTGCCGTTCATGCAATCACGCAAGCGGATATCAATACCGGTTTTGTAAACAACTTAGCGACAGCTACCGGTACTCCTCCATCAGGTCCAAATGTGACAGACACTTCGTCCGATCCTACCCCTTGCACTTCTTGTCCTGTCAACCCTGAATGTCCAGATTGTACCATCACTCCATTGACACAAACTCCTTCAATTGCAATCACTAAAGATGGGACTTATGTGGATGCGAATAACGATGGAATTACAAATATTGGAGATACTGTAATCTATAACTTCGTTGTTGCCAATACAGGTAATGTGACAGTAAATAATATAACTGTTACTGATATTAATGCAGTAGTCACTGGCGGACCTATCGCTTCTCTTACAGTTGGCGCTTCTGATTCGACTACATTCTCTGCGGTTCAT
>NZ_JBLNKV010000014.1:0-5886 GCF_048158585.1 Flavobacterium galactosi
TTCAGTTCTAACCCAAACTTTAAATGGAGTTATTGCACCAGATGCAGTAAGCTTAACGGGCGGAACGGCAAGCTTCAGCGATAAAGACGTTGCCAATGGCAAAACAGTTACCTCTTCAGGTATGGTTTTATCAGGAGCGCAAGCTGGGAACTACAGTTTGACATTCGTGGGAACAACAACAGCAAATATAACTAAACGAGACCTTACCGTAACTGCTACCGGCATAGATAAAGTGTACGATGGCAATACAACGGCAACTGTAACTCTTTCTACTAATAAAGTAAGTGGAGATGATGTAACGGCTTCTTATAGTGCGGCTTCTTTTGATAACCCTAATGGTTCTATTGTTGATGTTAATAAACCAATTACAGTATATGGTATTTCAATTAGTGGTACAGATGCTGCTAACTATAATCTGTTGAATACGACAGCCACAACAACTGCAAACATTACCCAAGCACCAACCACTTTAACACTAACACTTAGTGGTTATCAGGTTCGCTATATGGATAACCTTACTTATACAGCGGTAATTAAACCATTGAATACAGCAACGCCACTTACAGGTTTTGTTACATTCGTAATAGGAACAGTCAATTATACAGCTATTGTTGTTCCAATCCCTGGTTCTCTGGATGGTTCAGTACAGGCGATGGTTATTAACCAACTACCTGCAACTGTTATTCCGGGTAGTTATACCGTAACAGCCACTTTTACAAGTACTAATTCAAACTATACTTCGGGTTCTTCTGATTCTAAAACACTTACTGTTGTTCCAAGAAATGCAGATCCATACGCTGCAACAGGCTTCTATGTAGGTGATGGCTTTGCTTGGACAACTGGGCCAAATACTAGTACTGCAACTGTAACTGTGGTTGCAGCCATAAGAGATACAAATGTACCTGGTGGTGATGTGCGGGGGGCAAAAGTTTCGTTCTATTTTGTTAACGGAACTACCTTAACGGCCATTCCAAGTGCTCAGAATTTGCCAGTAGGCTTGGTGGATGTAACCGATGGAAGTGTTGGTACTGCAAGTGCTATTGTTCAGTTAAATATAGGTTCTCTAAATTCACAAAGCTTCCAGATAGCTGTGAAGGTTACTGGAGCTTATACCAATAATCCTTGGGATGCGCTGTCTGGAGGGATCGTTACTGTTTCAAAACCTGTTACCGGAGGATTTATTACTGGAGGTAGCAACCTTACAAATCAAAGTTCATCAGGATACATTAAAGGTGCTGCAAGTTTAAATACAGACTTCCAGTTTGATATTCAGTATACCAAATCAGGCACAAATCCGAAAGGAAAAGTTAATATTATGGTTCGCAGTTGGTATGACAGAAATGGTATCCTCGATTCTAAATTGCATACTTACTTAATTAGGACAAATGCAATTGCTTTGCTGGTTATAGCTAATCCATTAGCAACCGGTACTTTCAGTGCTAAAGCAAATATGGAAGAGCAACTTACCAATGGAACTGTTGTATCAGTTGAAAGCGGAGCTACCTTCCAAATGGTGGCATTCCAAAATGCTTGTGAACAAAAAATAGCCATTACCTATTACAGGAAGGCAGGAGGTGTATGGTTCTCAAGTAATTGGGATTCGTTAACAGCAAAATCAGTACTTCAAGCGGTAAATTCTAATAGTAAAGTTTTTGTTTCTGGTGGTGGAAATTGTTCAGTATCGGTACCAGCAACAACTGCCCGTACGGCTAATCCAGTTGCTTCCAAACAAGTAATGGAAATACCGGTGGTTATTGCCAAAGAAATAAAAGAAGTATCAGAACCAGTTCCTTTCAATGTAATTGCTTATCCAAATCCATCAAGCCAGCACTTTATTATAGAGATGAAAGGTGGCAGTAATGAAAAAGTGGAAGTATTAGTATATGATTCACTTGGAAGAATGGTGAAACATATTGATAATAGTGATGGGCAGCAAATTAAGTTTGGTGATGGACTTCCATCAGGTGCTTACATTGCGATAGTTACTCAGGGTATTGACCAAAAAACGGTCAGGCTAATAAAACAGTAACGCTTATTTCATAATTGTTTTTTTAATTAACTCCATCTCAATTTTATTGGGATGGAGTTTTTTTATATAGCAGTTAAAATGATTTGAGAATTCAGTTTTAGGTAAAAGCAGTAAATACATAAGCATCAGGAATGGGTTTCAATTTAAAATGAAATATTTAGCCTTATTGCGTTTTATGAATAATGATTTGGGCTGATAGCATTATAATAAATTAAGGAAGTTTTTAATATAAGGAGCTGTCGGGTTTCACAAGGTTATTGAGGAGAGTTGACTTAATTTTGAATTAAATTTTCATCAATTCAAATTAAAAATCGGATTCAAAAGCCAGCATATTTTATCATTATATTTTTTTTATTTCCTCTGAAAATCATAAGGTATGTAGTTCATAGTTTTTTTTATTCCTTTAATCGGAAATGTATGAAAAATTGGACTAATGTGTTCTTAATTACATAATTTAGCATTTAAGTTGATGAAATTCAGATGATTATTTGAATGTTTTTTGTCTAAAAAAACCGTAAATTTTATAAAATTATGTTAAATGGTTACAACTCAAAAAAGTTCTTTCCGCATTTATATTTTAAGAAAAAACAGTCCCAATTCATTATTTGAATTCAATAAATATGAAAACATTTCTACCCAAATCTGGATTTTTAACTATAGTTCTTTTTATTACAAATATTTTTTTTTATCGCACATTAACTTTACCAGAACTGGAATATGGGTAAGTTTCTAAAGTTACTTTTGATAGAATTCGTTTTCTAAGTGGTAGCAAGTAACTTCTCAAGTATAATTAGTATTATTTATAGTTTCAGTTTCCTGAAAATAAAATCTTAATTTTTTTGATACTTCTTCTAGTGCCATAATCCATTTTTATTATTAATCCTTTTGTGCAGAATATACCCTTTAAAAAGAGAGAAGGCTTTACTATTTTAAGAAATTAAATTACTCATATAAAAAAAATAAATCTTATGAAAAATATTTTTACTTCAAAAGAAAAATTACTACATACAATTATATTGATAGTAATATCTATTTTTAGTTTTATAGGCACAATTGATAAGGCCTATGCTCAATCTCCTCAAGCGATTCCCTATCAGGGAGTCGCTCGAAATGCTAGTGGAGATATACGAGCTTTGCAAAACATCAGTTTGAGGTTTTCTATTCGTAGTGGTACTTCAACAGGTTCAATTGTGTTTCGAGAAACTCATAATGTTACTACTACCAATCTTGGGTTATTTAATGTGAATATTGGTTCAGGAACGCCAAATACTGGTACTTTAGCAGCTGTAAACTGGGGTATTGGCGCTAAGTTTATCCAAGTTGAAATGGATGCAACAGGTGGTGCTGTTTTTTTAGATATGGGTACTACACAATTGAATAGCGTACCTTATGCCTTATATGCCGAAAATGCAAATGTACCAGGTGTAGCGGGACCTGCTGGCCCTACGGGAGTAACAGGTCCTCAAGGTTCGATAGGATTGACAGGAGCTACTGGCTCTCAAGGTCCGATAGGATTAACAGGTGCTACTGGAGCACAAGGAATCCAAGGAATTCAAGGGTTAACTGGTCCTGCTCCTTCAGGGGCTGGTTTTGTTACGGTTTCCGGCGGTGTGTTGAATACTCCAGGAGGTTTAACCGGGGATGTATCAACCTCTGGTTCAGGTCTTGTTACCACACTTTCAACTACTGGAGTGAGTGTTGGAACTTATTCAAAAGTAACAGTTGATGCAAAAGGAAGGGTGATTGCTGGCTCACAAGCTACTGCTTCAGATATAGGTTTAGGAAATGTTAATAATACATCGGATGCTGATAAACCTATATCAACGGCACAACTAGCAGCATTAGATTTAAAAGAAAACTTGGCTAACAAATCAAATGCTCTCACATTAGGAACAAGTGATGTTTTATATCCAACTCAAAATGCGGTTAAGAGTTATGTTGACGCAAGTGCTTCGGTCGGTTCTGCGGCTTTAGCAGCAGAAATTGCAAGAGCTACAACGGCAGAAGGAACACTTACCACTAATATAGCTGCTAATGCAACTGCAATTTCAGCAGAAGCTACAGCTGCAAGAGCTGCTGAGTTAACTTCGACTACTAATTTGGCAGGAGAAGCGACAAGAGCAGGATTAGCTGAAACAGCCAATGCAACTGCAATATCTACAGAAGCTACAACTGCAAGAGCTGCAGAATCAACTTTGACTACTAATTTGGCAGGAGAAGCCACAAGAGCAGGATTAGCCGAAACAGCAAATGCAACTGCAATATCTACAGAAGCTACAACAGCAAGAGCTGCAGAATCAACTTTAACTACCAACTTGGCAGCAGAAGCTACAGCTGCAAGAGCTGCAGAATCAACTTTGACTACTAATTTGGCTGCAGAAGCCACAAGAGCAGGATTAGCTGAAACGGCAAATGCAACTGCAATGTCTACAGAAGCTACAATTGCAAGAGCTGCTGAGCTAACCAATACAAATGCTATTGCTGCCAATGCAACTGCAATTTCAGCAGAAGCTACAGCTGCAAGAGCTGCTGAGTTAACTTTGACTACTAATTTGGCAGGAGAAGCGACAAGAGCAGGATTAGCTGAAACAGCCAATGCAACTGCAATATCTACAGAAGCTACAACTGCAAGAGCTGCAGAATCAACTTTGACTACTAATTTGGCTGCAGAAGCCACAAGAGCAGGATTAGCCGAAACAGCAAATGCAACTGCAATATCTACAGAAGCTACAACAGCAAGAGCTGCAGAATCAACTTTAACTACCAACTTGGCTGCAGAAGCCACAAGAGCAGGATTAGCTGAAACAGCCAATGCAACTGCAATATCTACAGAAGCTACAACCGCAAGAGCTGCAGAATCAACTTTGACTACTAATTTGGCGGCAGAAGCCACAAGAGCAGGATTAGCTGAAACGGCAAATGCAACTGCAATATCTACAGAAGCTACAATTGCAAGAGCTGCTGAGTTAACCAATACAAATGCTATTGCTGCCAATGCAACTGCAATATCTACAGAAGCTACAACCGCAAGAGTTGCAGAATCAACTTTGACTACTAATTTGGCAGCAGAAGCCACAAGAGCAGGATTAGCTGAAACAGCCAATGCAACTGCAATTTCAGCAGAAGCTACAACTGCAAGAGCTGCTGAGTTAACTTTGACTACTAATTTGGCTGCAGAAGCCACAAGAGCAGGATTAGCTGAAACAGCAAATGCAACTGCAATTTCAGCAGAAGCTACAACCGCAAGAGCTGCAGAATCAACTTTGACTACCAATTTGGCAGGAGAAGCCACAAGAGCAGGATTAGCTGAAACAGCCAATGCAACTGCAATATCTACAGAAGCTACAACCGCAAGAGCTGCAGAATCAACTTTGACTACTAATTTGGCTGCAGAAGCCACAAGAGCAGGATTAGCTGAAACAGCCAATGCAACTGCAATATCTACAGAAGCTACAACCGCAAGAGCTGCAGAATCAACTTTGACTACTAATTTGGCTGCAGAAGCCACAAGAGCAGGATTAGCTGAAACAGCCAATGCAACTGCAATATCTACAGAAGCTACAACCGCAAGAGCTGCAGAATCAACTTTGACTACTAATTTGGCTGCGGAAGCCACAAGAGCAGGATTAGCTGAAACAGCCAATGCAACTGCAATATCTACAGAAGCTACAACCGCAAGAGCTGCAGAATCAACTTTAACTACCAACTTGGCAGCAGAAGCTACAGCTGCAAGAGCTGCAGAATCAACTTTAACTACCAACTTGGCAGGAGAGGCTACAACTGCAAGAGCTGCTGAATTAACTAATTCAAATGCAATTTCAGCAGAAGCAGCAACAGCAAGAACTGCAGAATCAACT
>NZ_JBLNKV010000015.1:0-5422 GCF_048158585.1 Flavobacterium galactosi
TTAAAGAAAGGCGACGACATACTCTCCCACATAACTGCAGTACCATCTGCGCAGGCGGGCTTAACTACTCTGTTCGGGATGGGAAGAGGTGAGCCCCGCCGCAATAACCACCTTAAGAGGTTATAATTGCTTTGGGCAATTATCCATAATTAACAATTGATATTTTATCAATTCATAATTATAGTAATATCTTAACATACTGAGATAAAGAAAATAAAAAGTTTGATACTGAAACAAGTTCAGCATAAAGAAAGTTTCTTCCCCGGGTTGCCCCGGGGAAAAGCGTACATAAGCTTACGGGTTATTAGTACTACTCGACTATGACATTACTGCCTTTACATCTATAGCCTATCAACGTAGTCATCTCCTACGACCCTTAAAAGAAATCTCATCTTGTGGTGGGTTTCGCGCTTATATGCTTTCAGCGCTTATCCCTTCCAAACGTAGCTACTCTGCGATGCTCCTGGCGGAACAACAGATACACTAGAGGTTTGTCCAATTCGGTCCTCTCGTACTAGAATCAGATCCACTCAAATTTCTTGCGCCCACAGTAGATAGAGACCGAACTGTCTCACGACGTTCTGAACCCAGCTCGCGTGCCACTTTAATGGGCGAACAGCCCAACCCTTGGGACCTTCTCCAGCCCCAGGATGTGACGAGCCGACATCGAGGTGCCAAACCCCCCCGTCGATATGAGCTCTTGGGGGAGATCAGCCTGTTATCCCCGGCGTACCTTTTATCCTTTGAGCGATGGCCCTTCCATGCGGAACCACCGGATCACTATGCTCTACTTTCGTACCTGATCGACCTGTATGTCTCTCAGTCAAGCTCCCTTATGCCATTGCACTCTACGCACGGTTACCAAGCGTACTGAGGGAACCTTTAGAAGCCTCCGTTACTCTTTTGGAGGCGACCACCCCAGTCAAACTACCCACCAAGCAATGTCCCCCGCATTACGGGGTTAGGCCTCAGATAAACAAAGGGTTGTATTTCAACAATGACTCCACAACGCCTAGCGACGCCACTTCACAGTCTCCAACCTATCCTACACATCATTTATCCAAGGTCAATACTAAGCTATAGTAAAGGTGCACAGGGTCTTTTCGTCCCACTGCGGGTAAGCGGCATCTTCACCGCTACTACAATTTCACCGAGCTCATGGCTGAGACAGTGTCCAGATCGTTACACCATTCGTGCAGGTCGGAACTTACCCGACAAGGAATTTCGCTACCTTAGGACCGTTATAGTTACGGCCGCCGTTTACTGGGGCTTCAATTCAATGCTTCTCCGAAGATAACATCTCCTCTTAACCTTCCAGCACCGGGCAGGTGTCAGGCCCTATACTTCATCTTACGATTTTGCAGAGCCCTGTGTTTTTGATAAACAGTCGCCTGGACCTCTTCACTGCGGCCAGCATTGCTGCTGGCGACCCTTCTCCCGAAGTTACGGGTCTATTTTGCCTAATTCCTTAGCCATGAATCTCTCGAGCACCTTAGGATTCTCTCCTCGACTACCTGTGTCGGTTTGCGGTACGGGTACTTATTACCTGAAGTTTAGAGGTTTTTCTTGGAAGCCCTTAGGCGCACTATCTCTTCAACCGAAGTCTCCGAGTACTATCGTATTTCCCCAAGCCGCGTGGATTTGCCTGCGCAGCTTATAGGTAGGTACTTCAACGAACTATTCCGTCAGTTCGCGGCGCTTTCATCACTCCGTCACCCCATCACAGTAATAACTAGTACGGGAATATTAACCCGTTGTCCATCGACTGTCCCTTTCGGGTTCGCCTTAGGTCCCGACTAACCCACAGCTGATTAGCATAGCTGTGGAAACCTTAGTCTTTCGGTGTGCGGGTTTCTCGCCCGCATTATCGTTACTTATGCCTACATTTTCTTTTCTCACCGGTCCAGCATACCTTACGATACACCTTCTACCCTGTGAGAATGCTCCCCTACCACTTACAATTAATTGTAAATCCATAGCTTCGGTAATATACTTATGCCCGATTATTATCCATGCTCGTCCGCTCGACTAGTGAGCTGTTACGCACTCTTTAAATGAATGGCTGCTTCCAAGCCAACATCCTAGCTGTCTGGGCAGACAAACCTCGTTCTTTCAACTTAGTATATATTTGGGGACCTTAGCTGATGGTCTGGGTTCTTTCCCTCTCGGACTTGGACCTTAGCACCCAAGCCCTCACTGTTATGAAACATTATATAGCATTCGGAGTTTGTCAGGAATTGGTAGGCGGTGAAGCCCCCGCATCCAATCAGTAGCTCTACCTCTATATAACTTTACGCATAACGCTGCACCTAAATGCATTTCGGGGAGTACGAGCTATTTCCGAGTTTGATTGGCCTTTCACCCCTACCCACAGGTCATCCGAAGACTTTTCAACGTCAACCGGTTCGGACCTCCACACTGTGTTACCAGCGCTTCATCCTGCCCATGGGTAGATCACACGGTTTCGCGTCTAACACTACTGACTAAAGCGCCCTATTCAGACTCGCTTTCGCTACGGATCCGTGGCTTAACCACTTATCCTTGCCAGCAACGTTAACTCGTAGGCTCATTATGCAAAAGGCACGCCGTCACCCCACGAAGGGGCTCCGACCGCTTGTAAGCGTATGGTTTCAGGATCTATTTCACTCCGTTATTCACGGTTCTTTTCACCTTTCCCTCACGGTACTGGTTCACTATCGGTCTCTCAGGAGTATTTAGCCTTAGCGGATGGTCCCGCCAAATTCAGACAGGATTTCTCGTGTCCCGCCCTACTCAGGATACCACTATCGTTATCTTCTATTACTTATACAGGGCTATCACCTTCTTTGGCTCTACTTTCCAGTAGATTCTAATTCTATCCGCAACAAATGTCGTGGTCCTACAACCCCAATATTGCCGTAACAACATTGGTTTGGGCTAATCCGCGTTCGCTCGCCACTACTTACGGAATCACTTTTGTTTTCTTCTCCTCCGCCTACTTAGATGTTTCAGTTCAGCGGGTTTGCCCACCTATCGGTGTACTATGTCTTCAACATAGTGGGTTGCCCCATTCAGGTATCTACGGATCAATTCGTGTGTGCCAATCCCCGTAGCTTTTCGCAGCTTATCACGCCTTTCATCGCCTCTGAGAGCCAAGGCATCCCCCATACGCCCTTATTTTGCTTATTGTACCAACACATTAATTAAAATGTGCCGTTTCTTTTACTTGTCTAATGATAAACAAGCAAAAAATGCTTTCTACTTTTTATTATTTTCTTATCTCAATATGTCAATGAACTTTTTCTTTAGTTAGGAATTATTAATTATAAAGCCGTAAGTAATACTTACTACCTAATCCTTAATAATTACTACTTAAGATAGTGGAGAATAACGGAGTCGAACCGTTGACCTCCTGCGTGCAAGGCAGGCGCTCTAGCCAGCTGAGCTAATCCCCCAATCTTTTTTAATATGAATTGTGAATTATGAATTATGAAATACTTTCATAACGCCTCAACTCTAGAATTTCTTCTTTGTATTTAAGTAAATAGTTGTCTCGGACAGACTCGAACTGTCGACCCCTACATTATCAGTGTAGTACTCTAACCAGCTGAGCTACGAGACACTCTTATTCTTAAATGGTATTATTTGAACTAACAGCAAGAGTAATAAAACGTCCACATTTGTTTCCAATTCGAACTTTCGTCTTCTTTCTTGAAAGTGTCACTTTACGCAACTAACATTCAAGCTCTAGAAAGGAGGTGTTCCAGCCGCACCTTCCGGTACGGCTACCTTGTTACGACTTAGCCCTAGTTACCAGTTTTACCCTAGGCAGCTCCTTGCGGTCACCGACTTCAGGCACCCCCAGCTTCCATGGCTTGACGGGCGGTGTGTACAAGGCCCGGGAACGTATTCACCGGATCATGGCTGATATCCGATTACTAGCGATTCCAGCTTCACGGAGTCGAGTTGCAGACTCCGATCCGAACTGTGACCGGTTTTATAGATTCGCTCCTGGTCACCCAGTGGCTGCTCTCTGTACCGGCCATTGTAGCACGTGTGTAGCCCAAGGCGTAAGGGCCGTGATGATTTGACGTCATCCCCACCTTCCTCTCAGTTTGCACTGGCAGTCTCGTTAGAGTTCCCGACATGACTCGCTGGCAACTAACGACAGGGGTTGCGCTCGTTATAGGACTTAACCTGACACCTCACGGCACGAGCTGACGACAACCATGCAGCACCTTGTAAATTGTCTTGCGAAAAGTCTGTTTCCAAACCGGTCAATCTACATTTAAGCCTTGGTAAGGTTCCTCGCGTATCATCGAATTAAACCACATGCTCCACCGCTTGTGCGGGCCCCCGTCAATTCCTTTGAGTTTCATTCTTGCGAACGTACTCCCCAGGTGGGATACTTATCACTTTCGCTTAGCCACTGAGATTGCTCCCAACAGCTAGTATCCATCGTTTACGGCGTGGACTACCAGGGTATCTAATCCTGTTCGCTACCCACGCTTTCGTCCATCAGCGTCAATATATTAGTAGTAACCTGCCTTCGCAATTGGTATTCCATGTAATCTCTAAGCATTTCACCGCTACACTACATATTCTAGTTACTTCCTAATAATTCAAGTCAGACAGTATCAATGGCCGTTCCACCGTTGAGCGATGGGCTTTCACCACTGACTTATCTGACCGCCTACGGACCCTTTAAACCCAATGATTCCGGATAACGCTTGGATCCTCCGTATTACCGCGGCTGCTGGCACGGAGTTAGCCGATCCTTATTCTTACAGTACCGTCAAGGTTCTACACGTAGAACTGTTTCTTCCTGTACAAAAGCAGTTTACAATCCATAGGACCGTCATCCTGCACGCGGCATGGCTGGATCAGGCTTGCGCCCATTGTCCAATATTCCTCACTGCTGCCTCCCGTAGGAGTCTGGTCCGTGTCTCAGTACCAGTGTGGGGGATCTCCCTCTCAGGACCCCTACCCATCGTAGCCATGGTAAGCCGTTACCTTACCATCTAGCTAATGGGACGCATGCTCATCTTTCACCGATAAATCTTTAATATATAAATGATGCCATTCATATATACTATAAGGTATTAATCCAAATTTCTCTGGGCTATCCCTTTGTGAAAGGTAGATTGCATACGCGTTACGCACCCGTGCGCCGGTCTCTAATTCCGAAGAACTATACCCCTCGACTTGCATGTGTTAAGCCTGCCGCTAGCGTTCATCCTGAGCCAGGATCAAACTCTTCATCGTATATTGTGTGCTTGAATTGCTTCAAGCTATTGTTATTCGACTAAATTCTCTAGTGGTTTTTTCAAATCTTTCGATTCTATTACTCTCATTCTTTTGTTTTGAAATCTCTTTCAAAACGGCTGTCAATTCAATATGTCTAGGAACGTGTTCTGCTTATTTAAACTGAATTTTATTTCAG
>NZ_JBLNKV010000016.1:0-4228 GCF_048158585.1 Flavobacterium galactosi
GGTGAACGCCGGTGCTGTTGTATCAACTGTCCAAGTCACTGTACGTGTTGTAGTAGCACTATTGCCACAGGCATCTGTTGCAGTGAAAGTTCTTGTTTGGGAACGCAAACAACCATCGATTACGATTGTTCCGTCTGTGAATGTCGGAGTTACCGCACCACAATTATCGGTTGCTGTTGCTGTTCCAAGCGCTGCACCAATGGCATCCGCTGTTGGATTACAGCCCAAAGTCCCGTTTATAGGTGTTCCGGTTGCCGTGATTACTGGCATGACCTCGTCTTTTACAACAGTAAAAGTACTAGTACATGTTTTAGGCACTTTGTGGCAAGCATCAAATACTTTATATTCGAAAGTCAATTGTCCGCCGCAAGTCAAATTGCCTAAAGGTGGAAAATCTGCCAGGTTATCAGTAACTGGACTAATTCCACCCGTATTACTAAAACCGGCTTTCCAAGTATTGTAAGCTGCTGTTATTGTTTCAGTTGTGCTGCATACTGGTAAAGTAACAGGCGCAGCGCATGTGACTGCCAGTCTACTCAAATCCAAATTCAACTGAATTGGAGCTCCCGGAAAATCCTTTAATTCAGATTGAGCTGAATTTCCTGAAGACCGTGTTCTAATAAACAGCGTACTGAGTGTAAAGCATGGATTATTAATCGCTGTGAGCACTTGGGTAAGATTGATAGCACCCTCCGCCCATTGGTTGGGTTCGTAGATACCATTACCAAAGCCGCTTCCATATACGTCAAAGGGTACTGGGGTACTCGAAGAGTTATTGGTTAAATAAATAGCACCAAAAAACTCAGAGTTGGAATGAACTACATATTCATACACACCAGGCGTTATTTCCGTCCATACCCGAATCACAACGTTAGCGTCACCGCCTCCTTGGGTAAATTCAAT
The DNA here is from genome assembly GCF_048158585.1 of Flavobacterium galactosi. NCBI lineage: Bacteria > Pseudomonadati > Bacteroidota > Flavobacteriia > Flavobacteriales > Flavobacteriaceae > Flavobacterium > Flavobacterium galactosi. Next base: position 904 of record NZ_JBLNKV010000016.1, read on the forward strand.
AGTGAGCAATATGTCACCAACTGTACGTCCACCATCGGTTCCTGATGTAGTAAATCCGCCACTACCCCCTATAATTGGCACAACACCACTTAAGGGGTCAGCGGGACCAAAGACAGCGCCAGTAATCGTTAAGGGAGCCTGTAAAAACTCAAAATCTATATAACTGCTCCCGTTGGTTACCTGACGGTCACCTGCAAAAAGGGCCCATAGATCTGTAGCAACTCCAGGTCCGCTTGTACCGGCAACAAAGGTCTGACCATCAATACTTACTCCTCCTATAACGTTTGGATCACCATAACTAAAATGAACACCAGCATTTTGGATTTCATTTTTGTTAGGTGAAGATCCTGCACCCCAAGTATAGGTGTTTGGATTATCATTTATCTTATTAGACTGGGTAAATATGGTTGGATCATTTAGATAAGGATCTTGCAGAAAATAGCTGACAGGCACGGTGACAGGTTCCGTGGGTTTGTAAAAAACTTCACCTGTAAATGGGTTAATCACACCATGACCATCTATAGTAGGATGCAATTTGTCAAACAAGTCTCCTACACCCTCATATATAGTGCCAATAGGTTCATGAGCAAAGGCATCGCCATCAACTGCGGAACCACTATGGGGGTATTGTACTGGCACTATACCTTTAATAGATCCTTGTGCATTAACTTTATAACCCGTCATTAAAATTGCCGCCAACATAAATGGCAAAGCAAACGACTGACGCCAATAACAAGACCATAGCCTTGATAAGGAATCGATAGGAGCTATAAAATTAAATTTTGAAAAACCTACGTTTAAAAGTTGGAAAAAAGTACAACAATATTCTTGCGTACTTTTTATCTTAAAAGAGATAATTTTTTTCATAATAATTTGGTTTTAAGACCATAATTATTAACAAGAAAGCATTAGTAGAGTTTGGGGTTGCGAAAAACTAAAGTGTGTTCTCTCATAAATTGTATTTATACATTAGAAAAAATAGAAAGGTTACAGATTTAAAATAGGTAACCACCAGAAAAACAATCCTCTTCAAAAAATAGATTTTATGAAGCATACATTCAATAAACTGGATGTGTAATATGGGGATTAAAAAACATATCCATTTATTAACTAAAAACATTTTTTTTAACAATTTAAAATATTGATTTTAAAAATGATTAGAAATAAAAAATAATAAAAATAGGATAAACAAAAGTTTTCAGATTCAGCGAAAACTCGTAGAAAAAACGAAACATCTTCAAAAAATAATTTTATGAAGTACTCCATCATTCAAAGGATATTTTATTGTGGGGTAACAAAAAGATCCTTTTATTATTTGAAAGTTGTTTGATAAACAACTCAAATGAAATAATTTTTTGTTAAACCAAAGTTAGGTATTACACCAAAAAATGAAAAAAAAATAAAGGGAAACAAGACAACATTCTTTTATACCCGACAAAGAACATAGTTCGCTAAGAAAAGCTTTACAGTACTAAAAAATTAATACTAAAAAACTCGTTAACTAATTGGTTTTCAATTAATTAATAATTTTATTACATAAATTTTGTTAATCAAAAAATAATGTTAAAGGCAATAAATCCCTCTTACATTTTAATCATTTAATTGCATTTAAACTGATTTTTAGATAACAATTTTAGATAATTATTGTGAATTTTAAATTATTGAAATTCACTCATTTTTTTTAAAGACTTCGGAAGCATCATAAGAATTTTAAAATGTAGATTTTTATTCTTTCGAAATGTAGGACGAAATGATAATGAGAATAAAAACCAAGATGGTTATAAAAGATAAAATCAATACTATTGAAATGGCTTTGATTTTAGTATAAATATTAAATGAAAATTAATCCACTTTTAGTAAAATACTAATGATGAAAATACTAATGAAGTGCTTCATCATCCAAAGAATATTTTAGAGTGAGGAACAAAAAAATCTTTTGTCAACCTCAAAGTAGTTTTATACAATAACTTAAAATTCAATTAAAAAATAAAAAAATAAACCTCGGAAATTTTCACTTCCGAGGCTTATTTTATTCTAATCCATTTCATTCTTTTTTAGGGATTAGATAATCATTCAAAATCTATTTTGAAGACATTACTTTTTTCGTAGTGCTTCCTCTGTTAGTAGTCACTTTCACGAGATACACTTGCTCTTGTCTTTTGCTTGCTTTAAGATCCAGTGTTATTTCTTTATCAAAATAACTATTGGTATCAGTTTTTGTAAGCACTGATATTCCTTGTGCATTGAACACCTCGATTTTCACATCAGATTTGTAATCAAATTTGTATTTGATGGTAAGCTGATCTTTAAAAGGAACCGGATAGGCATCGAAACCTGCATTACTTGTGGTTTTAGCGGTTACAGTTGTTTCTATCGGAGCAATTGCAGTAGTTTGAGTATTGCAAGAACCCGAAGGCGTACCGGAAGTGTCTGAACAGGTACCTGATATAGCATCTACTTTTCCAATACCTACAAGAGGATTTCCATTTATACTCATCCCGAATGTAGCACTAAGCGGTCCAGTTTGATTAAATGCACCCAGTATTGATTTAACATCATACTTCACAGAGATCACGTATGTATGGCCTGCTACCGCGTTAAATTCTATAGTTACATCACCTTTATTTGGACCCGTACCAATTGTAACCTTACTAGGTGTTACATTTTGACAATCATCCACAAACAAACGTACATTACTTAAATTCTGCGGATCAAATTTTGGAAGACCTCCTGCACTAGTTTGGTCAACAATAATTGTTGTCTGACCACCACCACCTGTAGGAACGGTATAATCCCCATAATAGAAGAATACTCCAGGGATGGCATTTTTAATTTTATTTCCCTCTACAGTAATACAAACTTTCTCTAAAATAAAATTCTCCGGAGTACCACCTAGGTAATTACAACAAGTAGTTGCGGTTGGGAAAATGTGAGCACAGTTCACCGCTGGAGTTACAACTGCATTGTCAGTATCTGTACATCCATTTCCATCGGTAACAGTTAAGGTATATGTCCCAGGCTGATTTACCATTGGGGAAGCTGTATTGCCACCGCTCACGATATTTCCGTTTGAGGTAGTCCAGGCAAAACTAAGAGTGGCCGCACCGGTTGAACCGGAACCACTCAATTGGAGAGCTGCTCCTGAACAAGATAAAACTCCTCCAACTGCGGTTGCGGTTGGCAATGGATTGACAACTACTGTGGTGGTGGCTGTTTTTTTACAACCATTATTATCGGTAACCTCAACAGTATATACCCCTGCTTTTGCAGCTGTTGATGCAAAGGCGGTCGGATCTTCCATCGTAGATGTAAAACTATCCGGTCC
>NZ_JBLNKV010000017.1:0-1906 GCF_048158585.1 Flavobacterium galactosi
TCCGTTCGTTTTCACTTCATTGAAAGTCACTACAGGAGTTGCATCACAATTATCAGTAGCCGTTAGAGTGGCTGCAGCAGGAACTGCAGAACATTCTGCGGTTACATCGGCAGGAGCCAAGCTCAATACCGGAGCAGTTTTATCCTGAACGGTAATGACCTGTGATTTAGAAGCGGTGTTTCCACAAACATCTGTCGCAGTCCAAGTTCTGGTAAGGGTATAGTTGCTGGCACAGTTTCCGTTCGTTTTCACTTCATTGAAAGTCACTACAGGAGTTGCATCACAATTATCGGTAGCCGTTAGAGTGGCTGCAGCAGGAACTGCAGAACATTCTGCGGTTACATCGGCAGGAGCTTGGCTCAATACCGGAGCAGTTTTATCCTGAACGGTAATGACTTGTGATTTAGAAGCGGTGTTTCCACAAACATCTGTCGCAGTCCAAGTTCTGGTAAGGGTATAGTTGCTGGCACAATTTCCGTTCGTTTTCACTTCATTGAAAGTCACTACAGGAGTTGCATCACAATTATCAGTAGCCGTTAGAGTGGCTACAGCAGGAACTGCAGAACATTCTGCGGTTACATCGGCAGGAGCTTGGCTCAATACCGGAGCAGTTTTATCCTGAACGGTAATGACCTGTGATTTAGAAGCGGTGTTTCCACAAACATCTGTCGCAGTCCAAGTTCTGGTAAGGGTATAGTTGCTGGCACAGTTTCCGTTCGTTTTCACTTCATTGAAAGTCACTACAGGAGTTGCATCACAATTATCGGTAGCCGTTAGAGTAGCTGCAGCAGGAACTGCAGAACATTCTGCGGTTACATTAGCAGGAGCTTCGCTCAATACCGGAGCAGTTTTGTCTTGAATTTTTATTGTTTGAGTTGCTTTAGAAAAATTACCACAAGCATCTGTAACAGTCCATGTTCTTGTAATAACTTTATTGCTTGTACAAGAACTAGCCGGAGTCAGACAAACACTATTGAAATCTATACTTCCATTAACACTGGCTTGTTTTCTTGAATAAATAAACCAAGTACCATTCATTGGTCCAGTAAGATTTTCAAAGTTTGAAACATAAGATGTTAACCCAGTAATTGTATTTGGAGAAGTTGTTCCTCCGTTTGGAATCATATTTTGATTTATTCCATCTTGAATAAAATTGGCATTATTCCATTGAGTATAACCAGAGCTATTTGGATAAAATGTAGGTAAATACAATTCTTTAGTATTTGGGTTTGCATCATCACAATTTCCACCAGAACAATATGAACCAATTAATATTACTCCTTGTCCGCTAGGAGAAACTAAAGTGAATTCAGCTCTTCCTTTTCCTTGATTTGTTTTAAAGGATAAAGCGATTTTTTGAATATTACTTGCTGATAAATCATCAAATCCTGAAACAGTAAAGGGAAAATAATTACCGTTTCCAGCATTTATTGATCCATTATTTTCTGTGATTCCAAAACATTCTGTATCGATATAAGTTGCTTTTGGATTTGAATCGCATGTATCATTTATATTAGTTACATTACCAGTTATAGTTGGGTTAGTATTTGCAATGCAATTCTCACCACTATTTAATGTAATGTTTTCTGGTGGTGTAAAAGTAGGGGTGTTTGTATCCGTTAGATTGATGGTTTGTGAAGCCGTAGAAGTATTTCCGCAAGCATCACTAGCGGTCCAAGTTCTAGTTACAGAATAGGATCCTGCACATTGACCATTTGTAGTCAAATCTGCAAAAGTCAAGGTTAAAGCCGAAGCACAATTATCTGTTGCTGTTGCAATAGCAAATGCTGGTATTGCTGGACAAGAGATTGTCGAAGCAGACGGCAATGCAGCGATAATTGGAGCAGTTTTATCCTGAACGGTAATGACTTGTGATTTAGAAGCGGTGTTTCCACAAACATCTGTC
>NZ_JBLNKV010000018.1:0-1797 GCF_048158585.1 Flavobacterium galactosi
TTTTTTGAAGGCACTCCTGAGGCAATTGTCCCGGATAATTTAAAATCCGCAGTAATAAAAAGTAGTCGTTTTGAGCCAACAATTAATGAAACCCTGGCCGATTTAGCGGAACATTACGAAACTACAATCTTGCCAGCCAGGGCTTATAAACCCAGAGATAAGTCATTAGTTGAAGGAGCTGTTAAGATATTGTACAGAAGGATTTATGTAAATTTAAAAGAAACCAAATTCTTTAGCCTTGAAGAGTTAAACCAGCAGATATGGGATTTATTGGACACTCATAACAGTCGAAAACTCACTGGACGTCCTTACTCTCGAAAAGAATTGTTTTTAGAAGATGAGAAGCAAAAACTACGCCTACTACCACAAGAACGCTTTGAAATTAAATACCAATCCTTTGCAACGGTAATGCAAAACGGGCATGTCCAATTAAGTCAAGACAAAAATTACTACAGTGTTCCCTATCAATATGTAAAGAAAAAAGCGAAACTCTTGTATACCAAATCAACCGTAGAGATCTATTATAAATACAATCGAATAGCTGTTCATGAACGAAATTACAAACCTTATGTCTATACCACAACCCCAGAACATTTAGCCAGTACCCACCAATTTGTAGCCCAGTGGAGCGCTGCTCGATTCATTGATTGGGCAAGTAGTATTGATGAATCAGTAGGAGAATATATTATGCAGATAATCGAAAGTAGAAACCATCCTGAACAGGCTTATAAAAGTTGTTTAGGAATACTAAACTTCGAAAAAAAGGTAGGGAAAGAGCGATTAATAAATGCCTGTAAACGGGCACTTGATTTTAGAATTTACAATTTTAAGACCATACAGAATATTTTAGAAAACAACTTAGACCATATTGATTTTGAGCAAGAACCCGAGCAGGAACTCCCGAGTCACGGTAACATCAGAGGAAAACATTATTATAACTAAATTAAATCTTGAAAACATGAATGAATCCACAGTAACAAAAATGAAACAAATGAAGCTTTATGGCATGTATAATGCTTTTAAAACAGCCATTGAAAGCGGAAAAACTGACCATTACACACTCGATCAGTTTGTATCGATGATTATTGATGCGGAATGGGATGAAAGGCACAATCGTCGTATTCAGCGCAGTATAACCAATGCCCGATTCCATTACAAGTCAAATATTGAAAGTATCAATTTTGACCAAACCCGTAATCTAGATCGCAACATGGTGCTGCGTCTGGCAGAATGTGAATTTGTAGAAAAAAACGAAAACATCTTAATCACAGGAAGTACTGGTGTAGGCAAAAGCTATTTAGGCACTGCACTGGGTTATCAAGCCTGCATACAGGGTTTTAAAGTGAGCTATTTTAATACTTCGAAGTTGTTTGCTAAATTAAAAATGGCCAAAGCAGATGGTTCTTACCTGCGAGAACTTGCCAAAATTGAAAGGCAAGACGTCATTATACTTGACGATTTTGGACTCCAAGCATTAGATAGTCACAATCGAATTACCCTTTTAGAGATCATTGAGGACAGGCATAATAATGGTTCTATAATTGTGACATCACAAATCCCAGTACAAGGTTGGTATGATATAATTGGCGAAAAAACTATAGCTGATGCAATTTTGGACAGGCTTATACATCAATCCCACCGACTCGAATTACATGGAGAATCTATGAGAAAGAAAAGAGGGATAAATAAAGGGTAATATTTTAATTATATTTGAATACTAATTAACAGATGAAAAAGAGTAGTTTTTAATAAAAAATGGAGGTGGTCATTTTGCTCCGGAATTAGGTGGTCATTTTG
>NZ_JBLNKV010000019.1:0-1415 GCF_048158585.1 Flavobacterium galactosi
CCTGCGCAGATGGTACTGCAGTTATGTGGGAGAGTATGTCGTCGCCTTTCTTTAATCTGAACCCGTTTCAGATTCTATTAAATCCTCATCATTAATTTGATGAGGATTTTTTGCGTTCTGGAAATAAAGCGTAGAATACGCAGCCGGAATTATTGACTTTGAAAAATTATTTTTGAGAAAAAGATTCAGTTTTAATTAAAATAGCAAAGCATTTTTAATTTTATGCACTTTATAGATGCCTTTTGTAAGAAAGGTGTTGGTGTCCTTTTTTAATTTGATTTCAAAAATTCGAACGAATGTTTAAAACTGAATATTTTTATTTTCGTTTTCAAGTTTAGAATATAAATTTATTTCTGTTCTATCAGCTAATGTTACTGGGTTAAATTAGCCTAGCTGCCAGCGTTATTAAGTGTTTCGTGGTTATAAAGAATTAAGAGGTTTTTTTGTATTTATTGGCGTTTTATCTATCTAAATTTTACGTGCCCAACGTTAAATAAGTCCGGTCCGAAATTATCTCATTAATTTTCGTCTTTTTTTAAAATATTCATCCCTCATCTTAATGCTTTTTTTTAAGCCTTCTTTTAAATTTTCTTTGAGTCTTTTTAAAACCATTAAAGAGACTAGGTAGCCTGCCTTCAACAAAGATCAGTAGATATTTAATTTCTCACCTCGGTTTTGATTTGATAAAGGCCATTAGTGCTAGTCAGGTACTTTAATAAAAATTTCTGGGACTCTATTCCCTTGCTTAATCAACGCTAGAGAATATTTTTTTTACCTTTTTATTAGTTTTAATGGAAGGTAATAAATCGCGAATATGATTTATTTAGTCATTTTGCAGATTTATCTTAGAATGTATATTTTTTAATATATCCTCGCCAGGATTAATCCAATTTTTGATTATAAAAGAGGGAATGGCTGTCTCTTTTTTATATAAAGTGCTGTGCTATGATTACAAGTCTTGATCAAGTGTGTTTTACTGTTCTTTTTTGGGCTTTTCGCAGTAATTCTAAGGGAGTATGAAATCCAGTATTGTTTTATTAGAGAATTATGAGAGTAGTATTTTTGGAGGTTAGAATAAAAGATGTTCGGTGAAGGCTGTTTCAATCCGGGTTTAGAACAGTATTGAATTGCTAAAGAGGAATTAAAGGTGTGTGTAGTCTATATAGTATAGTGTAGGATGATAAGGCAATTTGAAAAATTCCGAGCAATGGAGAGGAAGATGTTTAAAAAAAATATTCGTTCAAGACGCATGTTTTCAATGGTTTAAAATCAAAAGAATAAAAATGTAAAAAAAAGAGAATTAAAAAGCTTGAAAAACGGAATAAAGAGTGTAGTTTTGCACCCGCAATGACGCAGACGTTCTTACTTAAATATTGGAAATCGAATCAAAAATAAGGCGAAAGTTTTAGAAAAAA
>NZ_JBLNKV010000020.1:0-1275 GCF_048158585.1 Flavobacterium galactosi
TAGTCAAAGTTGATTCTGCAGCTCTTGCGGTTGTAGCTTCTGTAGATATTGCAGTTGCATTGGCTGTTTCAGCTAATCCTGCTCTTGTGGCTTCTGCAGCCAAATTAGTAGTCAAAGCTAACTCAGCAGCTCTTGCAGCTGTAGCTTCTGCTGAAATTGCAGTTGCATTTGCTGTTTCAGCTAATCCTGCCCTTGTGGCTTCTGCAGCCAAATTAGTAGTCAAAGTTGATTCTGCAGCTCTTGCGGTTGTGGCTTCTGCTGAAATTGCAGTTGCATTTGCTGTTTCAGCTAATCCTGCTCTTGTAGCCTCTCCTGCCAAGTTGGTAGTCAAAGTTGATTCTGCAGTTCTTGCTGTTGTTGCTTCTGTAGATATTGCAGTTGAATTGGCTGTTTCAGCTAATCCTGCTCTTGTAGCCTCTCCTGCCAAGTTGGTAGTCAAAGTTGATTCTGCAGTTCTTGCTGTTGCTGCTTCTGCTGAAATTGCATTTGAATTAGTTAATTCAGCAGCTCTTGCAGTTGTAGCCTCTCCTGCCAAGTTGGTAGTTAAAGTTGATTCCGCAGTTCTTGCCGTTGTTGCTTCTGCTGAAATTGCATTTGAATTAGTTAATTCAGCAGCTCTTGCAGTTGTAGCTTCTGATGTAATTGCGGTTGCGTTGGCAGCGATAGCAGTATCATGAGCAGTGTCTGCGGCAGTTCTACCAGAAGTTTCTGTTGAAATAGCAGTTGCATTGGCTAACTCAGCAGCTCTTGCAGTTGTAGCTTCTGATGTAATTGCGCTTGCATTGGCAGCGATAGCAGTATCATGAGCAGTGTCTGCGGCAGTTCTACCAGAAGTTTCTGTTGAAATTGCAGTTGCATTGGCTAACTCAGCTCCTGTAGCTCTGGTAGTTTCTGTTGAAATTGCGGTTGCATTGGCTAACTCAGCAGCTCTTGCAGTTGTAGCTTCTAATGTAATTGCGGTTGCGTTGGCAGAAATAGCCGTGTTTTGAATACCATCTGCAGTTGTTCTAGCTGATGTTTCTGCTGAAATTGAAGCTGCATTGGTAGCGTCTCCATTTGTTCTAGCTAAAGCTTCTGCTGAAATTGCAGCTGCTCTAGCTGATGTCTCTGCTGAAATTGAAGCTGCATTATCAGAAATAGCTGTGTTTTGAATACCATCTGCAGTTGTTCTGGCTGATGTTTCTGCTGAAATTGCAGTTGTTCTAGCTGATGTTTCTGCTAAAATTGAAGCTGCATTGGTAGCGTCTCCATTTGTTCTAGCTAAAGCTTCTGCTG
>NZ_JBLNKV010000021.1:0-1057 GCF_048158585.1 Flavobacterium galactosi
TCCGTTCGTTTTCACTTCATTGAAAGTCACTACAGGAGTTGCATCACAATTATCGGTAGCCGTTAGAGTGGCTGCAGCAGGAACTGCAGAACATTCTGCGGTTACATCGGCAGGAGCTTGGCTCAATACCGGAGCAGTTTTATCCTGAATTTTTATTGTTTGACTTACTGTTGCGCTATGATTACCACTGGTATCAGTAGCATCCCAGGTAATTGTTCTGCTGTATGTGCTTAAACAACTACCAGGTGTTGTTATATCTGATACAACATTGATAGTTGCAGTTCCGCAAGTATCAGTTGCTGTTGGAGCTGTGAATATTGGACTTGCTGGACAATCGATGGTTACATTGGCACCAGCGGCACTGATTTCAGGTACAGTAATGTCAGTAATAGTTATTATAATATTTGCTGTATCACAATTATTTGGATTAACAACTTCACAAATTTTATATACTAAAGTATATTGTCCAACAGAAATTCCATTGACTATAATATCTCCGGTAGTTGTGTTTAATGAAAGATTTGGATTTCCGCCAGATTGTAAAGTTATAGTAACGTTACTCGCATTAAATCCAAATCCGTTTAAAGTATCATTAGTTAAAATATTACCAAGAGTGCCATTTGTAGAACATGTTGAATTATAAGTATTATCAACTGCATCAATAATCGGCGCAGTTACGGTTATAGTAACGGTAGCTTGGTCGCAGTTAGTTGGATTAAGGATTTCGCAGATTTTGTATACCAAAGAGTAAGTTCCTGCAGGTATACCTGAAGCAACTACTACATCGGTACCAGAAAGTGTTATACCTAAATTAGTCGCAGACACAAAAGTCGTATTGACTTTAGAAGAAACTACAGCCACTCCATTGAGCATATCATTCGACAAAACATTGGTAAATGTTCCGCCTGTGTATCCATTTATAGAAGCGGTATTATCAACTGCATCAATAATCGGCGCAGTTACGGTTATAGTAACGGTAGCTTGGTCGCAGTTAGTTGGATTAAGGATTTCGCAGATTTTGTATACCAAAGAGTAAGTTCCTGCAGGTATACCTGAA